>NZ_AZIS01000006.1:0-62643 GCF_000510445.1 Propionimicrobium sp. BV2F7 | reverse complement strand
CCGACTGTGGAATTTTTGTTGCCGTCTGACTCGTTTCCTCGCCAGGCGACTCGACCAACATTACGGGGTTGATTCCGTCATGTCAAATCGAATTTTTTGTTTTTTGCTTCTTGTTGCTTTTGCCTTTGGCCGCAACAACTCACTGACTTTTCAGTTCGTTTTTCGAAGCGAGAAAGAACAATAGCCCAACATAGGACAGATGACAAATCGGGCATAAAAAACTTATTGCCAGAGCAGTTTTACGCTCAGATCCCTAACAGTCGCGTATATCGTGCGCTTCAGCTAAACCTCAGAATTGACTCGACGGCTGATTCAGCAATAACCGGTATTCCGTACTGCCTAGCTTTCTTTGTTTTACCTGATGATGAGTCTGGATCTCCAGCAATTAAAACTTTAGTCGCTTTCGCGATGCCAGCGTTCTTGACTCCTTTAGCTTCAAAGAAGCCATCCCAATACTCTCTTGAGTGCAGGATCGGACCTGTTACACAAACCCGATCACCAACAAAAAGATCGATACATTCGTCCAACGCATGGCATGCCACAGTAACCGGAATAGTTTGACTCGCATATTCTGCGATTTTCTCATCACTAATGCTTAGACCCAAGTATTTGGCTATGGCGCTGACAGTGGAGCGCTCATTTTCAGTGAGCACTCCGTCTTCGTATACAGCTTGCAGAAGTGAATCCAAATAATTAGCGTGCATCAGTTGCAGTGCTTTTGAAGAAAGCTCATGCGCAGCTGCATAAGTCAAGATTCTTTCCTGCTCTTGGAAAGACATTCGTCTATCAAGAAAAACGTCATCGAGCATCTTGAAATAACTCGCGACCTCATCAGAATCTGGCACATCTCGCTTAGCTACCGCCTTAGTCACCCAGCTTCCGTTGGCCAATGAATCATATGCTTTTTTAGCGTCCGTACGAGAAAATAACACCGGCCGAGAGACAGGGTCACTAAATCTGTAGCCGCAGAAGCTATCTGTGTCAGTTACAGCCTTACTAAAGGAATAATGGCTGCGAGATGGAGTTCGATCCAGTAGATAGCGAAGAAGCTCCGCCGTCGCCATCGCATCAGATAAGGCACTGT
The DNA here is from genome assembly GCF_000510445.1 of Propionimicrobium sp. BV2F7. Classification (NCBI taxonomy): domain Bacteria; kingdom Bacillati; phylum Actinomycetota; class Actinomycetes; order Propionibacteriales; family Propionibacteriaceae; genus Propionimicrobium; species Propionimicrobium sp. BV2F7. The sequence goes on along the minus strand of NZ_AZIS01000006.1, from coordinate 61,559 downwards.
GAGCGAGTTGATTAATTATTCCTAATGCCTCGCATATGTCACCCAACTTTCTGGTTGGGAGATCTAAATAAGCCTTGGATAACTGCAAAGTATCTAAATAAGGGATACTTTCAGCTCCAAGAGCACCAGCAGCAGAAAGCTCTCGGGCAAGAAAACGAGCGTCAAATGAAGCGTTGTGCCCAACGAAGACACTTTCGTTCAGCTCCGAACCGATGAAGTCAGCAATATCTGAAAAAGCTGGCGCCCCAACAACGTCCCTAGCCGATATCCCATGAATGCCAGACGCGCCTATATGCCGTCTTGGATTAACGAGAGTTTCCCAGTTGTCGACGACTTTGCCATCAGGATCTAACCGAACTAAGCCAAGCTCGACGATCCGATCTTTGCTAGATAAGCCCGTCGTTTCGAGATCTACGACAACAAAGCCACGCATGGCAGAAGCCTAACCTTTTCTCATGGCGGGAAAAGAAAGATCGAAAAATCACAATGCTTTAGGCGTGAAACGTAAAAACGGCACCAGTGAAATATAGAACTTCGACAGGTAAAACTCGATTAAAAGAGTGGAGCCACCTACCAGAATCGAACTGGTGACCTATTCATTACGAGTGAATCGCTCTACCGACTGAGCTAAGGTGGCACGCCCGCTAAAAGCAGACCAGGCAACTATATCGACGAAACGGGCAAAGATAAAACCAGCGGGGTGCACACGAGCAACCACCCGGGCACTCCGCCGGTCTAAGAAAATTTATTCGGCGTCGTCAGACGAGTCGTAGCGCTGCTCGATCTGCTTTGCTTTGGCCTTTTCGCGGGCCGCGGCGATAGCCCACTTCTGGCGGCTGCGTCGCGGAGGAAGCTCCACGTACCCCATGCAGACCAGAATGATGGCCATCTGGATCTCGAGCATGCTGGCCTTAAAATCGGAGCCCGGATACCAGGGCCCCTCCAGGGCATCTTCGCTGACCTCGTCACCACGGGTGAAGGTCGGGATCGGCAGAAGCATCGCACCGTCCCTAGCCGATTCCATCAGCTCATAGGTGACGCGGAACGGCACGAACTCTGCGCGGTGACGCGGCGGCGCCGAACGGGTGATGACCACGTCGGCGGATTTGATGGCCTTGGGCAGGTCTTGCCAGAAAAGTGACCCGGAAGTCTGGAAGCCACGCGGGCAGCACTGGCGCAGGTTGAGGCCAAACACCCTGGAGGCTTCCAGCCAGCCGCGAGCGTGGGCGCCATCGGGGCCGACGAAAACATAGTTAAGCTTTTGCCAATCTGGGCGACGCTTGCGGATTTGGTAGATATCCGAAAGCACCTCGGTTGGGTTGTTGCGGTCGGACATCGTCACGATGACCGGCATCGGGCTTTCTGCTGCGAGCGTTCGCACAATCGGAAGGTTCTCGTGACGGATCATCATCGCGGACGCGAAGTTCGCCAGCAGCCCGGTGAAGTCGCGGGGATCCTCGTTACGTTCGAGAGCCATGGCGTCAAGAATGATGGCGTGGGCACCCAGCTTGTCGATGGCGTGCTCAGCCATGGAACGCCAGAACACCGACTCCTGCGGGATGAACAGGGCGATGCTTTTACCCTTCAGAGGTTCTGTATCAAGATTTTTAAGCCGATCTGCCAGGTCGAACACGGCTTCAAGGTCGTCTTTAACCCAGTCAGTAAGCGCGAGAAGATGCTTCATTCTTTTATCGTGGCACATTTAAAAGTTTTTTGTTACACGAAGCGCACAATCTACTTTGCTTTTCACAGGTACGCTTTAACCATCCCAGACAGCCCAACCGGACGGAGACCAGATGCCCAAAGTGTCCATTATAATGCCGGCGTACAACGCGCAGGAAACCGTCAAGCGAGCAGTGAGAAGCGTCTTTGCTCAAGACTTCGCCGACTGGGAGCTCATCATAGTCGACGATGGCTCCACCGACGACACGGCAAAAATACTACAACAGTTATCTGAGGAGCTCAATGACGAGCGGTTAAAGCTAGTTCTTAACGAGCCGAACAGAGGGCCTTCCGGTGCGCGCAACAAGGGGCTAGAAATAGCCACCGGCGAGTGGCTAACCTTCCTAGACTCCGACGACGAATTCACCTCGCGCAGGCTGAGCAGCGCGTTGGAGAAGGCCGGGCCCGTAATCGATATAGTCGTCTGCAGGCACGAGCTCCGACAGGTCGACGAGAGCTCGCGCATCAGGGGCATTAAGAAATCGGGTCCGATCAACGGCAGAGACTTTATCAACGCCGTGATTAGCGAACAGGTCACGAACTATTCCTGGGACAAGATCTTCAGGGCGTCCAAGGCTGGGCAGGTAAGGTTCCGTCCGATACTGCGGGCGGAAGACAAGATCCACACGGTCGAGTGCGCGGTCTATGCTCAGAAGGTGGCCTTCACCGACTATCCAGGAATTAGGTATTACGTCTCTCCAGGTTCCCTGACATGGGGGCGAGTCAGCACTGACGAAGAGACCGAGCACCTGTTATCCTGCCTAGCGGACTTGGTCTCGGCGCTACCTGAAAGCAGGAAGACCCGACTGGCGCTCAAAGCAAGCAGGACGCTAACTTACCTCTCCGTCGCGCACCAGCACCTTTTCCAAAAGAGCGACCCGTCTGATCTTAGAAACAATTTTAGTTTTGGTGACGTTCTTGCTACCGCCAGATTCCAGCCACTATTTGCTGTCGCAGGGGCTATATTCAAGATCTCTCCTCGCGCTTATTCATGGCTGTACAAGAACTACATTGGGAAAAGATACGGTCTTCAGTAAACCGTCCGGAGTCGTCCTCGCCGATATAGCGTCCGCGAGATAATCTTTATAGAAGTTATTCAAAATCACTGATTGGAGAGCCGTTGTGGTTCGTACGCTAATCATCATGCCTGCCTGGAATGAGGAAGAAGCGATTTCTGAAACCATACATGAGGTTCGTCAGATCGTGCCTCAAATGGATCTACTAGTAGTTAATGATGGATCGACAGACAACACAGAAAAAGTAGCGACCGCAGCAGGGGCTAAGGTTCTAACGCTTCCATTCAACTTAGGCGTCGGCGGGGCGATGCGAGCAGGCTACAAATATGCTGAGCTCTTTGACTACGATCAGGCAATTCAGCTAGACGCTGACGGGCAGCATGACCCGCGGAATATCCAGTCAGTATTAGACGGTCTAAATAAAACCAATATTTCAATTGGTGCCCGTTTCGCTGGCAAGGGGAGCTACCAGGCAAGAGGGCCCAGAAAATGGGCAATGAATCTTTTAGCTGGAATTATTTCTAGGCTCGCAAAAACCAGGCTCACGGATATAACTAGTGGATTCAGAGCCGCGGACCGTCTGGCGATAAAACAGTACTGCAAGCACTACCCAGCTGAGTATCTTGGCGATACTGTCGATTCATTGGTCGTCGCCATTCGCTCCGGCCTAACTGTCAGCCAGGTTGGCGTAGAGATGCGAAAAAGACGAGCAGGAGTTCCTTCAAACAACCCTATTAAGGCTGCAATCTACTTGTTTAGATCACTTCTTGCTCTTTTAATAGCAATGACGCGACGACCAGTAAAACACCACGATCTTGCTGATGGAGGCCAGGCATGAAAACTTCAATTTTCTTCTTAGCAATCTGCATCGTTGTCCTTTTCGCGGTAATTTACATGCTTCGCTCCAGAAAACTCCGCGAAAAATATGCTATTTTCTGGCTAACAATCGGCATCATGATAGTTGTTCTAGCGGCTTTTCCTAAGGCTCTGGTATGGGCCGCTACAGTAACTGGGTTCGAAGTACCTTCGAACCTATTGTTTGCCCTGGCAATAATTCTTTTGCTCGGGGTTGCTCTCCAGTTGAGCCTTGAGATCTCCCGTGATGAAGACAAAATCAGGACGCTAGCAGAACACGTAGCTATCCTAAATCTTGAAATCAAATCATTACGACACAACGACGGAACAGGCCGTAAGAATTAATTCCCTTCACAAACATCACTCATCCGAATACCTAAAAGATGAACCGCCATCCCAGTAAGCGGAGAGAGTATAAGAGCCGTGATTGAGCGAGCTGTAACATCGAAGGGTAGGACTAAGAGCAGAAAGAAAGCCACACAAGCAGCGATAACCCATCCCCAGACATATTCCCTATGTTTATTCAAAGCTATAGACGTTGCTCCAGACAAAACTAGCCACGCCATACCCACCGAAGCTAGCGTCAAGAGGCCGATAGTTTTTGATGAAATCTCATAGGCGCCGCCAAACAGAAGTCTCATAAGCTGAGGACCTATCAAAGCTGCGCAAGCTGATAACGCAATACCAACACCTAAAATGATGACTTGTAGCTTGAGCAGCATCTTCATACGACCACTATTTGCCTCAGCCACCCATGTGATTAAAACACCTTGAAAAGCTTGAAGCGGAATCATGATCGGCGATCTGGTTAAAGAGACAGCAAGCATAAGAGTTGCTAACAGTGCCGGGTCTTCCCCATCTGAAGTTATCTCCAGCATTGTGGGGAATCCTGTGACTAATACAGCCCATGCTGCAGAGCTAAGCATCGCTTGAAGATTATATTTAACTAGGCGCGCTACTGAAACATCTGCTCTTTTTCTAAGCATATTTTTGCCCGTGGCCCCTAATAGAAACAGTAGCCATGTTGCAGAAGGAATCGCTGATGCAATTTCAAGACCAAGCAAATCTGCAAGATAAAAACCCGCCAGGGCAACGAGCACAAGCCGGATCACGGCCTCTGCCGCCAGTAAAAGTGAATAATGCCCCCACGCTTTTGATCCGGCAAACATGCCAGATAAAGACATCTCTCCGGAATAGAAGAAAACGCCCACCGATATGGTAATCGTGCCTATTAATGGTGCAGAAGGTGTTAGCCTTCCCGACCAGAAGATTGAGGAAAGGGCTACTAATAGAGCTCCTATGAGGCCTATGCCCAACGCAGTATAGACAATCTTTGCGCGGCCAACGGGCGGATCTCCCTTTTTATCTAACGCGCGCCCAGTCGCTGCTGCTCTTGTTGATTCAGTCTGCGTGCCAGAGATAATTCCAAAAATGCCAAATATTAACCCCCAAAATACGAGGAATTCTTTATTCTCCTCGACAGTTAGGGTCCGAGCAGAAATTACTGTCACGAGGAAACTGGAAATCGCAGATGCCGCTGATGCGAACAAGATTCCACCAGCTTTAGATTTTCCTATAGGGCCAGGGTCCTTTTTTTCGCTAATGCGCACCACTACCTATACCTCCTAGATATTCTGTCGGCTACCAACAATATTTTTTACTCTCTTAGCGTCGCCGTGCGACTTGTAAATCAGGCAGGCGCAGTAGGCCAGGATCGCAAGGCCCAGGGCGATGCCGATGATGGTGGTTACGGTGCCCTCGGCGATGGTGATCAGAACCATGACGGCGAGAACCGGGATCAGGTAGCGAATCGTCCAGCCGATGTAGCCGCCGAAGCTAGGCATCTGGACGCCACGTGATTCGGCAACGGACTTGACCATGAAGTTCGGGCCGTTGCCAATGTAGGTCAGGGCGCCCAGCGTCACGGCGCCGATGCTGATTGCAACCAGGTAGGGCTCGTATACGCCAGCCACCGAAGGCTCGCCGGGCAGCTGAGCCGCCATCTCGAAGAACGTGGCGTAAGTCGGGGCGTTGTCGAGGAAGCCGGAAAGACCACCCGTGAACAGGTAGAACGTCACCTCGTTGAGCGGCAGCTTCGGAGCGATCTCGGCCAGGTAACGCAGCGCGGGCATCATCGTCGCGAAGATGCCGATGAACAACACGGCGACCTCGACGATCGGACCCCAGGTGAACTCGTTAAGTTCGTAGCGGATCTTCTTGCTGCCGAAGACAAACGAGCCGACAACGGCAAGCCCGAACAGCAGTTCGCGCCACGGAACCCAAGAGGCCCAGGCGGCCGTGCCAGCCTCGATGGCTTGCAGGTCGATGGACGGAACTACTGCAACGCCAACGATGATCATCGCGAAGAAGATGAAGTTGATGGCTCCAAGAAGTCGGATAGGCGTCGTGTGGGTGTAGTCCAGCAGCTTGTCGCTTACCTCTTCCTTCGCGTAAGCGGCGGTGTCCAGCGCGTAGTAAAGCACGAGTAGAAGGCCGTTGATGATCAGCCATTCGGGAATCAGGTGGAACGTCCAGGTGAACGGGACTCCGCGAAGGAAGCCGAGGAATAACGGCGGATCACCCAGCGGCGTCAGCAAACCACCGTTGTTGGCGACGATAAGAATCGTGAAGATGACCGTCTGAGCTTTGCGTTTGCGCTCGGCGTTGATGTTCAGCAACGGACGGATCAACAGCATGGCCGCACCCGTCGTCCCGACAAACGAGGCGATAGCAGCACCGATGGCAAGAAAGATCGTGTTGTTCTTAGGCGTAGCCCTGATATCGCCCTCAAGATAGATCGACCCGGAGACGACGAACAACGCAAACAATAAAGCGATGAACTGGAAATATTCGAAGACCGTGTGGCCAACAGTCACCCAGCCGAAGTTATACGCCATGTAGGCGATGACCGGCACGCCGAGAACAAGTGCGATGCCGAGCTGGAACCTCCAGTCCTCCCACTTCTCCGCCGTCGCAGGCACGAGGGGCAGGATGGCGATGGATAACAACATCACCACGAATGGGATGATCATCCATGCCGGAACAGACTCTAATGGAATCACTTAACTTCACCACTTTCTGTGGTTGGGATGGCCTCAGCTCGCTATCCACGGCGAGAGAGAATTATTTTTTATCAACATGAGTGATTCTGACACAGCGCCAGCCACCCGATTTGAACTTTCACCATCTAACACGTTGACAGGCAAGCCGATCAAATAGTATTCTAGTTTTTACCACTTCGGGCTTGACAGATGTACAAAGCACCTCTTCATAAAGAAATTGCCCGGGCTTGTGAAATTCCACAACTACTGAGCGTTGTCGGTGGCCATGTCCGTGCAACCATGGCTGACGTTTGCATAGCCGTGCGAATTTTGCGCCCCAAGGCGCCGCGTGCAGGTATTCGCCCGCCCAGGTGATGCGCTGGGCTAGGTTGACGTCCAGCTTGTAGCCGCCAGGAGAATCGTGCGGGATTCCGAAGACGGAAGAGTCCATGGCCACCGGGTTCTTCTATTCCATGATGAGTTTGGTGCCGGTCATAGCCTCGAAGCTCTTGCGTCCCGAAGTCACGTAGATCTCGCGCACTTGCTTGCCGTTCTCGTACGCGAAAAGCTTGTGATTCTCGATGTTCACCTTCATGACTCGATTAGGGCGAAGGTGTAGTCCACCTGAGCATTGTTCAACACCCACATTTCTCCCACCAACAGACCCGCAGCGTTCACCTCGACGTGAGCCGTGGTGTTGGGTTCCCAATAAGATTTCGGACGCCAATACATGGTGTGCTCGTCCATCCAGCCTCAAGAACCCTCTCGCTCGGGCGTGGTTTTGACGGTGGCCACGGCCATGATGGCTTTACGCTCGGCCTGGCCGTAGACCGGCATATCGAAGCGAGCCCACACAAGCATCCTGCTGCCGGCACGCCCCCTGCAAAGAGGAAATCAACCGCGACAACCCACTGCGGGTCTGGCGTCTGCGCCTGGACCTGCTCGGAGACCTGGTTACCGTCAGTGCCGGTTGCTTTAGTGATGATTGTCACGGTCTGCTGCAGCGGCAAGCCGGTGTCCGCCTTCCACTTGCCATCGGCGACCTTGCCAGCGGCAGGTTCGCCGTTCTGATCGATCACGTCGACAGAATCTAGTTCGCCACCGGTGACGGAGACAGAAATGGTATCTTGGGGCTTGATGTTGCCCAGCCCATTCTCCGTGGAGATAGCGATTTTCGCTGCTTTTGCGACCACTTCCGAAGAGCTATTCTCATGAATTGACCGGCTACTACAGCCAGACAGAATCAAGGCAAGGGTAATGCCTAAGATACCTATTCTCTTCATCCTTATTGCAAGTAGACGTTCCCTTGGCTAAAGCTCCATTACCTTCCTTGCCTAATTGGGTTGATACTTAAGCAGCCTAATTACAGGCCTAAAACAAAACGACGAAACCATAGCCATAGTGAGGCTTATTGTCACTATTAATGGGGTGGTCAGCTAAAATTTATGACTACCGTCTACAAAGGAGAGTTTCATGACCGTCGATGTCCTCTTTCCATACTATGGGGATGTTGAGTTGATGAAGCAGGCTGTAAGAAGCGTGCTAAATCAACAAAACCCAGATTTCCGTCTAGTAGTGGTCGACGATGGATACCCGGATGATTCGATTCCAGGATGGTTCGAGTCATTAAACGATGAACGCGTAAGTTACGAACGCAACGAGAAAAACCTCGGTGCCAATGGAAACTATCGCAAATGTCTCACGAAGATAGAGAATGATCTAGCAGTCGTTATGGGAGCCGACGACATCATGCTCCCGAACTACCTCGACTGGCTGGTTAACGCAGCTGAGAACAACCCCGACGTAGACATCTTCCAGCCGGGCGTGATATCAATCGACGAGAATGGCGCCTACAGCAACACGCTAGTCGAGAAGGTTAAATCCGCATATCGACCAAAAGGGAAGGGACAGCGAATAATTCAAGGTGAGTCGGCAGCTGCCTCTCTTCTGAGAGGCGACTGGCTCTACTTCCCTTCGCTCGCCTGGCGTACCGGAAAAATGAAAGAAATCAGTTTCCGTCCCGAATACGATGTCGTTCAAGATCTGGCTTTGGTTTTAGACATCCTTATGCGTGGCGGGTCGCTACTTTTGGACGATTGCGTCGCTTTCTTGTACCGCCGGCACTCTGGATCAGACTCGTCTTGGAGAGCGCTAGAAGGAACTCGGTTCACTGAGGAACGCGCATTTTTCGAGACCATGAGTCACGAGATGACAGAGTTAGGGTGGAAGAAGGCGTCAAGAATTGCGAAAATTCACCTATCGAGCCGACTTCACGCATTGACCCTGCTTCCGAAGGCCGCCTTGAAAAACAACAAAAAGGGCGTCAAGAACCTGACAAGGCATTTGGTCAAATAGTAAAGGCAAAGTTTGGGGCCAGCTGAGATTTCCAACTGGCCCCAAACTTTTATCTTATTTTTCGATCTTGCGAGGCCCCGCCTGCCAGGCATCCCATGCGGATTGGACGATCTCGCGAACACCTGCGGAAGCCGTGAAGTCCATGTCCTCCTTGATGCGCTCAACCTCGGCGATCAGCTTCGGCGGGTCACCTGCACGACGGCCTTCGATGATGGGCGTGGTGTCCAGGCCAGAAACTTCACCAACCGCCTCAACAATCTCTTTGACCGATGTGCCCTGACCGGTACCGACGTTGTAAGCATGGTTAGGCAGGTCGCCGTCGAGAGCATGCATGGCTTCGATGTGCGCCTGAGCCAGCTCTTTAACGTGCACATAATCGCGGATGCAGGTGCCGTCAGGGGTGTCGTAGTCGTCACCGAATACACGCGGCGCCTCGCTCTTTGCGAGCCTGTCCAGAACCATCGGGATCAGGTTCATGATGACGGAGTCGCCGAGTTCCGGCCAGCCGGCACCAGCAACGTTGAAGTAGCGCAGTGCAACCCACTTCAGGCCCCAGGCCTTTTCGCAGTCTTCCATCATCCACTCGCCGATGACCTTCGTGCGGCCGTACGGGTTAACCGGGGAAAGCTGCGCGTCCTCCTTAACTATTGCGTCTTCGGGCGCGCCGTAGACGGATGCGGACGAGGAGAAGATCATCTTCTTGACACCCTCGGCCTCCATTGCAGCCAAAACGTTGATCAGCCCACCAACATTCTGACGGTAGTAGAACAGTGGCTTCTCCACCGATTCTCCAACCTGTTTCTGGGCTGCGAAATGGATGACCGCGTCAACCTTGTAATCGCGGATTACTTTGCGGATTTTCTCGACGGCGTCGTCGGGAGCAATGTCGATTTTCTCAAGTGGTGCTCCCTGCACGCGATCTTCCGTCGCATTCGACAGGTCGTCCACGACGACGACCTCGGAACCCTGCTCGCGCAGCAACTTGGTGACGTGAGCACCGATGTATCCGGCACCGCCTACTACCATTACGCTCATACGCTTAATTTCCTCCCATACTTGCGCCGCAATCAACTGACACGTCATTGCTGACTTGTGTCGCACCCGACAATTTTATAAATAGCCGCTTTACCACTTACAGCAAGCAGATCAAAACTGGAATTATTTTTGAAATTATTAAACCCAGCATAAGACTTATCATTTTCACCGACGTAGCGATCACCGAAATCTAGGACATATTCAACCCCGAGGCGCTTAGCTGCTTCACAAACTTTCGGATTATGCCCTATCTCATCCAGGTGCTCTTCCAAAATACGAACATCATCGGTAGGTTCGTATAGCAAATGGGTATTGATAGTTTTTATACCTTTGTACGCGTAGATCATTGATGATCCGTTATTTGGAACTGTGCCTAAAACGGCATCATCGGGTAGCCGGTATTCAGCAATATCGAAGATCTTCATTTCATTCTTGTCCAAGAGCATAGGCGAGCCATCGTCACCTGTGCTACCCATCTGGTAATTTTCAGCTGTCTTCTCATCAGAATGCCTAATGCCTGGTTCAACCTGCGAGAGGATAAGGCTGAATAAAACAAAAAGAATCGCGATGACTCTGACGTCGGTTCGCTTTAATTCCGCACGTTGCACCAGACTCTTTAAGACGAGCTTAAAACCAATCACCGCTAATAACAGAGCTGGCACAGAGATTAGAGGCAAAATCCTATAAGGGTCCATGTACCAGGGACCCGTCACGGCCCAACGCAACCAAGATATGGCACTTGATGAGACGATACCCCAAGCAAGAACTACAATTCCCCAAATCATCAACAACCAAATACGTTTTCTTCTCCAAATGCAGATGATAAGGCCACTAATAGAAAAGAAACTAACAACGTATAGCGCGCCATGCCTTATTCCCTCATTGAGCAAGGCAGAACCGAAAGCCATGTCAAAAGTCTGGCTAGGCTCCCAAATGGCCGATTCTCGCATCGGTCTAATCAAGGCCCAGCAAGCAAGTATCATCACCCAGATAAGGAAAAATACGCCAACAGAAAAACGGAATTCTTTCTTCGAGATTTCACCTGATGCCTTATAGCGACATTTTCTGGCAACCCAAATGATGGTCACGGGAATCATCATCAAAAAGAAAGCAAATGCGCCGGTGGGGTGAATTAAGCAAGCACCAGCACCGGCAAAGCATAAGAGCACGAATGTCTCAGAAAAAGGTTGCTTTTTATTTACTCCAACATCAAAAAGCTGCAAACCCAACGCCAGCAATACCGGCAAAAACACATAGGCAGCAAAAAGCGGATAAAGGACCCAATCAAGAAGAGTAACCGGCATTGAGTTGAAAGCTGGGACAAGTACCGTAGCAGCAATCACGTTCACTGGTTTCATTCCAAAAACGGTTTCCACCAGATAAAAACACGAAATCAACCATGTGACCGCAAAGAGGATCAGCACTACAGCGTTGAAACTTTCGCCTAACGAACTCGGAAAAATCTCGAGCACTCCGGAAACGATATCGTGAAAACCGTTCGGATAGAACTGCTTTCCGTTTGCCCCTGTCACATAAAAGACATGTAACGGAGAGCCATTTTTAGTATCGACGATAAAACGAACTGCATTGAGATGAAAGACGTTATCGTACGTTTGAGCGATATTACTAGGATGCCGAACAATTCGAACATACCTCATGGCGAGCAGAGATACTCCCGCCAAGAATACCAAAACAATAATTAAGTTTGTCCTAGGAGGTCGAAAATTTATCTTACAAGGAATCTTCCTATATATAACAGCAACCAAAACTGAAATAATGAGACTCAGACCAGAGGGGACTCGCCACGTCCACGGAATGTTAAAAAATCCGAATACAAGACCAGTCGAAACATGCAAAAAAGCTGTCACCAGAGGTGCTATAGCCAACGATCTTAAAAGAGGTTGTCTAGCCAAAACTAGTATGGCGAAACCAGGCAAATACAACATCGCCAAGCCGACCAAAATAACCGGCAGAAGGCCTAACCAATCCATGTAAAACTCACCTTCTTTTAATATCGCTAAGCATTACAGCCGACAACTTCATAGATAGCCGCGTTACCTTCTGACGCCACTTTTCTGAAGGAAGAATTATTTTTTAAATTGTTCAAACCACGATATTCTCTCTTCTGCAACGTAACCAAGTGATTCCCAAAGTCAAGCACATAATCAACGCCTAGCCGTTTTGTGGCCGCACAGGCATCTTTATTCCAGCCAATCTCATCGAGATGCTCTTCGACTTCCTCAACATCTTTTGTAGGTTGATAAAAAATATGCGTATTTATGGTTTTTATTCCCGTGAATGCGTATAGGAGAGAAGAACCATTATTCGTTGCAGTCGCAACTAATGCATCAGATGGGAGGTTATTTCCGGCAAATTCAATAATCTCCCTCTCCTCCTTTGTTAGCAGCATGCTTTTGTCTCTGATGTAGTTCGCCTGTCTCCAGGAAGGCTCTTTGTCTGAGTAATATCGATAGGTTTCTGCTGCAAAAGAATCAGAAGTAACCAAACCAGGCTCGATCTGAGTTATTAAACAAGCTGTAGCTATTGAAACCATCAACAAATGGTTCGTCTGAAAACGAGCTAGGCGCGAGTGATTGTTCAGCCATCTAACTACTGACAAGGATCCCTCAACGCATAGCGGCACGACCAATATAGAAAGGATCGACAAAATTCTGAGGCTATCTGCGTACCATGGCCCAACCATAAATTCGCGGACAGTCTCAATCGGAGCACAAACGGCAGCAATCCAGAAAAAAGCAACGGTCAGCCATGAAAACAAAAGAAAACAATTTTTTTTAGAACGAAATACCGCGAACATGCCTATGTTCATAAGAACGCTTACAGCAATTAATGGTCTAAGCATAGGCCCACCGTTTAGCAGAGCGGAACCTAACGCTTCGCCGGCCCTTCTGCTTGACCCCCACTGCGCTCCACCGGTCATTTTTGTTCCGACTATCCACAGAGCTACCACAGCAATGGCGATAGTTACGTCAAGTAGCACCAGGTTGGCTATACCGTTTTTACTGTGCGATAAGTGGCCGAAACGTTTTTTCAGAGTTGCGTTCCACATAACAAAAACGGGGATAGCTAGTAGAACAAAAGCGTGAGCGACTGAAGGATGCGCGAAACACGACCCTATTCCAGCTAGAATAAAGAGACTTATCTGGCTCCAGCCAGGAGAAGGCCACAGAGCATCCTCTTTTAACAGTTCAAGGAAAAGAGCTAAAAGCACTGGCAAGCTAGAGTAGGCCAATAACAGAGGATACAGAACCCCCCAATACATAGGAAGCATCGGCAGCCCTGTCAGTCCTGCAGCGAACAAGGCCGTAAAGGCCATAGACGTTGGGCTTGATCCGAAAATAATCTTAGCTAGGTACATGCATGAAATCATCCAAGTGCAAACAAAAATCACGAAGACTAATGAGTTAACCGCCTCGGCTATATTGTTCGGGAAGAAATACAGAACTGAAGCGGCTAGTTCATGGAAACCATTCGGATAAAAACCATTGCCATTCTCACCCGTAACTTTTAGAACATGAAGTGGCGAGCCATTTTGGGAATCTAGAACAAACCGTGTTGCATTCAAGTGAAAGACGTTATCAAAAGTCTGTGAAATGTTCGATGGAGAACCGATGATTCTAAAGAATCTAAAAGCAAGAAAAGACGCGCCCACCATCCCTACGAGTATGGCGACCAAGCACCCCATTCTATCTTGATTTTGGCACTGATTTTCTCTAAATACCGAGCTTTTTTTTGCGAAAAAGATAAAAGAACCAATTATCACAGATGCGATTAAAGGAACTATCCAGTTCCAGCTAATCCCGATAGCCGAAAAAAATATAGCCGTCGTTGCGTTGACTAGTACAGTTAAAGCAGGCGCGATCGCTAGAACTTTAAACATAGTTTGCCTAGCTCCCAGTAAAATTATTATTCCTGGCCCGTACGTAAGTCCAGCAGCAACGAGGATAACGGGGACAAATTCAATCCAGGTCATCAAGTAATCTCCAAGCCTCACCTTTAAACACGCCATGCTGATGGTACACGACCTCAACGCGCTAGCATGGTTATATTGTCCTCTACTGCAACACTCTTTTATGGCTAACCCGCCGTAAAACCGACCCCTTAGGAGATGCCAGTGAACGCGGATCTAGTAGTTGTAGGCTCCGGTCTTTTCGGCCTTACGATGGCCGAACGAGCAGCCAACGAGCTGGGCTTGAAAGTCGTCATCGTCGAGCGCAGGCCACACATCGGCGGCAACGCTTACTCCGAGGCGGAAGAAGAAACCGGCATCGAGGTTCACAAGTACGGCGCCCACCTATTCCACACCTCCAACGAGCGGGTCTGGGAATACTGCAACCGCTTCACCACCTTCACGAACTACCGTCACCACGTCTACACCACCCACAACGGCGTCGTTTACCCGATGCCAGTCAACCTGGGCACCATCAACCAGTTCTTCAACGCGGCATACCGCCCAGACGAGGCAAAGGCGCTGATCAAGGAGCAGTCGCAGGAGCTGGGCGATAAGGAGCCGGAGAACTTCGTCGAGAAGGGCATCTCTTTGGTTGGCCGCCCGCTGTATGAAGCGTTCTTCATGAACTACACAGCCAAGCAGTGGCAGACCAAGCCGGAAGATCTGCCGGCGTCGATCGTCAGCCGCCTGCCGGTTCGATACACCTACAACAACCGCTACTTCTCTGACACCTACGAAGGCCTGCCCACCGATGGCTACGGCGCATGGCTCGAGCGCATGGTGGACAACCCGAACATCACCGTCCTTTTGAACACAGACTTCTTCGATTCCAGCCAGGAATTCAGCAAGGACAACGTCGTCGGCAAGATCCCCGTCGTCTACACCGGCCCGATCGACCGCTACTTCGACTACTCCGAGGGCGACCTGAGTTGGCGCACCATCGATCTGGAGAAGGAAGTTCTGGAAATGGAAGACTTCCAGGGCTGCCCGGTCATGAACTACGCCGACCTCGACGTGCCGTTCACCCGAATACACGAGTTCCGCCACTTCCACCCCGAGCGTGATTACACCAAAGAAAAGACGGTTATTTACCGCGAGTACAGCCGCTTCGCTAACCACGACGACGAGCCGTACTACCCCATCAACACTGCGGAGGACCGCGAGCACCTGACCAAGTACCGCGAGCTGGCTAAGGACGAGCCGAACGTCTGGTTCGGTGGACGTCTGGGCACATACAAATACCTAGACATGCACATGGCAATCGCGTCGGCGCTTTCACTTTTCGATAATCACGTTGCCGAGTATTTTCGTAGTCTGACCAAGTAGTAAGGACTTTTAAGATTTGACGGCTACAACTCTTTCCCAGGAAGGCTTCAGTCGCCCTGGCTCCGGCGGGGGTCTGATTAACGCGCTCAAGAACCCCTTCCTGCTTAAATTGCTGGTTCGCAAGGAGCTACGCGTTCGCTACCGGGGCTCGGTGCTGGGCATGCTTTGGTCTTACGTCAAGCCCGGCGTGCAGTTCCTGGTTTTCTACTTCGCGGTTGGCGTCTTCATGAGGATGAACCAGGCCGTCGAGAACTTCGCGGTTTACCTGTTCTCTGGAATCGTGGTGGTTAACTTCTTCAGCGAGGCGTTCAGGAACGCCACGAAGGCGATCGTCGACAACTCTCCGCTGGTGAAGAAGATCTATCTGCCAAGAGAGCTGTTCTGCATTTCTTCGTTGTGGGTGGCCGCCATTCACTTCTTCCCGCAGGTCGTCGTCTTGATGTTGGGCGCGCTGATTATGGGCTGGCGTCCGGGACCTCTAAATATTCTCGCTGGGCTGGCGGGTTTCGTCATCATCGCGGTGTTCGTCCTCGGGCTCGGTCTGCTATTTGGCGCCGTCAACGTGATTCTTCGTGACGCGGAGAACCTGGTCGACCTGATCAACATGGTTATCAGCTGGACTTCCCCGATTCTTTACCACTGGGATTTCGTGGTGCGGGCAATCGGTTCGGGCACGATGTGGACCATCTACCAGCTAAACCCCATCACACCCGTCGTAGAGCTCTTTCACTACTGCTTCTGGGCGCCAACGTCCGACGTGACGTATGCGATGCCCCCGGGGATGATTAAGTTCTCCCTCACTGCAGCGGGCATTTCCGCATTGACCTTGTTAATTGGCGAGCTTGTGTTCCAGAAGCTCGACGGGCGATTCGCGCAGGAGCTGTGATGAGCGAGAGCACATTGGCTAAGTCGTACGAATGCGTGCGCATCGAGAATCTAACTAAGACTTTCAACATTCGTCACACACACTCGCTAAAAGAGTTCGTGGTTGCGAAGTTCAAACATAAGCCAGACGCCGAAGTCAACCGTTTCAAAGCGCTAAACAACATCAATCTTTCGTTCAATCAGGGCGAAACCACAGCGCTCCTAGGGCTTAATGGGTCGGGCAAATCCACCCTATTGAAGCTGATTTCCGGTGTTATGCGCCCTGACGAGGGGCAAATCGGCGTTCGTGGAAGACTGGCCGGATTAATCGAGGTCGGCGCTGGTTTCCACCCCGACCTAACTGGACGCGAAAACGTCTTCCTTAACGGCGCTATCTTGGGCATGACCGAGAAGCAGATCAAAGAGAAATTCGACGAGATCGTCGCATTCAGCGAGATCGAACAGTTCATTGACACCGAAGTTAAATTCTATTCCTCCGGCATGTTCCTGCGTCTTGCATTCTCCGTCGCCGTGCACACCGACCCGGACGTTTTTTTGGTGGACGAGATTCTTTCCGTCGGCGACGAGCCGTTCCAGCGCAAATGCTTGAACCGCATCCGCGAGCTCCAGAGCAGCGAAAAAGCCCTGGTTATTGTTAGCCACGACCTGAACATGGTGGCCGATCTGTGTGACCGAGGGGTCGTCCTTGAGCACGGAAACGTAGTGTTCGACGGTGATATTCACAAGGCCGTCGGCAGGATCAGGGACGAGTGAGTCCGCGCTCTTAGAGACTTCTTTACAGACGGATTTAGTATGCTGGTTAGATACCGATCGAAATAGCATTGCTCGTTTTGTTCCAAGACGACAACTGTCGTCACACGAAGGAAGATTGCTGATGAATCCCGCTATATCCGTTTTGGTTCCTATCTATAACGTGCAGGACTATCTGCACGAATGCCTGGGCTCGCTTGCTGCGCAGGACATGTCGGACGTCGAATTCATCTGCATCAACGACGGCTCTAAGGACGGCTCCCGAGACATCATCCAGGAATTTTTGGATAAGGACTCCCGCTTCACCGTTATCGACAAGGAAAACTCAGGCTACGGCGCCTCGATGAACCGGGGCTTGGAGAAGGCCAAGGGCGAGTTCATCGCGATCCTAGAGTCCGACGATTTCATGGAACCGTACGCCCTCAGCACTCTGCACAAGGCGATCACGGAGTCCGGTGCCGATGTTGTTAAGGCGAACTTCTGGTTGTATTGGTCGACGCCGACTGAGCGCAACGAATTTTTCGAGGCCATCCCCGCCAATAAGGCGGGTAGGTTGATTGACACTAGCGTCGATCACGGCATCTTCCACGCGAAGCCGTCCATTTGGTCGGCGATGTATCGCAAATCTTTCTTGGATAAAAACCAGATTCGTTTCCTCGAGACCCCCGGCGCCTCTTTCCAGGACACCAGCTTCACCTTCAAGGTTTGGGCGTCGGCAGACAAGGTGTACTTCGTCCACAAGCCGCTTGTGCACTACAGGCAGGACAACGAGAATTCGTCGGTGAATTCTCCTGCCAAGGTGGACGCCCTGTTCAACGAGTACTCCGAGATCACCCGCTGGCTTTCCGAGGATGGGGAGAAGAGCGAGATCTTCTCCCCCGTCAAGGTCAAGATGCTTTATGACGCGCTGATCTGGAACTACGAGCGGGTGGCCGAGGAAAACAAGGTGCTGGTGCTAGAAAAGGGCAGGGACATGTTCCTCGACGAGTTCAAAGCTGGGCACGTCGACATCAGGCTGTTCGAACCGTGGAAGCTGCAGGATCTGAGGACGATCCTGCTTAATCCGCGGGACTACCACGACTGGCGCGTTAAGCCAGAGGCGCTCAGCCACAAGGTTGGCAGGCTGATTCAGGACCGCGGTTTCGTCGGCCTGGCAAAAACGGCAGCCAATAAGGCATACAAGAAGGCGAAAGGACTGGCTAAATCGTGGCGCTGATCTCGATTATTGTCCCGGTTTATAACGTTGAAAAGTATTTACCTCGGTGCCTGGATTCACTCAGGAGCCAGGTATTCAAGGACATCGAAATCATCTGCGTCGAAGATGGTTCGACGGATAGCTCTCCGCAGCTGCTGAAAATTTCGGCCGATCTGGATCCACGAATCGTCGTCGCTGAGCAGAAAAACCAGGGCGTGTCTGCTGCCCGGAACCATGGCCTGGAGCTGGCGTCGGGCAAGATCGTTATGTTCGTCGATAGTGACGATTTCCTCAAGCCGGGCGCCTGCGCAACTGTTGCGAGGGAATTCGGTGAGAAACAGCCGGATATTTTGACGTTCGGTGGAGAGGCGATTTCGTTCGAAAAACCGCATCAGTGGCTGGCGAATGCACTCAAGCCGAAAGACGGAGTAGTCGAGGGTTTCGATGAGAAGCTTTTCAAAAAATGTCTGGCTCGTCCTTACATCTGGCTTTCCGCGTTCTCTCGAGACTTCATCGAGCGCAATTCTTTGCGTTTCGATGAGGAGTTAGCCATCGGCGAGGACCAACTCTTCTATCTCGATGCATACCCCAAATCGCAACGCACCGTAAGCATCAAGGATGATCTCTATAGCTACCGTTACAGCAGGCCGGGTTCGGCGATGCACATGCAGATGCAGAAGCAGGCTAATGTCATCAAAAATCACCTGGCTATGGCCGACAAGGTTTTCGCCCACTGGCACGAAAGCGAAATTTTCGAGGAGCACAAAGCTGGACTGCTTAAGTGGTTCTTGCAGCTCATCAGCTACGATGCATTCCACGCGAAAGACTCGGCTAAAGCCATCGCGGACATGCAAGACCTGATCGAGAGGCACTTCGGACCGATCGATGATTTAGAGGTGGACGCCGAGACTCGGCTAATTCTGCAGAGCCTTGAGCAACCCAAGAATCCGCTGAACAAGGTTCGCAGCTTGGCTGTCTTGGGGCTGCGTGGCATGGACGATCCGGTTAACGACGCTAAGGCCGTGCTGGAAAAGTTCTCCAAGTTGTTCCCGGTTAAGGCTGCTAGGGCGGTGGCCAAGCGCGTTCTGCCTGCCACTAGCCTGACCCAGTACAAGCGAATCGATCGGGCATATAACGTCACCATCAATACGATCGAGGATGCCCAGGCTTACAACCGGCTGATCTCCGAGTGGGAAATCAAGCAGAGCGAAAAATAGCCGTTAAATAACTGATCGGCTGCCCCAGAGAAATCTGGTGCAGCCGATCATTTTATTGTTGCTTGTTTACTCGCCGATGACGATTCGCGGCGTGCCTTTCCACAGCGCGGGATCGGTGACGAGATGGCCGTCGAACAGCACCTTTAGACTGGCAGGATTACCGCTTTTAGTTTTTGCATTGGCACTAAGGCAGTTTTGCACTCATTGTCTCGACGAAAAGATACGCATACAAAACGACCAGTAAACTGCATTGTGGCGCAAACAAGCATTGCGCACCAGATAAGATCTATGCCGTGATAAAAAATACACACAGACGAGCCTGGATGGATGTATTAAATGTTGTCGGCATTTTTCTCGTCGTGTTTCTACATTCCAGGACGGCATATTTCAGTAATCAGCCAGTAAACGGCTACTGGATCGAATACCTGATCAGCGGAATCGGAGTTGCAGCAGTCCCCCTATTCTTCGCTATAAGTGGCGCAAATCTAATTGGCTTCACAAGAAAAATGAGCATCAGGGATTTCTTCAAAAAGAGATTCTCTAAGATAATCATCCCTTATTTCATCTGGGGAATAGTCGGAGCCTTATACCAATTCTTTTGTCTCGATAATAAAAAGATCTTTGAAAACCCAATATCCCTTCTTTGCAATCTGCAACAAGCAAATGCTCCCCTATGGTTCCTAATGGTTTTGGCAGGCATTTACGTACTTATGCCACTTTTTTCTGCAGCGATAACGGCAATCGAAGATCAAACCGAAGATCCCACCAAGTTCTACTACTATCTGGTTGGAATCTGTTTCGCTGGCAGTGTGCTAATACCTATAGCCAGATCGTTTATCCCAGGTTTTTTATCTCAGTTCGACATAATCCCGGGAAGCGAATACATCCTCTACCCCGTAATGGGATATGTGCTCCTAAAAATCAACCTAACAAGACAGCAAAGAGCAGCTGTTTACATCCTGGGCATCCTGGGCTTCCTATCCTTCGGTGCCCTAGGAGCGATAACGTCGCTTAAAGGCTGGGAGCATCAATCAATCTTGACCAGCTACTTCGGCATTGGCGTGCCGTTCATCACAGCAGCTTTGTTTGTGCTAACCAAGCAGACCAATTTCTCCCGTCTAAGCCCAAAAATCTGCAACGCAATAACAAAACTATCGAGATTAACCTTCGGCATCTACCTAATCCACATCATGCCAGCAGACGCTCTCCGCCGTATTGTTGGGTATAACGGTTTTCGTTCAGATTTGCTTGT
Organism: Propionimicrobium sp. BV2F7; assembly: GCF_000510445.1. Lineage (NCBI taxonomy): Bacteria > Bacillati > Actinomycetota > Actinomycetes > Propionibacteriales > Propionibacteriaceae > Propionimicrobium > Propionimicrobium sp. BV2F7. The sequence goes on along the minus strand of NZ_AZIS01000006.1, from coordinate 40,937 downwards.
TTGCGTCGTCACTTGGGCTTTCTGCGTTGCGACTGTTTGGGTACTAAGAAAAATACCTGTCGCCAAGAGATGGGTTCTCCCCTGACCTCTCGGAGAACTTTTTACCTCAGCTGTGATAGGCAGTAACTGTGAGCGATTTAGTGGTCATCGTGGTTTTTTCACCAGCGGACGCCGCCCCGAAAATTCGCAGAGCCCTCGCCGACGCGGGCGCAGGAGAGCTAGGCGAATATCGGGCGTGCACATTCAGCGCGTCCGGCACCGGACGCTTCGAGCCGTCGCTTAAGGCAAACCCGACCATCGGCACCCCAGGCGAGCCCGAAGAAGTTGCCGAGCAGCGAATCGAATGCGTCTGCAAACGCTCCAAAGCACGGGCAGCTTTGGAGGCAATGCTGGCAGCCCACCCTTACGAAGAACCCGCATACCACGTCTACCCGATAATGACACTCGAGGACTTATGAACTTCACACGCAAGGACAACTCATTCCTGGCACTCGACGGCGAAACCGAAGCCGCCAGGATCGATTTCACCCGTTCTGGGGACATCGTCAGCATTAACCACACCGGAACCGAATCCGAGTACCGGGGCCAGGGCCTAGCCGGACGACTGACCGAATACGCACTCGACGAAATCGCGGCAGCTGGGCTGAAGGTGAAAGCTGTCTGCCCATACACCGTCAAATACTTTGCTGAGCATCCCGAACGCGAAGGTTTGCTTGTATGATCGTCTGCGTCGGGCTCACCACAATCGACCACACCCAGCGAGTCGACGCGTTCCCTGAGCCGAACAAAAAGATCGTCGCCAAAGGTTCCACTATCGACGCGGGAGGCCCAGCCGCCAACGCCGCACGTACCGCCCGCGAGCTCGGTTCGCAGGTTGTGCTCGTCACGGCCCTGGGTAACAGCGCGCTATCGAAACTGGTCCGAGAGTTTCTGGCCGGCATCGAGATCGTCGACGTTGCCCCGGCGTCTTTCCAGCCGCCCATCTCCACGGTTATGGTGACCGACAACGGTGATCGCTGCGTCGTCTCCACCAACAACACCTCGCTGGACGATGTTCGCGTGCCGGATGCGGAGGTGCTCTCCGGCGCAAACGTGGTTCTGCACGACGGACACCTGCTGCCGGTTTCCGTGCCGCTCAGCCAAGTTCCCGAGCCTGCCCACCTACTTGACGGCGGATCCTGGAAGCCAGGCTTAGAAAAGCTGCTCCCCCAGCTCGACGTTGCGGTGATTTCCGCGGACTTCAAAACGCCAGACTCGACTCCGCAGAACGCGTTAGACGAGTTGAGCGAATACAAGATTCACTCCCTAGCCCGAAGCGACGGCCCAGGAAAGGTGGAGATCCGCGAGCTCAGCTGGGACGAGGAATTGACGCCAAGCTACGAGACCAACTGGCTGCCGGTTGAGCAAGTGTGGGCAGTTGACACCAATGGCGCCGGGGACGTGCTGCACGGCGCCCTGGCGCATTACCTAGCAGAGGGGGAAAGCTTCCAAGACGCGCTGAAGGCGGCTACAAAGGTGGCGACAGCCTGCGTCCAACACCACGGAGTGATGGGTTGGACAAACGGACGCTAGCAAGCCCAGGCGCCACGCTCAGCAAGCCCAGGCGCCGCTTGCGAAGCAGTACGTCCACCACCCCATCAGCACTAAATCGCCGATGAGGATCAGGCCAAGAACAGCCCGCACGAAAGAGCTGCTGCGTCTGCCACCAAACCCGCCTAGCCAGCCGTAGAGCGGGAACAACAGCAGAACTGCCCTGGTGACGGACATGAACCAGCCGCTGGACGATAGCGGAACGACGTTGGCCGCGACGAATGTGGCCTCTCCCCAGCGTCGACGGAACATGCAAACGAGCAGGACGAGGTATCCGATGGCCACCGCGACGATCTCCAGTGTGAACATAACGGGCACCTCGGGGCGTCCAGGCCAGTAGCCGGCGCTGGTCATCGGGATCGTGCGTTGCAGCGCCTCCCACGGCCAGCTCAGCTCGCGATGCCAGCCGGCGTTTTGAGCGTTGTACCAGGCGCTCCACGAACCGGTCTTGGAGTGTAAGTAAGCAGCAAACCCGCCGAGGACGCCGGCACCAAGCAGCAGCCAGGCAGCGTTTTTGATGCGATCTTTGAACCAGTATTCGGTTTGGGTCAGGGCCAGGATGCCAAGACCAGCGATCAGGAATAGCCCGGAGATTCGCAGGCTGCAGGCCAGCGCGACGAAGATTCCGGCCTGCGCCCAGCGCCCGGACCTGGCACGCTCCCACGCCCAGAAGGCGGCGGCAACGAACGGGGCCTCGGTGTAGCCGACGATCGTGAAAACGCTCATCGGTGCCAGCAGCCACAGGCAGGCCGCGGCCGAACCGTACATGCGGTCCAGGGCGACGACGGCGAGCGCGCTGCAGACCAGCGCGAACCCAACCCCCGTCAGCCACATCGGCACGTTCACCAGCGAAAGAGCCCTCATCACGATCGGTAAGCCAGGGAAGAACGCCATATCAACGGGGTTTTCGTAGCCGGCTTTCGCGACCGTCATGAAGTGCTGAACGTCCCAGTGACTAAACGCCTGCTCAAGGCTCAGCGAGTTACGCTGGCAGGCCAACACGACGACGCCGAACATCAGCGCCCTGGTGGCCAACCATACGAAAGCGACCAGGCGCGGATTACTGCGCATTCTTGGCCCTCAGGAACAGCGAAAAATCTGGCGCATGATCCAGCACGCCGCCTTGAGGATCGTCCACATATCCAACCCGGACGGGGTCGTCCCAGGGCCGCTGGATGTCATCTACAACTCGGAGCCCGATCCACAGCTGGGCAAGGATGCGCACGATGATCGCCATCCAGTAAACCCACTGCGCGCTCTGCCCGACGCCAAGAATGCCCTCCAGGAAACCCCAAATCGCGAACCAGTAGACCAGCTCGGCGACCGTCCAGACGCCGACGTCCAACAACTTAGGACGGGCCAGAACAACCAGCGGCAGCAGCCACAGCGCGTATTGCGGCGAATAGACCGTGTTGAACATGAGGAAGATCAGCGTCAGCAGCAACGTAACCTGCGCAAGGCGTGGACGCCTGGGCGCGCGCAGCGAAAGCACCACCACGCCGACACCGAGCATGAACATGCAGCAGAAGGCCACCGTCGAAACCTTCGGGACGTCCAGGCCGATGAGCTTCAGCAGATACCAGATCGAGCCGAGGTCGGCGCCTCGGTTGGCGTTGAACGTCCAGAAATACTTCCAGCCCTCGGGGGCTGCGAGGGCGACTGGCAGATTCGCAAAAACCCAGCCGATGACGGCACCTGCGACGGCCTGAACCATCGCCCGCCACTTTTCTGCGCGCAAACATAGAATCAGGATCGCGCCGAGCAGCAGAATCGGATACAGCTTCGCCGACACTCCCAGCCCGATCAACACGCCTGCCAGCAGCGGGCGCTTATTGGCCCAGGCATAGATGGCGAACGCCACCAGGGCAACCACCAGAAGATCCCAGTTAATCAGGACACTCGTCATCACCAGCGGCGAAGCTGCGATGAATAGGGCATCCCAGGGACGGCCCGAGTCCAGACGCAGATGTACGAACACCAACGCGAAGAACAGCACACCCAGCAAAACGGCGTTTGCGACGAAGAAAGTCTCCGCCGACCAAACCGTGTCAGCGTGCGTTGCTGATGGGCCCACGTTGTAGAAAAGACCGGAAAACCACCTTGTTGCGGCGATCATGTAGCCGATCAGCGGCGGGTATTCCAGGGCAATATCGGAGTAGATTCCGCCGCCCTTGCCCATGTCTCGGGTCAGGAAGAGCGTCGGAATGTCCGTGTAACAAAGGCGCACGAAAGCGTTCGGGAAATCTTGAGGGGTGTTTCGGCACGGCAGCTGACGCAAAATTGCCACCAGCATCGTGAAAAAGGCCGCGCCGAACGCGAACACACCCGGCGAAAACCACACCCCTCGACGACGGGCCCGCGGCCCAAGAGGGCCGCCTATGCGCTGGGTCAGGGACTCCCTTACCGTCACGGCTCTTCTGCCGGTTCAGGAACTTCCTGCACCCGGGTTTCGGTTGCCGCCGGAGCTGGCTGCAGAGTCTGAGTCTGACGCGGCTCAGGCTCTTGAGTCTCCACCGGCCGCTCGGTCTCCTCGGCTTCCTCTTCCTCCTGAGGCGCAGACGCTTCCGTGCTCGGAATATAGGTTGGGCCGATCGTCGGGCTGATGTTGCCCGGCGCGGGGAACTGCTCGTTGGGCATGTCAGCGAAAGCTTTAGCCATGTAACTCTGCCAAATCTGATGCGGATAAATCATTCCGTAGAAGCTAGCGCCAGCCGGCATGTAATCGTTCAGGTTCCCCTGCCCGTCCGGGCCACAAACCATCATCACTCCTGTGGCGATGCTGGGGCTGAAACCAACAGTCCAACCAGATCGGTTGGTAGCCTCAACCGCACCATCCTGACCGGCGTCAACACCCTCGGTACCAGTCTTATAAGCAACTGCTTGGCCGGCTAATGGCTCTCGCATCAGAGCAGAGATGGTGTCCCTAGCAACCGGATCTTCGATTGTCCGAGTCGAATTATCGTCAGCCTCATAAAGAACACTGCCGCTATGATCCTCAACCTTCTTGACGGTGTGAGGTGTAGCCCTCATACCCTGGTTAGCGATCGTAGAAAAACCTGCAGTGTTGTCTAGAACAGAGACCTCGCCCATGCCCAAAACAAGCCGGCCGCCCTGCTCCTTCCAGCTGGGGTGCTCTGGCACGCCGGCGTCAGTAGCTGCCCGGACCAATTCGTCGTAACCATTCGGGATCTGGTGCAGCATGTCGATAAACGGGGTGTTCAACGACAAGTTAGTGGCCTTCTTGAGCGTGACAGGGCCGTAGTTCGCTCCACCGTTGTTGTGCACCGGGACGGTATCGCCCTCCGGAGTGAACGTGTTACCACGCAGCACCGAGTTAAGCCCGAAGCCATTACGCAAACCAGCGATCACGCCATACGCCTTGAAAGTCGAGGCAGGATAACGCGGTGTGGTTGCCCAGTTTCTGGAATTTTGGACGAAATCCTTACCGCCGTAGAGCGCTATCACCTCGCCAGTCTTGACGTTAATAGAGACCACACCTGTGTGGAGATCATCCACGTTTGGCTTAACTTGGTTGCCGTTCTCGTCAGGCTTAGTCCTCGCCTTAGCCATTACTTCCTCGACGGTGGCATCAACCGCTGCCACAGCGTCCTTCTGACGCTGTTCGTTAAAGGTGGTGGTGATCTTCAGCCCGCCGCCGTTGATCTGCTCCTCGGTGAAGCCCTTAGCGCGCAGCTCCTCGGTTGCCATGTGCACCAGGAAGCCGTTGGGGCCGGAGTAGGTGTTCGGGGCGACGTAGTTCGGGATTTCCGGCAGGCCAGCGCTGGCCTCGTCGTGTTCCTCCTGAGAAATCGTGCCCATCTCCAGCATGCCGTCGAGCACGTACTGGTAGCGCTCGGCCAGGTTCTGGGCCTGAGCCTGGCCGCGCTGCGGATCATAATTACTTGGCGCGTTAATGACGGACGCCAACACGACGGACTGCGGAAGAGTCAGGTCTTTAGCGTCAACACCGAAGAACGCTTGCGCGGCAGCCTGGACGCCGTATGCGCCACGGCCGAAGTAGATGGTGTTCAGATAACCGGCCAGCACTGTCTCCTTCGACTCGGCCTGGTTCATCTTCATTGCGAGAGCAAGTTCTTTAAGCTTGCGGCTCAGCTTCTGCTCGCTGGTTAGGTAAAGAATCTTGATGTACTGCTGAGTGATGGTGGAACCGCCACCACTGATCTCGCGGTTTCGGATGATTCCGAACGCAGCACGGGCCATGCCAACAGGGTCGATGCCTTGGTTGGACCAGAAGCTGCGGTCCTCCGCAGCCACCACGGCGTCTTTCAGGTTATCCGGCATCTGGTCGTAGGCGATCGCTTCCCTGTTTTGGATAGCCAGCCTGCCAAGCTCGGTCTTCCCGTCGTCGTAGTAGAGCGTGGTGGTCTGGGTGGTGAATTCCTCGTTCGGGTTAGGCAACTCGACGGTGGCGTAGAACAACGCACCACCCAACCCAAGCAGCACCGCAAACGCAAGGATGACGACGAGAATCGTCTTGAAAACAGGGAATCTTTTTTTCTTGGCGCGCCGCGGCTTTTCAGGCTTGCCGCGCTTGGCTGCTTTCGGGCTATTTTTCTTAGCCATAGATATCCTCCACCGTTTGTTGGCGCCTCGGCGGCCTTCTCTTGATGCCGTCGCCTAACGAAAACGACTCGATCATGAAGTTCCATTTGCAGTCTGGGCAGACCTCGACCACACGAACTTTGAACTCGCCGAATTGAGTTTCCATTTCCGCTAATTCTGCCAGCGATTTAATCCGACCCGAAAATTGCCCCAGCTGATCGCCGAAAACGTAACGCAAAATTAGCAGGTGATCGCTGGCGCACACGGGGCAGGGCTCTTCGGCCTCGTCGCCGTGGTTTAGGGCGGACGTCACCAGCAGTGGCTGGGCGTCGCAAGGGTCGGGAAGCATGACGGATTCGGGCCCGCGCATCGACTCCAGAGTGTTTCGTCTGGCAAGCGCGTAACTGACCCGTTCCCGCTGCGTTTTCATGTGCATAAGCCTAACGCGCGCAACGCCAGTTTCCATCTGCAGGGGAAAATACGCTATAGTTCTTAAAGTTCCGTGACGCACGGAACGAAAAAATAGCCGCTCAGGCGGCATTCATAAGGGGCATTAACTCAGTTGGTAGAGTGCTAGCTTTGCAAGCTGGAAGTCATGGGTTCGAGTCCCATATGCTCCACAAATGTGGCTCCAAGATTTTCCTTGGAGCCACATTTATTTATGCCCAGCGGCTCGAACCCGAGAGGGCTTGCGCCACAAAATTCGTGATGAAAATTACGCCTCGCGAATCACGTTGGCTGCCTGTTTGAGCAGCAGCGCCTGCAGCGGAAGACGTCCATATGCGACGGCCTTCAGCGCGAGCGGTTTCTTGCGCCACAGGTACGCCATGTAGATGTTCGCCGGGAAGACGGCAAGGAACAGCAGTATCGCCGCTACCCCACCCAGCTTCCGCGTCTTCTTGGAGGCGATGAGGCCGGCAGTCGCCAGCTCGGCCACGCCGGAGCCAAGCGTGTAGTCCCTAGGCTTGCCGGGCAGGCCCGGCGGAATGATCTGGTCGAAAGGCTCCGGCTTCACGAAGTGAAGAACACCCATTCCAGCCAGCAGCGCGGTCAGCAGCTTTGCGTCTTTATTAGCCATGAGAAAAATTTTACTCGCCGCTCGCGCTGCCGAGCTTCGCCGGAACCTTATCGCCGTGGCCCTGCTCGACGAGCGCCATGCGGATGCGCTCGGTTGCCCTAGCCAGATCCTTCGGATCGGCGCTTTCTGCAGCGTTCGCCATCGACAGCTCGCCCTCGCCCCAAGCCGGCAAGACGTGCAGGTGGACGTGCGGGACATCAAAACCGGCGATCATCATAGTGGCGCGGGGAGCGTCGAAAGCCTTCTCCTGGGCGCGCCCGACAGCAGCCGCGACGCACATCAGGTGAGCGAGAGTGGCGTCGTCCAAATCTGTGAACTTGGCGACCTCTTTACGCGGCACAACAAGCATGTGGCCATCCGTGATGGGGTTGATGGAAGCGAAAACCACGCAGACGTCATCGGCCCAGGCGAAATTACCGGGCAGTTCGCCGTCGATTATCTTCGTAAAAACAGTGCTCATGAAGCCAAGCTTAAGACCCCAAAACGGCCGTCCCGGAAGTTATGCACAATTAATTTTCGACGGCACATGTTCCCAACCGCCACCGCGTCGGTAACAATCTTTGGGCAATCAGGCTACATTTGGCTTCATGAGTCGACGTCTCCTAGCCTTCCTATCGGTTGTTGGCCTAGCCATCAGTGCCGTCATTTTCGCCTCCAGGCGACGACGCGCTTACGAGGCCGCGCTTTGGAGCTCCGCGACAGACCCACTGCCATGACTAGGTGTCGAAACGTTCAAGGCGGTCCCAGTCGAGCACTAGCTTGTGTGCGCCCGCGGCAACCTCGATGCGTCTTGGCAGCCGGGCGGTGGCGACTGACCCGCAGTTATAACGATCGTAATCAGTATCGAAATCGCGGCCATTAAAAGTGAACGCACCCCGCCAAGTCAACGAGTAATCGGCAAACGGTGTGGAAAGCCACAGCGTGCCGTCAGTCAACTCGATCTGATACGAGCGCAGATGCCGAATGAACTCGGCTAGGGAACCAAATTCCTCCTCGTCGACGAGCACCACCACGTAACCAGTGAGAATTCCTCGCTGGACGAACTCGTCGCCGCCGACTTGCTCGAAATTGTTAGTGCCCAAAATGCCGATGAAGGCGTTGCCCTTTCGGCCGGCAACCCAGTGCGGGCCGATTCGCGCCTGATCAAATTGGACGAATGGGAAGTGGAAGTGCGTGTAGTATTTCCGCTTACCCTCCATGAACCCGTGCCGGCCGCGCAGATCCTGGATGCCAAGAAGCACATTGCCCTGCTGGGCGAGATCGGGATTGATGCCGTTATCCGCCCACCGGCTGATGAACTTCCTGCCCTTCGATTTGGCCGCTGGATGGTTGCCGAACACATTCACCCCGCCGCGCAGTCGGGCGTGCCAAAGGTGTTGTTCGCCGCCGAACTCGCCGGGGCGATAACGCTGAGCGCTGCTCAGTTGATAGTTGCGGGTGGCGAACGTCGTGACGTTTCCGCGCTGAATGGCCTTGCCCGCCATGAATGGGTTCATCAGATGCTGCACGGACGTCACCGCGAACTTGGGCAGCCAGCTGAACGCCTTAATCGGGCGCAGAATGCGGTTTCCGCGCACCTTAATTCCGCGAGCAAGAAGCATCGAATGTTTGATGGACCTGCGATTCACGATTGCCTGCATCCCCCACCAGAAGCGGGCGATGTCCAACTTCGATGTTCTCGGATAGTCCGGGTGGCGTTTCAGCTCGCCAAGAACTTCGTCGACGTTCAGGCCCTGCGAAATCTCAGTCCGACGCTCTTCCTCGTGGGTTCCGATGTACGCAATCGCCTCGGGCACTCGGTAGCGCATTCGGGTGATGAATACGCTCGAGATCTTACCCAGATCCACTTCGACGTCCGAGGTGCCGAAAGCAGAAGCCATGACAGCGGCCATCGGAGAATTCTGCGGGCGAAGTAGATATTCATCTTCTGCACGGGCGCAAGCGACGGCTAGATTCCCCTCGAAAGAATGCAGCGCCGCGTCCAAAATGAGCAGATCGAGAACCATTTCGGAACGTTTCCTGATGCTCTCGTTGTTTGAGTGATCTACCAGCATGGTCAGCGCACCCACACACCTAGACATGGGCGCGGGCGAAAGCCACTCGCTGAAACCAAAGCGGAACCTGTCGGAGAGCCAAACCTGAATTCGTGAGGCAGCCGCTAAGAGGTGTTCCTCGGCCAACCTGGAATCAGTAAACCGCTCACCGGCAAAAGTCTGCGCGGAGATAAACTGTGCGACGCTAAATGTGAGCTGCCGGTTCTCCGTCCAAGTGGTCAACTGGTCGTTGCCCTGGGCATAGAAATTGAACCTGAACCCAAGCACACAATCGCGAACTACGCGCATTAGTTCTTCGGGCAGCTCTGCGGTCAAATAGGCGCGCAGCAACAGCAGGAGATCGATGTCGCAGCCGGCCCGACGGACGTTGACCCTGGAGACGAGCTTCAGAATGTAGGCCTTATCGAGACCGCGCTCCCCAAAGGGCGGTGGCACCAGCGCACAACTACCCACGCGACTGACCTTTCTTGCTTGCTTGAGTCTCGCTACTAATAATTCTGCAACTTGTTCGCTCTTTTTTCGGCCAATGGAGTTTAATTTTATGGTGTGGCAACAGATAACTCGGCTTCCTCGCTAACCCGGACCAAGTATCCGACCCTCCTAGACGCGGTCTTGACGATAGTCCTGGTGTTCGCGACCAGCTTCTGGGGAGACCTCTGGGGCAATCGCGGTGAATCGCCTAGTTACCTGGCTTCCGTGGTCACTTCAATCGGCATGACGAGTTCGTTGTTCTTCAGACGCTCCCAGCCGTGGCTGATGCTGGCGCTCATCTGCGCATTCGGCGGCACCCAACTGATTCTGGTGCCGCACCCCACTTGGGCGCTGGCGGCAGTGCCGATCGCCAGCTACTCGATGGCGCGGATGGTGCAAGGCATCGCGGCAAGGTGGCTGCCGCTGATCTGCGGGCTGGGAGCCGTCATCGGCCCGCTTCGCTGGACGGCAGGAATTTCTGAAAAAAGCGAAAAAATCGAGTCCACCGTCGCGTTGATTCTGCTGTGCCTGGCGTGGATCGTCATCCCCTATCTGCTTGGCAGACGAGACCAAGAAACCGCGGTCGCGGAGCTTGAGCGCGCGGAGGGCGCCAGGAAGCGCTACGAATCAGAGGTGGCCAGGCAGGCGGAGGCCGAACGCGCCACCGAGACGCGCGTGCGAAACGAGATCGCCCGCGAGCTGCACGACATCGTCGCCCACTCGCTTTCGGTGATCGTAGTGCAGGCCGAAGGCGGCAAAGCGCTTGCCAAAAAGCACCCGGACAAGGCCGTCGACGTCCTCGAAACCATCGGCGAAACCGGACGCGAGGCACTCGTCGAGATGCGGCGAATCGTGGGCGTGCTGCGCAACGGAAATGACGCGGAATACGCGCCCAGCCCCGGCCTGGCAGACATCGGCGACCTGGTGAAGCGGGCCGGTTCGAGGGTGACGCTAACCGAGCGCGGCACCCGTCCGACACTCTCGGCGGCCGTCGGGCTGACCATCTATAGGGTGACTCAAGAGGCGCTGACCAACGTCATGAAGCACTCCGGCTCCGACGCTAGAGTTTCTGTCGGGCTGCGCTACGAACCCAGCAAGGTGGAGGTCTCCATTTACGACGATGGCGGCGAGGACAAAGCCCGCCCGGCCGAAGTCAGCGGTACCGGATACGGCATCCGCGGAATGCGCGAGAGGGTGCAGGCCGTGGGCGGCAAACTCAATGCCGGGCCTCTCGGCGCGGGTTGGCTAGTGCAAGCGGTAATTCCGGTTAACCGAAAAGGCTAGAACTTTGCTGGCCGTTTAAGGCCATAATGAATTAGGTAACTCAAGGAGCGATATGACCGAAAACGAACCAAACAAGCTCGCAGTGATGCTTGTCGACGACCAGGCCCTCGTGCGCAGCGGTTTCAGGATGCTGATCGACGCCGAAGACGACATGGAAGTTGTGGCCGAGGCGTCCGACGGCAACGAGGCCCTCGACGTGCTGGCCAAGCAGAAAGTCGACGTCGTGCTCATGGATATTCGGATGCCCGGCCTAGATGGGGTCGAGACCACTAAGCGAATCGTCGAGAAGAAGATTCCGGCCAAGGTGCTGGTGCTGACCACCTTCGACCTCGATGAATACGTGTTTAGCGCGCTCAAGTCTGGCGCGTCGGGCTTCATGCTCAAGGACGCCCACCCAATCGACCTACTCAACGCCATCCGTGCGGTCAGCGCCGGCGATTCGGTGGTTGCCCCCAGCGCCACCCGCAGGCTGCTCGACCACGTCGTGCCCAACCTGCCCAGCTCGCCGGAAGATCACTCCGAGCGCTTGGACGTGCTCACCGACCGCGAGCGCGAGGTGCTGGCAGAGATCGCGAAGGGCGCCACCAACTCCGAGATCGCTTCCACCCTGTTCATGGCAGAGGGCACGGTCAAGACCCACGTGGGACGCCTACTTTCCAAGCTGAAGGCTCGCGACCGGGTTCAGCTCGTACTGATCGCCCTAGAGGCCGGAATCGGCCGCTAATAAATAACCGGACAACACCTATAGCCTTCGGGCAACATCACCACACGAAGAGACAACCCTAGTGGCAACACCGCCAGGGTTGTCTCTTTTGCATGAGCATCGCCACCAAACTTAACCAGCAATGGCACGCAATCGCCGATAACGAACTCGACCCGCAGGTCCTCGGGCAACGCATCCCTGCCTGGCAAGCGCTTGAGCTTTGCGCACACGATGACGTGGTCGCACGGCTGTTGCGGGCCGCCCAAGATGGCGACGAGTTGAGCGGTTTTGTGGTTCTCTACGCCACACTGCCCCGACTAAAAATGCTTGCCCGGGCGCATAATCGCTACTACCTTGACGACTTTGTTGCCGACTTTTGGCTTCGCATGATGAGTTTCCCACAAACTCGGATGCGCAAAAACATCGTCGTCAATCTGGCCCTGGACACGCTGAAAAGGCTCAACAGGTCCGGGGCGAAATCGAGCAGGGAATTGCTGGTCGAGAAAGTGCCGATTAGGGATGTTCACAAAAATTCGACAGCCGAAGTAATCAACCTAATCGCAACCGGAAAAGCATTAGGCATAGTCAGCGCGTCGACGGCGGGGGTTTTGGAGACGGTCTACGCCCGCGGATACAGCTGTTCCCAGGCCGCAAGAATCCACAACATCTCGCACGACGCGGTTCGCAGCCGCTGCAGCCAGGCCGCCAGAAAACTTCGGCTGCACGCGCCACAACTGCTGGCAGCAGCCTAAAAATGGCGCAGAAATATACCCAACTGCTGGAAGAAATTTTAGAAAACGCAAAATATCAATGCCGCGGTCGTACTCAATTGGCGCAAGAACAAGCTTTTTTATATAGTCAATATCAGACGCCCAGGGGGTTGTTAGGGGTGACTAGCAGCCCCCTGGTGCTTTTTCATTTAACGGCAATTTAAGACGCCGATTCTTGTTTCCTTAACCGCCAAACAGGTGACTAACCTGTATGCATGCGTATTGATCGTGTCACCGACCCGGACGAGGCCCGTCAGATCCACCAAGAGCTCATCGATGTGAGCTTTCCTCCGGACGAAAAATCATCGGCGGACGTCTTCGTGGACGCCGTTATATCTGGGAGCACGCTGCTTTACGGAGCCCGTCACGAAGGAAGATGGGCCGGCGAAGTTTCGCTTGAGGTGCAAGACGAGAAAGACCTCGCCCTGATCTCTTGGCTATCCACCTCCGAACACGCCCGCGGCCACGGCCTCGGTGGCAAACTTCTGCAGACCGCGATCGACGAAGGCACCAAACTGGGCGCCAAGTGGCTGATCGGGGAAATCGAGAACCCGGCGACGCCGCCCACGTCCGTCGCCCACGGCGATCCTGCCGCCCGCAGCCTCTTCTACGCCAGGCGAGGCGCCAAGGCACTGATGCTCGACTACCTACAGCCCCCGATCGAACCGGGCAAAAACGCGATGGACATGTTGCTGATCGTTTTCTCACAGCAGCCACTGCCCGCGGCTTTACCCGCCAAGCCGCTGAGCCGCTTCTTGAAGGACTATGTCGGCGGATACGAACCCACCTGGAACCGCCTGGAGGCGGGGCTTCGTGGCGACGAAGTGGAGCTTGTCGACCTCGACCAGGACGCGTTCGACAAGTCGCGGCTGGCAAGCAGAAAGTAGTTCATGGATTTCCTTCGCCGACTGCAGCATCTGATGCGCAGGCCGCTGTTTCGTCGAATCGTAATACTTCGTCTTTTCAGCCAGGGCGGCGATTCGATGATCCAGGTGGGCATGGCCAGCTACGTGCTGTTCAACCCGCAGTCCCAAGCCTCTGGGCCAGCAATCGCCGCTGTTTTAGCCATCACGATGCTGCCGTTCAGCGTCGTCGGGCCATTCTTGTCCGAGCTGCTAGATAGATTCAGCAGACAGCGGATAACGATCGTCTGCGACGCCTCGCGAATCGTGCTCTGCGTCGCGATGGCGGTTGCGGTGGCCTCCGGCGCAACGGCGGGAGTCGGCCAGATATTGCTGATGATGCTGCTGCTATTCGCGCTCAGCATCAACCGGCTGCAGCTAGCCGGGCTATCCGCTGGACTGCCGTTCGCGATCGAAAAAGACGAATACGTCGAGGCGGTCAGCCTGATGCCCATGCTTGGCCCGATCGCTGCGGTGGCCGGCGGCGGCGCGGCTGCGATCGCCCGCATCACGGTCGGTAACGCCTGGGGAGCCAACCAGGCCGACGGCTTCCTCTTCTGCCTGGCGGCCGTCTGCTTCGCGGGAGCAGTCTGGCTTGCGCTAGGAATCGGCCGAAGAGAGCTGGGCCCCACCCACGCAAAGCTCGGGCCGGGCGCGCGGAGCGTGCTAAGCGGGCTTGTCGACGCGGGAAAAAATCTTTGGCAGACCCGCCCCGCGTTTTGGGCGATCGCCACGGTTTTCTTCGCCAGGATGTGCTGGGGAGCGCTGATCGTAACGGTCGTGCTGCTTTACCGCCATCATTTCCACGATTCGACCCAAGAGGCGGCCGCGATGGTGGACATGGCCGCCTGGTTCGGGCTCGCGGGCTTCGGTTTCGCACTATGCGGCGTGCTCGTCACCCCAGCCAGCAGAAGCTTCGGAATCCGCAAGACGGTGATCGGGCTGCTGCTTGCCTCCGCGCTGACGCTCGTGCTGCCCGCCGCTTGGCTCTCGCCAATCTCGTTGTTGTTCAGCGGCTTGCTCATCGGGCTGCTAGCGCAGAGCATCAAGGCGTGCGGAGACACCATCGTCCAGGCTCACACCACCGACCGCTATCGCGGGCGGGTCATGGTTATCTACGACATCTTCAACAACCTGGGCATCGTGGTCGGCGCATTGATAGCCGGATTCACGCTGCCCGCCGACGGGGTATCGACTGCGGCATTCTGGGCGATGATCTGTTGGTTCCTGGTCGTTGCGGCGATCTTCACCGTTGTCTCCGCTAAATCGCCCGAGACGTATGACCGAGGCACAACTCGCAGCCAATCTTCTAGATCGCTCTAGCCCTAGCCTGCCCCTCGACGGTTTGTTGCAGCAGTTCAACCGTCTCGTCCAGCAGATCAACGCCCAACAGACGCGCGTGCCGAGTGATGTGCAGGACTAACCTGTCGGCCTCGACGTCGTTGCCGGCCAGATGCTCGGTCTTTAGCCGCAGCCCAAGCAAAAGCTCGTCTTCGGGGACGGCCAACAGACCCTTGGCAGCCGCCCAGCGGGCCGTTTCGATGTCGCCGTGTTCCAGAGCTAACCGCCCGAGACGAAGCCCCGTGTCGCGAATCATGCTGGCCATCGCCACTCGCAGGGGTTCCGCCCAACTCCACTGGCCTGGGGCCGCGTCCGCAAGCGGTGCTCCACGAACCAGCTCCAGCGCCCGCCTAAGGACGGTCTCGGAAGCGCGATCCACACCACCCACCAGCATCGTCCTGAACTGTTCCCAGTCGGAAGAAACACCCGGGTGCAAACGGATGCGTCCCGAATACGCCTCTGGCAGGTACGGGTTGCCTTCCTCGTCGGAGCCGAGCCAGCTGCGCAGCCTAGACATATTGGAGCGGCGGGTGCCCTCGGCGACCAGCAGCGACCTGGTCATCTGAGCCGCGCTGGCTCCCGGGTGCTCGAGCAGCCAGGCGCAGTATTCCTGGCACTGTTTGAGCGCCCTCGGGGGTATTTTTCCACGAGCGGACTCTAGAGTGACGGGGCCGAGCATCAGAAGAATCGGGTTGGAATTATTCACTTGTGCCTCCTGATCGCGCTCTGTCTGACCAGCTAGTTCGGTTGTTTCGCGGCCCCACCACTCGGCCTGCTCGTATTCGGTGCTCGACGACTTCTCGAAGATCTCCGCCAGCCCGCGTCGAGCGGGGGCGCTGACTAGTTCCGGCGAGAAGACCCTGCCACCTGGCATCTTTGCGGTGGCGTCGGCGACCTGGAACATCGGGTGCTCGTTGCTTGCTTCACAGACCAGCACGCCAAGAGCGCAGCGTCGCAGATCCTCGGCGGCTGGCAGGTTGGACGGCATTTGTTCGAACACGTAAAGCCTTGGACGTAAAGAATCGGGCGACGAGGCTTCGCTTCGGCCTGCCAGATCGGCCATCAACATTCGATACGCCACCGCAGCATCGGCGGTCTGCAAGCTGGGCTCGTCCATGGTCGATAGCCAATCGAAGCCAGAGCCCGCCGAAACTATGTCCGCGTCTGGCTCTTCGCTTGCTGCGACGTAGAGCACGATGCCGGTGGCGAACGCATTCGCCCGCTCAGCGTCGCCCGAGATGGAGGTGATTCCAGCGTCAAAGAAGTCGTAGCTGATGGGCTTAGAATCGTCGGTCAGCTCGTGCCCGACATGTAGGCCATGCGCGTGGCTGGAAAGGATTCTCGCGGTTTCGTTGCACAGGCCACCGAGCGTCGAAATCGCGGATTCTAGCTCCCCGGCCGCATGTTCCGGGCGCCTGATTGCCCTGCCTAATGGTCGCTGCACCTGCTGGCGATTGCGACGACGATAGATTGCCGCAGAAAGCGTCGCTGCCAACGCCAAAGACACACCGGCCGAGGAACCGACAGCTGAGACGACGCTGGCCACGCTCGGGCCAACGTCTAACTGGTTGGCAACATCGAGCCTCGGAGACTCAAGAGAAAGCGACTTTTCCACCCGTGTCGGGCACGGCACGACGTCGGCTAGGGCGACCAGGTCGTCGGGCACCTCTTCAGCCGGAAGCTCCGGCGTAGCCTCCTCAACAGGCGTGGAATTTTGTTCCGCAGACTCCAGGGCATCGACTTGCTGTGCGTCTGGGATGCTCAGGCGCCAACCAGGCTTGATCAAGGCTGGATCTTTGATCAGATCGCTGTTTGCTGCCAAGATCTGGGGCCACTTGCTGGGATCTCCGAGCTGCTCACCCGCGATCGACCACAGGCTGTCGCCCTTCTCTACCTCCACCTCGCTGGACCAGCTCTCCTCGGCATCCTGCACAGAAGCCAGCGATACGGCGTGAGTTTCGTGCGGGATCAGCAGACGAGTTCCCGCGTCCAAAACCTGAGTCGGAGAGCCCAAAACTGTGTCGTTTAGCTCGGCGATTTCCCGCCAGCGCATGCCGTCACCCAGATGCTCCTCGGCCAAGGTCCAAAGATCGTCCCCGGCTGAAGTGGTGTAGCTCAACAGCTCGTCGTTTCGCTGCGCTTCTTCTTGCGCATGATTCGTCGCAGAAACGTCGGCCTGCTGAACTATTGCCGGAGCCTCAGGAACAGAATTGACCGCCGACGCACCCAGGCCCAGCAAGGCGGTGACCAGCAGCGCGCTGGAGGAAGAGAACACCCGAAGGCCGGGCACGCTCAACCGAACCTGACCGGCGGTTAGTGCCGAGACGAACTCGAAAACCAAACTGAGGCAGGCAGCTACCCACGCAAGCCAGGCGACGATGGTCAGCACGCCGACCGCCAAGTCCGGCACCGAGGCGAAAGTCGGCTGCAGCGAGCCCAGCGCGTCGAGGCGGCCTATCCTAACGAGCACTACCGGGGCCACGAAGACAATCGCGATCATCACCAGTGCGGCCCCGAGGGCCTTCAGCATTCGCATGTGCTGCTCCTAAAACTGTCTATCTTTTCCCTTGCGGTCTGGGTCAGCGTCAACCTAGGACCACCGATTTGGGTCATGTCGATCTGGCACGAGGCGCTCGCCCGCACAAACCCGTCCGCAGAATCCGTCCACACCTTCAGGTTCCGGCACGAGGAACCGGACGTCGCCAGGTCTGACTCCACCACCTGACGCACGCGGGGATCCACGCAGCTAGCGCACTGCCCAGAGGCCGCGCGGGCACCGGCCGAGACGGCGTCGGCAAGCTGCGCCTTCGCCCAATAGAGCCTGGCCCCAATGATGATCAGACAGACCACAAGGAATATCGCAGGCAAGATCACTGCAGCCTCCACGCTGGCCATGCCCCTGATATCTTTGCTGTTCATCTCAAAATTCTTTCGGCCGGAAGGCCTGCGCTTCGACCCTAGAAAGTGGCCCTGGCAGCGGCGAATTCGTGGTGGCGATGAGCTCGAACCGAACGCTGGAGGGGTTTTCGTCGAACCTAATTTCGACGTCCTTCAGCCCAGCTCGGTCCGCCAACCGTTTGGCGACCTCGACGCCCTGACGGCAATCGCCATACACGGCAGCCGCGCGCTCGGCGCCGGCCATCGCTGCCTGCTGGGCCGCACTTTTTGCGTGCGCGTGCACCCCAGCGGCGATGGCAAGCAGGATTACGCCCATGACCAACGGGGCGAGCACAGCCCAGCTGACCGATTGGCTCATCCCGCGTTCGTCGCCCATCTACCCCTCTGCTCCCAGCGTCGCCAGCTTGCCCTTCACGTAGACGCCGACGATTGCGATCACCGCGGCGGCCAACGCGACTGCACCCGTGAGCAGCACCGCGTTCTCCGTCGACTGCGAGAGCCCTCGCTCGTCGCGCCTGACCGGAGCCTTCGCCTGAACGTAGAGCCCGATTGCCTTGTCCCTGAGCCTGATCAATTGCATATTTTCTTTTCCTTCTGCCGAGCCGCAAGCAGGATGCCGCGGGCTATTTATTTTTCCGTATTAAAAATGTGGTTAGAGAGTTATCCACAGGGAACTTTTTTACTTCCTCACTGCATGGCCATTCGCAAAAGTGGCGGGGTGATGAAGGCGAAGGCGAAAATCAGCACGGGCACGGACATCCAAAGCGTCATCCGCTCGCTGACCGCATGCGCCTGTTCCTTCGCGCCGTTTAGGTGCTGGGTTCGCAGTTCCTTGGCGCGCTGGGCGAGGGTGTCGGCGATCGCGGCGCCCTGCTCGTCCAGGCGCATAATGTCGGCGACGTCCGAAAGCTGCGGCACACCCAGCGTCTCAGAAAGCCTTTCGAGATCCGGCCACGGCGAGCGCTGTTCCAGGCGGGCGCGCGTCAGGCAAGCCTGCACCCGAACCAGCAGCGGGGCGGGCGAGATCTCCGCCGCCGCGGACAGCGCCTGCACCGCGGAACGATTCGCCAGGCGCTCCAAGAAAACCAGGTCGATGTATGTGTGGACGACTTCGGCAGCTGTCTGCGTCGTCTGGGTGAACTGCTGACGAAGCTGCAAAGTGGGCAGGAACCAGCCGGCAATCCCGCCGACCAGACCCGCGAACAGCGAAACGCCCAGCGCGGATGAGAACCCTCCGATCACCCCGACCACCATGGCCGGGAGCAGGAAACCGGCAAGCGCGAACACCGTTTTGAGTAGAAAGAAGTCGCCAATCGAACGGCCCTGCAGACCCAGCAGCGCCATATTGGACTGCGAAAGCGGCACCGGCAACCGTCGATATACCCACGCACCGAATCTCTCCAGCCGAGAGTTTTCGTCTGCCACTAAAACGGTGGTCGGCTGCGGGGCGGCCTCATTATTCCCCAGCAGTTCTAACGCATCGGACAACCGCAAGGCAGGCGGGTAAAGCATGGCGAAGAAGCTCCACACACCGAGGCCCAGAGCAGCGCCGGCTAACAGTTGGACGATCATTGGTTCACCTGCAAGATTCGCTCGCGCTTTTGCGGCCTGGACATGCGCTGCAACATCCGCAGCGAAAGCATGTAACAGACGAAGAAACCGATGGCCAGCACCTGCCCGATGGGAGTGGTGAAAGGCGCAAAATAAGACGGATTAATGACTACCCCGGCACCCAAAACGACGACCGTGATCATCGTCACCTGGCGAACGACGACCCTCGGCTTGGCCCGTTCCGCGTCGATCTCGCGGAGCGCCGCGAGCCTGTCAGAGACGCTGTCCGCTAGCGCGTCAAGCGTGCGGTGCGCGCCCAGGCCACCACGCTCAGAACACAGTATGCAGGCGGCGAGCACGGCATCGGCGTCTGTGGAGTCCCACTCGTCGGCGAGAGCCAGCAGCGATTCTCGAACGGACCAACGGCCGCGAAGCCGCGCGAGCGCTGTTGAAACACCTGACTTCAACATCTTCGGGCACTGAGCATAGGTGGTGCGCATGGCGTCCGGAATGGATTTGCCCGTGGCTACAGACGCGGTCAGCAGCCGAACCCAGCGGTCTAACGCAGCTAATAACTGCACCTCGCGATTGGGTTTGGGCCGCAACAGATCGGGCAGAACCAGCCCGACTCCGGGGCCGACGATCAACGCGGGCAACCACCCGCTGACCAGCGCAAACAAGGCGCTCAGCGCGAGCACACCCCCTGTCCTAACGCTGATTTTGGGCAGGTTGAGCGGTTTAGAAACGATCCGGCTACTGCTGGAACGAGCGCCCACCACCACTACGAACGCGCCGAATAAAAACAGGAATGCCCCAAGGCCGGCGACCAGCGCGTTCACGCTTGCGCCTCGTATCGGGACAGCTCGGCGAGCAGCTCGACCGGCGGATCGAAGAGCGCAGGACGCCCGTCGATGCCCGCCTGGTAGACCAGGTGCGTCACCGGGCGGCCATTCTCGATTGCGCCCGTCAACGCCCGTACCTCGGCCACGAATCGGCGGCGGGAGCCACCGCGCCAGGTGTCGTCGACGAGGTTGACGTGCACGAGCAGATGCAGGTTCAGTGCGATCTGCCGAAACGCCTGGTCTAGGCTCAACGCCGCACCGGATGCGACGCGCGTAGCTAGCCGATCCATCGTGGAGGAGGCCGAATGCGAATGCGTCGTGGACAGGCAACCCGTGCCGATCTGCATTGCTTCGAACATGGCGCCGGCCTCGCTGCCACGCACCTCACCGATGATCAACCGGCTCAGGTTCTGCCGCAGCGCTTCCGGAACCAGCTCGGCGACGCTGTATTCGCCAAGCCGCCTGCCGTCCACTAGCTCTCCGAGCCCAGTTTTCGCCTGCATCGCGAGCATGTTCTTACGTCCAGGCTGCAGATGCGTCAGCAACTCGTAGTCGGTCTCGATGGTGCCGAAGCGCTCGTTCGCGGGGATCGCATCGATCAGGGCGCGCAGCAGCGTGGTTTTTCCGGCCCCTTGGTCGCCAGATATGACGATCGATTTGCGCGCGAGCACCGCCAGCCGCAGAAAATTGGCCAGGCTTGCCGGCATCATGTCGCGGGCGGCCAGGTCGTCGAGCCTGATGCTGGTGAGAATGTGGTGGCGGATCACGATCGACGGGCGGTAGCTGAGCCCGAACCCGACGGCGTGGATCCTGAACTGATCTGAGGTATCCCTGCCAACGGCTACGGTCATCATGGGGTGGGCATCGTCGAAGGCGCGCGGCGGATTCGCGCTGGACCCGAAGAACCTGATGGCCTCCACGAGCTCCTCGTCGCTGTCGGCAACCGGCGGATGGTTGACGCGTCGCCCGTCGCTATACTGCACAACCACGGAGTCGTAGCCATGAATCTCGATGTTTTCGGCATCCGGGATCTCGAACAGCGGCTGCATCCTGCCGTAACCAAAAATGGCGTTCTCGACGGCCTGCGCGTAGCGTCTCTCCAGCGCCAGCGGCCAAAGCTGCTGACCGCTGGTGCTCAGGTGCTCGGCGTAGGCGCGAACCACTTGACGGATTACGGCGCGGCCCATCATCTGACGGTCGTCATCGTCGAGTTGCTCACCGGAGCCCCACGTCTCTAGGCGACGGCTGATCTTTTCCGACGCCTCTTTCCGTAGCTCCACAACCAGCTTCCAGTCGATGCTGGCTCCGGCGTCAATCGTCAGCGTTCGCCGCGGTTGAACACTTGGCTGCGGCGCCGGCTCGACCTGCGGCCTATCTAGCGTCGTCAGCGCACTGCTCAGGTCTAATGCGGCCGCTCCCCGCTTGGCGTTCATCGGGCCTCCATCTGCTCGGGACGAATCGTCAGCGCGCTAACCTCGAAGAGCTTTTCCACCAGAAGTTGAAGCGATCTGCGATAGTTCCGCTGACCCAAAACAGCGGCCTTCGGGGCCTGATCCGACAGCCTCGCCGCGACGCTCGGCGCCCAAACCACATCGCCGGCCACGGGAAGATCGAATTGGGCGGAAATCTCACGCCCCGAATACGGTCGCCCGGCGCCGATGAGGATAATGCCGAGCTCCCCTGCGGCTGAGTCGTACAAAGATTGCAGCGTAGGCAGCCATAGTTTCGCGCAAGCCAACGACGGCAGATTGCTGCGTGTAACTAAGTAACAGGCGTCGGCTGCGGCGAATATCTGCGCGGAAGAATTCGTGACGTCTAGGCGTCCCAGGTCGAAAAATATGTCCGTGCCAGAATCGGAGAGCCGCTCTACCTGGGAAATCAGCGCGGGCAGCGCCGAAGAAAACAGCGCGGGAGCCTTCGGATTTCTGAAGCCCGGGACGAAAGAGGCATGCGTCACACCAGGAAGCGGTATTGCGATGGCGGAAAGCAGATCGGCGGAAATCTCGCCCGACCGGACTGCCTCGGCGAAGTCTCCAAGATCCGTGCTCGGTTCGGTTCGCCCTGCTAGCAGCCCGGCAAGCACGGACTGGCTGGGGTGCGGATCGGCGTCGATAATCATCCCCGGCCTTGGCCAAGACAAAGCCAGCCCGAGGGCGGTTGTGGTTACGCCGGGGCTACCACCCGCGCTGCAGAAGACGTAAACGCTCATGCGGCATCCGCCTGCCTGACCAGAGCCAGTCTGTCTGCAGCGGCCAAGGCCGCAACTACAGACGCGTTCTCACTGCTGACGGTGACGTCGACTAATTTGGTCTGACCGTCGAGCACGCCGCTCTGGCTGACAACGTTTGCCGCGAATTCCTGCCCCGGGCCGCCGTCGGCAACCTCCACCAATGTGACGCGGGCACCCGCCGGCAGATCCTTTGCCGGCAGCCTGCCAGTGGCAAGTTTGAGCCCGATCATGGCTGAGCCTGAGTCGACCTCCGCGTCGCCCACCGACTGTGGGGCGAGCAAGGAACCCGACGGAATATCGGTGCGCGCAATCTTCCCCACGAGGCTCTGCGCCTCAGTCTTCTCGACGACGGGCACTCCCGCTGCAGCCCCGACGCTCGTGCTGGCCAGATCGGAGCCCGAGATGACCTCGCCACGCTGAATGTTTCGAGTGGCGGAAACAACGTCACGAGTGTTGCCATTGGCCGCGATAGCCCAGACCATCAGGAGCGCACCCAAAGCGCAGAAAAGAATGCCCGCAATTGCCAAACGAAAATTGCGTTTAGCCCTGGCAGGAGCGACAGAATTAACCTTTCGGCCGCTAGAAACGGCGCTATGACTAACATTGTCGGCTCCATTTGAACCCTTAAATTCGACCATCCGCGCATGCGATTCGTCGCCGGAAAATGACTCGACAAAGCTAAGGGGATTTGCCATCTGGTCTCCTGAAATTGGGGTGTGCAGAAATGCCAAAGGCCCGCTTATATTAACGAGATGAAATTTAGCCAAACCACAGTTATCAACGGGTTTTAAGTTCCCTAACTAAATTCCTGGGGATCCGCGATTAAGCCAAGAACAAGACTTAAGAAAGACTTAATGCCTTAACCCAAGCTTCAGGTATCTATTTAAAAAATTAGTTAATTCGTTAGCGATTTCATTAGATTCAGCCATGACACCCTGCTCTATTGGGGGAATAGAAAGGCCAAACATGTCGGAAACTTTCAGGTTCGTACCGGGAATGATCCTGCCCTCGGGAGAACAACACGAAGTCGGAGTTGACGAACTGTTTTTCTCCACGACCGACGCTAAAGGCGTCATCGAAGAGGCGAACTCTGTATTCGTCCGGCTATCGCGTTGGCCCAGAGAACATCTGATCGGCGCTGCACACAACATCATTCGTCACCAGATGATGCCCGGTGGCGCGTTCAGGCTGATGTGGCAGACGCTAGAGTCTGGACGCCCGTTCGCGGCATACGTCCACAACCTCGCCAATAACGGCAGCCGCTACGACGTGTTCGCCACCATCACCCCGCTCGACGATGGCTATCTTTCCGTCCGCACCCGCCCGATGTGCCCTGTGCCGTTCGGTGCCGCTGAGCAGATCTATAAAGAGGCGCTAGCAGTGGAGATGATCGCGAAGGCCGACGGAGCGAACCGTCACGAAGCCGCGACGGTGGGCGCGGAAAAGCTCGCTGAGCTGCTCAACGCGGCAGGTTTCAACAGCTACGAAGACTTCATGCTCGAGACGCTGCCCGCCGAGATCGAGGCTCGCGAGAAGGCCGGCCACGTTATGCCCGAGTGCAACGCCGAGGGCGTCTACGGCGAGATGCTGCAGACTGTCGGCCAGCTGCACCAGCAGCTCGGCGTCGCGATGTCCGATCTGCAGAATCTGAAGGATCAGTCGACGCAGCTGCAGGAAGCGTCCGACGTGCTGCGCGGCATCCTCGAGGCAACCAACGAGGTGTCCGAGGCCGTCAACCAGCTGCCTTCGGACTCCATCGAAAAGCGTACGCTGACCATGCCGTTGACGCTGTGGAGCTCCATGGATGCGGAGATTCGCGGCCTAACCGACGAGCTGACCGAAACGCTCAAAGAGACATCATCGACCGCAAGCCACACGCGCTTCCGAATCGCTCTGGCCAGGCTGCACGCCACCATGATCGGCAACTTTGTCGCGGAACTGGTGACGGATCCGGCAGCCAGCGAGATCACCTCGAACATCGGGCTGCTCACCCGAGCCATTTCGCAGGCCATTCAAGAGCTCAACGAGCAGGCGAGCAACTACTCGCAGCAGTCCAAGAAGGCAACCGACAACGCCCGTCAGGTGGCTGGTCTGCTGCAGATGCTCGTCGACCTGCTGGGTTCTTGGGTTGCCGGCAACGAGGGCCGCGAACTGCCCGCCGAGGTGGCGGATATCGCACCGAAGATCTCCGAGCAGGTTGAGCGCTCCAAGCAGGTCATCGAAAAGCTGGAGTCCATCTCCGGGCCCAGCGAACTGCCGGACGCCGACCAGATGAACCAGACCATCGAGGCGATGCGTCAGATCGCGAGCCAGTTCTAGACCTTAGAAGAGTCCGACGATTCGCCCATCCGGGGTGATGTCCATCTTCTCTGCGGCCGGATGCGTGCCCAGGCCGGGCATGGTCTGCATGGCTCCCGCCAGGGCGTACACGTAACCGGCGCCCGCCGCCAGGCGCACCTCGCGGATAGGTAGCGTCCAGCCCGTCGGTGCGCCGCGATCGGCCGGGTCTGCGGTGGTGGACAGGTGGGTCTTCGCGATCAGGACCGGCAGCTTTCCGAAACCTAGCTCGGTGAACCTGGCCAGCTGTTTGGCGGCCGCCGGCTCGATCTTGACGCCGTCAGCGCCGTACACCTTCGTCGCGATTGAATTGATCTTGTCTTCCAGAGCGTCCTCGGGCTCGTAGCTGAAATGCAGGTCTGTGGCCTGATCGGCTGCCTCGACGACCGCCTTCGCCAGCTCCTGAGCACCCTCGCCGCCGTCGGCGACGTGCGTCGAAACCACGCACGCCACGCCCTTGCTGGCGGCGAAATCCTTGATGACCTGGTGTTCGCTTTCGTGATCGTCAGGGAACGCGTTGATTGCCACCACCGCGGGCACGCCGGATTTGCGGACGATGTCCAGGTGGTGAGCCAGGTTTGATAGGCCGGCCTCGACGTCCGCGCTATTCTCCTCCAGCAGCTCGGGCGGCAGCGGCTTGCCGGCGACAACCTTGTGGCGTCCGGAGTGCAGCTTCAGTGCGCGGACCGTAACCACGATCACGGCAGCATCCGGAACCAGACCGGAAGTGGCGCACTTGACGTTGACGAAACGCTCGTAACCCAGATCCGCTCCGAAGCCGGCCTCCGTAACAACGAAGTCGGTGTTTGCTAGGGCGAACTTGTCAGCGATGATCGAGCTGTTCCCGGTGGCGATGTTGCCGAACGGGCCGCAGTGAATCAGCGCGGCCTGGCCCTCGAGCGTCTGCAACAGATTGGGTCGTAGCGCGTCGCGCAGCAGAACAGCCATGGCTCCTGCGGCCTTGAGGTCCTCGGCCGTGACGGGCTCGCCTGAGGTGTTGAAGCCGACGACGATTCGCCCGAGCCGGGCGCGCAGATCGGGAAGATCCGCAGATTGTGCGACGATCGTCATGATTTCGCTGGCCGCGGTGATGTCGAAACGGGATTGGCGGGGCACGCCGTCGACCTTTCGGCCGAGCCCTACGACGATGTTACGCAGCGCGCGATCGTTCATGTCCAGCACTCGTCCCCAGGTAATGGAGTGCGGCTCGATGTCCAGTTTGTTGCCGTGCTGCAGGTGGTTGTCAACCATTGCGGCCAGCAGGTTGTGCGCGGCGGTGATGGCGTGGAAATCTCCTGTCAGGTGCAGGTTGAGGGTCTCCATCGGCACGACCTGCGAGTAGCCCGCGCCGGCTGCACCGCCCTTGATGCCGAAGACCGGCCCGAGCGAAGGCTGACGCAGCGTCGCGACGACCTTTTTGCCCAGTTTACCCAAGCCCTGAACTAGGCCGATGGCGGTGGTTGTCTTGCCCTCGCCCAGCGGCGTCGGGGTGACGGCGGTCACTACGACGTATTTTCCGCGCTGGCTACCAGCCTCGCGAAGTTTCGCGGGTTCGATCTTGGCGGCGTAGTGACCGAAGGGTTCGAGGTCCGTTGGGCTGAGACTCAGCTGCTCGCCGATCTCTGCGAGGGGACGAAGTTTTGCGGATTGTGCTATTTCAAGATCGCTGGCCATAGCCCCTATTCAACACTGTCTTAGGAGTTAGCGACCAGTTTCTTGCCATCAAACGCGTCATTTTCCTCTCTCAGCCAACCACGCCAGGTCTGCCTGGTGGCCCTCGAGCCCGCCGGGCGTCTCCAAGATCGCCGGAGCATCGGCCCTGTTGACGGCCTCAATCAGTAGCTCCTCACCGAGCGTGCCCGAGCCCAAGTTAGCGTGGCGGTCGGCGCCTGTGCCGGGCTCGTCGCGAGAATCGTTTAGGTGTAGCAGCGAGATGCCGCCAGTGATCTCGCGAACCTTGTCGATCATCTGAAGAATGTCCTCGCCGGAGCCGTTGGCGTGGCAGGTGTCGAAAACGGTGCCGACGTGTTCGATGTTGTCGGAGGCAGAAATTTTTTCCCAAACGCGGGCAATGGAATCGCTGAATCTCATCATGGCATTTTTGCCGCCTGCGGTGTTTTCAATGAGCAGCGGGCAGGAAATCTCCAGGCCGTCGACGGCCTTGAACCAGTTCTCGTAGCCGGCCTCGGGGTCGTCTTCGGCCGTGACGTGGCCACCGTGCACCACCACTCCCCTGGCGCCGATGGACGCTGCCGCATCGAGCGTCTTTTGCAGCAGCTTTCGGCTGGGAATCCTGATGCGGTTGTTGGTGGACGCCACATTAATTACGTAAGCAGCGTGCACATAGATGCCTACTCTCGCCTCCTCGGCAGCCGACCGCAGCCCCTCCGCACCGCCTGGGAAGGAAATCTTGGGGGTCTTCCAGCTGCGCGGATCGCCGAGGCTGATCTGGACGATGGGCACGTCCAGGCTCGAAGCGTCGTCGATTGCGGATAGCTCGTCTACGTGGGCACCGATCAAGTTCATGCATCCAGACTAGTTATGCCCTCAAAGCTCGCGGGCAAGCCCCTGCACCGTTACTCTTAGAGTGTGAGCAAAAGCATTTACGTAGCCGCAGCCGGCTCCAACGTCAACAAAGAGCAGGTTGCCGAAAAGATTGTTAAAGAACTAGCCAAGAGCGGCTCGGTTGCGGTTTTCCGACCGATCGCCCCCGCCTCGGACGAGGTTGTCCGTCGCCTAATCAATGCCGCAGGTACCGACCAGAAGGCAGAGGACGCCATCGGTGTTCCCGCCGATAAATTCGCCGAGGATGCTGTTGCTGCTGAGGCACAGATCGTCAAGAAGTTCGGCGCGCTGAAGGCCGCACACGTTGCAGTCGTCGTTGTCGGCTCCGACTACGACACCGCCATCGCCCCGGCCGAGCTGGACATCAACGCCAGCCTCGCAGCAACCCTGAACGCTCCGGCAGTCGTGCTGGCTGGCGACGACGCCACCGCCAAGTTCGCAGCTAAACGTTTCGAAGCCAAGGGCGTGGACGTCCTGGCCACCGCTGACGCCGACGCAGCCGAGATCGCCGAGAAGCTGGCCACCAGCAAGCAGGCGCTGCGCACCCCGGCCATGTTCGAGTACGAAATCAACAAGATGGCCGCCGCAGACAAGCGCACCATCGTGCTGCCCGAGGCCGAGGACGCC
Source organism: Propionimicrobium sp. BV2F7 (assembly GCF_000510445.1). Taxonomy (NCBI): domain Bacteria; kingdom Bacillati; phylum Actinomycetota; class Actinomycetes; order Propionibacteriales; family Propionibacteriaceae; genus Propionimicrobium; species Propionimicrobium sp. BV2F7. The sequence continues at coordinate 13,131 of NZ_AZIS01000006.1, read as the reverse complement.
CGAATTCTACAGGCCGCCGCAATCGTGCTCGAGCGCGACCTGGCCAACATCGTCCTGCTGGGCGAGGCCGACGAGGTCAAGAAGCAGGCCGCAGAGCTTGGCGTCGACGTCTCCGGCGCGAAGATCGTATCGATGAAGGACGAAAGCTACGTCGAGCGCTACGCCGCCAAGTACGCCGAACTGCGCGCGCACAAGGGCGTAACCGTCGAGGCGGCCCGGGAGAAGATGAAGGTTGCCAGCTATTTCGGCACCATGATGATTCACGAGGGGGAGGCCGACGGCATGGTCTCCGGCGCGAACAACACCACCGCAAACACCATCCGCCCGAGCCTCGAGTTCATCAAGACCAAGCCCGGCGTGAAGGTTGTTTCGGGCGCATTCCTGATGTCGCTTGCCGACCGCGTCCTGGTGTTCGCCGACTGCGCGGTAACCCCGAACCCGACTCCCGAGCAGCTGGCTGACATTGCAGCCAGCTCGGCCGTCACGGCCCGCGCGTTCGGCATCGAGCCGCGCGTGGCGCTGATCAGCTACTCCACCGGCACCTCCGGCGCTGGCCCCGACGTCGATGCAGTGCGCGAGGCCACCGAGCTGCTGGCCGCCCGCGAGCCTGACTTCGCCTTCGCTGGCCCGATCCAATTCGATGCCGCCATCGACCCGGTCGTGGGCAAGAAGAAGATGCCCGAGAACCCGGTTGCGGGCAACGCCAACGTATTCGTATTCCCCGAGCTGAACACGGGCAACACCGTCTACAAGGCAGTTCAGCGAACTGCAGGCGCCAAGGCCAACGGCCCAGTTCTGCAGGGTCTCAAGAAACCAGTCAACGACCTATCGCGCGGCGCACTCGTCGACGACATTGTCAACACGATCGTCATGACTGCAATTCAGGCACAGCAGGGCTAAAAATACCGATAAAAAGGCGGGTGGAAATTAATTTTCTGCCCGCCTTTTTACGCTCAAAAACGACTTCTTAAGCCAGCGATTAGGGTGCAGCCGCCTTAGGTTTTAACCAAAAACAACTAAAATTGGATTTCGTTGTCGTCTATTCGGTGAGGAGGATTCCGCCAAAGCACTGCCCCGTGCGTAGAGCCAAGACACATAACTAGTTATGCGCTTGGGGTTCAACAAACCGACGGTTAGGCATCTTTTCTGATGAACAATGAAATTAATTTAACCGGCAAAAAAGCCAAAAAATTTCAAGCAAAACTAGAAAAAGCCCGCACACTCGACGCAAAGGCGCAGTCCAGCAAGGGATTAATGGGCCAACCGAAAGGCCTTTACACGCTCTTTGGACTGGAGCTTTGGGAGCGGTTCTCATACCTAGGCTTCCAGGCAATTCTGGCGCTCTACTTCGCGGCGTCAATCGCTCAAGGCGGTCTGGGCTACGACAAGGACGTCTCCTCTTCAATCGTTGCAGCGTTCGGCGCGCTGCTGTATTTGCTTTCCATCGCAGGGGCATGGATCGCGGACCGCGTCACCGGCACCCACCGCGCACTTCTTTGGGGCGCGATCATCATCGCCGCCGGCCACATCACGATGGGCATCCCGGCTGAGGTGACCACCTGGATCGGGCTGGGACTAATCATCGTCGGCACCGGCCTGCTGAAACCGAATGTCTCCACCAAGGTTGGCGAGCTCTACGCACCGGAGGACGCCAGGCGCGACGCTGGCTTCTCCATCTACTACGCCGGAATCAACATCGGCGCCTTCCTAGGCCCGCTGATCGTCGGCTACCTCGGCCCCGAAGTCAACTGGCACGCCGGCTTCGCCGCTGCGGCCGTCGGCATGGTGCTGGGCGTAATCCAGTACATCTTCAGCGAGAAAAACCTGGCAGGACGCGAGCAGGCGGTCAAGATCCGCATGATGTTCAAGGCCGACAAATACTTCTGGCTGACCATCGGCCTGGTTGCAGTGGTGATAGCACTCGCCGTCGGCTTCTCTGCAATGGCTGGCAACCCGCTCGGCCTAATCATCAACATGGTGACCGCGGTCACGATCATCGCACCAATCGCGTATCTGACGTGGATGTTCTTTTCGCCCAAAGTGACGAAGACCGAGAAGGCCAACCTGGGCCCCTACGCCCTGCTTCTGGTTGCGCTGGTGGCCTACAACATCACCTACTTCCAGACCGGCAACACGCTGAACTTCATCGCCAACCAGCACACGAACAACAACATTCTGGGCTTCGAGTTCCCCGGAACTTGGTACATCCCCATGATCGCGCTGGTGGAGGTTGCCGCGGGTCCGCTGCTCGCGGCGCTGTGGATCAAACTGGGCAAGCATCAGCCGCCCGTCTCCGCGAAGGTGGGCATCGGCGTGATTCTGGGTGCGATCTCGTTCGCCATCATCGCGCTGGCCGGCGCTCTAACCGACCATGGCCACCTATTCGCGATGTGGTGGATCGTCGTCTCATACATCTTCATGGGGATCGGCGACCTATTCGTGCAGACATCGGGCATGTCGGCCACCACCAAACTGGCCCCGCGCGCATTCGCCGCACAAACGATGGCCGTGTGGTTCTCTGCGATGGCCATGACGCAGGGGCTGCAGGCACAAATCGTCAAACTTTTCGACTACGAACACATGAGCAACATCATTAGCTACTTCGGCTGGCAGGCGGTTGCCATCGGCGCAGTCGGCGTCATGCTGATTATTTTGACGCCATGGATGCGTAAACGCATGACCGTAGTCGGTTAAATCTATTCGAAGGAGGAAATATGAAGTACATCTCCGATTTTCCCTACGAGGTGGAGGTCGTCGAAGACTGGATTCCGCTTTCCGACGGCACCAGGCTGTGGATGAAGGCGTGGCTGCCTAAAACCGAAGAAAAGGTTCCGGTCATTCTTGAGTACCTGCCCTACCGTGCAGGCGACTGGACTTGGCCGCGCGATTCGGAGCGTCACCCCTACTACGCGGGTCACGGTTACGCTTCTGTTCGCGTCGACATTCGAGGCCACGGCAACTCCGAGGGCGTGCCCGGCGACGAATATGATGCCCAGGAACACGCCGACGGCGTCGAGGTCATCAATTGGCTTGCCAGCCGCGAATGGTCGAACGGCAATGTTGGCATGTTCGGCATTTCATGGGGTGGTTTTAACTCGCTTCAGCTGGCCTACCTGCAGCCCGAGCCGCTGAAGGCAATCGTCACCGTCTGCTCCACCGACGACCGCTACGACAACGACGTGCACTACATGGGCGGCTCGATGCTGGCCGTCGACATGCACGCCTGGGCAGCCACCATGATGGCTTTCGAATCTCGCCCGGTAGACAAGCGCGTCTGGGGCGACAAGTGGCGCGAGCAGTGGGTTGGCAGGCTGAACAAGCTCAGTCCGTTCATCGACCGCTGGCTGGCCCACCAGACCCGCGACGACTACTGGCGTCACGGCTCGGTGTGCGAGGACTACTCGCGCATCAACGCGGCCGTCATGGCAGTCGGCGGCTGGTTCGACCCGTACCGCGACACCGTCCTGCGGCTCGTGGAAAACCTTTCTGCGCAAGGCAAGAACGTCAAGGGCATCATCGGCCCCTGGTCGCACCAATACCCGGACCGCGACCTGCGCCCGGGCCCGCACATCGACTTCCTCGGCGAAACCCTGCGTTGGTGGGACAAGTGGCTGAAGGAAGAAGATAACGACGTCATGGACGAGCCGTTGCTGCGCACCTGGATGCTCGATGGCTACGAGCCCAAGTCTGTCTACGATGAGATGCCCGGACGCTGGATCGCCGAGCGCGAATGGCCGAACCCGGCATTCGAGGCGAGGACGCTCCTACTTGCAGATGGCGCCTGCTGCCCACCCGCCCAAGACCAGAACGGCAAGCAGATTGCGCGTGTCAAGAGCCCGCAGGACGTCGGGCAGCTTGCCGGCCGCTACTTCCCGTTCGGCAACGACACCGACCTTCCGGTCGATCAGCGCCCCGACGACGGCCGCAGCACGACGTTCGATTTCCCGCTGAGCAAGCCGCTGCAGATTTTGGGCAACGCCCAGGTGAACCTCAAGATAACGACGCAGGCAACCCGCGGCCAGGTTTACGTGCGCTTGTGTGACGTCGCCCCCGACGGCGCATCGACGCTGATTACCCGCGGCAACCTGAACCTGACGGCTCGTGAAGGCCGCGACAAGGTGGTGGAGTTCCCCGCCGGCGAATGGGTGGACGTCACTATTCCGATGACCGGCATCGCCTACCGAGTGCCCGAGGGTCACACGTTGCGGCTCTCGGTTTCCACGGCGTATTGGCCGTGGATTTGGCCGCAAGCGCAGAACGAGGCGGTCGAGATTGACCTAACCGCCAGCCGCTTCGTCGTTCCGGAGCGCCTGGCACACGAGCAGGGCTCGGCTCAGGAAGAGCTGGACAAATCGGTGGTCTTCGGCGAGCCGGTTCAGCCGCCGCTCATCGACGTCGAGTACCCCGAGGAGGGCCGCTCCGGCGCCCGTCGCCCGGAACGTTTGATTAGCTTCGACGTGGCCAAGCAGGAAACGCTGATTCAGGTGGACCCGATGTACGGTGGCACCAGGATCTACCCCGACGGCCTGCACTACAACGAGGACGCCGTCGAGCGTTACTGGATCAACTGGGACGACCCCACTAGCGCACGCACCGAGGCGCAGTGGAGGGTGGAGCTGACCCGTCCGGACATGGACTGGGAGGCCTCGCTGACCGCCGACACCCGGATCCGCTGCGACGAGAAGAACTTCTACACGCAGTCGATCGTCGAATGCTTTGATGAGGACGAAAAGATCTTTTCCAAGACCTGGGAAGAAACCATTCCGCGCGAAGCTAGCTAACGAATAAAACGAATAATTGGCCCGAGTTACGGGCCAATTATTTTTTGGACGGCTAAATAAAACCTGCGAAAACAAAGCGGCCAGGCGGGTCTAATCAATTGGAGGCAGCAGCCTTCGCACCATTGAACGAAAGCTGAGGCCTGCTCCGAAAGGTAGTAGTGCTCAACATACGCAGGGCCTCCACGTCGCGGTTCGTCGAAATTTGTAAAGGAACACTTCATTAGGTGAACCTAAAAACGCGAGATAAAAATTCCGATTTTTAGCGTTTTTGAGCGTCCGTTTTCGGTATTTAAGAGATTAAGAAAAACTCTAGTTCCCTGGTGCCACAAAGGCCCCAAAAACATCGCCCTCTGGACATATTTCCCTACGCTTTTCGATATAGTTTTTACACTCGGAAAACTATCTGGGGTAGGAGAGTCTGGTGCTTAATCAAAGCGGAAAATCATCAACCCTCACCGCCACGCGCCGAACCTTTCTTAAGTGGTGAAAGCCTAATGAGCGACAACAACGAATGTTTAGGAAAAACTGAAAGGAGCGGCAATGTCTAACGCGGCCATTCCCGAGAGCGGGCGCCACGACACCGCCGAAGAACCGTTCACCAAGCCAGATGCTAAGTACGGATTTTTCTTCGACCAGAACCTCTGCAACGGTTGCAAGGCATGCCAGATCGCGTGCAAAGACAAGCACGATCTGCCGCTCGGCATGAACTGGCGCAGAGTCGTCGAATACACCGGAGGCACCTGGCACGAAAACAAATCGGACGGCACATTCGCCTCGAACGTGTTCGCCTACTACACGTCAATTGCTTGCAACCACTGCGAAGACCCGATCTGCGTTGAGGTTTGCCCCACCACGGCAATGACCATCCGCGACGACGGCACCGTTTACGTCGACCAAAACAAATGCGTCGGCTGCCGCTACTGCCAGTGGGCCTGCCCGTATGGCGCGCCGCAGCTCGACGCCCGCACCGGCCACATGAGTAAGTGCGACCTGTGCTACGACTACCGCTCCAGCGGGCAGAACCCGGCTTGCGTCGATGCCTGTCCGACCCGCGCGCTCGGCTGGGGTGAATACGACGCTCTGGTGGAGGAGTTCGGCTCCGAGGCCGGTGTTGCACCGCTGCCCGACCCGTCGATCACCAAACCGCACTTAGTTGTTAAGCCACACCGTGACGCCCAGAGCTGGGACGCGGGCACCGGAATCGTCCAGAACCCGAAAGAGATCTGATCATGCACCTCGACGAATTACCGATGATTATTTTCACGACGATCGCCCAGATGTCTGTTGGCGCGTTCGTCATCCTGGGCTGCATCCAGTTGGCGGGCCGCTTACGCGGGGTGCGTAACGAGGCAATCGACCGGGTGACGAATGCCGGCATGTACGCCGCCGGCCCGCTGCTCGTGCTGGGTTTCTTCGCCGCGTTCTTCCACCTGAACGACCCGTTCCACGCGCTCTACACCATGTTGCACTTCCAGAGCTCCTGGCTTTCTAGGGAGATCCTGTTCGGTGTTCTTTACGGCGCCTTCGGGTTAGCTTTCGCGCTGACCCAGTGGTTCGGATGGCTCAGCCGAAAGGTCAGGGACGTCTTGGCGGTGCTGACTGCGCTCAGCGGCATCGCGCTCGTGGTGTCGATGGTTGGCGTCTATGCGAGCCTTCCCACCGTACCCGCCTGGAACTCTTGGTTCACTTGGGTGCTGTTCTTCGGTTCCGCAGCATTCACCGGCTCGCTGGCCGTCGCGCTTGCGCTGGCCGCCACCTGGCAGCAGCACAATCGCTCTGTGGGCAAACAGGGTGGCATTCGCGGTTTCTTGTCCGCTGGGCTATTCCCTGCGGGAGAGCTTCCCAACGAAGTTGGCGAGTTGACGGCCCGTTCCATCAGGACGCTAACCGCAGTTTCCGTCATTGCTGGGGCCGTCATGCTGGTGGCCTACCCGTTCCACATGGCTCAGCTGGGCCTGGGCACCGCGGCTCAGCAGCAGGTGGCCCAGAATATGATGCACAACGGATACCTGGCGATCCGCCTTGTCAGCCTGGCACTGACCGTCGTGCTGGTTGTGCTCGCCGCCCGCGGTAACGCACTTGCAAACAAGACCCCGACCCGCAAGCTCGTGACTCTGCTCACCATTTGCCTGGTGCTTGCGGTTGCGACGGAGTTGCTCGGCCGCGGCCTGCACTACGAGGGCCTGGTGCGAGACGGCATAAATACGGTGTACGGATAGGAACAGTCGAAGCTAGCTGGCCGGCCCGAGGGGTTGGCCAGCTATTCTTTTAGCACCATGATTTTGTCTTCTAGCCCAGCCGCCGTGAGTGAGTTTTGGCGAGCCCACGAGCTGGGCGAGCCGATTGGGCTGCGAACGTCCGGCACCACCACAGGGGCGGGGCGATTGATCGTGCGAACCACCGACTCTTGGGTGAATAGCTTCGACGCGCTCGCCCGCGACTTCGGGCTGGACTCGTCCACCCAAATGTGGATTCCGGGGCCAATATCTTCGACGATGAACCTCTTCGCGGCCTGCCTGGCAGAGCACGTGGGCGGCAGTTGGGGAACCACCCCGGAGGGCAAGAACACGGCGCAACTGACTCCGGCGACCCTGCAACGGTTAGTAACCGAGGAAGTGCCAAGCGGCATCGAAAACGCGATCGTCGCTGGTGACGGGCTGAGCCGCCGGCTGCGCGACCGAGTAGCCGAGCTAGCCGTCCACCATTACTACGGCGCAGCCGAGCTTTCGCTTGTGGCAGTGGGGAGCTGCGCGGACGATCTTCGGCTGTTCGAATATGTCTCTGCGAAGCTGGTGGGTGGCGTCTTGTGGGTGCGCTCACCCTGGCGCGCGATGGGCTACCTCTACGACGAATCCGAGGAGATTGACGGTCTGGTAGAGCTGCAAGAAGACGCCGATGGCTTCGTCAGCGTCGGCGACCGCGCGGAGCTAGACGGAGATAGCCTGCGGCTGCTTGGGCGGCCCGGAGCTGTGACCACGGCCGGCCAAACGGTACTGCTGGCGCCCCTGAGGGAAAAATTTTCCAGACTTGCCACCGGCGTCTTTTGGCTAGGCGGGCTCGACAACGAGAGTATCGGTGAGGTGTTGACGATGATCTGTTCCCCCACCGACCTGCCGATAATGCGCGACTGGGCGCGCAGCAATCTGAAAGGTGCGGATCGGCCTAGGCGCTGGATCGCCTGCGAGGAGTTGCCGCTGACACCCGCGGGCAAGGTGGATGAGCGCGAGATCCGGAAGATTGCGGGGCGAAATGACTGAACGCAACCCCGTCATAATCGCCGCAGCAAGGACAGCGATCGCGACAACCGGCGGAATGTTCGCCAACCTAGACACCACCGAGCTGGCTGCGCCCGTCGTTGCTAGGCTCGCGGAAAAATTTTCCGAGGTCACCGAGGTCGTCCTCGGCAATGTCCGGGGGCCGGGCGGTAACCCGGCGAGGCTGGCAGCGCTCGCGGCCGGTTTAGAAAACGTCCCAGCCGTTACTTTAGATCGGCAGTGCGGATCCGGGATGGCCGCAATCGAATACGCTTACCACCGGCTGCGCAGCGAGCCAGGCGTCGTCATTGCGGGCGGCGTGCAGGCGGCCAGCACCCAACCGATCACAATCTGGCCGCCAGGACACCCGAATGCCGGAGAGCCCTTCACGAAGGCACCTTTCGCTCCCCCGCCTTGGGACGATCCGGAGCTAGGAGTAGCCGCCGATCTGCTGGCCGAGGAATGCCAGATCACCCGCGAGCGCCAGGACGCATACGCGCTGCTCAGCCACCAACGGGCATATCAATCGCGCGAGACCGGCGTCTTCGCTGACGAGATTGTCCCCGTAACCGGCCAGGCGACAGACGAGCGTCCACGCAAGTTCACCATGGATAGGCTGGCCAGGTTCCGTCCCGCATTCAGACCGGGCGGAACCATCACAGCAGCCAACTGCTGCGGGGTCAACGACGCGGCGGCGGCCGTCCTGATGGTTGATGGGGAAACCTTCGAGAAGCTCGACGTCCCAGGCCTTCGCGTGCTGCGTGCGGTCAGCGCAACCTGCAGCCCCGATCGTCCGGGCTGGGGCATCGTCCCGGCGGTGCGGAAACTCGGTGCCGAAGCAATCGTTCAAAACCCCGATACTGTACTCGAATTCAACGAGGCATTCGCCGGACAAGTGCTCGCCTGCGCCGACGGCCTGGGCATCGACGAAGCCCGCATCTGCCCGCAGGGCGGAGCGATCGGGCTCGGCCACCCGTGGGCCGCGTCGGGCGCGGTCTTGGCGGTCAGGCTGTTTAGCCAGCTAGTCGGTCATGGACGCCAATGCAGGTGGCCGGGTCGGCTAGGGTTGGCGGCGATAGCGATCGGCGGCGGGCAGGGTTCCGCGATGCTCGTCGAAGCGTGTTGATGCGGCAAAATGGTTACTAGGCAAGGAGGCGAAGATGTTCGGTATTAACTCGAGCGAGTTCATAATTCTGCTGATTGTAGCCGCCCTCGTGCTCGGCCCCAAAAATATCGCGCAGGCGATCAGGGGTTTGCGCAGCATCCTCGAGCAGTTTCGTCGTTGGAGCGCCCAGCTTCGGGCGGACACCAGCGTCGACCTGGGCTCCATAGCGCCAGAAGACATCGAGCAGTTGCGCAAACTACGCAGCCTCGACCTGTCGTCATACAACCCAAAGACGATGATCCGCCAGACCGTTCAGGAGGAACTGGACGCCTGGCTGAAATCGGCCGGTTCGCCGGCACAATTCAAGAAGGATAATGCCCCGGCCAACACCGGCTCGGAGTTAACCAATCCCCCGGCTAAGCCGGCGAATGACGGAGATAACCAATGAGACCAAGCCACCTAATAATCATCGCAATCGTCATCATCCTGCTGTTCGGCGCCTCCAAGCTGCCTGAGCTGGCCCGCTCGCTGGGTAAGTCGGCGAAGATTCTCAAGTCCGAGCTGTCCGATCTCACTGAGGACGACAAAGCGGTAACCGACGGCAAGGACGAGACCAAGCCGTCCGAGGACAAGGAATAACTTAACCCGTGAGCCGACGCGACCCCGAGGCGAGGATGAGCATCCTCGGGCGCCTAAGAGAGGCCAGGAGGCGAGTGCTTTGGGCGCTCGTCGGCATTGTCGTGGGCGCGATCGGCGGCTGGTTCCTGGTGGATCCGGTGCTGAATTTCATGCTCGAGCCGCTGCGTGAAATCGCCGGCCCGAAGACCCAGATTAATTTTCAGACCATCGGCGCCGCGTTCGACTTGAAGCTGCAGATCTCTATCTGGCTAGGCATTTTGATTGCCTCTCCGTGGTGGATTTTCCAGATTCTGGCGTTCGTTGCCCCCGGCCTGAAACGCTCGGAGAAACGCTGGTTGGCGTTCTTCGGAATCGCCGGTGTCGTGCTGTTCGTGGCGGGCTCGGCGACGGGCGTCTGGGTGGCCCCAAAGGCCGTAACTATCCTGCAGAGCTTCGTGCCCGATGGCGCCTACTCGCTGATTTTGGCGTCCAGCTACGTGACCTTCTACATGCGGCTGGTCATCGCGTTCGGCATCTCGTTTCTGGCTCCCGAAGTTCTGGTGATGCTCGGCGCGCTCGATCTGCTGAGCGCCAAGTCGATGCTGAAAGGCTGGCGCTGGGCGACGATGATCGCGTTTATCTTTGCGGGCGTCGCTAACCCACTACCGAGCCCGTGGCCGATGGTGGTTCAGGCGCTCATTCTGCTGGCGCTCTACTTCCTGGCAGTGCTAGTCACCTGGCTGCTGCAGCGACGCAGGGCCGACCAAAAAACGTCCGATCCACAACGTAAGAAACTTGATTATACGAAGGAGTAAGAATGTCCGATCCGGCAAAATCCAAGGAACACATGGAGTGGCTGCAGCGGGTTATCGCTGAGCTGGGCATCGACGAAGAAGTTTTGGCAGCCCAGGACTCGCTATTAAACATGACAGCTCGCGTGGCGCACGGCCCGAGCCGTCCCGCTGCCCCGATCACCGCATACCTGATTGGTTACGCGGCGGGAGCCAAGGGAATCGACGCTTCCAAAGCGGCGGACGACCTTGCTGAGCTGGCTAAAAACTGGAACTCATAGGGGTTATATTTAGGGTTAAATTTAAGTTAGCGAGAGCGTAGATTCCCGCTTAATAACCAATGAAAGAGGCGAATAAATGCATGAGTTTCACCCCACCGAGGCATCAGACAAAGACGACCTCATCGGGCGTGGAGTGCGGGTGGCGACAGCCGCCAGCGTGCTATCTATGCTTTTCGCCCAAGCCCCAGAGGCAGGGCTGCTGGAAAACATCACAAATCCCGAACTGCTGAAGCTATGGCCCCTTCGCGACGAGACGTCCGGGAAGGGCATCCGGATGCTGCTGAACAGCGACGAACACAGTGGCGTGATGGCACGAGATTTCCGCAGGCTTTTCGGTTTCAACGGCACGCTTATCAATACCGGGAGCGCGTTTCACAAACTGACCAATCACGAGGGGCCCTGCGAGCTGTGCCTGAAGAACTCCAAGGAGGTTGTTGGGCTACAGCGCTACCCTGAGCTGCCCGACGAGCACATCTCTAACATCCTGGGCAGCTGCGGCACGTTGGCCGGCAAAATGACGGCTGCGGCGAGGACCGCGACCAAGGACGTCAAGATCGACTTCGCCTATCGCCTACGAGACCTCGTGAACGGCTGGGCAATGCCGCTGGGCACCTTCATCGCCGACGGTCTGCAGGAATTGGCCCAAAGCCAGACCTACAAGGCAGCCGGCTACCTGCTAAAGGGTTTCCTGGACGAAACCGCGGACCTCGCTAAGACCGCGCTTGAAGATGACTAACCTGGCCCGCCTGGTCAGGTGGCTGGCCGCGCACGACGAAATCGATACCGCGGTTCTCCACTGCCCGCATACGGAAAGACCAAAGGTGGCTAGACGCTGCCTTTCCATCCGCTGGGACGATTGCCTCGCCAACGTCGACGTTCGTCCCCTGGCCGTGTTGCTGGCGAACGGCTGCAATTATCTTCAGGTTTACGCCTGCCCCGAACGCGAGCTTCCCTCCGACGCTTGGAAGAGCGCGCTCGGCGACCTGATCGGCCCGTACGAAGAGGTCAATCGGATCGGTCAGGGCGAGGGGCTGGACATGGCGTCCGTGCCGTTCCCGCGCAGGCAACTTTTCGCCGTCACCGGGATCGGCGAAAAGGACGATCAAGATCTGGCCTACGAAGCCTTTCACGAGCTCGTTACCCAACAGGCTATCCCCCTGCCCGAAATGACGGCAGAGGAGCGTCTGCACGCCATGCGCTGCCCATGTTGCAGCGCGCACGCGTCGGACTGCAAGGTTTCTTGGTTAACCGATGAGGGGTGGCTGGAATCTTGCCTGGCGTGTCGGGTCAGCGTGCACTACTGCGCGGAATTCTCCGACGACGAAACCAAACGAGAAGACGAGATCGGCCTGAGCCTGTTAGAGGCATTCGAGGCGCGGAAAGAACTTCCTCAGGCGAAGTGCGTCGAATGTGGAAATCTGCACCCGAAGAGCGAAGGCAAGCTTTGCGCGCTTTGCAAATGGCGCAGCGAGCGCCCATTCGAAGCGACTATGCCGCCCGAGGTTTTAGAAAAATTACCCGAAGCCTTAAGAAAAAGGCTCGGTGGCTAGCTACTTTGTAGCTGCCGGCAGCCAGACGCCGGACCAGCCGATGATCGGCTGTCCCCAGCCGGTGGCCGGCTCGTTGATGGACATCTTGCCGACGCCAGTGGATGCGCCGTTGCTGTAGATCATTCCATCGCCAGCGTAAACGGCGACGTGGCCGTACGGGTTTCCGATTGGGGCGCCGTCGTACCAAACCAGAGCGCCGACGGGGATGTTCTCCATGTCGGTGTGCATCTGGCCTGCAGCCTCGATTGCTCGAGCGGCGATGATTGCGCTCGCGGTGCCGGAGGATGAGTAGCCGTAGATATCAGCGGAAAGCTTGAGGCACATCTGCTCGTAGCCGTGATTGCCGACTAGAGACGCGGCTCGCGCCATAGCCTGCTCAACGGTGAATGGAGTCAGCTGTCCTGGAGCAAAGTTTTGCGAAGGATCGTATGCCTTGATCTCTTCGATTTTCTGCTGCTCGGCCTCCGCAGCTTCGGCCTCTTCCCATTCTGAAAGGGCCCGGCGCGCGGAGTCGCGGCTGACCAATTCTGCCTGACGGTTAAGCTCTGCGGCGGTAGCGACGGCGTCCTGGGAAACAGGATCGATGGTTGCGTCCGCGACGGTCTCAGCAGCGGTGGGCTGAGTTGCGGCCATAACGACGCTCGGGCCGGATAGCAGTGCGCCGGTGGTGGCACCAATTGCTGCCAGCACGCCGGTGGCGGCGAGCAGCTTGCGAGGATCGAGGATCTTCTTGGTGTCTTTTGCTGCGAAA
>NZ_AZIS01000005.1:0-551493 GCF_000510445.1 Propionimicrobium sp. BV2F7 | reverse complement strand
TTTTTTTGGCTTTTTTAGCCCCAAGGCTCTGGGACCTTACTCCATCCGTTCATCACCGCACCAATACGCATCGGACGTTTCATGCTGTAAACGTCCTCAAGCAAAAGGGCCTTGCCATCGGGGCCGGAAAGCGGAATCCGCCAATTCGGATATTGCCACCAAGTGCCCGGCTGGTTCTGAATACGTTTGTCGCCAACCGCGTCGACCAGCGCCACATTAAGCACTCTAGACGGCGTCTTAGTCAAGAACCGGTGCATGGCCAACATGAAATTCTCGTCCGGATCGTTGCTGTCCCAAGACAACAATCCACGATTGACGAGATTTTCGTGCCAGCGCCCGATCTCCAAATCGGCAAGCTCGCTTTCGTGCTCATATGACTCAGTGAGCAGGTCTAGTTCGTGCCGAAGCTTGACGTGAGCCTTGCTCAAATAGCCCGCAGTCGGCGCGAGATCGTGAGTGGTTACCGAACCCATACAGGTTTCTCGCCACTCTTCCGGCGCCTTAGGCATTCCATCGGGGCCATTTTCAAACCACAAAACGCTGGTGCCAAGAATGCCACGACTCTCCAGATATCCGCGCACCCAAGGCTCGACAGTACCGAGGTCCTCGCCGACGACGATTCCGCCGGCACGCTGCGCCTCAAGCGCAATGATGCCGATCATTGCCTCGTGGTCGTATCCGACATAGGTGCCGCGAGAAGCGTTATCCCCGCGCGGAATCCACCAAAGCCGGAACATGCCGATGATGTGATCGATCCGGACTCCGCCCGAGTGCCCCAGAGCGGTACGGACCATTTTGCGGAACGGCTCGTACGCAGTCTCCGCCAGCTTGTCCGGGCGCCAAGGAGGCTGCCCCCAATCCTGACCAAGCTGGTTGTAGTTATCAGGCGGCGCGCCCACGGAGATGTCTAGAGCGTAGATATCACTCATCATCCAGGTATCAGCGCTGGCTGCCGAAACTCCTACGGCAAGATCGGTGACGACACCAAGGCTCATCCCCGAATCGACCGCGCCCTGCTGGGCGTTGCTCAGTTGATCGGCGGCAATCCACTGCATCCACTCCTGGAATTCGATCTTGTCCGCGTTTTCCTGACTGAACTTATCCACCTGCGGAGAATCAGGGCTCTGAAATTCAAGGGGCCAGGCCCGCCAGTCGTTTCCGTATGCGCGGCAAAGCACGCACCAGGTGGCGAAATCTCGCAGTCTCTTTCCCTGCTGCTCGCGGAACTTATCGAATGCCATTTGCCTGGCTGGTCGGCGTCCCGCGCGATAAATGACGCTTAGCGCCCGGCGTTTCGTCTGCCAAGACAGATCGCGCTCGATGAGGTCGACGCCGATCAAGGCCTCCGCCAACTCGCCGCGAAGCATGTCGATCTGATCTCGCTCGGACTCGTCAAGAAGCGTGTACTCCGTAACCATTTCGGGACGGATGTACATCGGGTTGAGGAAAAGCCGGCTGCTGGGCAAGTAGGGCGAGGCGTCCATCGGAGGGATCGCCTGCGCCGCGTGCAGCGGGTTAACTAGCACATAGTCAGTGCCCAACTGGGTAGCAGACCAAGTGGCGAGGTCGGCCAAGTCGGCCAAGTCGCCGATGCCCCAGGAATCGTGAGAACGCACCGAATACAGCTGTGCAGCAAATCCCCAGACGCGTCCCTCCCCCATCTGCTCTGGAAGGTGCAAGTAATCGGGAGTGACGATCAAAGTGGCTTGGGCCTCGCGGTCGTCGGAGACAAGCACAATTTTGTGATAGCCGAGAGGCAGATCGCCAGGGATCTCGTAGGACGCCTCCCCGGTCAGCACGCCGTCTATGTCCCTTGGCTCAGCAAAGTTATCCACCTGCTGAACGCCACGCTCGCCACCTTGCTCTAGAAAAATCCTGAGTTGCGCATCGTGACCGTGCGACAGGTGAGCCTCGAACTTCTTCGCCTTGCCCTGGCGGGCGACTATTACCGGAGGCAGCGTCTGACGCCAGGGCCTGAGCTGAACCTCTTCCAAAGCCTTCTGAGCGGATTCCTCGGTGCTCGCGTCGATGTCCATCGCCGCGAGCACGTCCACGATGACGTCCGCATCCACGCTGACGTGGTTGCCTTTCCAATCCCAGAACTCGGTCGCGACTCTCATCGCGTCCGCGAGGCGCTTCAGCGAACCTTCAACTGCCATTAGCCGAGCCAATCTCTAGTAGCTTGCTGCTCTGCGAGGAGCATGGCAAAAGCATATCGGAGAAACTTGGTTTCGCCTACGGCTTCTAAAAGGTGTTCGACTCAGAGAAGTTCGGCTGCCTATCGGGTGCGAACCATCTGGGTCTGGGCGATCATATCGTGGAAGGTCTGACGCTTCTGCGTCCAAAGCGGCATCAGATAGCTCACCAACCCAACGATCGGGATTTGCCCGATTATCAAGTAAGTGCATTGCCGCAAGGCGGCTTTGCCCCAGGTCAAGCCCCCGGTAGCACGCCCGTTATCCGTGGGGACTACGCCAATTCCCAACGCCATCTGGCCGAGGGTTGCGCCCTTGAACCGAAGCATCAAGAAGCCATAGGCAAAGGAGAGCAGAACGCTGACCAGAGTCATGGCGACGAAGGGGCCTGCTATTCCGTACTGGGGGTCAAGCGGGCTCGGCGTGTTGAGGGACGTATCGACGTCCTCTAGCCACCTTGCAAACCCTGGCCCCATGCCCATAGAAAACGGGATCAGCAAAATGTTTAGCGCAAAGCCAAGGATGAAGCCATCGATGATGGATGCGCCCACCCTGGACCACCAGCCTGCCAAAGGTACTCCATCAGCAGTGGTCGGCCCGCCACTCGCGGCAACCTGTGGATATGAGGTGTAGCCGTAGCCCGTTTGAGGCTGATTCTGCTGAGAAACGTAAGTAGGCCGAAGATTGTTCGTCCAGCTATTGCCATCCCAGTAACGTTCTTGGGTACTGCCCGCGGGGTCCGGGTACCAGCCCATCGGAGGATTTTGGTTTTCGCTCATACCTCAAGAATGCCATGCCAGACAACGCCCAGATTCAGTTATCCACCTATGGTTTCGATCTTTCCAATTCTTGAGCTGACGCAAGCGGCGAGCACAGAAACTACGCAAAGTGACGCATAGATTGCGGCAAAGACCACTGCCGGGGGGCTGATTAAGTGCAGAGCCGCAAAGATGGTACCTGCCATTCCAGTGAAAACTGCGTTACCTATTGTGTCTGCGAGCTGGATTGATGAGGTGTTTCTGCCCAGCTCTCCTTCCTCGCTAAGTTGCATGTTGAGAACACTCGAGACAGACGACATCAGCCCTGCCCCCAAACCAGAGACCACATAGCAACCGGAGATCACCCACAAGCCGAAACCTGCCCACGCTGAAAATGCGATACCTGCAGTGCTTATAACCATCAGCACGGTTCCGAGCTTGATCAGCTGATCTTTTCGAAGAGAAATCCAATCTCTGCCCTGCGCGAAGGCACCGACTGTCCAGCCTAAGCTGCCGATAGACAACAAAATTCCTGCCTGCGTAAGGCTCATCTCATATCGAATTGTCAGCAGCAGTACTAGGAAGTTTTCAGAAGCGAAAAGAGCACCGCATGTCAGAATTCGGGTTGCAACTATCGAGGGCAAGCCGGGCTTCAGCCGCCGGAACCCAGCAGGCATTAGCTTGGGAAGGGCGATCATCAACACCACGAAGCCGCCCACACCAATCAGGGCAGAAAGCGAACCGATAGTCTCACCGATCTCTTTGGTGCCGGCCAGCTGCAGCGAGCAGACTCCCAACGTCGCTAGCAGCGCAAAACCGATCGGTATTGGGCTCGTCAGCGTCTTCGTCTTGGGCGGCGAATCGAGTTTCACGGCGGGCTTGAGACCTAAAGCGATCGCAGGAAGCACGAATCCGATTACGCCTAAGAACACCCAGTGCCAGCTGAAAGTTTCGGTAATCCAGGCCGCTATCGGCGGGCCTACGAACGCCGGCAAAAGCCAACAGAACGAAAGCAGCCCCATCATGTCGGCGCGAGCCTTGCCTTTGTACGCTGATGCGATTGCAACCATAACCGTCAGGTTCATTGCCCCCGAACCGAGACCTTGCAAGACTCGGGCGAGAATCAGTGTCGCCATCGTCGGGGCTAATCCTGCAGTGAACAAACCGATGACAAAAAGAACCACTCCAACCGCCAACGGACGAATTGATCCAATCTTGTCCGAGATGCGACCGGCTACGACGATGGCAACAAGTTGCGCCGAAATCATCGATGTCATGGTCCAGGCGTAGGACTCGATACTGCCGAACTGCTCGGCCGCCACGGGCATGGCCGTGAGCGTGCCGTAGGCCTCAAAAGCGCTAGCCAGACAAGCTATCGAGACGGCGACTGCAAACAAAGTCTGCTCGAGACGGTTCAAGGGCGGTTTCACGAGCGACAGTATGCCAGTTGAACCTCATGTAACACTAGATACATGACTTCGATGGCACCCGGATCACAAACAGTTCTAGATCGACAGACGCAATCTCTAGAGGATGGCGACGCCGAACGGTTCAGCCACTACGTGCCGAAAAACAAACTCATGGAGGCCATCGTAAACGGCACTCCGGTCATCGCGCTGTGCGGCAAGGTGTGGGTGCCAACTAAAAATCCTGAGGGGTTCCCGGTTTGCCCTGCCTGCAAGGAGATCTGGCAGCAGATGAACCCTGGCGATCAGAACGATTAGAGGCTTAGTTAGCCCTAACCAATTTAAGTAATTTGAGACATCCTGTCTCAGCAGTTAATTGTCTAAGGTAATTGAGTGCCAATCATTCAAGTAGGTGTGACGCATCGCAACACGAGCAATGCCAATCTCGCCAAGTTAAGTGAGCGTAAGGATCAATTGCTGGCGTCGCTAAACGCCAGCAATGTAATAGACGGCGCAATTTTATTAGCCACATGCAACCGCTTCGAGCTCTACGTGGACGCAAAAAAATTCCATTCCGGCGTCGAGACGGTTAAGGAATGTGTGGCCGAAATAGTAGACGAAAGCATGCGCCAGGTTGCCTACGAGTTGGAGATGCGAGTTGGCGAGCTAGCAGTGCAACACCTCTTCGAGGTCGCAAGCGGTCTGGACGCGGTAGTCGTCGGAGAACGCGAGGTTGCCGGCCAGGTAAGGCGTGCACTTACCGAGTACTCCAAAGTGGCCAACGCGAAATTGAACAGACTTTTCCAGGCCGCACTGACAACATCCAAAGCGGTCAAGAACAACACCGAGCTTGGCTCTGCAGGAAAGTCTCTGGCCAGCGTCGGGCTCGACCTTGTAGACGAGCAGCATGGCGGAATTCGTGGCCGCGACGTTTTAGTGCTCGGCACCGGAGACTACGCGGGAGTCGTTGTCTCCGAACTTACCCAGCGTGGCGCGGGTGAGATCAAAGTCGCATCGGCAAGCGGTCGCGCGGAATCCTTCGCAAAAACGCATCCGAGGGTCGAGGCAATCGGAGCCAGCGAAGAAGAATTCCTGGTCGCTTTGGCTAACGCCGAGATAATCGTTTGTTGCTCCGGACGAGTCGGGAATCGCATCAGTGTCGAGTTACTAGAGAAGGCCGGCGTAGACCGCTACGAAGTGCTGCCGATTGTCGATCTAGCTCTTCCAGGAGACGTGGATCCGGCTGTTGCTGAGTTAGCTCACGTGGCCGTAATTACCCTGTCAACGATCGCGGAAAACGTTCCACCGGAGCAGGCCAAGGCCACTCAAGAGGCCGAAAGGATAGTTCAGCAAGGCGTGGAAACATATGCCCATGTTGAGGGTGGCCGCAGGGCCGATCCCGCAGTAACAGCGATCCGCAGATACGTTTCCGAAATTATCAATAAAGAAATTGAGAAGGCCGAGCACCACTACTCTCCCGAAACCGCAGAGGCAGTCGCGCGTTCGCTTCATCGCGTAAGCAACGCATTGCTGCACGCGCCTTCCGTTAGGGCCAATAAGCTCGCTAAGAAGGGCGATTTGGATTCCTTCACAAATGCGTTGCAGACCATTTTTGGTATCGAAGTTGAGGTAAATAATTGATCAAGCTCGGCACAAGAGGAAGCCAGTTAGCCACTTCACAGTCCCAGACCATCGCGGACGCACTAGGCGAGCTCGGGTTCGACGTCGAGCTAACGATTATCCGTTCCGAGGGCGACAACCAAAAGGTCGCCCTGAACGCCTTCAAGCGTCCCGGTGCTTTCGTCGCCAGGCTGCAAGAGGCGGTAATCGACGGCAGCGTTGACATGGCTGTCCACTCCTTCAAGGATCTACCTTCGGCGATCCCCCAACCGCTCATCACCGCAGCCGTTCCGAAGCGAGCATCAGAGCGTGACGTGTTGGTCACCCGAGACGGCCTCGAGCTGGCTGATCTACCGAAGAACGCAAAGGTCGGCACGTCTTCCCCCAGGCGGCAAGCCGCGCTCTTGCAAGCACGCCCAGACCTGCAGATTTTCCCGATTCGCGGAAACGTCGATACCAGGCTGAAGAAGGCTAGAAACGGCGAGTTGGACGCTGTCGTTTTAGCAGAAGCGGGGCTGCAGAGGCTTGGCCTGCTGGATGAGAACATGACTCGGATCTCTCTCGATGTTCTACTACCCGCTCCGGCCCAGGGCGCTCTCGCGGTCGAGTGTCGTGGCGACAACGAGGATCTCGTGCACGGTATAGGCAAATTAGACCACTTGGAGAGCCGAGTAGTTGTGAGCGCAGAGCGCGCGATTCTTACTGGCGTAGACGCGGCGTGCACCACTGCCGTCGGAGCGCATGCTCAACTCGATGGAAACACGTTGACGCTTCGCGCTGACCTGGCGAATTGGCGCGGGGTCGACTTTGCCAGGGCCGAGCACAGCATCGAGCTGCCCGGTGACCCAGAAGAAATCGATGAGACGCAGAAGTCGCTGTGGTGCGAGAAGGCGCGCGAGCTTGGGCTCAAAACTGCCGCAGAGCTTCTTGCGCAAGCCCAGCCAAATTCCTGAGCAAAGGAAAAATTATGACTACTAGTGGCCTGATCAAACCCGTTCTTCTGATTCGCCCGGACCACAATCAAAATGACGCTGCAGCGCTCAAAAACGCTGGCCTCAGCGTCCTCGTCGATCCGTATCTCATAATTCACCCCAGCGAAGACGATGCCCCGGCACGCCGGCTATTCGAAACGTTGAAGACCGCCGGTGAAGGCGACTGGCTCGCCATCACTAGCCCACGGACAATGCCTAATTGGGCCCAAATCGTCGGCGAGAAGCTGTACGATGTCCTAGATTCCGCACGCGTCCGAGGTCTGAAGGTAGCCGCGGTAGGACAGCGAAGCGCAAGCGGATTGAATGCCGATGTAATCGGTAACAGAGATGGCACCGCACTCGCAGAGATGATGATCGCCGAAAACGAGACCGCTCGCGCGTTGATTCCGCAAAGCGCCATCGCCCGGAAGGAACTAGGCGAGGTATTGGAGTCGGCAGGCTGGCAGGTCGATAAGGCTCCCGTCTATGAGACGAGCGTCATCGCCGGAGAACCGATCAGCGCCGGTGCAGTTCGCTGCGGAAACATTTCTAGCGTGCTGTTGCGCTCCCCCAGCGCCGTCGAAGCGCTGTGCAAGTTGACCGGCGCTGGAGCAACAAAAATCAAGGCGTTCGCGGTAGGCCCGACCACCCAGGCTGCGGCGAAGGAGGCTGGCCTTGACGTCGTAGACGTAGAGCTCGGCAATGCAACGAGCGTGGCCAAGACGATTGCTGCTGAACTCAAGAAGCCTGCATTCGAATTCAAAGGGATTCCGGACTCCGACCAATTGCCTGCATACCATCCGATGCTTACTGGCCTGACCAGTGAATCGGCGCTGATCCGTAATTACCGTGGCAACCGAACCGCTAGACCCGCAGTTTGGTTCATGCGCCAAGCCGGGCGCTCATTGCCCGAGTATCGCGCGCTACGCGAGGGCACAGACATGCTCGAGTCTTGCCTTGATCCAGAGCTAGCAGCAGAGATCACGCTGCAGCCGGTTCGTCGTCATGGGTTGGACGCGGCGATCCTCTTCTCAGACATTGTAGTTCCGGCGCGCCTAGCCGGGTTGCCCGTGCACATCGAACCAGGCGTCGGGCCGGTTTGCGACACTCCCATTAGGAGCGCAGAAGACGTAGCTGCCCTCAAAGAATTGACCCCAGAACAGGTCGAGCCAGTATCACGTGCAGCCCAAATCGCAGTCAGCGAGCTGAACACCACTCCCCTAATCGGTTTTGCCGGGGCCCCTTTCACCGTGGCTAGCTACCTGATCGAGGGAAAGCCCTCAAGGAATTTGCCGTTGACCAGGAAAATGATGAGTGAGGACCCCGAAACCTGGCACAGGCTTCTCGATTGGGTCGCCCGCTGCACGGTAACTTTCCTCCGGGAACAGGCCAAGGCCGGCGCCAGCGCATTACAGCTTTTCGATTCTTGGGCCGGCCGTCTTGCCCCACACGAATACCGGGAATTCTCCAAGCCACATTCGGCTCAGGTTCTCAAGGGCGTGGCAGACCTAGGGCTTCCACGCGTACACTTTGGCACTCAGACTCGCGACTTGCTAGTCGATATGTACGAGGCAGGCGCAGATGTCGTCGGAGTCTCACACGACATCGGCCTAGACGAGGCAAGCAAGCTGTTCGACAACTCGGTCCCCCTACAAGGAAACATCAACCCTGTTCTCCTGGCTGGTTCCTGGCCGCAGCTTTCCGCAGAGGCAGCCGACGTTATCGAGCGCGGCAAACGAGCACCTGGCCACGTCGTAAACCTCGGCCACGGCGTAGACAAAGACACTGATCCTCGCGTATTGACTCGTCTGGTCGAGTTCATCCATGGGAGGCAATCGTGAAGTTAGCCGTTATCGGTGGCGGCCTAACCGGACTTGCAGCGGCTTGGGAAGGCGTCAGACAGGGCGCTCAAGTCACCGTCTTCGAATCCGAGCGTTTCGGCGGCAAAATCCGCACGATCATTGAAGACGGATACGTCATCGAGGAGGGCCCGGATTCCTTCGTCGCCTACCGCCCGTGGCTACTTGAGCTGGTCGAAGATCTTGGCATCAGCGACCAGGTTATCGAAACTTTAGGCACGCGCAAGGTGATGATTCATTCTCGCGGACGCATGAACCCCATTCCAAAGGGGATGACGGGCGTGCTGCCCACCAAAGTATTGCCATTTGCGACCACTGGGATTTTGTCGATTTTCGACAAGCTCCGCGCAGGCCTCGACCTGTTTTTGCCGCGAATCTTGCCGGATGAGGACGTTTCTATCGGCTCTTTCATCCGACGCAGACTGGGCGCTGGAGTGGCGATGAAGTTCGCGAATCCGTTCATCGGCGGAATATACGGCTCCAGCGTCGACGAATTGTCGCTCGACGCGGTTTTGCCCAGCCTGCGTAAAAACGAAAAGGAGCACCGCTCCCTGATGCTGGCGGCGCTTGCTAGCGGCAGACAGAAGCGACGTGCGAAAAAGGGCGCAAAGCCCAAGTCTGGTTCGGTGTTCCGCTCGCTCGAGGGCGGCCTGGAACAAGTAATTCACGAACTCGTTCGTCAATTGAGGGACAGGGGCGCTGAACTTTACGAAGACACGACAGTTACCTCTGCCAATCTGAGCGATTTTGGCAGCCGCCTTACCGTCATCAAACGCAGCGGAATTCCGATGCAGCTAGATTTCGATGCCGTGGTTTTCGCAGGCGGCGCTGGCAGCACTAGCAAGCTGCTTTCCGGCGAGTTTCCCGAAGCCGCAAAGCTATTGGGTAACATCCCGTTGGCATCGACATCTGTGGTTACCATGGCTTACTCTCAAGACGCCTTCGCGAAGCCGCTAGACAACCACGGCTGGCTGGAAGCCGACGCGGGAGCCCCCTCCTCCGGCATCACCATCAGCTCGGCTAAATTCGCCGGACGCTGCCCAGACGGCAAAATCTTGGTTAGAGCATTCGTGCCCGATCGCGTCGGCGAAATCGCACATGCCCCTACAGAAAAGTTGGTTGCTGCGGTTCGCGAATACTTCGAGAAAGCAGTTGGAGCGGTGGCGGCACCAGAACGAGTCTGGACCAGCCGCTGGAATTCCGTCATGCCGAAGTACGTCACAGGTCACCTAGACGTCGTCGCCAAAGTGACCGAACAGCTTGAACCGACCCCCTGGCGCGTGCCGGGTTCCGCGCTAAACGGCGTCGGACTACCCGACTGCGTAAAGGACGCAAGAGAAAAAACAAGGGAAATCCTTAGCAACACAAAGGAACAGATATGACACAGAAACACCTTTCCGCCCGCGAGATAAACGAAATGATCGACTACACCTGCTGGGCGGTATTCAACCGCACTTCTGGAATGCCGGAAGACAACACCGCTCTCGTTGAAGAGACACTGGCTAAGCACCCGGATCTTAAGATTCGTGGCTGGTACGACGTGTCCGGCAGCCAGCCAAATGCGCAGCTGATGATTTGGGCGCACGGCCCCTCCTTCGACGGAGTTCAGGACGCGTTGCGAGATATCAAGATCGCGCTCAATGGTGGCCTGGGCAACCACGAGGTGGATATGACCTGGTCGGCATTTGGAATGCACCGTCCTGCCGAATTCAACAAGGGCAACGTGCCCGCGTTTTTGGCAGGCAAGCCGGAAGGCGAGTGGGTATGCGTTTACCCGTTCGTGCGCAGCTACGACTGGTATGTGATAGATCCGTCCGAGCGTCGGAAGATGCTCCTAGAACACGGCAACATCGGTCGCGCAAACCCGCAGATCCTTTCCTCCACGCTGGCCGCTTTCGGCTTCGGCGACTACGAGTGGGTGGTGTCTCTCGAGGCCGATCATCCTTGGCAGATTGTGGACCTCATGCGACAGATGCGCGATTCCGAAGCACGCCTGCACGTTCGTAACGAATACCCGTTCCACTTCGGTCACCGAGTAAAGGTTTCCGAAATCGTGAACGTGCTGATTTAGGCCCTAGCGCTAACCTTCTATCTAGGTGAATAGATGATTGACGCGATAATGCTGCTCGCTTTCGGCGGACCTGAGTCGATGGCAGAAGTTAGGCCGTTTTTGTCTCAGGTCGCCGCTGGCGTAGGCATCCCCGAAAGCAGGCTTGAAGAGGTTGCTCTGCACTA
The DNA here is from genome assembly GCF_000510445.1 of Propionimicrobium sp. BV2F7. Taxonomy (NCBI): domain Bacteria; kingdom Bacillati; phylum Actinomycetota; class Actinomycetes; order Propionibacteriales; family Propionibacteriaceae; genus Propionimicrobium; species Propionimicrobium sp. BV2F7. The sequence goes on along the minus strand of NZ_AZIS01000005.1, from coordinate 540,449 downwards.
TGAGCACTTTGACGGCTTCAGCCCCTTAAACGAGCAGAACCGCCGCCTGGCTAAGGCGCTCTCCGAGGCGCTCAGCGCACGTGGCCACGACCTGCCCGTGGTGTTGGGCAATCGAAACGGCAAGGATCGCATCAACGAGACTCTCGGCACCCTGGAGTCTGAAGGAAAGAAGCTGGTTCTGGCGGTCCCGACGACCCCATTCGCTTCTTATTCGTCTTGCAGGCAATACATGGAGAATGTGGCAGCCGCACTCGAGGGCATGGAAATTAGCGCCGTTAAGATGCCCCCATACATCGGTATTGATGGTCTGGTTGAAGCCAACGCCCGGCTCCTCGCTGAGGTGCTGGAAGAAAAAATGGAGCCATCCCAGCCCTGCTTGCTATTCACCACTCATTCAATACCGACTGCAGGTTCGGAAGTCTACGTTCGCCAGCACCTTGAGCTGGCCGATCAGATCGCTACCAGAACTTCCGAACTGCTAGCCTGCAGCCCGCTATCGTGGGAATTGGTCTACCAGTCCCGCAGCGGTTCACCGCACACGCCGTGGCTGGAACCAGACATTTGCGATGCGTTGCGTGACAAACATGCGGAAGGCGTCAAGGAGGTCATCGTTGACCCGATCGGTTTCCTGTCCGACCACATGGAAGTCATCTGGGACCTAGACAACGAGGCCAAGAGCACAGCTGCCGAACTCGGCATGTGTTTCACCAGGGTTCCAACGGTTGGAGTTCACCCAAGTTTCGTCAATTCTTTGGCGGATCTGCTAGCAAAATACTTGAGCCAAGATCTTCGCCTTCCGGAGCCCGGAGAGTTTTGTAGTACCGAATGCTGCCCCTCACATAACCCGAGGCATGCGTCTGAAAATAGAAAAACAATCAATGGAGTTACGTTATGACAGATTTTTCTGATCCTCGTTTTCATCCGACGATTCGTCCGCGCAGGTTGCGCACCACTGCACAAGTACGCAACCTTGTAGCCGAGACCCGACTTGCCCCGGCGGAGATGGTTCTACCAATCTTCCTGGTTGAAGGAGCCAAAGATCCGAAAGAGATCTCCTCCCTTCCCGGCATCTTCCAGCACTCGGAAAATTCCTACAAAGAGGCGGTCTGCGAGGCATACGAAGCCGGCGTCGGCGCCATCATGCCTTTCGGCGTTCCGTTGAAGAAGGACGCCGTCGGTTCCGGTGCGGTAGATCCCGAGGGCGTTCTCGCCCAGGCGGTTCGGCTGGCAAAAGAGGCCTGCCCAGAGATGGTGGTCATAGCGGATCTGTGCCTCGACGAGTTCACCGACCACGGACACTGTGGGCTGCTGGGCGAGGATGGAAACGTCGATAACGACGAAACTCTGAAGCAGTACGCGAAAATGGGTCTGGCGCTTGCAGCCGCAGGTTCCGACTTCCTCGGCGCCTCCGGAATGATGGACGGCCAGATCGGTGCGTTGCGCGCGGCTCTGGACCAAGACGGCTACCGTCGTACCGGTTTGCTCGCGTATGCGGCCAAGTATGCTTCTGCGTTCTTCGGCCCATTCCGCGAGGCCGTGCAGTCGAGTTTGAAGGGCGACCGCAAGGCCTACCAGCAGGATCCCGCAAACTCCCGCGAGGCTTTGAGGGAAATCACGCTCGACGTCGAAGAGGGCGCGGATATCGTGATGGTAAAACCTGCGCTTGCCTACCTCGACATCGTCGCGGCGGCTCGCCAGCTGGTCGATGTGCCGGTTTCCGCTTACGTCGTGTCTGGTGAATACGCGATGATTGAAGGAGCTGCCGCTTCTGGCGCGTTCGACCGCAAGCGAGTGATCCTCGAGGCACTCACCAGCGTAAAGCGCGCTGGCGCCGGAATCATCGCTAACTACTGGGCAACCGAAGTTGCAGGTTGGCTCAAGGAGGCTTAATGGATATCAGCACTAGTGAAAGTCTTTTCGCTCGCGCATTGGAGGCCATGCCGGGCGGAGTTTCCAGTCCGGTACGCGCATACGGTGCCGTCGGCGGAACCCCGCGCTTCGCTGCGGAGGCGCATGGTCCTTACATAACCGACGTTGACGGAAACAAGTACGTCGACCTCGTCAGCACATGGGGCCCTGCGATCCTCGGCCACTCACACCCGCAGATAGTCGATGCCGTTCGCGAGATCGTCTGCAAGTGCACCTCGTTCGGGGCGCCTAGCGAACCGGAGTTGCTACTGGCAGAGGCGATTAAGAAGAGGGTCTCTCCTGTGGAGCGAGTCCGCTTTACTTCCAGCGGCACGGAGGCCGTGATGACGGCAGTGCGACTGGCGCGTGCCGCAACAGGACGCGAGAAGATCATCAAGTTCGCGGGCTGCTACCACGGCCACTCCGACTCGCTGCTCGTCGCTGCAGGTTCTGGCGCCACGACTTTGGGCAGCCCGGACTCCCCCGGAGTCACCAAGGGCACGGCGGCAGACACCATCGTCGTCGATTACGGCGACCTAGCTCAGGTTGAAAAAGCCCTCGCCGAAAACGAGGTGGCTGCGGTGATCACAGAGGCTGTCCCCGCGAATATGGGCGTGATCACCCCCATGACCGGTTTCAACCGAGGCCTGCGCGACCTATGCACCGAGTACGGCGCTTTGTTCGTATTCGACGAAGTTCTCACCGGCTTCCGAGTATCCCCGAACGGTTGGTGGGGTCTGGAAGGCGCAGTCGAGGGCTGGGAGCCCGATCTGTTCACTTTCGGAAAGGTCATCGGCGGTGGATTCCCGCTAGCTGCGGTGGCTGGCCCCGCGCAGATCATGGACCAGCTGTCCCCCGCAGGTCCGGTCTATCAGGCCGGCACACTGTCCGGTAACCCCGTAGCAGCTACCGCGGGCCTCAAGACCCTGGAACTGCTGGACGACGAGTGCTACTCGCACATGGGTAAGATCTCGGCGCAGATCACTAGGACCCTCGACGATGAGCTGTCGGCTGCAGGTGTTCCGCACATCATCAACCGCGCTTCTAACCTGTTCAGCGTGTTCTTCACCAACGGCCCGGTCGCCAACTACGACGAGTCGCGAGCTCAGGACACTAAGGCATTCGCTAAGTTCTTCCATACCCTGCTTAACAATGGGGTTTGGATGGCTCCTAGCGCCTTTGAGGCCTGGTTTGTCTCTTCCAGCCACGGTGATACCGAGCTGGAAATTATCGAGGCCGCAATCAAACAAGCCGCGATCGCGGCAGCTCAACAGGGCGAATAAATTCAAGAGCCATAAAAATAACGAATTTATAATTCTCCAGAGTTCTCGCGGCGAGACCTCTGGAGAATTTTTTCTGTCTACCGCGGAAATATATCGCCTAATAAAGCGGACACTTATAACGAATTCATAAAGGCGGAATAAATGTGCACGCTCATAAATTGTACTTAACGTAGCCAGTAATTTATTTACGGTTAAAAACTTATTTATTCCATAAGGAAGGAATTAAAAATGACTGAGCAGCGTACTGTAATTACGTCTAGCACGTCAGCCGCTAGGGCGAACTCTTCGTCCTGGAAAACCACTTTCCTGGGTGCTGACGAAGAAGGAAAGCTCGGCAACGCTTCTTGGGGAGCAATCTTCGCTGGTGTTGTAGTTTCCATCGCGTTCCTGATCATGTTCGGTTTTCTCGGTGCCGCTATCGGTCTGGGCGTTACTGACCCGACTTCCAACACCCCGTTCGAGGGTGTAGGCGTTGGCCTCGGAATTTGGGCGTTTTTCACCGTGGTCATCTCGCTCGCTGCGGGTGGCTTCGTCGCCGGTGCTCTATCCGTTCGCGCAGGCTTCCTGCACGGCCTAGCCACTTGGGCAGCATCTTTGATCGCCCTGTTCGTCATCGGCGCCATGGGCGTATCCTCCGCTATCGGTGCGGTTGGCAACGTTTTGGGTGGCGTTGGCAACGCAGCTGGTTCCGTCGCATCTGCGGCTGGTGACGCCGTAAGCTCCGCCGCCAGCAAGGTTTCGAAGAATGTTGATGTTGACCTGACTGCCTACTCCGACGATGTTGAGAAGATCCTCTCCGACACCGGCAAGGCCGAGCTGCAGCCCGGCTATCTACGGGATCAACTTGATCAGTCCCGTGAGGACATAACCAACGCGGTTTCCGACCTGGCCGTCAACCCTGAGAACTACGAAAACATTCTCAATGATCTTAAGAACAAGCTGAACGCTCGCGTTGACACCATTTCTGATGCAGCAGATCGCGACGCTATCGCTAACTCCGTTGCTAAGAACACCGAACTGAGCCAGGCTGAGGCCGAGAAGGCAACCGATAACGCTGTTCAGGCTGTAGAGAAGGCACAGACCGAGGCCAAGCAGGCAATCAACGACGCTAGCGCAGCCATCGACCAGGCAGCCGAAGACGCCAAGCAGGCTCTGAACGACGCTCGCAAGAGCGCTCAGAACATATCCAACTCCGCGGCTGGCGCCTCGGTTTGGGGCTTCGTAGCGATCCTGGCAGCAGGTGCTGTTACCTCGTTCGCTGGTCTGTGGGGGTCCCGCGCAGTCACCTCTCGCACGAAGAGGGTTTCTAACTAACAGCGATAACTTGGCTGACCTTCAGCCAAACCGCTTATTTAATAAAGCGCCCAGTAACCGTGATTTGGTTGCTGGGCGTTTCGCGACGCTCGATAATGGTGACGTCGTAATTGTCGTCCAGTAACGGGGAAGCCGCAATCGGATTCATCGTAACCGAGTAAGCAGGTACGACACCGCCCTCAACAACGGGAGCCGTGCCTGCGGGAACGATCTTGGGGCTGAACAGCGATGCGATCATTTCCAGGTGGCCTTAGTGCTTGCCGCCGGAAGCAAGATGCTTCACGCCGTTTTCGTTGGTCTTCCAAATTTCAGGCTCGACTTTCTGAGCCATCCAAAACGAGTGAGTGTTGAACCGATAAAGCTTGTAGGTTCCGTCCTCCTGCTTGATTCGTTTGTCTGCGCGCAGACCGTCGGATGCCACACCGACATCCCAGTGGTATGTGCGCTTTCCGTTATTGTCATCGTCGACGTAGCTTGTCTCGAGCATTTCGTCGTGACCTGAAATCACGATGCCGACGTCATACTTCTCGAATAGCGGCTGAAGGTGCCTGACCAAAGTGCCTGGCTGTGCGTTTGAGTTATTGTTGCCCATGGTCACGTCTACGCGGGTATATACCACCTGCTCGGAGATTGAGCCGAGGCCGCCATTTCCACGAAGTGTTTTGCCCTTGGCCGGCTTCGAATCTCCGGACGGTGCGTAGTGAGAGCGGGCAGTCACGTTCGATCCCATCGTGCCGAGAGTCGCATCCTGGATGCCGGAGGTGGTCACGTTGCCGGTACGCATTCCGGTGTTCTTGGCCTTCTCGATCAGGTTCTAGACTGGGTTACCCAAAATGTCGACGCCCAGCGCACCGTTAAAAGTCTTGGTGCCAGTCGACCAGGCGGTGCCGGATGCAGCAGAGTCGGTCACATAGTTGATGGAGCCATCCCGATTGATCGAATGGAAAAGAAAATACTGGTGGCCGCGATTGCACCGACTGCGCCGGCGCTGGCCACTTTCCTAATTACAGACATTTATTATCTACCTCTCCGTGTAGTTGCCTTTGGCTCCCGCCAACGCAACCGGTCCGTTACTTAATCGACCAAGGAGAGACTAGGAAATGAAAAATAACAGATCCTCTAATCGAGATTAACGATTATTTCAGTTTCTGTAAGAAAGAATTAACTTGCCGCGGAAGGACGCCGAAAATCGGCGCCATACCACGACAAAAATATATTTTTAGTCGTTCTTTTTTCGTGCTTCTTCTACGAGCAAGACCGGAATCTGGTTTTTAATCGGGTAGCACAGACCGCAATCGTCGTTGATACAAACCAGTTCAGAATTGTCGTAATCGATCGCCAAGCCGCTGTGGCATTTCGGGCAGGCGGCGACGTCCATAAATTCGCTGGAAAGTGTGATTTCTTCCATTTTTAGCCTCGCTTCTTGCGTAACAGCTCGATGAGTTGGCCGAGATAAGTCAGTGTTTCTTCGGGCCCGCTCACTTGGTGGCAAGGAACCCCGATTTCGTAGACCGGATAATCGTTGCCGCCAGGCACCAGCCTGTCGCCGATAAACAGCATCTCTGATAACTCGATACCAGTCTGCTCGCTGAGGGCGCGCATACCGTATGCCTTATCGATGCCCTTTCTGGTGATGTCTATCGAAGTGGATCCGCCTGCACGGACCTCGAGATCCGGGATTCGTTTAGCGACGGCGTCGCGAAGACTCTCGCGCTTTTCACCGCTTGGATCCCATGCCTGCTTGTCCTCCACCGAAGCGCGCTGGCCCAGCGCTGAGAAGGTTATCTGCGAGCCGCGATCTTCGATTCGGTCACCGTTTACGACGTCGTCAGGCTCCCACAGGTTCAGCCTCTTGGCTTCTTCCTCTAGCGCTCCGATCGCGGCGTCTTTTTCCTGCTGGCTAAGAGCGTGGAAGTAGATCTCCTTCCACTGTCCATCGACGAAGCGCAGATAACGGGTGCCGCAGGTGGGCATCAAGTGCAGATTTTCCAGCTCGGCGTCCTTTGGCAGGTTCGCTAGAACCTGAGCATCGAATTGCTCGAAACGCCCACCAGAAATAATTTGAACCGGAACGCACTCGAGCAGATCAGCAAGGGTTCTAGCCATCTTTTCGGAGAGCGGCGACTTAGATGCCGCCAACGTGTCGTCGAGGTCGAAACCGACGATCTTGAGCTTCTCGACATCCAACTGGTCAGGTAGCAAAGAGGTCATCATCCAAGCCTATCGGTAATTTTGCTGGCGTCCGCAATCATCCTCAAGTGGCCTCGCCTTGCGAGTTCCACCACTTCCCCTTTGTCACTCGTCTGATGCTCGTCAGTTCCATAGGGATGGGACTGCGAAGCGCCCTCGGGGAAGTCCGAAAATCCGACTTCACGAACCGCATTGGCAAGTGCCATCAGGTCGTCCTCGTCCGGTTCCGGAGCGGGATATCCTGGCTCCGTCAGCCGCAACACCTGCCAGCCTCTCGGGGCGGAAAGATTCTTAGAATGTTCGGCGCACAAGTCGTAGCAGCCTGGTTCGGCTTCGCTCGCAAGGGGGCCGAGCACTGCCATGGAGTCCGCATAAACGTAAGTCAGGGTGGCGACGGCGGGTTGGTCGCAGGCAGATCTACAGCAGTGTCGCTTCATCACACACTGAAGATTAGGCCGACACGAGGCTAATCGCGAATAGCCTGGCCGGCTGATCCGCATTTAGCGGCTATTCTGATTTACATGTATCAGCACAGGGATCGACACGGTAGGGGCATTCGAGGGCCGATGTCGTTGCCGAACAGCATCACCGGTCGCGCAGTGAAAATTCCTAGAAGGCCGACCGATGCTGAGTACTTCATAGAATGCGTGCAGGAATCGGTCGAAACCATTCAGCGCAACTGCCCGGAGGCGCTATTCGGCATCGACGTGGGCGTTGACGACGTTCCGGTGTCGGCGCTAGGGCTCAGCGCAGACTCCCTAGATTCCGTTCCGCTCGCTGCTGCCATGTCGCCCACAGATGGGGGAGTTTCCAAGGTCATCGTCTTTCGCAGACCATTAGAAAACCGTGCGGCAGACAGAGAAGATCTCAAAGAACTGACGCACGACACTCTCGTCGAGCAAATATCGGCATTGACAAACCGCCCGATGCACGAGCTCGACCCAGACCTTTAGCCGATGCCAATCCTCGGATTGGGGACGATAGCCATATTCTTCTGCTTCGGAAGCACAGAGAGGTTAGCAACCGATTGCCCAGAGTCAGTCAGGGATATTGCGCCGACAATCGGCTGATCTGCCTTAACCCGCACGGTTTTCTTTTCGCTCGGCACCGCCAAAGACACCGTGGACCTGGCCTTGATGGCTATCTGCTCGGGATCTCCCCCGTCCCAGCTGATCTCGGCCTGGGTGTCCTCATCGCCAAGGTTAGTCAGAGACAAATTACCGTTGCCTGCGACGACTGCAGCCAACTCGTTGGCGGAGAATTCGTCCGTGCCCAAACTGACCGCATCGTCTGAATCAGTAGAGCTAATCAAGGTTGCAGCTATCTCGAAATCGCTGGAGACAACAATCGCAGAGGCATTATCGAGATACTTTTTCAGGTCGAAACCCTGCGTGCGCTGAGCCTCAGCGACTAGTTTTTCCTCGACCACCGTTGAGCCTTCTGGCCCCAGCACTTCGACATGCAGCTCCTTCCTGGTGGTGTCCGGATTCGTGACGATCAGTCTCGCGGACTTCGCGCCAGCCGGAGCCGCAGGAATTACGATCTGCTTGCTGAGTCTCATCGCGGAGCTGGCGCTCATGCCGTTTTCGGTCTTGGTCGTGATAGAAACTCCCAGACGGCCGGTTATCGTGCGAACTCGCACGCCAATCTGGTCTTTATCAGTTGCATAGTTCGCCAACTTGACCAGTTGCGTCGAATTACCGCCGATCTGAAGGCCACGCAATTCGGGCACATCCGCCTGACCGCTGGAAGTGGAAATCGTGACGTCTACATCGACAGGTTCATTATCAGGGTTGTACATGACAAGCGTCGAACCCTCTGCGCCAGGAGCGATAGTGACGGAATCGGTATTGGGCGTCACGCACTGGGCCCAATAGCTGTGGCCGTCCTTGCCACCAAAAATGCCGCCGATAGAGTTGGCGCTCTTGTCCTCTGCGCTCATTCTAACGGGCTTAGAAATGTCGCCCTGGTATGGGCTTTCGACGAGGGTCGCCTCGTCGGCTGCCAGCTCACGCAGCTCGATGCCTCCTTGGCTCGCCCATGCGTGAAGTTTGCTCTGAACACCCGCGATGGGAGTGCAGGCACGAGATATCGACGAGGCTGCGGCCACCTGGACAGGAGCCTTCGCCTGGAACGCACCTGCAAACGAGGAGATCAGGCTCAGCACTAGAGCACCTGCAGGAATCCCAACGCAAACGCCTAGCCATTTTTTGTCTAGACCGATCCGCCTAGACCGTGGCTTCTTTGCTTCAGCCGGCTCTTCATCTGTCTCGTTGAAGCTTGGCGCTTTGGCAATCGGCACGGGGCCATCGAGGTTGAGCGCCATTCGCCGGACCATGGTGATCTCTAGCTCGTCGGCGAATTCGTCGCCCTCGTCCTTGGAGAGGTCCTCAGGCTGGGGCTTAACGTCCTCCTCAGGATCAGAAATTCCCCTAGCAGCGCGAGTCGGCTTAGACTCTTCGTACGGCTGGTCATCAGACATTGCACGTCTCATTCTGCCCTCCTCCTTGCGCTTTGTTTAGCGGTTTCAGTAGCTCTTCTGGGCAGCTTTTCCTCTTTCGCTGCAGGCGCACCCAGGATGCCCAAGGCAAGCAAACCGAGGATCTGCGTGGCCATCGAGAAGAGGCTCGGCGAGGCAGAGATCTCCACGTTCTTCTTTTCGGAGAGCTCCCAGGCCTGTCGCCAATCCCCTGCATCTGAAGCTGTGAGTCTGGTGCCGACGGCTTTAGCCGACCACTGCGAGTCCTTAGGCTCACTCAATAGGACCTTGCCGTCCTTGAACATCATTCGGGAGACGTTGCTCGGCATCGAAAAGACCGTCGTGTTATCGTCAACGTCGATGGGCGTTAACGAGGCGGAACTCGAGAATTCCTGGATGGCCTCCTCGCTCACGCCCCTAACCCAGATGTGGCTGATCGCGAGGCCGGTCAGCTGCTCGTAGACGTCATCACTCGGCATTCCCTGGGCGATTTGTTTCGCCAGGTCGGAAAGCTGATTATTGGCGGCTCGAGAACCTATTGCCGGCTTCTCCCCGCTTCCCCAGGTCGGCCCGTTCTCGTCGACTAGCCAGTACTTAGCGACAGATCCATCCGCCTCTACTAATAAAGCCCGGGTATGACGCTCCGAACGCAGAGTGTCTTGAACGTAGCTGGGCACTTGCTGATTGCCTCGATTGAGATTCGGTCCGCTTCCGGCAATTGCCCACCAGAAGGAACCGAGAAGAACGCCGAAAACAGCTGCTGCGGCAAGCCAGAAGTTAGGTTTGTGCAGCAGCTCCGCCCTGCTCATCCTGATGTCTATCGGATCAGTACCGAGAGCAGCTAGCATCAACAAGACGCCTAGGTAACAGAACAGCCAAACGAAGCTGATAGGCCTAGCAGGTACGTAATTGACCGTGACTACCAACCGCGAAAGTAAAATTGCCACCGCGAGGAATGCTACTGCCGAACCCGCGAGGTAAAGAACGAGGCGGCTGCGAAGACGGTAGACAGCCACGAGAGCTAGCACCCAGAAAACGGCGATAACCAAAACATTGATCGCAATTGGCGCAGATGCAAACTCTCCGCGACCTGCGAGGAGGCCGAGCGGATTAGGCGCCGAAGACGACCAAACAGCGGATGGTTCTGAACCGGTAAGCAGCCTACCGGGATCCGAGAATAGTCTAGGCAGCCAAGGCAGGAGCACGACGATCGGGCCCAAGGCCGCAATCAACGCCGCCTTCCAGTTCTTTGTGCGCTTGCCGATCAGGAACGCGACTAGTGCCAACACCAACCAAGTAAGCGGCACGAAACTGATCAAGATTGTCGATAGAAGCGCAAAATGGGCGGGACGCCGCCACATCTGCGGGCCTGCCTTGTCGTTGACAAGCCATACACGGCAGACATTGGCTATCAGCGGAAGTAATATCGCCGCGGCGATTGCATCTAGGCTGCCCGCACCCGTCGCCCCGCTCAACGGCAGCGCCAGCCCCCATAGCGAGGCGAGCACCGCAGCCTGCCATCTGCTCTTCGTCAGATGGCGCAGGAAGAAATAGCCGCACGCGCCAGCGATTAGGCAGCCGCCCAGCACCAATACGGTGGCGAACCACTCTGGTTGGCCGAAGGTCAGCGTGGACCCAAAAGCCATCAGCCCCAGCCAGGGTGGATTAGCCCCGAAAAGGCCCGGCACCGAGTGCGTCCAGTTGCGCCAAGCGACGCCCAGCGAGTCGGGGCTCTGCAACAGAAGAGGAGCCGTTAGCTTTCCGAATGACAGTAAAAAGCGGGATGCGATGATCGTGATCACCAGCAAAAATGCAGCAGTAATCATTCCTGGCGAGGCTAGCGTACGAAGACCGCCTCTAGCCTCCGGTTCGGGACGCAAAGACCTGGCCGCGGTTTTATCCGCAACCTTGCCCGCCAGCAGATCAAGCGCCTGCCGCATTTCCCAAAATCGTGCGGGGAAAAGCGCCTTGTCGATGTTCGCGAAGTCGCCGCTTTTTTCTGCGGCCTCTGAGATCCGCTGCACAGATGGCTTCTCGGTGTTGAACTTCGTAATTGCGGCCTTGAGCGCGTTTCTGCTATCTGCAGATTTGCTGAACAGATGCCCCAACCAATTCAACCGCGCTATGGAAGTGAGTTTTTTGCTTGCCTTAGACACGTTTTGGGAATGTCCTGCGGCAACCATCATCCCGAGGGCGATATCGAAAGCCTTAGGGTCATTGGTTAGTTTGGTGTTTCGCAGGCCGTTTCGGGTTGCATTAATGTGACGCATCGAAGCGTCCGGGCAGGTGAGTACCTTCATTTTTGCCCGATTGGCGCGCATACCGAATTCGACGCCGTCTCTGAAAAGTGGCAGATCTGGGCTGAACCCATCGAGCTTCTGCCATGCCTTCAACGAAATCATCATGCCGGCTGAGCATCCGCCCAGAACGGATACGGGTTCAAGCTGCCCCTGGTCTAACTCCCCTGGTTCAACAACGGGTGCTCGTGTTCCGTCGGCAGCGATTGATTCGCCCAACGATGCGATCTTGTCGGGGTGGTTGCGCCTTCTTGGCATCAGCAGCTTAGGGATCAGAACGTCTGGTCTTTCGTCGCCAATAGCCTCGGCGACGAGATGCGTGAGGGAAGTCCTACCCACTGCCAGATCATCGTGAAGCAGCCAAACCCAGTCGAATTCTGCTCTAGCCAGCTTCTCGTCTATCCCAGCCGCCGAAAGCCCAAACTTGATGTTTTCACCGAATCCCAGGTTTTGGTTTCCGTCTACCACCAGGTCGAAGATTCCGGTGGTCTCTAGCATCAGTCGGGATTCGTCGGAGGAATCGGCGTCAACGCCAATCAACATTCCGGGATGAACTTCTAGACGTTCGAGGTGGGCAAGCGTTCTTGGCAGCCACGCCTCACCGTTGTGCGCGACAAGCACCGCAACGACCCTGCCGGCTGCGGATAGGATATCCTCTGTTACTTCCTGACGGTTGTCTGGGGCTTCCTCCACCCAGGACCACAGCTTGCTTGAATCTTTCGCTAACACCTATCCGAGCCTAGTCTTATATGGCCCCAAAGAGGGTTCTATGCCACGTTTTGGCTAGACAGCTCGCTTTTTGAGCTTGCGTCGCTCGCGTTCCGACAGCCCGCCCCAGATACCAAAGCGCTCGTCATTAGATAACGCGTATTCCAGGCATTCTTGACGAACCTGGCACGACTGGCAGACCTTCTTGGCCTCGCGCGTTGAGCCACCCTTTTCAGGAAAAAATGCTTCCGGATCAGTTTGGGCGCACAGTGCACGTTCCTGCCAAGCCAAAACTCCATCTGCTGGATCTTCAGCCATCGATGAAACCTGCAGCACGACTTCTCCCCTTCTGATTCGAACCTACAAGTTAAATTACACTGTTGTAATTACCAGCGAGTCAAGTTTGACAAAAGAGGATAAATCTTTCAAGGTTTGCGCAAACAGTTGTCACGGCCGCACGCGTGAAGCTAAGCGAATTTCTTTCCGCAGGTTGCCGATACCTCTTCTACAATGGCCTTTATCTGCTGGGAAGCCGCTAGCGGGGCCACCAAGGTGATCTCGTCCGTGCGCACGACAGCGGTGTTTTTCAGCCCCGCGACTCCGATCACCCCGTCTGTGGTGTTGATCAACAGATTTCCCTGCGAATCGACGGAAGCTTGAGCCCCGAATCCCCTGTTAGGCCCCTGCGCCTCAAGCGCCTCGTAGAGGCTTTCGTAGCTACCCACGTCGAGCCACTCAATTGGCAGGCCGACGGCAACCACGCTCGTTGTCCCCAATCCGTTGGAGACGGGCTCCATGATCGCGTAGTCAACCGACGTCTTGAACAGCTTCGGGTAGATTTCCGAAAGTTTTTCCGGGTGCTGAGCTAATTCGCTGACTTGCTCGAAGGTGGCCGGCTGCAGCTTTTCCAGCTGCTCTAGCAACGCCTTCCCTTGCCACACGAACATCCCCGCGTTCCACCAGTACTGCCCTGACTCCAGGTATTCTATGGCGGTCTGCTCGTCCGGCTTCTCTTTGAATTCGGTTACTTCGCTGGCGAGTTCAAACCCATCTAGTTCCTTGCCGCGCTGCAGATACCCGTATCCTGTGTGCGGATTGGTCGGAACGACTCCGAAGGTCACTAATGCCCCTAGCTCTTCGGCTGCGCGATAGCCGTCCTCAAGCGCTGAGACGAACGCATCGATGGGACTAATCAGTTGGTCTGCGGTAAGCGTGGCGATCACGGCTTCGGGATCCCTACGCGTCAACACGGCAGCGGGCCAGGCGACAGCGTTTAGCGAGTCTCTGCCTTCTGGCTCTCCCAAGAGATTCTCTTCGCTTAGTTCGGGCAATTGTTCTTTGACGACATGCGAGTAGGCAGCGCCCGTGCACACCAAGATCCTGTCGGCAGGAAGCAGAGCCCTAGCCCGCTCGAATGCCAACTGCAGCAGGCTCTTGCCTGAGAATAGCTTTAGCAGCTGCTTCGGCTCGCCTTTTCTTGATAACGGCCAAAGCCTGGTGCCAGATCCGCCTGCCATGATTACCGCGTAACGCATGGACAATAGGGTAACTCATCGGGGGCAAAGCACTAATCACAAACCGGTAAATGCGTGTTGACGATAGGTGCCCTGATCATTGAACCGGTACCCTTTGCTTATGCCTGATAATCACGACAAGCGCCAAGCAGATCTCGATTGGCTCTATGGCCGAAGCTCTGAGGGACCCGCTCCCGGCAATGAGCATGCGCAGCCAATTCCTAAAATGGCGCCAGGCGAAATCAGGCAAAACACTCCGGAAGTCGAGCCTGCATCGAGCCGCATCCAAGAGCCGGTCCCCGCGCCAAGGCGCGTCACCGCCCCAAGGCGAGACTCAATAAAGAAACAGCGCAGGCCGAGGCCTCGGAAAAATTCGGCGAAAAATTTCTTGAAGGTCATCCTGATTTTGCTAATCGCATGGGTGCTTTACTTGATTGGTGTTCCGGTGCTGACCGTCGCTGGGATGGATTCGGTGGATCAGCCAAAGTCCACGGCTGGTTCGCACCCGGGCACCACGTTCCTGCTCGCGGGAACTGATAGCCGCGAACACCTGAGCGAAGAAGACAAAGTACGGTTAGGAACAGGAAACGCAGAAGGTAGCCGCGCAGACACCATTATTCTGCTCTACCGTCCACCCTTCGGCGATTCTGTGATGGTCAGTTTGCCGAGGGACTCGTATGTTGAAATTCCAGGCTACGGGTTTGACAAGTTGAATGCAGCGTACGCCTACGGCGGTCCAGAACTTCTGATCCAGAGCGTCGAGAACGCGACGGGCGTTGGGATAGATGGTTACCTGGAGATCGGATTCGGCGGTTTCTCCGCAATGATCGACGCGGTTAATGGTGTCGACGTTTGCTTGGATGAAGCGATGCAGGACGAGAGGGCGAATATTGACCTCCCCGCCGGCTGCCAGACGTTGAACGGCCAAGAAGCCCTCGGATATGTCCGGATGCGTTATTCGGATCCCCGCGGCGATATTGGGCGCGCTGAGCGTCAACGAGAAATCATCGGCAAGCTGGGCAAGAAGATCGCCTCGCCTAGGACCCTCATCGATCCAATCCGGTACTGGCAGTTGAATAGCGCAATCGGCAAGACCTTGACTAAGGGCGACGAAACTTCCGTCCCGCAGATGGCTGCGGGCGCATTGGGCGTGCTCGGTTCGGCGAAAGACGGCAATTCATTCCCCGTGCCCATCTCAGATGCAGCGGGTTGGAGTCCCGAAGGCGCGTCGGTGGTCATTTGGGACAACGTTTTGGCTTCCGAGCTCTTTGAGAAGATTAACCAGGGCGACACGTCTGATCTTGAGCGTTTTAAGCCCAAAGATTAAGTCTTAATATCTGGCGATTTACGCTGCACCTTTGCAGTAAGCCATGACGATTTTGACTGCGGGCCATACGTGTGTTGCGTACGGTTCGCGACGGTTAGGCAGGGCGTTGACTTCTGCCGTTTTTTAACCTGGCAGAACGCTTCCCTATCGCGTTCTTTCATATCGCCTTCTCCTGCCGCAAGAGAATCATCATTTTTTGTCAGTGGGGCCTGCAATACTGTTTTCAACGATTCAGGAAGGGCGAGATGGTCAAGTTTGTACACACTTCAGACTGGCAGCTGGGCATGAAGCGGCATTTTTTGCAGCCAGAAGCCCAAGGCCAGTTCACCGGAGACAGAGTGAACACCATCAGAATGATCGGCGAGGTGGCTAGGCAAGCCGGAGCAGAATTCATAGTAGTTGCGGGCGATGTGTTCGAGACCAATAGGCTGCCGCAAAGAGACATTGTCCAGTCCTTAGACGCTATGCACGAAGTCGGTCTGCCTGTCTATCTTCTGCCCGGCAACCACGATGTGCTGGGCAGCTCTTCCATCTACAACTCCCCCGCTTACGTTGAAGCCGAGCCAGACAATGTAACCGTTCTTCGCACCCCTGGCAGGCACATCGTGCGTGAAGGCGTAGAGATTTTGGCGGCGCCTTGGACGTCGAAAACTCCCGATTTTGATCCTGTCAACGGGCCGTTAAAAAAACTTCTAGAAGATTTGCCGGCCGATGGCACAGTTCGCATAGTCCTCGGTCACGGGATGCTGCAGGAGCTGGAGCCAAATCAGCTCTCCATCGACGCGATCGATCGCAGGCCTCTCGACAAGGCGATTAGCGCTGGCGTCATTCACTACGTCGCCCTTGGAGATCGCCATATCCGCTGGCCAGCAGACGATTCGGGCGCGATTCATTATTCGGGAGCCCACGAGGTTACCGATTACCGTGAAGCGCAGAACGGCAGTTCGGCTACCGACCCTGGTTCAGTGCTAATCGTTGACGTAAGCCCCAAAGAGTTAAACGTCACTTCCGAGCGGGTTGGAAAGTGGCGATTCATGCGCGCTGATTTCGACCTCACCAACGAGCAAGACGTCCAAGCACTCGATAGAAAACTAACCGATATCGAGAACGCTAATACGACCATCATCAAGTTGGTTTTAACCGGCGCGCTCTCCACTTCGGCAAAGCTAGAACTCGACCACGTATTGGAGCGTCACGAAGCTCGATTTGCTGCGCTGGAGTATTGGGATCGGCACATGAATCTTCAAGTGCTACCCGACGAAGACGACTTTTCTGAGCTTCCACAAGACGGTTACCTTCGCCGCGCGGTCGACGAATTAACCGAGAACCGCGAGGACGATGCCGTGGCCGCGGAAGCTCTCATGCTGTTGCACAAGATCATGAATGAGGACGCGCGATGAGGCTGCACAATCTGAAGCTAAAAAATGTGAAGGCCGTCGAAGAACGCGAAATCGAATTCGCCGAAGACCGGGTAACGGTCATCTCGGGTAAAAACGAGATCGGCAAGACCACCATGGTCCAGGCATTCGATCTGGCGATGAAGACGAAGAGCACGTCGAACAAAGCCGAAGTGAAAAACATGAAGCCGAAGCTCCGCGACGCCGACCCCGAGATTAGCGTCGAGTTCACGCTAGGCGAGGATCGGATTGAGGTTTCCAAGGTCTTTGCTGGTTCTCGTGGAAAAACCACTCTGCGCTACCTGGCAGGGCCGAAGGCTGGTCATTCGCTGACGGGTGGAGACGCCGAAAACGAGCTCGGTGGTCTTGTCGGCGGCTCGGATGAGGCCCTTTTCGAGGCCCTAAACAGCTTTTCGAATGACCCTTTCGCGCAGCGGCCGTTCTCCGCGTCCCAGACCTTAACCCAAGCCTTGCAGAAGGCCTCTGGAGCGGTAGACAGCTCAGACCAGAGTTTGGTGGCGAAAGCCAAGGCTCATAGGGACGCGTACTTCACCGCTGCTGGAAGACCTAGGGGTAATTTGAGCGCGGCGAAAGATACTCTTCAGAAGGCAGATTCCCGAGTCGATGCGGCGAAGGCTGCGGTACGAGTAATCGACGACAAAGAGACACGCCTGAATCAGGCGCGGGCGAATATCTCCAGATACAACGAGCTATCCGTCATGGTAAATCGGGAGCTCGAAGAGATTAAGAAGACCGATGCCGAGATCAAGGCAGCCAAAGACGAGCTTGATAAGGCTAGTAGGGAGAAAAATAGCGCCGAGCTTGTCCTGACCATGGCCAAGAACAACCTGGAAGCACGAGACAAAAGAATCTCGGAGATAAAAAAGACAGAGGCAGAACTTGGGGAGGCACAATCTAATCTTGCGGAACTGACTCCTAAGATTTCTGCCTACCGAAACGAACTTGCAGACGCAGAAGCCCTGTTTAAGGAACTCTCCGAGAAATCCGGGAAAGCCATCGATCGTCTAGAACAGGCTCAGCTAGCCGTTGCTTCTCTCGAAGCAAGAAAGAAGGCGCTTGTAGACGAGTCGTTACTTTCGCAGGTCGAGGTGCAGGACGAACGACTTGCAGAGCTGGATTATCTGCTGAACTCCGGAAGGCTAAACGCGTCTAATTCGAGAAGGGTTCTAGCCAACATCGATTCTTTCCAGCGAGAGCTCGATTCGGCGAGGGCGAAGCTAGTGGCAAGCTCAGCGCGAATTAGCGTGAAGGCGCTCACTGCCCAGCGAGAACTGCTGATAAACGGCGAGAAGATCGACGTTGAAGACGGATTTAGCGAAAACGTCACCTCGGACATGACCCTCGAGGTTCCAGATACCTGGCGCTTCGAGCTCAGCGCGCCAGCAGTCTCTGATTTTCGCAGGGCGGAGCAAAATGCATCCGAAAAGCTTGCGCAGGCTTTACACGAGGCTGGGTGCGAATCCGTTGAAGAAGCGAAGGAGATGGCACATAAGCTGAGCGACTACGAACGCGAGCGCGACATGGTCAATCAGCGTCTTGCTCTGCTGCTTAACGGACGAAGCATCGAGGACCTAAGAAAAGCCGTTAAATCCGTCGACACCGCTGCCGAGATTTCAGAAAACGCCGACACACTTCCAGAGAGCTTGGATTCGGCTCTAAACGACCTCAACGACGCGCGGGATGAGCAGAAGAAGGCTGTCGCTACCAGAGAAGAGCACCTGGTGAAGTTAGAACAGCTAAGGGCGTCGTTCGGCGACGAAGTGACTGAGGAGAGCAGGCTGAGCTGGGAAGTTGAAAAGCTCGAAAAAAGTTATGAGCAGTTGTTAGCACAGCTCGCAGAAGATCGTGAAGAAAACGACGATGAAACGCTTGAAAAGGCAGTATCGGAAGCCCAGGCGGAACTCGACAAGCGAACGGCATCACTGGCAGAAGTCGAACAGAAGCTGGTTGCTCTAGACGCCGAGGGACACGAACAGCGCCTGAAGGAACTTGAGAACAAGGCTGAAAACGCCGACAAAACTCTCGCATCTTGGCAGACGGAAGCCATAAAACTATCCAGCGCGCTAAGCGCGCTTTCCGCAGACGTCAAGCAGGAGGAACTTGATGAGGCCCTAACTGCCCAACAAATAGCAACAGAGGCTTACGAGAGAATCGAAGTTAAAGCAAATGCTGCCCTGCTGCTCTACGACACACTTTCCAGGCATCAGGCACAGTCCCAGGAAAAGTACAGAAAGCCGTTCACAGATAAAATCGATCAACTGGGCAGAATTATCTATCGCGACGATACCTTCGCAGTCAGGCTCGCGGATGACCTAACCGTCAAGGCGAGGGTGCTGGATGGGGTGACCATAGATTTCGATCAGTTATCCAGCGGAGCAAAAGAACAGCTCCTGATACTGGTCAAGCTCGCTGCGGCAATGCTCGTCGACGAGACGGACGGAATGCCTATTTTCCTCGATGACCAGCTCGGTCACACCGATCCCGATCGTCAGACTCGAATGGCTGCGATACTCGCTAGGGCCAGCGAGATGGCACAAATAATCGTGCTGACCGCAGACGAAAGCCGTTACGGCGCTTTGACCAACCGGCACGACATTCGCATCAACTAGACAACTGCCGGGCGAAACCATCCGTATCCGCCCGGCAGAACTAAAGCTTCTATCCCCTACTTAGAAGGGAAGGGACATATCTACGACTGCACGGCCCTGGATCTTTCCAGCGGCAAGTTCGTCGTAGCCCTTACCAGCGTCAGCTAGCGAGAAGTGCTTGGTGACGATCTCGCGGTAGTTGATCGCACCGGCAGCTGCCATCTCGATGACCTTGGGCAGGTCCTCGCGGGTGCGAGCGCCGTAAGAGCCAAGGACGAACTGGCTGCGGCAGACGGTGCGGTTGATCTCTACTTCTGCTTCTCAGCCAGCACGCTGGGCACTAATGATCGTCTGGAAATTATCCTTAGTGATCGATCCTGCAGGAATTAGATACTTTTCGTTGTCAGTCAAGATAGCCCCGCTGTTTCATCTTCTGCCTTGGCGATGCACCGCTGCCCGGGAACTGCAGTGAACTTCCAATAACAAGACCGAACACGTTCGGCTGAGCAAGGACAACCTGCCACTTTTCTAGAGTCGCGTCGCAATCTTTAGGAACATCGCCACCGAGGATCAGCAACGGTTGCGTAGCGGTGTCCGGATCGTCCAGGTTGATTCGGGTAAGCGTTTTTCCGCCATCCAGGCCGGCCTCTTGCCCTCAGCGTTGTAGCAGTTGGTCTGATCGTCCATCTCAAACTTTGCGCCACGAGGCGGATGATCGCATGCGACGACCATGAGCTTCTGTCCCTTAAAGAGCTTTCCTGGTTTGCGAGAAGTTAGAGCCTGCGAGATTCGCTCAAGCTCGTACATCCTAATCTCGGGGATTTTCCTGATAGCTACCATTTTTTCGCTTTCGATCTTCACGCGATCGACGTAGCTCACGGTTTTATTTTTTTCAGTTCCAAGCAGATCCTTGCTTGAACTCGTCACTCTTTTGCAAACGTTTTCATTACTGACCATAGAAGTGGTCCAGTCATGGATATATGCTTACATTCCAAATCTAGATCAGATCTTTGCAAAGCGTTATAAGCGAATATTTAGCACTTAAGGCGTCGTATGTAGACAGTTCTCCACATGTTTCATTTGTTACTTACCTTTGAAACCATTATTCAAGTATCATATGGACTTGACATTTGACTTAACCGATTCCCGCCATACCGCGCTAATGGGGGCGCTGGGGTGCGACTTTGAGTCTCGTGCCAACGTTGACGGGGACAACAGCAGTGAGTTCTCGCCGTGCAGGAGCAAAATGACAGAAGAAAAGAACAAGGCCAGTCTTGATGAGCCGTTCGTCATAGACATTAAGATTGACCGCGACTCCTCAACTGCTCTACACCAGCAGATTTCTACCCCACTGGAAAGCATGATAGCTTCTGGCGAACTTCCCCCAGGACAGATAATCGAGGACGAAGTTTCGCTTGCCAAACGTTTAGAAATATCCAGACCGACCGTTAGGCGCGCTATGCAAGATCTCGTCTCGAAAGGCCTGCTGTCCAGGCGCAGAGGCGTTGGCACGCGCGTCTCCCCCAGCCCGTTTCAGAGACAGATCAAATTGTCCAGCCTTACCGAGGATTTCATCGACGCTGGTCACACCACTCGCACAGAGGTGCTCAGATACGAGGTCCGCTTCGCTAACGAAGAGATCGTCGAAAACCTAGCTTGTGATACCGGCGACGAAATCGTCTTCTTCGAGCGGCTGCGCTGGCTCGATAATTCTCGCCTCGCATTGATGCAGAGCTACGTTCCATCAGACATCGCACCGTCTCTGACAGATCTGGATCGAGACGGTTTCTACAGATGCCTGGCAGCAAACGGCGTTCAGCTCTCTTCTGGGTACCAACAGGTTGGCGCTAAGAACGCTTCCGAGCGCGAAGCTAAACTTCTGCACCTCGAACCGGGTTCTGCGGTTGTCACCATGCGTCGCACCTCATATGACACGGACGGACGGATCGTCGAATTCGCTCACCACTGCTACGACGCAGCGCAGTACACCGTAACCGTTCCGCTAACCAATTAGTTCTGACAAAAGAAATCCCGCAGGTTATCCTGCGGGATTTCTTAATGCGTATTTATTTAGGTCTCATCGCCTAAGCGAGAGTACCTCTTGAGCAGCCTCTCTTCAATTTCTTCCAGCGAGTAGATCTTGGTTTCAGGAACTACCAGCCAGTAGAAGAGGAAGGAACCGACGTTTATCAGACCGAAGATCAGGTAGGTCTTCGCACCACCAAGCCCATTAATGAGGAGCGGGAAGGTGAAAACAACGATTGCGTTGAACAGCCACAGGAAGAATACCGATACACCTTGCGCTGCACCACGAATCTTGTTCGGGAAAATCTCAGCCAAGATAACCCAGGTCACGGTGCAGGACTGCTTGATAAACACGAACACCGAAACGATTGCGACGACAAGCCAAGGAATGAATACCGGAACGGCTTCGGAGATGTTTCCGTCGGGGCCCATGTGCGGCTCAACGCCGAAGTGGAACACTACAGCCAGGACTAGCAGCGAAACAGCAATGCCAGCCTCCTGGAACATGCCTACCTTGCGACGCATGAACTTCGCGACAATGATCAGGCCAATGCCGGAACCAACAGCGGAGATGAAACCGGTCAGAACGTTCAGTGTAATCGCATCAGCGGTCGAGAAGCCTGCAGCGTGCAGAATCTTCGGCATGTACCACATAGCGGTGTTAATACCGGTCAACTGGTCCATGATGCCCAGGACGACACCGATCATGATGATCCGTCTTGTCCAACGTGTTCTAAGGCCTCTGCCCAGCGTCCACGCTTCCTTAGATTCCAGATCGTGCTTACGCTCGAGCTCTATCATCTCCGTTACCTCACCGGAGACGTCGTTCTTCTCGGTGCGAATTTGCTTCATCGAGGAGATGGCCTCGTAGTAACGCTTGTTAGCTACATACCAACGGGGCGACTCAGGCATCATGCGCATGCCGATCCACAGCGCAATAGCCGGGATAGTGGCAAGAACGAGCATCCAGCGCCATGCGTGGCCGTTGCCCTCCATGACGGTTACGTCTGGCATGGACTTCAGAATGTCCCAAAGAACAACGTCGCCCTTCTGGAACTTTCCGGAGGGGTCGTTTTCTACAACAACCTGTGGTGCACTGTTCATGTGAGCGATAGCGGCGTTCATAACGAATGCGATGAACTGACCGAAAACGATCATGAACTGGTCAACCGCAACCAGCGGACCACGTATCTTCTTCGGAGCAGTCTCAGACAGGTATAGCGGAACCGTCGAAGAGGCGCCACCAACAGCCATGCCCAGGATAAACCTGAACGGGTACATCATGAAGACGTTGACCGAGAACGTGCAGCCTAATGTGCCGACCAAAAATAACGCAGCCAGCAGCATGATGGAGCGGCGACGGCCGATCTTGTCGTTGATCAGTCCGACAAGCAGAGCGCCAAAAGCGGCACCAAGAGCCAGGGTCGCCGTAACTAGGCCCTCAGTAAAGGCATCAAGTTGAAGGCCACCTGCTGCCTCTGGGAGATACATGTAGGGCAATGCGCCGGCGATGACACCGGTGTCGTAACCAAACAGCAGGGAGCCCATAGTTGCAACGGCTGCGAGAACCAGCGGGCTACGGTGCTTACCCGCGGCCTTGATTCGCTGCACTAAACCTGAAATCTCACTGCTTTCAGGAACATGCCCATCGGGCAAAATAGCTTTTTGCTCAGACATCCTTGTCCTCCCGTATTTTCCTGGCAAGCAAACTCCTCAAAGGATGTTTGCTGCTCAGATCCGCGGTTCGGCCATACCTCCATGTACGCGGAACTGGCGCAGAACTAGCAAATCTTTTACCGATTATTGCTACTCCACAACAATAAAATAAGTGAATTGGATGATGCCACTATCAGGTTCTCATCCTCATAATTGCAAGCAATTCATAAAGACTTATAGTTTTAAGCGAAAATGTGACTACAAATGTATATTCACATCAAAATTTCGCATTGAGCGCAATAATCGCATTTTTATAAAGCACATCGAGGCACTTATCGAATGAAAAACCTCAGCGACCAAACTTTTCTAACTAACCTGGGTTCTCCTCGCGAAGTTTGTTATAACTAATTGACCTGCCCAGAGCGGACCCTCTCGCCCTTCTTGAGCGCTATCTGTCGGAGGTCTTTCTGAAAATCGACCATCTTAGTAAGAAGATCTTCATCGGCGCTAGCCAAAATTCGTACTGCCAGGAGCCCCGCATTGCGCGCATTACCGATGGCTACCGTAGCCACCGGGACGCCGGTGGGCATCTGGACGATCGAAAGTAGTGAATCCATGCCGTCGAGGTGTTTCAGCGGCACCGGAACGCCGATGACTGGAAGCGGAGTAAGAGCCGCAAGCATCCCAGGAAGGTGAGCCGCGCCACCAGCGCCTGCGATTATTGCCTGCAGCCCCCTATCATGAGCATGACGTCCATATTTGACCATATCCTCCGGCATCCTGTGCGCTGATACGACGTCGGCCTCGTACCCGATGCCGAATTCTTCCAACGCCTTTGCTGCGGGTTCCATGGTCGGCCAATCAGAATCGGAGCCCATCACGATGCCCACTCTTGCTTTGTCAGTCATGCTTACCTTCCCTCAGAGAGTCTTTGTCATCAAGTATTTTGCCGCGCTCTCGCTTCGTTCACGCACATCAGCAAGATCTTCTCCGTAACAAGTTACGTGACCCAGTTTGCGCCCAGGGCGCGGCTCTTTGCCGTACAGCTGCACACGAAGTTGTGGATCTCTAGAGAACAGGTGCAGCAGTCCCCCGTTCAGGTCTCGGCCACCTAGCACGTTCGTCATTACGGTCCAGGGAGCTCTGGTCGAGGGATCCCCTAGCGGCAAATCGCAGACAGCTCTCAGGTGGTTCTCGAACTGGCTGGTGTGGGCGCCGTCGATGCTCCAGTGCCCGGTGTTATGCGGACGCATAGCTAGCTCGTTGATCACCACCGAGCCGTCTTTGCGCTGCATCAGTTCCACGGCTAACAGACCGACCACGCCTAGATCGTCGGCGATGTCTAGCGCGAGCCTGGTGATGTCAGTGGCTTGTTCAACGCTCAACCCTGGAGCGGGTGTGATTGTTTGGGCGCAAACCCCATCGGTTTGGATCGTCTCACTGATCGGGTAGGCAACCGCCTGACCGCTTGGCGTCCTAGCGACGATAGCGGAAAGCTCTCGAGAAAAATCAACTAGTTCCTCGCCAATGATATGGACTTTTTCACCCGCGCTGACGTCTAGAGACTCCTCGAAGGGAACATTCGCTTCGTCCGGGCTAGCTATCTTCCAGACCCCGTGCCCGTCGTAACCGCCTCGGCTTGCCTTAGCAATGATCGGCCAGCCGATCTCGTTGCCGAAGTCCACCAACTCGTTTTGGTCCTTGCAGTGCCGCCACTTGGGTGCTGGCGCGTCGAGGGTTTTTGTTAGGCGTTCGCGCATTGCAAGCTTGTCTTGCGCATAGACGAGTGTTTCCGGGCCCGGGCTGACCTTTACGCCCATGTATTGCAATTTGCGCAGCAGAGAAGTGGGGACGTGTTCGTGATCGAAAGTGATCACGTCCACGGTCTTAGCAAAATTTATGACGGCTGATTCGTCTGTGTAATCACCGACCGTCACGTCCGAATAGACCTGATTGGCTGACATGCCCTCGCCCTCGGCAAGGAGCTTCATGGAAATACCTAAACCGATTGCTGGGGCAGCAAGCATTCTTGCAAGCTGGCCGGCACCGATAACGCCTACGCTCTGGTTCACAGTTTTTAAGCATAGAAAATTGAGTTATGTAGGGCTAATCAGCGGAAACACTTCCTATGCGACCCGAAAATCTGCGAAACTTCAGACATGACCACGCACATCATCACCGCCGGAGGCGGCGGCTTCTCTATGTCCCCAACCGGCTCACCTACCGCACTCGATCGCTACATAGTCGGATTGTCGAGCGTGGAGGCCCCGTTGGTGTGCTTTATTCCGACAGCTTCAGCAGACGACGCGACGTATATCAACAAGTTCCTTGTCAGCTACGGCGTGCTTGGTGTTAGAACCATGGTTCTAACACTCTGGACGGGCGCAGCACACGCAATCGAGAGGCTACCCGAGGCCGACATCGTCTTCGTTGGAGGCGGGTCTTCTACGGTAAACATGATGGCACTTTGGAAAGCACACGGGGTAGATGCGGTTCTCAAACAGATGGCCTCCAACGGAAAAGACACCATTTTCGCCGGCATTTCCGCCGGTGCTTGCTGCTGGTTCGAAGGCTGCCTGACCGACTCGTTCGGCCCGATGCGTCCTTGGCGCGGCGGTCTTGGCCTGCTGGAGGGCAGCTTCTGCCCGCATTTCCAGGGCGAAGAAGGGCGCGCTGGGGCCTATACGGACGCCATCGCTAGCGGAATCTTGCCCGACGGCTACGCGATCGATGACGGCGCGGCAATCCACTGGGTCGACGGCAAGCTTCACAAAGTCATCAGCGAACGCGAGGATGCGCGCGTACTCCACTTCATGAACAGCTTGCAGCCCGGCACAAGCGGCTTGACCACCCAGCAGCTAAACGCGGAACTCATCTAGAAACAGGCCAAATTAACTTTCGTTAAACGAGAATTTAACCTGCCTTTAATCCTGGCCTGAAATGATTTTCAGAAATATATGTTGCGAACCTGAAAGTCGGAAATGGCCATGGCTGACTCGAACACCCACGGTGGCATCTGGGGTGATCACGGGCTAAATAAGTGCCCTCGATACGGATCCGCTGAGATTGTCGTCACTGTGGGAAAACGGGTTTGTAAGTTTTGCCGATACGAGTGGGCACCAAAGCTCCTTCCGGAGCATTCCACGAACGATTTGAATATCGTATGTCGCCAGGTTGGTTTCGGCGCCAAGGATACTGACCCGAAGTTCGATTCGGTCACCATAAAGTGTCAGGGCTGCGGCGGTGAGGTGATGATAAACACCTCGCAAAAGCTCGAGACTAGGGTGCCACTGGTGTCGGCAGACGCTATCCGTTAATCATCAGATCCCAAATGGGATGTTTCCGGATCTTATCTTGCCGTTTAGCGTCAGCCGCGAGACCGCGTTGACCAGGATGCAGGAGTATATACCCAAGCACCGGCTACTAATTCAGTCGGACTTCGAAACCAGCCTTACACTAGAACGCATCCGAGGTGTCTATCTGCCGTATATCCTGTTGGACGCCAATCTTCATGTTCGTGCCAGCGGAATCGGAAAGAAAAGGATCCAAGGCAGGCGCTACGACAAGGCAAGCCGCGCCTCAAGGCAAGAATTCAGCGGCGCCCGTGATTTAGACCTGACGGTCGACGACCTTGCAATCGAATCGACCAAAAAGTGGGGCAGCCTTTCAAAAAGTAAGGGCAACGCCCGGCAAGGGCAGTTCTCGTTACTTTCGTTTTCTGGACGAATGATGAGCAGGCGGTCGATTTTTATGACGGAGGTCTGCCGACGCACGTCGTGAACGTCCTGCAACCCTATGACACCCAAAACGCGGTTGCGTTCGAGGCAAGCTATCTGCGCGGTTTTTCCGCGGATAGTCGCGAACAGAACTTGTCCGAACTGCGAGAGATCGCTGACTGGCAGCTTACGACTTTGGCAAGCGACCAGGTTGAGAAAACCGTTGACCTATACGATCTAGGCGTCGATTGGATGGATGCCAAACTCGACACCACCGGCAGCCGCTGGTTAGCCATCTACCTACCAGTTTGGTTATACACCTTCGCTGAGGTCGAAAAAGACGTTCGCCGGCACTATTTGCTCGCGGTAAATGGCCGGACCAAAGAAACCGTGGGAGCGGTACCCTACGATCGCAAGAAATCATCGGTAGTGGTTCTGCTAGCCCCACCGATCACTTTCGTCGTGTTGACCTTTATCGGTTCGATGATTGCTCCGCTATTGGCTGCTCTGGGCTTGCGCCAGTCGATGATGTTGTGGTCCGCACTGACACTCCCCGCTTGTCTCTTTGCTTTCGTCAGCGCGCCGCATTTTTTGAACAAACTCGCCCTCAGTTTGGCTGAGGAACACGATTTTAGAAAAGAAACAAAAGTTGAGGTTTCAAACCTGAAGATGTGGGATAAAAAAATTCTTCCACCAATGAATCAAAACAGTGAAGTTAGGGATAAAACATGGCATTAATTAAATGCCTTCAACGGCGCAATATCGGGCATGTTCGCCGACCAGTGGCTCGACTTTGGAACAGTTCCTGACGCTCTGCCACCGACAACCGCTGTTGCCAGCGGCGTTATGCGCGGCACAGATAATGGCAGGGGCTCCAACACCAAACACTCAGCAGCTCTAATCTCCAACGGCTCGAAGATCGTCGTGCCGCAGGACTTCGGGCTGATCACCATGGCCAACACGCTTTCCGGAAGCCGTGGTCGCAACTTCATACGTCAGTCCAAGGCAGGGGGGGGATTCAATCGGCAGGACTCACCAGACGCATTGGAGCATCTCCGAAAGGCCAAAAAATGCTTGACGAGAAGCTAATAACCCAAGAGGATTACGACATGTTAAAGACCAGGCTGCTGAATTTGTAAGGGACGAGCCGGCCTATAAGCCGGGTTCTGTAATCGGTGATCATCCATCTGCGACTGCCGTTACCGGCAGCCTTCCCCGGCGACTTGCGCCGCCGGCGTGCAACCTACCCGACGGCTAGGCGGGCAGCTTAAGCCGTCGCAGACGCAGTGCGTCTTTCTTGGTCTTACTCCAGGTGGGGCTTGCCATGCCAACGCCGTCGCCGACGTCGCGGTGGTCTCTTACACCACCCTTTCACCCTTACCCGTGTGGCGCTAAGGCCAAACTAGGCGGTCTACTTTCTGTTGCGCTATCCCGCGGGTCACCCCGGGTGGGCGTTACCCACCACCTTGCCCTGTGGAGCCCGGACTTTCCTCAGCTTTCGCCGCGATCACCCGGCCGACTCATCCGAGCGACAAGTATAGCGCGATCAGCGAACCAAGATTCGACTGCACTCCTCGCAGCGAAGCACGGTTTCGGGGCTGGCTTCCTGGGCGCGCTTCTTGTCTGTCGCGTCGAGTTCCAGCCCACAGCCACCGCAGCGACCGTTGTTGTATGGCGCTGCGCCGTAGATGTTTCGCTGAGAGATCTTGTTGTAGACGTTCAACAACGCCTCGGGAATTGCCTTAGCGGTTTGGGCGCGCTCGTCTCGGTTGGCCTTGTAGTCAGCATCGATCTGTTTGCCCTGCTCGTCACGCTCTACGATCAGTTCTTTCATCTTTGTCTCGATGTCGACGCGCTGCTTAGCTAGCGCCGCGGCCTTTTCGCTGGCCTCTTCGGCGTCAATTTCTGCGCTCAGATGCTGTTCTTCTAACTCGGCGATGCGGCCTTTGAGGTGTTCACTCTCGTCGAGGATGGCCTGAATCTGCTTGTGCGGCAGATTCGTGTGGGCCAGCTCATCGTTTCGCTTCAGCCTCGCCTTTGCGGGTTCTAAGTCTTCGTCGACTCGATCTAGGATCATCTTCGTGTCGCTGGCCTTGGTGTCTGCGACCACGACCTCCTCGAGTAGCTTCTTGCGCTCACCGGCAAGCTCTGAGAGCTCTTTCAGCACCGGAAGCGTTCGCTTGCGGTGCTGGAGCTGCGCTGCCTCGGTATCGAGTTTGGCTAAATCGAGAAGGACACGTTGGTGGCGAGGTTCTGCTTGCATAGGGCCATATTATGCCAGCGTTAGCCAACTGCTTTATTTACCGGCGTTTTTAAGCACACCACCGGGCAGATTAAGCAGCTCGACGCCAGCCTTAGCGGCTTTATCAGAGAAGTGGTTTACCACTCGCTGACTCCTACCTCCCGAGGCACAGTAGATGACGACCTTAGTAGTTGCGCCCAAAGCTGTGAGGAAATCGTCGAAAACTTGCTCGCTCATGCGAGAAAGCGGAAGGTGCTCAGATGGCACCGATAAGTCTTTTGCCTCTCGTTCGTCGTCCTCGCGGACATCCAAGGCCACTGCTTCGCCCGATCTGATCATCGCTAACAGTTCGTCTGCGCTGGATTCCTTTTTCAACATGCAATCACCCTAGCTTGCGCAGCTGACGTCTTGAGCTGTTAGCGACCACCTGAGAACGGATCAGCCTGGCACTCATAGCGTCGTAGCTGAGCAGCAGGCCTGGCCGCGAATCGCCTACTCCAACAATGAATTTGATTACCTCCGTGGCCATCAAGTTGCCGATGACCCCGGTGGATGCGCCAAGCACTCCAACCTTCGCGTTGTCGGGGATCAGATCGGAAGAGGGCTGCTCGGGATGCAGATCCCTGAAACCAACTCCATCCACCACTCTTTCACCGCTCCAGCACAGACCAACTTGCCCCTCGAATCTGAGCACTGAGCCCCAAACCAGAGGAGTAGAGGTGACTTCCGCGACGTCTGCGCTTAAGAATTTCGTGTTGAAGTTGTCGCTCGCTTCGACAAGAAGATCCGCGTCGGACGCTAGTTTTAGCGCGTTTTCTGGGCTGAAATTCTCGGTAACGGCAAGAAAACTACCGTCCGGGTGCATTTTGGAAAGCTTCTCTGCGGCAAGGCGGGCCTTCGATTCTCCGATGTCGCCAACGTTGAAAAGAATCTGACGGGAAATATTGGAAAGGCTGACCTCGTCGTCATCGACGATTGTCACTTTCCCGACGCCTGCCCCGGCCAAAGACAAAAGTAGCGGCCCGCCGAGGCCTCCCGCGCCTATCACCACGACATGAGCACTGGCGAGTCGTTCTTGAGCCGCCACGCCAAAACCTGGCAGCACTAACTGTCTAGAAATTCTCTGTTTCTCTTTTGGCGAGATCATCTGTTCTCCGAACTGATTATGGTTAACCACTGAGCGTATGAACGAAAAGCAGCTTTCGCGACATAGACTCGATGTTAGCTAGTGAAAAGGATTTTGATGAACGAGACGACCCCAGAGCAGAAGGGCAGCCCAAAAACTGAAATAGCCAACAGGCAGAGCAGATTCTCTGAGGCTTTCAAGGAGTTTATCTGCAAGGATTGGCAGCCGTACGATCCGAACCTTCCTAAGCCAATCGCGGGTGCAGTCAATGCCGCCAAGCACCGTCAGCAGCTTTCCGAGATGTTCCCTGGCGAACGACTGATTGTTCCTGCAGGGCACCTTCAGGTTCGTAACAACGACTGCGACTATCGTTTCCGTCCACACAGCGCATTTACTTGGTTGACGGGCCTTGGCACCGACAGAGAACCCAACGCGGTTCTGGTGATGGAGCCGAGCGCCGGCGGGCACGATGCCAATCTTTACTTCCACCCTAGGGTCCCCCGCACGGACGAGGAGTTTTACGCCGACTCTACTTACGGCGAAATGTGGGTCGGCCAGCGAGAGTCTCTGGAAGAGATGAGCGCGCTTGGCGCTATCAACACTATGGACATCAGTGATCTCGAAATGAACCTACGCCAGGCGGCTTCCACCACACCGACGAGGATCCTTCGCGAGGCCAGTCCGGAGCTTGCCGACAGGGTAGACCAGTGGCGTGGCAGGGGCGACAAAGAAGACGCAGAATTCGAGACCGCTCTCAGTGAACTACGCTTCATCAAGGACGATTTCGAGGTGGCGCAGCTGGTCGAAGCCTGTGAGGCGACAGCGGTAGGCTTCGAGGCAGTCGTGAAGGAATTCCCTAATGCCGTGAAGAACGGCCGTGGCGAGCGCTGGGTTGAGGGCGTCTTCGGTCTGCACGCAAGGCACCGTGGAAACGCCGTTGGTTACGACACCATCGCCGCCTCCGGAGACCACGCAAACACATTGCACTGGATCGTTAATGATGGGGACCTGAAGGACGGCGACCTGCTTTTGATGGATGCCGGCGTCGAACTGGATTCGCTATACACGGCTGACGTCACCCGCACTATGCCGGTCAACGGTAAGTTCACGGATGCTCAGCGCAAGGTCTACGACGCGGTCTATGAGGCTCAGTCCGCAGGCATTGAGGCTGCGCGCGCAGGAGCTGACTTCCTCGACGTGCATTACGCAGCGGTCTCGGTAATAGCTCGCAAGCTCGAAGAATGGGGAATTTTGCCCGTCAGCGCGGAAGAGGCGCTGAGCCCGGAGGGCGGCCAGTGGAGGCGTTGGATGGTGCACAGCACCAGCCACCACCTCGGCCTGGACGTTCACGATTGCGCTGCTGCCCGGCGCGAGGTGTACCGCCAAGGCAAGCTTGAGCCCGGTATGGTCATCACTGTTGAGCCCGGCATCTACTTCAAGTCCACTGATCTGATGGTGCCCGAGGAGCTACGCGGAATAGGCGTGCGCATCGAGGACGACATCTTGATCACTGACGGCGCGGCGAGGATCCTGTCCGATCAGCTCCCCCGCTCCAGCAAGGATGTAGAGGACTGGATGGCAGGCCTACTGAATTAGACCGAAACAAAATTAGGCCTGGTCGGGAAAACCGACCAGGCCTAATTTTTTGAGTTTGCTAGTTGCCGCGCGGATCGAACGTCTGCTGAGGGGTCTGACTTGCATCCGGCTGCGGGCTAGGTGCCGCCGGCGGAGCCCAGCTGCTCAGGTCCTGCGAAGCGGCGGCATCCTGCTGAGCCACCTGGTTAGGAGTGCCCGTGTAGGTCGGCCCGGCTAAGATCGAGCGAGCCTTAGCTGCGTGCTGACGGTCAACAAGAATCTCGTAGTGGGTGGCGACGATGGCAGTCGTCGAAGTGAAGTCCCTGTTGCCACCTGAAACCTGATAGGTGATCGCCGTAGTGATGAGGTTGATCAAGATGAAGATTGCTACCGCCATGACCAAAGTGGCGAGCCCGGCACCCGGCCAGAACAGCATCATCAGAAGACCTAGGCCAATGCCCCAAATCACGCCTTGTAGGGCACCAGCACCCATCACTTTGCCCCAGGTGAGCCTGCCCGTCACCTTCTCTACAGACCTCAAATCGGTGCCGACGATAGTGCAGTATTCGACGGGGAACTCCCGATCCGACAGGTAATCGACTGCGCGCTGCGCGTCGGAATATTCGTCATAGATGGCTATCGCCGTGGCGCCCTTGATTCGGGCAGCCGAGTCCATGTTAATTCGGTTTGGCATGTGTTCCTCCAATTCGGTACTAGCCCAGACTAGACAAGCAACCTGTGAGCCAACTTTGAAGAACTTGTGAGTTAGCGATTCGTTTTGGTTTGACCAGGGCCTAATGAAGGCCCTGATTGCTCACTCCAAAGGGTAGGATTTCGCTTGTGAGTGTGTCTTCAGCCGTTTTCATCAGTAAGCTGCGCGGCCTCCCGATGTTGGACGCCCGTGGCGAACAGGTCGGCAAGGTCCGCGATGCCGTGGTCCAGGCCCGGCTGGGCAAGAACCCCAGGGTAAGAGGCCTTGTCGTCGAGCTGTTTGCGCGAAGACAAATTTTCGTCCCGATGATCAGGGTCAGGTCCATCGACGCGACTCAGATTGTGATTGGGGGCCAGGTCGATACCCGTCGTTTCGAACAGCGCTCCAGCGAAGTTTTGGTGATCGACGACATGTTCGATCGGGTCATCGAACGCACAGATGCTGAGAATAAACTAGAGCGCGCGCTCGTCCACGATATCGCCATGGCGCAGGTGCGAAACCGCGACTGGGCGCTCACCGAAGTCGCCCTCCGCGAGGTCAAGTCCAGGCGTTTTGGCATCCCCCAATACGGCCCGATCGTCACACGCAAGTGGCTAGATGTCGCAAAGTACGTCTGGACAGATCAGCAGCGCACGCACTCCAAGGTCGCAGAGCTGGCCGAGATGCACCCTGCAGATGTGGCTCGAGAGCTGCACGACATGGAACCTGACCGCAGGTCGGAAATCGCTCTTGCGTTGGACGACGAGTTGCTGGCAGACGCATTTCAGGAGTTGCCTAGTGACGAGCAGGTCGACCTGTTGGAAACCTTGGAAGCCGAACGAGCAGCCGACGTTCTGGAAGAGATGGACCCGGACGACGCGGCCGACCTCATTAACGATCTACCAGAAGAAATGGCGGAGGACCTGCTCGCCCGAATGCAGCCGGAGGACGCCCGAGACGTGCGTAACCTGCTGCAGTATGAAGAGTTGACTGCAGGCGGCATGATGACGCCGGAGCCAGTCGTCGTCAGCGCCGATTCCACCATCGCCACCTGCCTTGCCAAGGTGCGCAACTCCGACATCACGCCGGCTCTAGCCTCGATGGTTTTCATAACGCGCCCACCACACGACCCGCCGACAGGAAAGTACTTGGGCGCGGTGCACATCCAGCGTCTGTTGCGAGAGCCACCGAGCCTGATGGCCGGCAGAATGGTCGACGATGAGATCGAACCGGTGTCGCCAGACCTAAACCTATACGACCTAAGCCGCTACTTCGCCACCTACAACCTCGTGATTGCCCCAGTCGTAGACGAGCACCAGCAGTTGGTAGGCGCCGTTACGGTTGACGACTTGCTCGACCATATGCTGCCGCCTGACTGGCGTGGCGCTCAGATGGATGGCGAAACCGAGGAGGCAGAAGAGTGAGCGAACAGACCCGTCTAGACACCCCCGGACGCACCAGGGGCTGGAAGCCGAAGCTAAAGATCAACTCGGAATCATTCGGTCAGTTCGCCGAATGGATCGCCCGCTACATGGGCAGCCCATCATTCTTGATTTGGATGTCGGTGTTCATCGTGGCCTGGATCCTGTGGAACACCATCTCGCCGTGGCAGTTTGACGAGGCCCCCTCGTTCATCATGCTGACGCTGATGCTTTCCATCGAGGCCGCATACTCCGCTCCCCTGATTCTTCTGGCGCAGAACCGTCAAGAGGACCGCGACCGACGAAGCGCTCAGGAGGATCGCCGAGTGGCGGCTCAGAGCCGTGCGGACATGGACTTCCTGGCACGCGAGATCGCATCGCTGCGCAACAATGTTGGAGAGCTAGCCACCCGAGACTTCGTGCGCAACGAGATCCGCGATCAGCTACGCGAGCTTCTAGCGGAGCTAGATAAGGAAGACGAGCCAGCCCAAGACGACGGAAACTAAGGGTAGGTTAATACCTCCGACTCTGGGTTATTAAAACAAATTCAGGTAGAAAAGGTACGTGTCAGATCTAAATAAAAGTGTGTGGGAAGCATTAACCACAGTCATAGACCCAGAAATCAACCGTCCGATCACCGAACTGAATATGATCGACAACCTCACCGTCACCGATGACGGCGATGTTGAGGTGACGATTCTGCTGACGATAGCCGGCTGCCCGCTATCGAACACCATAGAGAACGACGCTAAAACCGCGATCGAGCAGGTGCCTGGCGTTAAATCCGTCAAGGTGCACATGGGCGCAATGACGGATCAGCAACGCAAAGAGCTGACCACGAAGCTGCGCGGCGATAAGCCGGAAAACCAGATCATCTTCAACAAGCCGGGCAACATGACTCGCGTCATCGTTGTCGCCTCCGGCAAGGGCGGCGTCGGTAAGAGCTCGGTCACCGTAAACCTTGCGCTAGCGCTTGCCAGGCTCGGCCGCAAGGTCGGCCTATTGGACGCCGATATCTACGGTCACTCGGTCCCCGACCTGATGGGCATCACGGACGCCCGCCCGACAGTCATGGACAACATGATCATGCCGGTTCCAGTCCGCATGGAGGCAACCGACGGTGTCGAAGCGCAGGTTCAGGTGATCAGCATGGGAATGCTTAAGGAGCGTCGTGATCAGGTGATCGCGTGGCGTGGCCCGATTCTGGATCGCGCGATCACCCAGCTACTTGCGGACGTCTTCTGGGGTGATCTGGATTACTTCCTCATCGATCTGCCCCCGGGCACTGGTGACGTCGCCATGACCATCGGCCAGAAGCTGCCGGGCAGCGAGATGGTTGTCGTTACCACCCCACAGTCGTCCGTTGCGGAGGTCAGCGAGCGCGCCGGCACCATGGGCTCGATGCTGAACCAGAACGCTCTGGGCGTCATCGAGAATATGAGCTGGCTGGAGACCACCTGCCCACACTGCCATGAGCCCTTCAAACTCGAGCTGTACGGTTCCGGCGGCGGCGCTCAGGTTTCCGACGCGTTGACCGACAAGTTCGCTAAGCCCGTTCCTCTGCTGGCGCAGATCCCGATGGATCAGCTAGTGGCTCTAGGCGGCGAAAAGGGCACCCCGATTGTCATGGGAGCCCCCGATCGCCCTGCTGGCGCAGCCTTCATCGAGCTGGCAAAGCAGATCGCAAAAACCAAGAAGTCGATCGTCGGCAAGCCTCTCAACCTGGGCGTACAAAACTAAATGAACATAAAAAAAGTCGGTGCCAACATTTAGCTGGCACCGACTTTTGTTCTTAAAGATTCGTTTCGTCTAGCAGCTTGCCGAATTCTTCGGCCAGTTCTGCGGGCGCATCCAAGAGCGGAGCGCGAAGACCGCCAACGGAGAAACCCTGATGGGCCAAACCGGCCTTAACCATCATGACTCCCTGAGTGGCGAACACTCCGGTGTAAACCGGCAGCAGCTCTTGGTAAATGCTCAACGCTTTAGCTTGATCTCCTGAAAACCACGCATTGATTAGTTCCTTTGTTCGGCGCCCGGTGAAGTGAGTGGACGTACCGACCAGCCCCTGGCCGCCAATGGACAGTTCTGAGAGCACCATCGCGTCGTCACCAGCGTAGTAGACCAAGTCGGTCTCTGCGATGACGCGCGCGGCTCCGGCGACGTCCTTCTTTGCGTCCTTGACGCCGTAGATATTCGGGTGCTCGGCGAGCTCCATCATCGACTCGGTAGCGATCTCCCGACCCGCGCGATGCGGAATGTCGTAGAGAATGACGGGCAGGTCGGTCGCATCTGCAATCTGCTTGAAGTGCGAGACGATTGCGTCCTGCGGAGGCAGAGAATAGAAAGGCGTGACGGCCAACAGCCCGTCGACTCCGAGCTTTGCCGTTTCCCGAGCTAATTCGACGCTGGCGCGCGTGTCGTTGCTGCCGATGCCAGCGATCACCTTGGCGCGGTCGCCAACTTCCTCCTTGACTGCCTTAGCAAGCTGGAGCTTCTCCTTCGGGGTTGTGGTTGGTGACTCACCCGTCGTTCCACTCACCAAGACCGCGTCGTTATCTTGTTCATCGACCAGCCTGGCAGCGAGTTCGCGGGCTCTAGCAATGTCAACGTCACCATTGTCGTCAAACGGGGTCACCATAGCGGTGATCAGCCGTCCCAATGTTGCTTCAGCCATGTTGCTCCTCGTGTTAGCAGGAATATTCATTATATAGTCCAAAAATCCGGCTAAACTTACGGTGTGACTGATTCGAACATTTCCGAGCCCCTAACCGCTCGTTCGCTAGAATACGCGGAAAACTACGTGCCGCTCTCCGAAGAAGTGGCGCAAGCCCGCAATAACGCGGTGAAGGCGGGCACGCCTGTACCAAGCAAGGGCGTTCTAGCCTTCCTTACATTCATCGCGAAGACGATCAAGGCAGAGAATGTTGTAGAGATCGGGACGGGCACCGGCGTCTCCGGCCTATCTCTTCTGCAAGGCATGACTGGCGAGGTCGTGTTGACCAGCATCGACAGCCAGACCGAATGGCAGGCACAGGCACGCAAGACTTTCCGCGATGCGGGATACGCCTCACACCACTTCAGGCTGATCGCCGGCATTGCAATGGAGGTTCTCGACAATCTCCGCGACGGCGCATACGACATCGTGTTCGTTAACGGTGACGAGCTCGAGTACGGCGAATATGTTGCTCAGGCACAGCGTTTGCTACGCACCGGCGGCGTTCTCGTGCTGCATGATGCGCTTTGGAACGACCTGGTTGCTAACCCCAAGGATGATTCCGACGAAGCCTTAATCATCCGCGAGGCACTGCAGGCGATTCTCGACGAGGAATCCCTCACCCCCACGATGCTGCCGCTCGGCAACGGCCTGGTTGCGGCCCTTAAAAATTAGTCGAATATAAAAGAATCTCCCGCTTAAAAAGCGGGAGATTCTTTGCTTTGATGCCTTAGATCGGCTTGACGATGGTGTTCTTCGGAACAACCGTGATGCCGCCCTCGGAGACGGTGAACCCACGCGCCAGGTCGGCTTCCTTATCGACGCCAACGCTGACTCCGTCAGGAATCACTACGTTCTTGTCGAGGATCACGTGATTAAGGGTGCAATCCTTACCGATCTGAGCGCGATCCATGATCACGCAGCGGTCCAGGTTAGCGCCGGCTTCGACGCGCACTCCTGGGCTCAGCACCGAATGGTCGACGTCGCCGCCGGAGATGACGCAACCGCTTGTAACGATCGAGCTCTCAGCGGTGCCATGCAGGGTGAATTTGGCACCCGGCGCCTGAACCTGGTTGGTCCAGATCGGCCATTCGTTGTTGTACAGGTTGAACTCCGGCTCGACGGAGATGAGATCCATGTGCGAATCGAAGAAAGCGTCGATCGTGCCTACGTCACGCCAGTAATTGCGGTCGTTTTCGGTGGAGCCCGGAACCCTGTTCTGCGTGAAGTCGTAGACGCCACAGGACTGGGCGTCGACAAAGGTCGGAATGATGTTCCCACCCATATCGTGCTTGGAATCTGGATCCTGACTGTCGGCTTCCAGAACCTCCACGAAAGCCTTGCGGCTGAAGATGTAGTTACCCATGGAGGCGAAGCTTTCGTCCGGGCTATCCGGCAGGCCAGGCGGATCGGCCGGTTTTTCGAGGAATTCATGGATTTTGCCGTCAGGACCCGCATCGATGATGCCAAAAGCGGAGGCTTCCTTCCGCGGTACACGGATAGCAGCCACGGTGGCATCCATCCCTGAATCGATGTGCGCCTGAAGCATCTGGCTGACATCCATCCGGTAGATGTTGTCCGCGCCGAAGACCACGACATAATCCGGGTCCTCATCGTTGATCAGGTTCATCGACTGGTAGATAGCGTCAGCGCTTCCCTCATACCAGTGTTTTCCGCGACGCTGCTGAGCAGGAACGGGGGTGATGTAGCTGCCGAGGAGCGTCGACATACGCCAGGTGATCGAGATGTGCCTGTCGAGCGAGTGCGATTTGTACTGGGTTAGAACGGCAACCTTCGTCAAGTTGGAGTTCACCAAGTTAGAAAGCACGAAATCAATAAGACGATAGGTGCCGCCGAACGGGACGGCTGGTTTTGCACGCTCTCCTGTGAGCGGCATTAACCTTTTTCCTTCGCCACCTGCAAGGACTAATGACAATACTTTAGGTGAGGCCATGGTTTGAACTTACCTGTTCGCAGGCAACCTTTTGTCGAATATGCAATAAGTTGCCTATTCAGATGCACGGCTTGAAGATGACCCACGGCAACAGAAGCCATTTTTGGTAGTTCAAGACCGCAAAAGCCCTAAATGTGCGACTATCTGGTTATGCGCGTTTCAATTCTTACCCGTGAATATCCCCCGTACATTTATGGTGGCGCCGGCGTCCACGTTGGTCAGCTCGTCCCCAAACTTGCCAAGCTCATCGATGTTGATGTTCAGTGCATGGGCGAAGACCGTCCCGGAGCGACCGCCCACCAGGAAAACTTTCCGCCGGACGCGAACTCGTCCCTGCGTGTCTTCGGCGCCGATTTATCCATGGTCGATGCGCTTCCCGACATTGACCTGGTGCACTCGCACACCTGGTATGCAAACCTGGCCGGCCATCTTGGCGGCCTGTACAAGTCGGTTCCGCACGTCGTTACTGCCCACTCGCTCGAACCGCTGCGCCCGTGGAAGCGCGAGCAGCTGGCAGGCGGTTACGAGTTGTCCAGTTGGGCGGAGCGCACTGCTTACGAAGGCGCTTCCGCGGTGATTGGCGTCTCCAATGCGATGCGCAACGATATTTTGGAGGCCTACCCTCAGCTCGATCCGGATAAGGTGCACGTGGTTCTCAACGGCATCGACACCGAAGAGTTCTACCCGGAAACTGCGCACGATTACTGCGACAAGATCGGCATGGACATCAACCGCCCGTCTGTCGCTTTCGTTGGCCGCATTACCCGCCAGAAGGGCCTGGTCCA
Organism: Propionimicrobium sp. BV2F7; assembly: GCF_000510445.1. NCBI lineage: Bacteria > Bacillati > Actinomycetota > Actinomycetes > Propionibacteriales > Propionibacteriaceae > Propionimicrobium > Propionimicrobium sp. BV2F7. The sequence goes on along the minus strand of NZ_AZIS01000005.1, from coordinate 501,519 downwards.
CCTGGTTAACGCAGCGCAGAAGTTCGCAGAAGGAACCCAGATCGTGCTGCTGGCCAGCTCACCGGACACCCCGGAGATCGCTCAGGAGTTCTCCGACAGTCTCGATGAGTTGCGCAAGATTAAGGGTGACGACGTCATCTGGGTCAAGGACATGGCACCGCGCGATGGCGTCCGCCAGGTAATCAGCCATGCAACGGTTTTCGGCTGCCCCTCAATCTACGAACCGCTGGGCATCGTGAACCTCGAGGCAATGGCGGCAGAGACCGCCGTCGTCGCTTCGGCTGTTGGCGGCATCCCCGAGGTCGTCGTGGACGGCGAAACCGGTCTGCTCGTCCCCTATGACCCGAAGCAGGCAGACGACCCGGCATATATCGAGAAGTTCGAGTCGACTTTTGCCCAGAAGGTAAATCAGCTAGTTACCGACGAGGCTACCGCAGCGAAATTCGGCAAGGCAGGCAGGCGACGTTGCATCGACGAATTCAGCTGGATGAAGATCGCCGAGCAGACGGTGGAGGTCTACAAGAAGGCGATCGAGCGTTACGAGTCCAAGTAAAAGACCTTTCCTAGACAAAGTAAGGCGGCCACACGCAACGTGTGGCCGCCTTACTTTTCAAGCTATTTAACGATGCCGTCCAGGCATTTCTTTAGCTCGGCTGCTTCTTCCTCGTTGATCTCAACGACCAAACGACCGCCCCCGTCGACTGGAAGACGCATGACAAGGCCCTTGCCTTCTTTTACCACTTCCATCGGGCCATCTCCGGTACGCGGTTTCATTGCTGCCATAGCACCCTCACACTTCTTGAAAAATACGGTTCAGCATTTGTCGGGTTAAACACTCTAGACGTCGCTGAATTATTACTTCCATTATCGTGGATGGGGCCAAATCTTGGGCAAAAACGCACATAATGTTAGCCGACATTAGGTAACCGGAGGACCGTCTTAGGGGATATCGTTTTCTACTTGTTCGAATTTCGCATCGTCGAGCTGCTTCCCCAACAACTGATCCGTCAGCCGGTCCAGTAGCTCGTCTACCTGATGAGGGCTATATCCGCGCACAACGACGTCGAAAGAGACGTTATTTAGGTCATCGGAGGTCAGCTCCCTCGCAGGCAAATCCAGCCTTGGCGTTTGGTCTATAAGCGGCGCCTGGCCACCCAGCTTGCCGCTGGAAACCGCAAGCGCTACCGCCAAAACACCAAGAATTATTACGGCAAATAGCCAAGCCATATATGTCCCCTAATCCGTGATTTCGCCACTAGTGACAAATTCCACAGTCTCTTCGATGTCGTCAGTCAGCTTGAACAGATGCATGTCAGGTTCGCTTATGTAGCCATTGGTTAGGATGTTCTTCTCCATCCAGTCCACGAGGCCCGACCAGTAGTCTGTGCCGAACAGCACGATCGGGAAATGCCCGGTTTTGCCGGTCTGAACCAAGGTCAGCGCCTCGAACAGCTCGTCCATTGTGCCGAAGCCACCGGGCATGACGACGAAGCCTTGGGCGTACTTCAGGAACATCATTTTCCTGGCGAAGAAGTAACGGAAGTTGATGCCCAAGTTCACGTATTCGTTTAAGGAAGACTCAAAGGGCAGTTCGATTCCAAGCCCGATAGAGACTCCGTCTGCTTTGGAGGCTCCCTTGTTCACTGCCTCCATTATGCCTGGACCGCCACCTGTGATTACCGCGTAGCCATTCTGGGCGAGACGCTTGCCGATCTCTAGGGCGTCCTCGTAGTGCTTGCTGCCCGGCTTGCTGCGTGCCGAGCCAAATATGCTGATGGCGTCGCCAACATCGGCTAGAGTTCCGAATCCTTCGACAAATTCGGCTTGGATTCGCAGCACACGCCAGGGGTCGGAGTGTAACCAGTCGTGATCACTTTGGGTCTGTAGCAGACGCTGCTCAGTTGTGGTCGCCTGTACTTGTGAGCCACGTCGGATCACCGGCCCCTGGGCTACAGAATCACCGCTGGGCACCGGAGCGTTATCGAAACTCTCGATAGTCTCATCAAATTTCTCATTCATATCGGTATCCATTCTGCCAAATACTGCAATCGAGCTGCTTTCGAAGTCGTTAATGGACGGTGAATTTAATTAGACATTCTTTCTTCCACTATGCATATCGATCTTCCGAACCCCTCGACCGCTTACCTGTCTGGACGAGTCGGCTAAAGTTCAATGCATGGCTTCTTTTCGCACGACCCTCACGGATCTTTCATGAGCAAAACCAAAGATCTGTCTATAGCTGCCACCTCCATCGTGGTGCTCGCAGCTCTGGTGGCGACGGTCGCGAGCTTTTTCGCCGGCCGCGGCGATGCCAGGCCAGAAAAACCCGCCCAGGGATGCCAAGTCAGCGTCGAGGAACACAGCGCCTATCTCGACTACGATCAGGCCCAGAATGCGGCGATTATCGTGGGAGAATCGATCCGCAGGGGCTTGCCAGCGCGAGCCGCGACCATCGCGTTAACCACCGCGATGCAAGAATCCATGCTCAGAAACCTTGACTACGGAGACCTTGACTCCATTGGTTTATTCCAGCAGCGTCCGTCACAGGGCTGGGGAACGCAAGAGCAGATCATGGACCCTTGGTACTCCGCGGGGGCTTTTTATGACCACCTAGTTACCGTTCCCGATTGGCAAAATGGGGACATCAACGACGTCGCCCAGGAAGTCCAACGTTCCAATCATCCGAACGAATATCGCAAGCACGAGCCGGACGCTAGGGCGTGGGCAAGTGCGCTAGCTGGCTTTAGCCCAGCAGCAATCAGCTGCGTAGATCAGCAGGAAAATCCTGCAGACCCAACTAAATTGACGGATTTCTTCACTCGCGTTTGGGCAGATGCGCTGCTGGTAGCCCAGGATGGCTCAACAATTACGGTGCAAGCCGGAAGCAAATCCACCACTTGGGCGGTTGCTCAGCTTTCACAGATGCTCGGGCAGCAAGCCGGACTCGTCGCTGCCTCAACGAACGACCACCACTGGACGATGTCGCCAGATAGCTATCAGCAATGGCAATCCTCAGAAACGCCGAGTCCCGAGGAGAGTTCCTGGCGAGCGACTCTATTGCTCAGATCCGCTGAAGCTAACTAAGGCGCTCGCAAGCGGCTTCGATTCGATCATCAAGGGCGGTCAAGCTGATTCTCACGTGCGTCGGATCGGGCTCATTGTAAAAGTCCCCTGGCGCGGTCAGGATGCCGCGCTGGGCCAGCCAATCGACAGTTTCTCTAGTTGGGATTCCCCTCGTCGCCCACAGATAAAGCGAGCCCTCAGAATGATCTATCTGGAAACCCGCGTTCTGTAACGCCTCGGAAAGCTTGTTTCGCCTTCGAATGTAGCGATCGCGCTGGATGCTAACATGTTCGTCGTCATCGAGGGCGGCCGCCATGGCCTCCTGGACAGGACCGGCAACCATTGCCCCCGCGTGCTTTCGAATGGCCAGAAGTTCCTTAATTATCCGCGGGCAACCAGCAACGAAACCGGCTCGGTAACCAGCCATATTCGAGCGCTTAGAAAGCGAGAAGCAGGCGAGCAGGTTGGCAAGAGAGCCACCGTTTATCTCTGGGTCTAGAAGACTGAATGGCTTGGCGTCCCAGGCAAACTCGCCATAGCACTCGTCGCTGACCAACAAAGCGCCAGTTTCCCGAGCGTACGCCACCCAACGCCTCAGCAAATCAGCCGAAGTGATCGCGCCATGCGGATTTGCCGGAGTGTTCAGCCAAATTAGTGACGGGGCCTCAGACAAGTTATCGGGGTCGTCGCAACGAACGACCTCAGCTTTCGCCAGCAACGCCCCGACCTCATAGGTCGGATAGGCAATTTCGGGAATAACGACGGTCTGACCGGGCTGAACACCCGCCTGAATCGGCAACCATGCAACAAGTTCCTTAGTGCCCATTACGGGAAGCACATTGACCTCGGTCAGCGGAACGGAATTCCACCGGCGGCTCAGATAACCGGTTATGGCCTCCTGCAGCCGTGGAGTGCCCTGCACCGTCGGGTAACCGTGCCAGCGAGCACCCGCGTCAGCAAGCGCGTCCAAAACCACCTGGGGAACAGGGTCGGCGGGAGTACCAATGGAAAGATCGACGATCCCATACGGATGAGATTGTGCTTTCGCCTTAGCAGCAGACAGCGTATCCCAAGGAAATTGCGGCAGGGTTTCAGACAGCAACATGTTTCTCCTAGCTATAGAGCCTTGAGTATATTGCTCGAAATAAAAATACGGGACGCCGAAGCGTCCCGTATCTCAAAAAGTTGTTGCTCTAGGCCTGTGGCGGTAGTGCTGCCACTCGGGGCTCGTCGTAATCCTGGGGGCCCTCAGAGGAAGCGCCGCCCGGCGAACCGAGCTGGTCGAAGAAGCTGGCGTTGATGTCAGCCCACTCCTCCATGTCTTCCGGTAGATCGTCCTCGTAGTAAATGGCCTCGGTCGGGCAGACAGGCTCGCAGGCGCCGCAGTCTACGCACTCGTCCGGGTGGATGTATAGGGTGCGCTCGCCCTCGTAGATGCAATCGACGGGACATTCTTCAACGCATGCGCGGTCCTTAACGTCCACGCACGGCAATCCGATTACGTAGGTCATATTGATACTCCGCTATCTAGTCGTAAAAGATATCTTTATTGGTTCAGTGTATCCCTGCACAAGCGTTAACCGAACGATCATTTTGCTAAGCATATCCTCACGAAACCCCGGAGTCTTCACGCGCGTTGCCGCCAACTCGACGGGGTACCCTCTCATTGAAAACGAAATCTGGGTAGGCTTTAGGCATGGCAAACACCAGAACTGAAAAAGATTCTATGGGCACAATCGAGGTGCCCGCTAACCACTACTGGGGCGCCCAGACGCAGCGCAGCATCCAGAACTTCAACATCGGACGTCCAACGTTCGTTTGGAACCGACCCATGATCAAGGCATTGGGCATCCTCAAGAAGTCGGCTGCCCTTGCCAACGGCGAGCTAGGCGAGCTTCCCGAGGAAATCTCGAAGCTGGTCGCTCAGGCCGCAGACGAGGTCATCGCAGGCAAGCTCGACGAAGAGTTCCCGCTGGTGGTTTTCCAGACCGGTTCGGGCACTCAGTCCAACATGAACACCAACGAGGTGATCAGCAACCGCGCCATCGAGATCGCCGGCGGCGAGATGGGCACCAAGTCTCCGGTTCACCCCAACGACCACGTGAACCGCGGCCAGAGCTCCAATGACACCTTCCCGACCGCCATGCACATCGCGGTAGTTAACCAGCTGAACGAGAAGCTGCTGCCCGACGTTAAGCAGCTTCGCGACACGTTGGACAAGAAGGCTAAGGAATTCGCCGACGTCGTGATGGTCGGCCGCACCCACCTGCAGGACGCTACCCCGATCATGCTCGGTCAGGTAATCAGCAGCTGGGTTGCTCAGATCGACTTCGCCCTCGACGGCATCCGTTACGCTGACTCCCGCGCCCGTGAGCTCGCCATCGGCGGAACCGCAGTCGGCACCGGCCTGAACGCCCACCCGGAGTTCGGCGCGCTTTGCGCTAAGAAGATCAGCGAGGAGACCGGCCTGGAGTTCAAGCAGGCGGACAACCTGTTCGCTTCGCTTTCTGCCCACGACGCGCTGGTTCAGGTTTCGTCCTCGCTGCGCACCCTCGCAGACGCGCTGATGAAGATCGCCAACGACGTTCGTTGGTACGCCTCCGGCCCGCGCAACGGCTTCGGCGAGCTGATCATTCCTGAGAACGAGCCGGGCAGCTCCATCATGCCGGGTAAGGTCAACCCGACCCAGTGCGAGGCCATGACCATGGTCGCCACCAAGGTCTTCGGCAACGACGCAACAGTCGGCTTCGCCGGTTCGCAGGGCAACTTCCAGCTCAACGTCTACAAGCCGGTCATGGCTTGGTGCGTGCTGGAATCCATCCAGTTGCTGGGCGACACCTGCGTTTCCTTCGACGAGCACTGCGCCTACGGCATTGAGCCCAACCGCGAGAAGATTCAGGCCAACCTGAATTCCAACCTCATGCAGGTCACCGCGCTGAACCGTCACATCGGTTACGACAAGGCTGCAGCGATCGCTAAGAACGCGCACAAGAAGGGCCTCACCCTTAAGGAATCGGCTCTGGAGTCCGGCTTCCTGACTGAGGAAGAGTACGACAAGTGGGTTGTCCCCGCTGACATGACTCATCCCAGCCCCGCTGAGGACTAGTCGATAAATCATTTGAATGGTGGCCGCGACACGTTCGCGGTCACCATTTTCTTTACCTAAATCACCTGATCATTACGACAACTAACGGCCACCGCGTGATTTTCCGACGCCTTGGGGCCAAAGTAGGGTTATGACACAGCTCTACCCAGGTATGACACCGGCCGCCAGCGTCGGCGGCGCCGACAAAGTTTTAGACCACGACGAAGAACGCGACTTCATTGAAGCCCAGCTCGCTGATTTCGACGTCGACGGCAAGCGCCTCACAATAGTCATTCCAGATGGCACCCGTCACGCTCCCGTAGCCAGGATCCTTGGATTTGTCAGAGACGCGCTTAAAGATCGTCCGAAGGACGTTCGGGTAGTGATCGCCGCTGGCACGCACGCGGCTATGGATGACGACGCTATTGCGTCTTTGACTGGTTGTGAGCCGGGCAAGTTCTCGGAGACCTACCCCGGATGGCAGATCTTCAACCACGAGTGGTGGGACGAGAACACCTTCGCGAACTTGGGCACCATCGATCGCAAAGAAATTGGCGAGCTCTCCGGCGGCCGCCTCACCGACAGAGACATGCACGTCATCGTAAACAAGATGGTGGTCGACACGGATGTGAACTTAGTCATCGGGCCGGTTCTCCCCCACGAGGTCGTGGGCATTTCGGGCGGCAATAAGTACTTTTTCCCCGGACTGTCCGGCCACGACGTGATCGACATGTCCCATTGGGTCGGAGCTTTGATCACCTGTTACGAAATGATCGGCTCGTTCGGGGTCACGCCCGTGCGAAAGATGATCGATGCTGCGGCAGACATGATTCCCGCGCCCAAGTATCTGATCGGAATGATCGTCAAACCAGGAACTCTGGATAACCAATTCTTGAGCTTCGGAGACTCGAAGACGGCCTGGGAAGCCTGCGCAGAGGTATCTCAGAAGGTGCACATCAAGTGGTGCGACAAACCATACAATTTAATCGTCTCGATGATGCCCGAAATGTATGAAGACTTCTGGACGGCCGCTAAAGGCTTCTACAAACTCGAGCCCGTCTGCGCCGATGGCGGCAAAGTGATTCTCTACGCGCCACACATCTGCAGCGTCGCAGACATGCACCCGGGGCTACGCAAGATTGGCTATCACAACCGTGATTACTTCGTGAAGCAGTGGGACAAGTTTAGGGATCATCCTTGGGGCGAGCTTGCGCACTCTACGCACGTCACGGGATTAGGCACGTATGACCCCGAGACGGGCGAGGAGGAAAACCGCATAACCTGCGCTTTCGCATCCAAGATTCCTCCGGAGGAATGCGCCATCTACAACAAGGAATACGTGGATCCGGATTCACTCGATTTCGACGAGCTAGAGAAGGACCCGGATGTCCTAATCGTGCACAACGCCGGGGAGCTGCTGCATAGGCTAAAGGATCCATCACAAATCAGCGGAGATCCAGAACTGTACAAGTAGTTCTCGAGTTCTTGAGGGGAGGGCCTTCGCGGCCCTCCCCTAGTTTTTAGCCTAAGTTTCACAGCGTCAAGTATTCTGGCTGCGTCCCAATAGTTTTTAGGAGCAAAATGCTTTCCACCGATCGTCTTGAAGCCTTCGCAGCGGCATTCTCGGCGCTGAGTTCCATTCAACTGGAGCCTGCTAGCGACGAGATTTTCGAAGCGGTGACGGCGATACTCGACGAGTGGCCGCTACCTCGCGAGGCAGGCGCCAAACTATCAGACGATCAAGACTGCGAAAATCAGTTGACTAAAAATGGAATGCAGCTTACGGATTTGGGGCTTAACCAGCTTCAGGCGTCATCAGACAGCGTCGAGACTTACGACCAGCGCTTTCATGACCAAGACCTGCTCTACGGCATTTCGTCCACTTCTAAAGTGCCACCGTTCGAGTCGGTGCACCGCAGCCCCGATGGCCTTGTTTTCGATCTAGAAACGTTGGCCGTCCGCGAGTGTTACCGCAAGCTTGACCTCGAGGCTCCGAAGCTAAACTCAGAGCCGGACGACCACATAGGTCTGGAAATCAACTTCCTGATGACCGCTTGCCTGCGCGCACACCAAGCCTTGACCAGTGGAGACCAGCAGGAAGCCACCCGCCTGACGTGGATAGCCGCTGATTTCACGCGAGACCACCTGCTGCAGTGGGCGCCTCAGATGTTGGCCGAGGCGACGCAGGCTGCCCAAACACACTGGGTCAAAGGCATGGAACTTCTGACGCTCGGCACCATACTTTTGTGGGCTAGAGCTCTTCTTTCCTGTGGAGCACTATCCAATGACGGGTGCTGCTGCCACGATAAACCGCAGACCTTGACCTCGCTCTCAGATACAACTGAAACCGACGAGACCGTGATCAAGCTCAACCTGCCGCAAGACGCGCCAGCCGACGAACAGGCACCCCTCCGCAGGCTGAGCATTCTGCCGACGAGCAAGACGCTAGAAAAAGCGCTGGTATCTGCAAAGGAATTAGTCAGCTAATTAAGGCCAGCCTAAGCAAAACCTTTTCAATATTTGCCTGCGTTATTGCAGATATTTTTCGCATTTCTGGAAGTGGCGTTTTTTAACCTTTTTACTGGCAGAAATCTACGCTTCCAGTTAAGAGAATTAGCGAAAATAGTTATTGACAATTCGTAAGCGAGGATGACCATGAGCAGTAAGTTGCCGAGTCGCCGTTCCTTTTTGAAGTGGTCTGCCGCAGCAGGCGCTGCCACCGGTCTAGTAGCGTGCTCGAAACAGCCGAGCCCCTACTCCCATCCCAGCGATGAACTAGTGCCAAACGGAACCGGCAGGGTCGACGTAGACCGCACGGTTTGGAACGCTTGCCTGGTTAACTGCCAGTCGAGATGTGCGCTTCGCCTTCAGGTTAAGGACGGAAAAGTCGTTCGGGTATTGCCTGACAACACAGGCGGCAACGAACTCAACAATCTCCGCAACATTGCGTGCGTCCGTGGCCGCAACCAGAGAGAGCGCATCTACTCCCCCGACAGGATTAAGCACCCGATGAAACGCGCGGGAAAGCGTGGCGAGGATAAATGGGTGCAGATCTCTTGGGAAGAGGCGTTCGACACCATCGCTTCCGAACTGAAGAGGGTCAAAGAGACATACGGCAACGAAGCTATTTGGTATCACTACGGGACAGGATCCACCGGCGGAAATATCACTAAGCGTGGCACCTGGCCCAGGCTTTTGAACTGCTTCGGTGGTTTCCTCGGACAATACGGCGATTACTCTACGGCTCAGATCACTGCCGCTTTCCCCTATTTCTATGGGGAATGGACGCCTTCGAACTCGTTCGAGGACGCCAAAAACACCAAATTGCAGGTTATGTTCGGAAACAACCCACTCGAGACCAGAATGTCTGGTGGTGGGGAAACGGGCGTCGTCACAAAGGTTCGCAAAGACCACGGCATCCGAACCATCGTCATCGATCCACGATATTCAGAAACTGCGTTAACGATCGCTGACGAATGGATCGCACTTCGTCCTGGCACCGATGCAGCATTAATCGCAGGCATGATCTACGCCATGCTTGAGGAAAACTTGCAAGACCAAGAATTCCTCGACAAATACTGCGTCGGATTCGACGAACACACGATGCCCGAAGGCGTCCCTGCGAACAACTCCTACCGCGCCTACCTTGAAGGTAAAGGCCCCGATGGCATCGCGAAGACCCCGGAATGGGCAGCTAAGATTTGTGGCGTCCCTGCGCAGAAGATCCGTCAGTTGGCTCGCGAAATTGCCACCACGAAACCCGTCGCTATTACTCAAGGATGGGGGCTACAGCGTTCAGCTAACGGTGAAAACGCGTCTCGCGCTGTCTTCCTGCTTGCGTGCGTCACGGGAAATCCTGGCATACATGGCGGCGGAAACGGGGCGCGAGAAGGAAACTCCCAGGCAAAAATCGCCAAGTTTCCCTTGCAAGAGGGCAAAGAACCACCCGTCAAAACTCAGATCTCTTGTTTCAATTGGATCGACGCCATCGATCACGGCGAGCAAATGACGGCGACTAAAGACGGGGTCCGCGGCAAAGACAAGCTTGACGTCGGAATCAAACTGATGGTCGTTAACGCGTCGAACTGCTTGACGAATCAGCACAACGACTTGAATCAGACCTACACGACACTTTCGGACACATCGAAGGCTGAGTTTATTCTCGTTGTTGATCACCAGCACACTGACAGCGTCAAATGGGCTGACATGGTGCTCCCCTCGACGACTAACTTCGAGGAGCAGGATTTAATTCCTGGAATGTCTTGCGGCGATATGGGATGGGCCATCTGGGCAGATAAGGCAATCGAACCTCTATACGACTGCAAGACGGGCTACGAGATGTGCACGGAAATCGCTAAGCGACTGGGAATCGAGGAAGAGTTCACCCAGGGCCGCACGCAAGAGGACTGGCGCATGTGGCTGTGGGAGGAATCGAAAAAGAAGGAACCTACGCTTCCCGAACCTGAAGAATTCCGAAAGGTCGGCATGTGGAGGCGACACACGGATGTTCCGTTCGTCTCCATGAAGGATTTTAGGGAGGATCCGGAAGCTAATCCGCTAAAGACGCCGTCAGGAAAAATTGAAATCTTTTCTAACCGGCTTTGGGAAATGTCTAAAACCTGGGAGTTCGATGGCACACTTGGCCAAAGATTAACTGCCCTTCCTGAGCACATTGAGACTTGGGAGGGCCCTGGCCAAGCCAAAGAAAACGAAAAGTATCCTTTGCAGCTGATCGGACACCATTACAAGGGACGGACGCACTCTTCTTACGCCAATCTGCCGAAATCTAAAGAGGCGCACCCGCAGCGAGTGTGGATTAACCCGATCGACGCCAAGGCGCGGGGCATCGAGAACGACGACATGGTGGACGTCTTCAACGATCGTGGACGAATGCGCATTCCTGCTCAGGTAACGACACGTATTGTCCCTGGCGTCATTTCCGTTCCTCAGGGGGCTTGGTATGAACCCGACAAGGATGGTATTGACCGAGGCGGAAGCGTAAACCTGTTAACCAAATACCGCCCTTCCCCACTTGCAAAGGGCAACCCGGCAAACACTGCGCTCGCTCAAGTTGAAAAGAGTAAAGGCAAATAGACTGATTGCGGCATTTACCACATCAGATAGGCGTTTAGTCCCAGACTAGACTTCTTATTACTACTCGAGGGGAACGGGAATGCCCAAGCAGCACAGCAACCGCGGTGAACAGCGCGGGTCGAAAGATGCTGGCGCGCGCAAGCATTCCCGAGACCTCGGCAGGGACGGCATCACTCGCATGGTGGACCGCGATCGAGCCCTGCGTGCGCGTGGCTTGGGCGGTGCTGAAGAAGAAAAGACCTCGTCCGCAACGTTGCGCGAGGACGAGGTCTTGCCTTATCTGATAGCCCGAATTCGGGGCCAGTAGGGTTAGCTTCTAGCTGACTACTTGCACTTTTCGTTCTCGTAGTCGGTCATCTTCTGGACTCGCCTGGAGTGACGCTCCTCGTCGCTGAACTTGGTGGTCAAGAAGGTCTTGACGATTTCTAGCGCCAATTCGTTAGACACGAATCGTCCACCCAGCGAAATGACGTTGGCGTTGTTATGCTCTCGGGCCAGCTCTGCAAGTTCGACGCAGTCTGCGAGAGCAGCACGGCAGCCCTTAACCTTGTTGGCCGCGATCTGCTCGCCGTTGCCCGAACCACCAAGGACGACACCCAGTGCGCCATCGCCAAACTCGGCAACCGTTGCCTCTGCAGTGGGGATGATGTAGTCGGGGTAGTCGTCTTGAGCATCGTACTCGGCCGGCCCGTGGTCGATTACCTCGTAGCCTTCCTCACGCAGCTTCTCGACCAGGTAATTCTTCATTTCGAAGGCGGCATGGTCGGTTCCAATGTGTACACGCATGACTAGATCCTTTCAGACCCATCGGGTCGAATTCGTCGATACTAAATTTTACTGGTTTTATCGTTTCCCGCCCTCGATGAGTTTTATTAACTCTTCCTCGTTGAGGATGGGGATTCCCAGCTTTTCCGCTTTGTCGGCTTTGGAGCCAGCGTTAGCTCCTACGACGACGTAATCGGTCTTCTTACTCACTGACGAAGTTGCCTTTCCGCCGTGGCCGACGATGGCCTCCTTAACGCTATCGCGAGTGAAGTTCTCGAGGCTACCAGTGACAACAATGCTCAGCCCCTCGAGGGTCTGTGGGTCGTTCGTCGAGGTCTCCTCAGCCATTCTTACACCAGCCGCAGACCATTTCTCTATGATCTCGCGGTGCCAGTCAACCTCGAACCAGCTCTTCAGCGATTCCGCGATTATCTCGCCTACGCCTTCGACCTCAACCAACTCGCTGATGCTAGCCTTGCGAATTGCGTCCATAGACCCGAATTGGGCAGCGATGGCTTGAGCAGCAGTCGGCCCCACGTGCCTGATGGAAAGCGCGACCAGCACTCGCCACAGCGGCTTGTCCTTGGCCTCTTGCAGGTTTTCCAGCAGGCTCTGCCCGTTCTTGCCGAGCACAAACGACGTGACTGCCTTGCCGTCGGCGTCCTTCGATCCTTCCTTGCGAAGGAAGAAATCGCATTTAGTCAGATCATCCTCGGTTAGATCGAAAAGCTCCGCCTCGTTTTTAATCACCTCAGCGTCGATGAGCGCGCGAGCAGCCTTCTCCCCCAGCGCTTCGATGTCCAAGGCACCCCTGGATGCCAGGCCAAAAAGTCTCTCCACGAGCTGCGCTGGGCACGTCTGCGAATTGGGACAACGGATGTCCTTGTCGGATTCCTTCTCCGGGCGCAGCTTCGTGCCGCACGACGGGCAGTCCTCAGGCATCTCGAATTCAGTCTCGCTGCCGTCGCGCAGCGACTCGACCGGGCCAACCACCTCTGGAATGACGTCACCGGCCTTTCGCAATACGACTGTGTCGCCGATGAGTAGCCCTTTCCGCACCACCTCGAAAGCGTTGTGCAGTGTGGCCCTCTCGACCGTTGAGCCAGCAACCCGCACAGGTTCCATAACCGCGAAAGGAGTCACTCGCCCGGTTCGTCCTACCTGCACATCGATGTCCAGAAGCTTCGTATTCACCTCTTCGGGCGGAAACTTATATGCGACCGCCCACCTGGGCACTCGACTGGTGTAGCCGAGACGGCCCTGCTGAGCCAGATCGTTCACCTTGACGACGATTCCATCGATCTCATGGCTCAGATCGTGGCGGTGCTCACCAAAATGACGCACGTATTTGAGCACCTCGTCGACGGACGAAACCACCTTGTTCTCTTCGGCTATCGGCAAGCCCCAGCCGGCAAGCAGCCCATACGCTTCGCTTTGCCTGCTGGGACGCTGCTCGGAAAACTCTCCGATGCCGTGCGTGAGCATCGTCAGCGGCCTGGATGCCGTAACCTTCGGATCTTTTTGCCTCAGAGATCCTGCGGCAGCGTTGCGCGGATTAGCAAAGATGTGCAGCTTAGCCGGCTTGCGCTTCGCCTTGCCCTCGGGCAACGCCCGATATTCCCTCTCGTTTTGCTCATTAATCTCGGCGCGCTTCTCGTTCAATTCATTGAATTCCTTGACCCCAAGGAATACTTCGCCCCGGACCTCGAGCACCTCGGGCCAATCGTGGCCCTCCAGGTTTTGCGGGATGATGGGGATGGTGCGGACATTGGCAGTGATTTCCTCGCCGACGACGCCGTCGCCTCGCGTGGCGGCCGAAACCAGAACTCCATCTCGATATACGAGGTCAACTGAAAGACCATCGATCTTTAGCTCGCAAAGCCACTCGATGCTTTCCCCTGCAAGAGCAGCCTGGGTTTTCGAGATCCAGTCCTTAAGCTCGTCGACGCTGAAGACGTCCTCCAGCGAATAGAGCCTCTGTAGATGTTCTACGGGCGCAAACGGCGTCTCTGCTTGAGGCTGACCTACCCGCTGAGTCGGGCTGTCAGGGGTTCGAAGGCTAGGGAACTTATCTTCTAGGTCGACCAGCTCGGAAAAGAGCTCGTCGTAGCGTGCGTCGGACAGGATCGGATCGTCCTTGCCGTAATAGCTATCTTGGGCGCGCTCAATGATGTCGACTAGCTCTGTCCACCTGCGCGAATCAGCGGAAGATGGATCCGACAAAGAATCGGATTCGATACGTAAATCAGCCACAACTTAATTGTGCCATTGGATGACTAATCGGCAGATTAGAATTCCCCGCGCTTGGGTCGCCACTCGGATTTGCTCCGGGCTGCGTTGTAAGCAGCGATTATCTGCTGTTTTGTGAGTTCTTCGGGGCGGTTAACCAGCCATTCGGCCAGACCATCATCTGCCATAACCTCGACCGCATACGGTTGCTGATCGACCGTTAGTTTGCGGTCGTTAACGGGGACAATCACGCCCATGACGTCCAGGTCCCAGCGCATATTGCTCGAAATTTCTTCGGCGCATCGAAGAGCATTTTCACGGGCCTGTGGAACATAAGGCGCATCCTTGCCGTCTACGAGAAAGTTATCGCCCGCGACGTACAGCCTCGACCCCGGATGTGTCTTTGCGCTGAGCAGATAGATACCACCAGGCCCGACCACCCAATGATCTAGCACCGGTTTATCGTCCTCGTAACGCACGGCCTGGACGAATCCCCACCTTGGGTCAAGCTCGGAAAGTCGCAGGAGTTCGCCTGCCACGGCGTCGCCAGGATCCACTAGCCCCCTGCGAGCGGAGTTGTCGATGCCGTCCAGCAGACGGTCGAGCAGCGCCCTAACAGGAGCGCCTCGCCTGGCCTTTCGAAGGTTACGGAGCTGTTCCTCGGTCAGTTCAGGCACCTCTAACGAGCGCCTGCTGGGTTCCACGAGGGCACGCCTGGCTGCTGCATAAGGCTGAGGGGAATCTTCTTGGGAAATCAACAACGCCCTGCGGGGAGCAGGCTGTTCGCGATACGCTTCAGAATCCGCGAACCGTTCGGCACGCTTGACCCGTCCGCTTGTCATTCATTTCCCCTAACGGAATATTCGTGTAAAACCCGATTGATTTGAATCTCACTATAGCGGTTATTAGATGTGATAATCGCATTAATGATGCTCGGCGATGTACCCGCTGGCTAGGAAATTTTTCCCTTAGGCTAAAATTAAACGTTGCTTGCATAACCAATTGCGGCTGCTCGACTTCTTAAACCAACGTCGAGTTCGGCTATTTAGTAAGGCGCGTGAGTCCGTTTGAGGTTATTCGCTGGACAGTACAAAACTTCAGGAAGCATGGCATGAGCATAGAAAACATTACTCGAGCACAGGCTCAAGAACGATCTAAGCAGATCGCTACAAAGTCGTACGAAGTCGTAGTCGACCTGAGTGGGCGCTACCCTGATGGCAGCCAGCTCGAATCCCCCGATACCACTTTCGTCCAGACCACCACTGCTAGGTTCTCTAGCACCGGCGAGCCGACTTGGATCGACGTCATCGGCGAGCGCGTCCTCTCGGCGTATCTGGATTCGGAGCCGATCGACGTTTCTTCTTACCAGGGCAGCCGTCTCGAGTTCTCTCCCAGCAAGGGAGACCACGAGCTGACGGTAACTTCCCTAATGCGCTATTCACGTACCGGTGAGGGCCTGCACCGCTTCGTCGACCCGACCGACGGCAAGATCAGTTTGTACTCACAGTTTGAGAGCGCGGACGCTCGACGCATGTACGCAACTTTCGAGCAGCCCGATTTGAAGGCAACCTTCCAGCTGACTCTTATCGCCCCTGCCCATTGGGTGGCCATTTCGAACTCCCCGACCCCGCAGCCGGAGATCTTTGACGGTGATATGGCCAAGTGGACGTTCTCGCCCACCCCGCCCATCTCGACCTACCTGACTGCCCTGGTTGCTGGCGAATACCACGTCGAACAGGGCACCATTAAATCGATTAAGGGCGACATCCCGGCGGCCGTCGTTTGCCGCCCGTCGATGGCGCAATACCTGGACGCCGATCGCATCCGCGAGGCTGCACAGCGTGGCTTCGAGGTTTACGAAGAGGCCTTCGGACGCGAATACGCCTTCGAGAAGTACGACCAGATTTTCGTTCCCGAGTTCAACTTCGGCGCGATGGAGAACGTCGGTTGCGTCACTTTCCGCGACCAGTACCTGTTCCGCTCAAAGGTTAGTGTTGACCGCTACGACGCCCGCGACAATACGATTCTGCATGAGTTGGCTCACATGTGGTTTGGCGACCTGGTGACCATGAAGTGGTGGAACGACATTTGGCTAAACGAGAGCTTCGCCGAGTGGTCTGCCTACTTCTGTCAAGGCGAAATCGCAAAGAAATACGGCGGCCGCAACCCGTGGGTCACCTTCGCCAACGCCCGCAAGGCATGGGCCTATCGCGCAGATCAGTTGCCCAGCACCCACCCCATCGCCAACGAGATGGTGGATCTGGACGCCGTAGACCAGAACTTCGACGGCATCACCTACGCAAAGGGCGCAAGCGTCCTCAAGCAGCTAGTCAGCTTGGTCGGCGAGGATAACTTCCTGAGCGGTGTGCGTGAATACTTCGAGGAGCACGCCTGGGGCAACACCGAGTTCGACGATCTGCTGAGCGCGCTCGAGAAAGCCAGCGGTAAAGACCTGAGCGGTTTCACCAGCGATTGGCTGCAAACCGCAGGCGTCAACACCATCTACCCCAAGCTCGACCTCGACGATGACGGCACCATCACTAACTTCGAGGTGATCCAGAAGGCTCCGAAAAAGCACGACACGCTGCGCAACCACAAGATCGCGATTGGTCTTTACGAGCTGACGGAGGACGGCAAGCTCGTCGCAACCGAAAGCATGCCTGTGGACGTGCACGGTTCCAGCACCCCGATCGCCGCTCTGGTCGGCCGCAAGGCTCCTGACCTAGTGCTGCTGAACGATCGCGACCTGGGCTACGTGAAGGTACGCCTCGACGAGGCCAGCATGGCAACCGCATCGAAGCACCTGAAAGACATGCCGGATCCGATGGCCCGCGTAATGGTTTGGACCGCCATGAACAATGCTCTTCGCGATGCCGAGCTGCCCTCGAAGGAATTCTTAAATATCGTTCTTCAGGGTCTTGCCGGCGAGGATGACGACTCCGCGATTCGCAACGAGCTAGCTCAGCTATCCGTTGCGGCTAGCAGTTACTCTCACCCGGACAACAGGGCTAACCGCAAGGCAACGCTCGTGGCTGGCCTGACCGAACACTTGATGCACGCGCAGCCCGGTTCGGACAGCCAGTTGGCGTTCGCGGACGCTCTGGTCAACGCGATCGGGTCTCCCGCAGGTGCCGACCTGCTCCAGGGGTGGCTGAAGGGCGAGGACGTCCCAGAGGGTCTGCCCATCGATTCGGATCGACGTTGGCTGATCATCAAGTCTCTGGCACGCATCGGCGTCGCCGACGAGACACTGATCGCCAAGGAGCTTGAGGCAGACAACACGATCTCTGGCGCACAATCTGCCGCCGGAGCCCGCGCTTGCCTCAAGGACGCAGCAGCTAAGGCTGACGCCTGGGCACAGCTGACCGAGGTCGAGGATCTGCCTAACCACACCTACACCGAGATTTCGGAGAACTTCTGGAATTACGGCCAGGAGGACATCACCGCGCCGTACGCAGACAAGTACCTCGAAATTCTCGAGCAGATGTGCCAGCCCGATTCCATCTGGGCGCGCCGCGGACACGTTATTCGCACCACCGCGCTTAGCAATTTGTGGCCCTACACCATAGCGGACGAGGCCTGGCTCGATAGGGTGCAAGCCTTCATCGCCAGCCACAAGGTTCCAGATGAGGCCATGCGAGCGCTCAGCGAAGAAATCTCGTTGAGCAAGCGCGCGATCAAGGCACAGCAGCTAGACGCCGAGAACGCTTAAGTTTTTGTTCTAGATAAGAGGGTCACCGTTCGGTGGCCCTCTTATTTTTTCCGCAACGCCTTGCCGATCGCATAAAGGCGCTATGAATTGGGTAGATTTCGGTTCATGGAACTGGTTATTAAAGGTGCACAGCTAGCGGATGGAACCAAGCGGGATATTTACGTCAGCGGCGATAGGTTCGTCGCGGAAAAGCCCTCTGGAGCCAAGGAGATATCGGCGGACGGTTTGATTGCTCTTCCAGGTCTGGTGGATCTGCACACGCACCTGCGCGAACCTGGCGGCGAGGAGGCCGAGACGATCGAGACCGGCACCGCAGCCGCAGCGGCCGGTGGTTACACCGCCGTGTTCGCGATGGCCAACACCTCCCCCGTCACCGATAACGTTGAGCGCGTCGAGGACATGCGTCGACGCGCGAAGAATGCCAGCGCTCAGGTCGAGGTCATTGCATCCATCACCAAGGGCCTGGAAGGCAAGGAGCTAAACGACATCGATGCACTAGCCGCGGCTGGCGTAAAAGTGCTCAGCGACGATGGCAAATGCGTCATGGATGCCTCTCTAATGCGGCGAGCTCTCGAAGCGGCCGCCAAGCATAATCTGCTGGTAGCTCAGCACAGCCAGGATCACAACCTGGCGACGGCCAAATCCTGCGCAGATGAGGCGTCGATCGCCGAGGAACTAGGGCTGCCTGGTTGGCCGTGGCCGGCGGAGTCTTCGATCATCGCTCGCGATGCCATGCTCTCGGAGCTGACCGGCGCGCGCGTGCACGCATGCCACATCTCAACTGCGCAGTCACTGGCTGTTGTGCGCTGGGCGAAGGCTCGCGGCGTGCGGATGAGCGCCGAAGCCACACCCCACCACTTGCTCTTGACCAGCGAAAAGCTGCGCGGCCTCGACACCTCGTTCAAGGTGAATCCGCCCCTGCGCGGAGAGGACGACGTCATGAGCATCCGCAACGGGTTAGCAGATGGAATCATCGATATCTTAGGAACGGACCATGCCCCGCATACTGTTGCCGATAAATCTCATTCTTTCCCGGACGCCAAACCCGGCATGATTGCCCTCGAGCAGTCTCTTGCCGTGGTCATCGAGACCTTGGTCAACCCGGGCCTAATCGGTTGGGAAAAGGTCGCGGATATTCTCAGCTACCGCCCGGCGCAGCTAGGCAGGATCAGCAACCAGGGCCGTCCGGTCGAGCCCGGCCAGCCCGCAAACCTGACTCTAATCGACCCCACTCGCCGCGCAGTCGTAGACCGTGAGAAGTCGGCATCGAAGGGCCGCAACAACCCGTATCACGGCCTGGATTTGCCCGATCCGATCGAGTTGACGCTCTGCCTTGGCCAGATCACCTATTCGCATTCGGCTTAATAGCTAGAGACAGGCTCGCCGGTTTCGGCGGTCCCGTCTTAAATTCAGCTTAAGATAGGCCGGTTCTCAACCTCACGAACCAGGCCCTCCTGGGCGCAGGAGGCGATCAGTTTTCCGTCCTGAAACAGCCTGCCGGTGCCGTACCCGAGCGCATGGCTGGCAGAGGGTGAGATCATGTCGTAGAGCAGCCACTCGTCTGCCCTGCCTTGTCTGTGGAACCACATCGCATGGTCGATCGACGCGGTCTGGATCTTCGTGGACATAAAAGCTACAGAGTGCGGCACGGTCGTCACCGAAAGCAGGGTCAGATCGCTCGCATACGCCAAAATCGCTTGGTGAATCGCGTTGTCGTCGGGAAGCTTATCTTGAGTTTTAATCCAGACCCTCATGTGGGATTTGTGGCTGTGGACCGGAATTTTCGGCAGCTTGGGGCTGCCATTTCCCGCGGAATCTCCTGCAAACCTCACGTCCAGAGCGTCCCATTCGTGCCACATCGGGTGCTCGCCATATGCGGCGTTCATGAAGTCAACTAGCCTGGGGCATTTTTCCGGCGGCGGAGTTGGGCTGGGCAGTTCGTCCTGGTGGTTCAGCCGGCTATCCTCCATGTGGTGAAACGAGGCGGACATGCCGAAGATGTCTTTTTCTTGGCTGGCGTCGACCCTGCGCGTCGAGAACGTCCTTCCATCACGCAGCCTACTTGCCTTGTAGGTGATCGGAACGTGAGCGTTTCCGGGCCTCAGGAAGAAGGCGTGCATGGAATGCATCCTGCGATCTTCGGGGAGCGTCTTGTATGCAGCCACTATCGCCTGGGCCATTACCTGCCCGCCATACGTTCGCTGCATTATGGTGTCCGGCTGCGAACCGGAAAACACATCGGGCGACGTTTCTGTTAGGTCTAGCAGGTCTAGTAACTCAGAAGTGGTCTTCGGCATAACCTCTAGCATGCCACGTTCTGGGCATTTTTGTGCTCTAGCTAAAGCGCTAAACCGGGCAGGGACTAGGCGAGCAGCATGGCTCCGCCGAGCGAGACCACCGAAACGATGATTGACGCAATCAAGCCCAACAGCACCGGCTTGTGGCCAACCCTGATCAGCTCGTCGACACGAATGCCGAACCCAAGACCGGTCATCGCCATGGCCAACAACGCGGTTTGGAGGATCTTCGCACCGCCAAGAACTGGTGCGGGAATGGGCAGGAGCGAACCGATTATGACCATCGCCAAGAAACCGAGCACGAAGCCGGGGATGAGCGGGGGCATCTTGCCCTCGAGATCAGCCACACCGCTGCCCTTACGACGTCGAAGCAGGCCGAGGACGGCAACGACTCCGGCGAGGCAGACGACGCGTGCGAGTTTCACCTCGATAGCGATCGTCATTGCCGGCTCGCCGAGCGCGGCTCCCGCAGCGACGACCTGAGCTACCTCATGCACGCTCCCACCAACCCAGGTTCCTGCGCTCGCCGGATCCAGCCCGAACAGTGAACAGAGAGCAGGAAGAATCGGGATGCATAAGGTGCCGAAGACAACTACCAAGGCAAGCGCGGTCGCCGTCTCGTTATCTTTGGCGCCGACTACGTCCTTAGCCCCAGCAACGGCTGCAGCTCCGCAGATGGAGAAGCCACATGCGATAACACCGACGAGAGTATTAGACATTTTCATCATTCGCCCGATCGCAATCGTCGAGCTCACGCCGAGGGAGACGATCAGCACGACGAGCACTAGGCGCTGCCACCCGAGAGCCGCCAGCGAAGACAACGTCACCTGCAGGCCAAGAAGAATGATTCCTGAGCGAAGCAGGTGTTTTGATGCGAAGTTAATCCCAGGCCAGAATGCGGCCGGGGTCTCGTGAACATTAGCCGCCACAGCACCCAAAACGATGGCTATCAGCAAGGCGCTGATGATGGGGATGAAGTTGTTTATTGCCATCGCTATCAGCGTCAGGGCCGCGATCAGCGCAAGACCCGGAAGGAAACTACGGAATTGGGTTAGAACCGAGGACGATTTCGAGCCGATTCGCGCGAGCGGTTTTTGAGTCATAGTCACGTAAGATAATTATTTACCTTCTCCACAGGCTACGGAATTCTCAAATAACTATGACGGCCATATACTTTAGATATGTCGTGGCCAAATCTCCAGGTTCTCCAACTAATCGTCCTCGTCGGCCAGACGGGCAGCCTGTCTCAAGCGGCGACGGCCTGTGGCATGGCCCAGCCCAACGCATCGCGCGCGATCTTGCAACTCGAGCGCAGGCTAAACCAAAATATTCTGCTGCGCTCCCATTCTGGGTCCAGGCTGTCGAAGACCGGTGCGTTAATCGCGCAGTGGGCGGAACCGCTGCTTAGGGCTGGAACCGAATTCAATGCCGCCGTCGCCAGCCTGCAGAGCGACATCGCAAACAACCTGGAAATTATGGCCTCTCAAACGGTTGCGGAATGCTACGCACCCGGCTGGCTAACCAAATTTCAGGTCAAGAACCCTGGCGTTAACGTACAGATGTCGGTGCACAATTCCTCTCAGATAATGTCCAGGGTGCTCGAGGGTGACACACGCCTTGGCATCATTGAGTCGCCTCACCTAGACGAACGCTTGGCGTCGCTGATGCTCGGCCACGACCAGCTCGTGTTAGTAGTAGCCGCGTCTCACCCCTGGGCTCGCAGGCGCAGCCCAATCAGCCTCAAAAAGCTCGCTAACACCCCACTGGTACTGCGCGAGGAGGGCTCCGGCACGCGCGAGGTCCTTGAGCTAGCTCTAGGCTCCGAACACGTTGCACCTGCGATCGTGGCAAGCAGCAACTCTGTGGTGCTCGCGAACGTGGCCGCGGGCGCTGGTCCAACCGTGATGAGCCGAAGGGCCGTCGCAGGAGCGATAAAAGTCGGCGTTGTCACGGAAGTAGGCCTCGAGTCAAGACAGCTATTCTCCCGCCCGATTAGGGCAGTTTGGCCGCTCGAGACTCCCCCACGCGGCCCGGCGGCTAGCTTCTTAAGAGCTATCTGCGCCGACGCCGCGTCGGGAAGCTAGCTACTCGAAAAGGCTCGGATCGCCCGACCCGAGACGAGCAATATGCGGGGCGTCCTCGACCGTAAAGTCGACAACCGTCGTCGGGTCCGGAATCACGTCGCCTGAATCGAGAATGATATCGACGTCGTGCTCGAGCCTCTCCTTGATGAGTTCCCCATCCGACATGGCCTCCGTTTCGCCGGGGAGGATGAGGCTTGAGGAAACCAAGGGTTCGTTCAGCTCGTCTAGGAGCGCGAGCGTGGTCACGTGATCTGGCACCCTAACGCCGACGGTCTTGCGCTTATGGTTTTGCACCATCCTTGGCACGTCCCTGCTGGCTTTCAGGATGAAGGTATAGCGCCCCGGTGTGGCCGCTTTGATTGCCCGAAAGACGCTGTTGCCCATCTCGACATACTTGCCGATTTGGGCGAATTCACTGACCACGAGCGTGTGGTTGTGCTTCTCGTCCAAGTCTCTGATTTGTTGAATTCGCTGGACGCCCTCTTGATTACCTAAACGAGTGCCCAAAGCGAAACCGGAGTCCGTCGGATAAGCGATGACTGCGCCGTCACGTAATGCTTCGGCAGTGCGCACCAGAGCGCGATGTTGCGGGTTTACTGGATGAACCTGAAGATATTCTGCCATTACCCAATGCTAGCCGGCTCGGGCGCGCGGCTAGGCAAAACCGCCAACTTTTCGTCTAGCTGGAGAACAGATCGACGCTAGCCTCTCCCCTGCACGCGAGTTGATCCACACCGATGATCGAAAGAAATATCGTCTGCGTCCTCCCCTTAGTCACGACGTTCAGTTCGCCACTTTCTGCCACGCTCACATCCGCGTTTAGGTTCGAGTACTTAGAGACGTAATCTTTGGCGGCACTAACGGCGAAGTAGCTGCCCATGTCGCCCTGAATTCGCGAAGCCGCGCTGGCATCCATCCCGGCTCTGGCGGCGGAAGACGCGATTGCCTCGGCCTTCCGATTCGCGGCAACCTGGGCGGCACCGTCGATGCCGAGACCTGCGACAATGACAAAAGCAGGTAGCAAACAAGCGGTCAAGGTAGAAAGGCTCAACCCACGTTCATTCGACATTAAAGTTCTCCTAGCAAGCAGACATTCGTAATTCTGCCAAAAGACAAGGGATGTTTTAACGGTTGTTCCCGGCTAGAATTGAATTTGTAACCAAGTAACGCCTATTCACTCCTCTAGTTACAGAAAGAGAAAACATGGCTAAAAAAGTTGGACTCCTCACCGCTGGCGGTTTCGCGCCCTGCCTATCCTCGGCAGTCGCTGGGCTGATCAAGTACTACACCGAGAAGTCTCCAGAGACCGAGATCATCGCCTACCTATACGGCTACGAGGGCCTTCTTAAGGGCAACTCGATTCCGGTCACCGACGTCGTGCGAGAGAAGGCAGACACGCTTTACGGGTTCGGCGGATCCCCCATCGGTAACTCGCGAGTGAAGCTGACCAACGTCAAGGACTGCGTGAAGCGCGGTCTGGTCACAGAAGGCGAGAACCCCCTTGAAGTAGCCGCAAAGCAGCTTGTTGAGGATGGCGTTCAGGTGCTGCACACCATCGGTGGCGACGACACCAACACCACCGCCGCCGATCTGGCCGCTTACCTGAAGGACAACAACTTCGATCTGACCGTCGTCGGCCTGCCCAAGACCATCGACAACGACATCTTCCCGATCAAGCAGAGCCTCGGCGCTTGGACCGCCGCCCAGCAGGCTGCCGACTACGCGAAGAACGTCATCGCCGAGCACAACGCAGCTCCGCGCGAGCTGATCGTCCACGAGATCATGGGCCGCAACTGTGGCTACTTGGCCGCGGAGGCTACCCGCTACTACCGTGAATGGCTCGACCAGCAGACTTGGCTGCCCGAGATCGGACTGTCGCGCGAGGCTTGGGACGTGCACGCGATCTACCTGCCGGAGATGCACATCGATCTTGACGAGGAAGCAAAGCGTCTCAAGAAGATCATGGACACCGTCGGCAACGTTAACATCTTCATCTCCGAGGGCGCTGGCGTTCCTGAGATCGTCGCTTCCATGGAGGCTGCCGGCGAAGAGGTTCCGCGCGACGCTTTCGACCACGTACAGCTCGACAAGATCAACCCTGGCGCATGGTTCGGCAAGCAGTTCGCTAGCAAGCTCGACGCCGCTAAAACTATGGTTCAGAAGTCCGGCTACTTCTCCCGTTCCGCAGCTTCGGGCGAGGAGGATCTCGAGCTCATCGACCGCACCTGCAAGATGGCTGTCGACGCAGCCCTCGAGGGCAAGGCCGGAGTCGTCGGCCTGGACGAAGATGCGAACGATGAACTGAGCGTCATCGACTTCAAGCGCATCGCTGGCCACAAGCCGTTCGACATCACCCAGCAGTGGTTCGTCGACATGGTAACCGACATGGGTCAGCCCGCTCCTGAGGCCGCCGAGTAAATCACTCGTCGCGCAGAAACTTTAGCGCCTCATTAGATTCACGGTCCCGGTCTGCCGCTTCCCAGTGGCCCGGGACCGTGATCGTGTCCGGACGATTTCGAAGCGGTTCATCCGCGGGACTCCAGCGGTACGCGATGGCCGGCTGGGTTGCGGTGGCGATCCATGAAGCCCAAAAGAGAAGCAGCCTGGCGAAGATGTTGAGCACAAGCATGGTCACGATGATCGGGCCGAACAATTGGATGCTTCGGTTCGCCGAGAATAGGTCGCTCAGCAGGCTTGCCGCGCCCTGAACCGCCAAGAAACAGGCGCCGGCTAGGCCAGATCCGATGACCACGGTTCGACGCGGAGATTTCGTCTGCGGCAGCGCAACATAAATGACCATGAACATGGCCGAGATGAAAAGCCAACCGAGAGCCAGCGAGACAACCTGGATGAATGTCTGGCTGAATCCTAGATTCTCCAAGTTCAGCCAACGAACTATCTGTTCAGCCAAATAGACCCCGACGACGCTCAGCGCGAAGCTGACCGCAATCAACACCATTAGGACCAGCAGCATTGCTGCGCTAAACAGCGGCTCCCACAAGAAGAACCTGCGGCTTTCACGCAGATCGAAGTCTGTGCTGGTGACTCCCCTAATCGCGTTCTTTAAGTTGTTCATCCAGCCCGACCCCACGACGAGGGCGACGATGATGGCGACGATACCGACCTGCTGCCAGCCGAAAAGGTACACCTCAACCAGCCCTAGGACTTTTTCCTGGATTGGGCCAACCATAAGATTGTCACGAATTATTTCTTGAACTAGCCCCATCCATTGCGGACGGATTACGGTTAGGGTCAGGCCGAGAGCCGCGAAGGCGAACATCAAAATGGGCACGATCGCCAACACACTGAAAAAAGTGATTGAGCCAGCGAATTGATTGCCCAGTCTGTTCATGTAGCGCTGCGCCGCGCGAATAAAGTGGGCAACAACAGGGGTCTGACCAACCCACTTTAACAATTTATTGATCCGGTTCACCCGCTAGCCCCTAACCGGCAGCTGGGCCGGAAGTCTTACATTGCTGCCAGTTTAGCTTGCCGACGCGCGGCCAACTCGTCCTTGCCTTCGAATGAAGCTTCGTCGTTGTACGGCAGTTGGGCGATCGTCCCCTCGACGTCCTTCCAAACACCGCCGAGGGCGATGGCAAACATGCCCTGCCCGCCCTGAAGCAGGTCGACTACCTCGTTGGCGTCTGTGCACTCATAAACCGAGGCGCCGTCGCTCATCAAAGTTACCTGAGACAGATCCTCAATGCCGCGCTGGCGGAGGTGATCTATGGCCACTCGAATCTGCTGAAGCGAGATGCCGGCGTCCAGCAGACGCTTGATTACCTTGAGCAGCAGTAGGTCGCGGAACGAGTAGAGCCTCTGCGAACCGGTGCCAGAGGCCTCGGCGATGCCAGGAACGACGAGCTTTGTGCGAGCCCAGTAATCGAGCTGGCGGTAGGTGATGCCAACGATCTGGCACGCAGCAGGACCGCGGAAGCCGACGTCTTCAGGAATCGGGCTGAAGTCGCCGTCGAAAAGCGCCTCTTGGCGTTCCTTCTGTTGCGCTGCGCTCACGTCGTTAGCCTTTCTCTTTCGTTGCTGGTTGAAACGCTACAGCTAAAAGTCTCAAGTTCCCGTTCTTTGAACCTCTCGTGTCGCAAAACCAAGGAGCGAAGCGACTGTCTCAGACCCGGCTAAATACCTTTCCGGCTAGGCCTTTTATCCCTCAAAATCCTCTGGGGTAACGTGTTCTAGAAACTCTTTGAAACGCTCAACCTCATCTTCAGCCTCTTCCAAAACCTCAACCCCAGCTTTATCCATTACGGACTCTAAACAGCTGATTTTGAAGTCAGAGCGAAGAGCCAGCGCGATCATGTCAGAGGGGCGTGCCTCGATCTCATTGTCCCCTACAGTCAGGTGGCCATAGAAGACACCATCCTCAACGTCGGTTATGACACCCTCTACGGGTTCGTCGATCAGTTCAAGCAGGCTGGACATCAGATCGTGGCTAAGCGGACGTGGCGGCTTCGCGCACTCCAGCGCGTTGACGATTGCCGACGCCTCGGCGGCGCCGATCCAGATGGCCAAGAATCGAGACCCATCGCTTTGTCTGAGCAGAAGCATCGGAGAACTCGTCGAAACCTCGACACGGACCCCAACGACGTCAAGCTCAATCATGTCTGAAATTCTATTGAGCAAGCCCGCCCAAGGTGCGAGTTTCGCCTTATCTTTCTAGCATTGTGTAGATCATTGCAGCGTGGGCGTGTACGACCAGCTGGCTAACCTCGTTTAACGCCTTACTCGGCTCGGGTGACTTCAAGATCGTGGGCCTGGCGGCCTGCTCAATCATGCCTGCTTCGCGTTCGGCGGACTGCTTGATTGCCCTCAGGTGACGGGTATCCATACCGTAGCCGGCTAGCTTTCGCGCGACGACGCAGATGGTCAGAGCATCGCGCCCGTAATAGACGGAACCTCTCCTGGGCAGCACCATTCGGTGCCTTTCTAGCTCCATCAAAGTCGCCTCAGAGAGGCCAGAAACCTGCATTAGCTCTTGTCGGCTCAGCTTCAGCGGCTGCTTTTTGCTCTTCTTTGCCGCCCTAGCCTTGGCAACCTGCGGCTTATTCTCCTCGGGGACGGTGTCCTCAGGAGCGGTCGGTTCCGGCACCTCGCCGCCGCTGTCCATGACCTCCAAATTCTCTCGGATCACCTTCAACGGCAGATAGTTATCACGCTGCACGCGAAGAATATAAGTTAGCCGCTCGATATCGGAGTTCGAGTACTTTCTGTAACCACTCGGGGCGCGTTCAGGCAACAACAATCCTTCCGATTCCAAATACCTAATTTTTGAAATCGAAATGTCTGGGAACTCGGGCTTAAGAACGTTTAAGACTTGCCCGATGCTGCGCTTGGGCGCCTTGGGCATTACCTACTACCACGCTCGCTAGCGAAGAACAGCATCCGATACTTACCGATCTGAACTTCGTCGCCCTGACGCAACGTCACCTGCTGATCCACTAGTGTGCGGTTCACGTAGGTGCCGTTGTGGCTGTGCTGATCGACCAACACCACCGAGCCATTGTTCATGGTGAACTTAGCGTGGTGGCGAGAGACCGTGATGTCGTTCAGGAAGATATCGCTCTTCGGGCTGCGCCCAACAGTCACCTCGTCGGAATCGAGAAGGTAGCGGGCACCGACGTCGGGGCCCCTAGTGACGATCAAGAGTGCGCTGTTTTCGGGAAGATCGCGGACGGCGTTAGCGTCCTCAGGGCTCAGTTCAACCGTGCGAATATCGTCGCGTGCCTCGTCTTCAACGAAAGAGATGATCCGTGTCGTCTCGTTGCTTTGCGCGCCCAGCTTTGCACCACACTTTTGGCAGAAGTTTGCCTCGTTCGGATTCTCCTTGCCACATATCGCGCAGGTAATCATCGCACTCCCCTCGAACAACTAATGTGAATTAGTTTACTGGCTAGATACTATCCTTTTAACCGCATTGGGCGTTTAAGGAATCGAAAACGCCCAATTTCAGCAATTAGCTTATTGAAATCTTTGAATTCGTTCCGTTTACGAAAACTAACTCTACCCGTTGCTACACGGTTTGTGGCTAGGTGGTTTGGCCTACGCAGGTTTAGCTATCAGCGGTTGAGGCATTTCTCTGACCGATTCGATATTTATCTCGTCAGATTTAACAATTTCGACGCTACCGCCAACCTTCGGGCTTTCTATTTGACTGACCAGGCCGCCCCTGAATTTAGCGCCCTCCTCCAAGGCGTGCGGGTCGCCGATCGCCTCGATGATGATTGGCGTGCCCAGCTGCTGGCCATCGACAACTATTCCTTGTTCGTTATCTCCGATCCAGCTGTCGACGCCGAGCCTGATGGAGTCGTTAATCTCGAGCACCTCGGCCCCAGCGTCCTTAAGCTCCTGAATCGAGTTCAGCAGTGTGCCCGCCTTCAGCTTCTGCTTTGGAGCGCGGATGGTGATTTTCACTCCCCTGCCGCTTGCGGGCGCGATGCCCGCCAACACGGAGAGGCTCTTTTTGCGCTTAGCCGCTTCCTCCTCGGAGACCTGGTTGGCATCCAAACCGCTCTGCAGCTTGTCTCGGGTGACGCGCAGCTCGTTGATCTCCTTGTTCAGTCTCTCGGACTCGTCATTCAAGCCATCGAGCACCTGGATCAGGTCGTCTTGGCGCATCCCCTCGTAGGGGTTCTTGGTTGCGGGACGAGCGAGCTGAATGACGAGCGCGAACGCCAGGAAAGCAAGTGCAACGCCCAGCACAAGCTGCGTGGACGACGGCTTGAAGAACTTCTCGACGAACTTACGCATGCAGGATCTCCCGCCTGATGGAGGCCGCGTTCGTGAAGATCCTGATGCCGAGAACAACCAGCACGGCCGTCGAAAGCTGGCTGCCCACGCCGAGCAGGTCGCCGAGCCAAACCAGCGCGGCCGCCACGGCAACGTTAGAGATGAAAGAAATCAGAAAAACCCGCTGAGAGAAGGTCTTTTGCAGGTAAGACCGCAGCGCGCCAATCAATGCGTCGATTGCGGCTACGATCATAATCGGAAGATATGCCTGCAGGCCGATCGGCAGCTCTGGGCTCCAAATCAGCGCCACGACCACACCGACGACAAGTCCGAGAATCGCCCACATATTTTATCCTTTCTCCGCCAGCGGCCTCGCCTGCGAAAGCGCCAGGCCGGGATCTGCGGGAAGCGTCAGATCATCGCTGGTGTTCAGCGACCATTCGATGGAATAGTTCTGCTTCAAGTGGCCAAGGAGAACACCGCCAGAGGTGTTCGCGAAGTTAGCGGCAAGGTCCTGCCCGCCAATGGCCGAAATCTTGTATGGGCTAGTCAACGAACGATAGTTCACCGTGATCGCCTGCCCTGCCTGCCTGATCGCAGTTCGCGTCGTCACGCGGTGATCGTTGATGGCGATCGCCTGCGCACCAGATTGCCAAAGCCCATTCACGACTAGCTGCAGATCGTCGTCTAGCACGCGGGATTCCTCGGTCTCTTTTTTGCCAGGCTTTAGGGTGCCCTCTCGAAGCTCAATGACCACGCCCGGACCGCTCGCGGCCTCAATGCCGACGAACGATTCGAGTTCACGCAACTGCGCATCGGTGCCCAACCCCTTTTGGTTGCGCAGGTTAAGCGTCTGTGCTCTCAGTTGCTCAACCTCGGAGCGAAGTTGTTCGTTTTCCTCTTCTGCAGCGCTCGCCCGGCCAGCCATCTCGGCTCGATCAGCAACCGCTTGGGGTCGAGCCTGACCGATCGTCAATGCCGAGGCGGCCATAGCCGCACCGGCGATTGCGCAGATCAGGAAAACCCCCACGCTCCGCCAACCCCTGGGGCTGTCATCGTGCTGCTCGTCTGGGCGAAGATTCGATTCTCTGGTGATGGAGTTGAGAAGCTCCATCGACTCGTCGGGGCGCCGCTGACTCACGATGCCTCGGTTTCTTTCACAAAAGAAAAAGTCTGTTTTACGTACACGAGCCCAGCCCACCAATACATGAAAGCACCCCACCAGGCGAACGCCCAGCCGAGAATCTTCGCCGCCGGGGAGATAACCCAGCTGCCCGCCCCCAGGAGGACAAGCGGAAGCGCGATAAGCAGACAGAAGGTGGCGATTTTGCCAACGAAATGAACGGGCAGGCTGATCGCTCCACGCGCACGAAGAGCGGGCACGAGCAGAAGCATCATTAAATCTCTGCCCAAAAGAATTATCAGGTACGACCACGGCACTATGCCGCGAACAGCTAGAGCCACGGCGATCACGAGAATATAGAGCCTGTCGGCAGCGGGATCTAACACCTCACCGAGTTTGCTCTGCTGGTTGAATCGGCGTGCGATCTGGCCGTCAAGCAGGTCGGTGGAACTCGATACAGCCAGAAGGATCACAGCCAAAAGATCACGCCCGATCAGGACAAGCACCAAAAAGAATGGCACCCCCAACAGGCGTAAAAATGACAGCACGTTGGGAATCGTGAAGATTCTGTTGCTCGACTTGCTGATCACGAGTTCAAGTGTATAGCCACTAATTGGGCTTCTTTGGATGCAGCCGTTCTCTTCTGCTTTTTGCCAGCTCATACATCGAGATGACCTGCGGGCCGATCGCAGACCAATCATATCTTGCCGCCACCTTGCGTCCACGCTCGAGACGCAGGTCCCGAGGCTCTTCGAGGCTTGCCAATACGGCGTCCGCGAGAGCTTGCGGGTTACCAGCCTGAAAGACGTGCCCGCAGATACCATCTTCGTCGGATAGAACGTCGATGAACGCTCGCAGGTCGCTAGCTACCACCGGCGCGCCACACGCTAAAGCCTCGATCAGCACGATGCCGAAACTCTCCCTGCCAGTCTGCGGGGCGATGTACGCGTCGGAACGCATCAGCCACTCATTGCGTTCAGCGTCGCTGACTCCACCAACGAATTCGACTCCCGGGATGCTCGTTACCGGTCCGTGGCCCATCACCACGCACCGCAAGTCTGGATACTTCTCACGAATCAAAGGCAGCGCTGCGGTCAGCACCTGAAAGCCCTTCCGGGGCTCCGTGTAACGGCCAAGGAAAGTGATCAGTGGCCTGTCGCCACCCCGCCACTCGCCTTCTGTGGCAGCGAGCGTGTAGTCATCAATTTCCAGCCCGTTACCGATGACCACGGGTTCGATTCCGGTGTGCGCGTTCGCCACCTCTGCTGCGAGGGAGGAAACGGCGATCGCGGAATTAAGCCTGCT
The DNA here is from genome assembly GCF_000510445.1 of Propionimicrobium sp. BV2F7. Lineage (NCBI taxonomy): Bacteria > Bacillati > Actinomycetota > Actinomycetes > Propionibacteriales > Propionibacteriaceae > Propionimicrobium > Propionimicrobium sp. BV2F7. The sequence goes on along the minus strand of NZ_AZIS01000005.1, from coordinate 470,018 downwards.
GATGCTTTTGGGCAGCATCTGGTTAAAAGCGCGAAGCGCCTTGTATATCGGGCTTGCGCTGTGGAATGTGCCAGCAACCGGCGCGTCGGCGAGCCAAAGCGTCAACAGAGACAGCGTCGGCGTGATCGGCTCGTGCACGTGCACGACGTCCCACTGGCCCTTCTTCAGCCAGCGATACGCGGCCATTGCTGCCCTAGGACTAAAGTTCACCCTGGCGACAGAACCATTAATTTTGATGGGGACCGTTCGGCCCGCCGAAGTGAAGTCGGCCTCGTCAACTCCGTAAAGATCCAGTAATTCTTGCTCGGGGAAGCCCGGGGCGAGAATGCCGACGGTGTAACCCTGTTTCTTCAGCCAACCGGCCATACCCAGTACGTGGTTTTGGACGCCACCGGGACGAACGAAGGAATACGGGCAAACGATCCCGACACGCTTGATATCGCTTGGATTCACGGTCTAACTCCTGGGAAAAAACGCTGCAGCATATGCCAGTCGCGGCAGTGCGCAGCAATCTGTTCGGCAAAATAATTGGCCATGGCTTGCGTTGTGTACGCTACCTCGTCAACGCCCTCGGGCACCTCAATTGCTTGCCCAATGTGGATTCGCATTATTTTTCCGTCGAACCAAGGCGCAACTGGAACCACGACGGCGCCCGTGCGCTGAGCAATCAGAGCGCATCCGGGAGGCATCGTCAGGTCGTAGGTTTTGTTGGCCGCAGGCCAAGACACCTCGACGCCTCGCCTGCTGAAATCCCGATCTGCCACGAGCGCCACTACTCTGCCCTCGTTTATTTCCTGGCAGAGCTTAGGAATCAGGCCTGATGTCTTGTGGCTAAAGATTTTGAAGCCGAGTTTTTCGCGGATCGCGCTGAAATACTCGAACTGTCCAGCTGGCAGTTTTTCAGCTACTGAGGTGACAGGCAGACCATTTTGGCACGCCCACGCACCTGCCATATCCCAAGACCCCATGTGCGGAAGGGCAAGAATCAGGCCCGTTTCTGCCCTGTGGCGGCGCAGTCGCCGCGCGTCAACGGGAGCGACGTAAACCAACCGATTAATTTTGTCCGTGTTCCACTTCCCCAATTGGAGGGAACCGATCGTGTTTCTAAGCCACGACCGCATCCCAGCCCGAGTCTGGCTAGCGGTTGGCACAGCCCCACAAACAACTTCGTAGTTGAGTTGCCACTGGCGAATCGGTTTGGGGCGACGAGCTACCAGTACGGCAGCGGCAGCCGCTCCCAGCGGTTTCCAGACGAAAGCGGGCACGTGCGCGGCAAGCTTTAACGCGGTCAGCTTGTCAAACACTATTGTCCGTTCCGCCCGGAGGCCTCCGCGTTGTACGCGCGTTTAACGATCCACATGCGCTGACCAACGGTGATGATGCCGAGCACGAGCAAAACTACGAAGGCCGCGGGCAGCGCCCACTCGACCCCAATACCCGTCAAGAACGCGCCCAACATGCCGATCAATAAACGGTCGGCTCGGCCGGCTAGGCCACCCTTAACCTCGTAGCCCAACGATTCCCCGCGAGCTTTCGAGTAAGAGGTGACCTGACCGAAGATCAGGGCGAATATGCCAATCGCAAACCAGGTCAGGTCTTCGCCGGTGCTGGCGTAGTAAATCGCTAGGCTGCCGAAGACGAAACCGTCCGTGATCCGATCGAGTGTGGAGTCCAAGAATGCCCCCCACTTCGACGCCTGATTGGTCAACCGAGCCATCGTGCCGTCCAAAGAATCCGCTAAGACGAACACGGTGACAACGAGCGCCCCCTGCCACAGCCATCCGTTCGGAAAGAAGATCAGCGACGTCGCGATCGAGACCGCGGCACCTACCCAAGTTGTCATGTCCGGGGTGATGCCAAGCTTCATCAACATCTTGGCCACGGGGGTGATCAGCTTGGTCCAGTATCCCCTTAGGTGTTCGAGCATTACTGACCTTTCTGAGAATCCGCCCACGCGTTGGCGAGCATTTCGCGGGTCTTGCTTAATAATTCAGGAACGGCTTTAGTCCGTGCGATTATCGGCAGAAAATTAGCATCGCCAAGCCACCTGGGCACGACGTGCTGATGGAGGTGCGCAGCAATACCTGCGCCCGCAACGTTGCCTTGGTTCATGCCCAGGTTAAAGCCCTGCGGTTTGGAAACCCTCGTGATTGTACGGATCGCCTGTTGGGTCAGCTCCGCCACCTCGCGGGTTTCTTCCTCGGTGAGGTCAATGTAGCTGGCGACGTGGCGATATGGGCACACCAAAAGGTGACCAGTGTTGTATGGATAGAGGTTCATGACGACGAATGCAGTTTCACCGCGGTGGACGATAAGGGATTCCTCATCGTCCTTTTTAGGCGCGCGGCAAAACGGGCATTCGGCGCTGCTAGCATCCGCAGGTTTGTCCTCGCCGTGAATGTAGGCGATTCGGTGCGGCGTCCATAGCCGCTGCATTGAATCGGGCACGCCCGCGAAGCGAATCTCGTCTTCTATCTCCTGGTCACTCATCGGTATTCGCGCTCAAATCCGTATTAGAACGAGACGCGATGTGGTCGGTGATGATCTTGATGGCCTCGTCGATGGGAACCCGGTTGCGCTGGCTGCCATCGCGGAATCGGAAGCTAACCGCGCCCGCTTCCTCGTCGTCACCACCCGCGATCAGCATGAAGGGAACCTTCTGACGCTGCGCTGTGCGGATCTTCTTGGTCATGCGATCATCCGAGGCATCTAGCTCGGCGCGCACGCCCTGGGCACGCAGCCGGTCGATAATTTTGCCCAGATAGCTCTCGAAGGCCTCTGCGACCGGAATTCCGACGACCTGGACAGGAGCCAGCCATGCGGGGAATGCGCCCGCGTAGTGTTCGAGCAAAACGCCAAAGAAGCGCTCGATCGAACCGAACAAAGCACGGTGAATCATCACGGGACGCTTCTTCGTGCCGTCCGAGGAGGTGTATTCGAGCTTGAATCGCTCTGGCAGGTTGAAGTCGAGCTGGATAGTGGACATCTGCCAGGTGCGTCCGATGGCATCTTTGGCCTGAACGGAGATTTTCGGACCATAGAAGGCCGCACCCTCGGGGTCCGGAACGAGCTCCAGGCCGGAGGCCTCGGCTACCTCGCGAAGAGTCTCGGTTGCCTCGCGCCAGGTGTCGTCATCGCCCACAAATTTCTTGGGATTCTTGGTGGACAGCTCTAGGTAGAAGTCGTTTAGACCGTAGTCACGAAGCAGGTCCAGGACGAACGTCAGCAGCCTGGAAAGCTCGTCGCGCATTTGCTCGCGGGTGCAGTAGATGTGCGCGTCGTCCTGGGTGAATCCGCGGCCGCGGGTCAACCCATGCAGAACGCCAGACTTTTCGTTGCGGTACACAGTGCCGAACTCGAATAGCCGCAGTGGAAGCTCACGGTAAGAACGCTGCCTAGCTGCGTAAATGAGGTTGTGCATCGGGCAGTTCATCGGCTTCAGGTAGTAATCGAAGCCCTGCTTGGTGATGTTGCCCTCGGCGTCGCGTTCCTCGTCCATGTGCAGCGGCGGGTACATGCCGTCGGCGTACCAGTCGAGGTGGCCGGAAGTCTTATAAAGCTCGCCCTTGGTGATGTGCGGAGTGTTTACGAAGCTATAACCGTGCGCAACGTGCTGCTTGCGCGAGTAGTCCTCCATCTCCATGCGAACGATGCCGCCCTTTGGATGGAACACCGAAAGGCCGGGGCCGATTTCTTCTGGGAAGCTGAACAGATCAAGCTCTTGACCAAGCTTGCGGTGGTCGCGCTTGGCGGCCTCCTCCATGCGAGTCTTGTAGGCCTTGAGGTCTTCCTTCGTCGCCCAAGCCGTGCCGTAAACACGCTGTAGGGCCGCATTTGCTTGGTCGCCTCGCCAGTATGCAGCCGAACTGCGGGTTAGCGCTACCGCCTTGATGTAGCCGGTGTGCGGGACGTGCGGGCCACGGCAAAGGTCGGTCCAAGCGACGGTGCCGTCACGACGAACGTTGTCGTACATCGTCAGCTGGCCGCCGCCGACCTCGACGGATGAACCGTCGGATTCGTTGGCGCCACCCTTGTCCTCGATCAACTCGAGCTTGAAGGGCTCCTCCGCCTCCTCAATCCTGGCCTGTTCGTCGCTGACCTCGCGGCGAACGAACTTCTGACGAGCCTTGATGATCTGGGTCATCTTCTTTTCGATAGTTTTCAGGTCTTCAGGGGTTAGCGGATCGACCTGGAAGTCGTAGTAGAAGCCATCGGTGATAGGCGGGCCGATGCCCAGCCTGGCCTGCGGGAAAATCTCTTGTAGCGCCTGTGCGGTTACGTGAGCCGCAGAGTGCCTGATGATCGACAGCCCCTCGTCACTAGTGTTCAGGACAGGCTCCACCTCGTCCGAATCGTTTAGCTCGGTAGCCAGATCGACGGTATTTCCGTTGACCTTCATTGCTACGACGCTCTGGTCGTTACCGAAAAGATCGAAACCGTTCTCCGCCTCTATCTGCTCACGCTCGTTGCCGCGCAAGACAAAGACTTTCTTCAACACGAAACTTCCTAACTATTCTCGGCGGCATACTGGGCCGCACGACTGTTTCCATTCCCTATTCTGCCTGATTTAATGCCAAGGGCGGCAATTAAGGCCCCAGAGTTTTATTCTCCGGCGGCCGAAATCAGAATTTCGTCAAGTTTGTCCTCCACTAACGGATACATCGAACGCGTGTACGCCGAGGTCATGTGGTAGGAATCCATGTAGACGAAAAGATTGCCGACGATTAGCGGGCATTCCCCATCGGGGCATATCCACGGTGTCGGGTCGAACAGGTAGAGCTTTCCGGGCTCACGCTCGAAGTTGGTGAGCGCCTTAGCTGGATCTTGGCTGCTGTAGATCTCGCCCATCGGCTGCGTGCAAACTTTCGCAGCAATTTCGTAGGCCGCTTTTTCGTCGAGATCTTTGAGGCCGTTTTCGACGATCGGATCCATGCACTCGAACGGTGTCTGTTTGAGCCTAGGCTCGTCGCGGATCCCTAAAATTTGGATGCCGCGGCTGGTGTACTTTTCGACGATTTTGTCGAAACCGGGCACTATCTCCTCGCTCTGGTCGCCAGGATTCGGAACATATGTGGAAGCAGCGATCACTAGATCGGGATTGATCTTTTCTATGTATTCGTCCACCGCTTTTGACCATTCCAAGCAGCTAGGCCCATTAGAGGTATCGCTGACCGGCGATTCAACCACGCCGACAGATTCGCTAAATGTCTCGGAGAAATCGCTGGAGGATCGAGTCTCGCCGCGCAAAATCTTGTATCGCTGGTAGCTTTCTTCGTCTGGGCTAATAAAGGAGCAGCCACCGCGCAAGAGCTCGACAATGGTCCAGCCGTTTTTCTGTAGCGCTGGCTCAAGGAAAGGCAGATACTGCTCGACGCGAGAGTTGCCGGTTACGACCGCCACCTTATTCCTGTCGTTGTGCCCCACCCGGCACCCATCGGCGAGAGTTTCGTCGTCGGGACGGAATTCGCCGTCGCATTGAACGCCATCGATTGCTGCCCACTCGTCCTCCATTTGCTCACGCAAAGGCTTGATGGGCTTGTCCTTGTTCGAATAGTCCTCGAAATCTTCGCTGAGAACTAGAGCGCCAGGATTATCCACACTAACGACAGCCGAAATCTTCTCTAACCGCTTCTGGATGATCGTCTGATAGGAGATCACCGGGACCAGGCCGACGAGCAGGGACGCGAGAATTATCGCGAGGCTATTCCTGTGTCGCTTTGCGGCCCAGACGGAATACCTGATCGGCGCGTCGAGGTATTTGGTCAGCACGGTCGCGAACGCGATCGACACAGCGAGGACAACGAATCCCTGCGGGATGTTGAGCTGGCTCGAACCGGTGAGTTGAAGCGTGGTGATCAGAACCGGCCAATGCGCAAGATAGAGAGCGTAAGAAATATCACCCAAAAATTTGAGTGGGCGGCTAGAAAGGATCCTGTCTGCCGAATACCAAACACCTGTGTTGCCCGCAATCAGGACGAGCACTGCAGCGCCCGTCGGCCATAGCGCGACATAGCCAGGGAACATCCCCTGGACGTCGACCAAAACGCCACACAGGAGCATCGCTATCAGCCCGAACCAGCCAAGCCCGACCCGAACGTTAAGGGCGCTCCTAGAACCGGTGAATTCTTTTCCGGGGCCGTAGCCGAAGAACCGTTCGACACCCGGCAATATCAGCGCCAGGAGTGCACCGAGCGCAAACTCCCACAGCCGAGTCCAGGTGCTGAAATATGCGTAGGACTGATTGGTGTTGGTTTGAATGATCGACCAGATAAGGGAGCCACCGAAGATAACTCCAAAAACTAGCGTCAGGATCTGACGAACGCTGAAGTTGATCTTTCTGCCCAAAAACCAGCAAACGGCGATGATGGCTGGCCAGAGTAAAAAGATCTGGCCCTGGATCGATAACGACCAGAAATGTTGGAGAGGGCTGACGACCGATTTATCCGCGTAATAGTCGAAGCTGTTAACCGCTAGGAACCAGTTTTCGTAGTAACAAATCGAAGCAACCGCCTCGCGCAGCACTCCCCTAATTCGTTCGGCGGGAAAGAACGCTTGTACCGCTATCACGGTGAACAAGATCGTGACGATAGCGGGCGGTAAGAGCCGTTTAAAGGCCTTAAGCCAATACCCCACCAACGCGATGTGCCGGCTGTTATCAATGCGACGCATAAACGTCTGCATCAGCAAGAAGCTAGAGATTAAGAGGAAGACGTCGATGCCGCCGCTTACTCGCCCAATCCAGATGTGGTAAGCCGCCACCATGAGGATGGCCGTGGCTCGTAGACCGTGCAGCTCGGGTCGATAATTTGGTGCGTGGCTAGCCACGTCAGCCTTAACCTGCAAGCTAAATCACCCTTGTAAATAATCAGATACAGCGAAGAAACAATAATCTTGCCTGCAGGTAAATGGCAAAGAAGAGCGCGACTCTCGCAGCAACCAGACCTTAACCAAAAAGATACTAACGAGTTTTCCGAAACAAGAAGGGTGAATGGCTTCAGAATCAGCTTGAAGAAGTTTTTGAAGGTGGTGGGCGGTACTGGGATCGAACCAGCGACCTCTTCCGTGTCAGGGAAGCGCGCTACCGCTGCGCCAACCGCCCGAGGTGGAGACGGGATTTGAACCCGTGTAAACGGATTTGCAGTCCGGTGCCTCGCCTCTCGGCCACTCCACCAAATTGAGGAGCCTAGGCCCTCAGACCTTCTCCGAGCGGACGACGGGATTCGAACCCGCGACCCTCACCTTGGCAAGGTGATGCTCTACCAACTGAGCCACGTCCGCATGCCCTCTTCGGGGCTGCCCTGTTTTTCAAGTGCGAGGACTAACTTAGCGGAGTTTTGGCGAATGTCAAAATCGAGCCCACAACCCCCAGTTCCCAAAGCAGAAAACCGTGCTTTTACGCCCGAGATAGCATGTCTAGGCATGGCTAAGAAACTCATCTTGATGCGTCATGCCCAGGCAGAATCCAGAAGCGGATGCAGCGATCACGAAAGAAAACTTTCCGCATTTGGACGCCAGCAGGCTAAAGCAGCCGGCCTGGCTTTGCGCGACGACAGCATCGAGATGGTCATGTGCTCTGACGCGGCTAGGACTCGCGACACTCTTGACCAGCTAGAACTGCCAAACAATCCACACGTGGAATACATGCGAGCTCTCTACCTGTGCTCCGTCGAGACACTACGTCAGCGGATATCCGAAGTTTCAGACGAAATTTCCACTTTGCTGATCGTCGCTCACGCCCCCAGCATCCCTCACTTGGCCGCCGAGTTGTCCTGGGCCCAAGACCCAAGAAAAGCGGACGCATTGACCTGCGCCTACCCCACCGCAACCTTCTCCAAGTTCGAAGTATCAGGAACCTGGCAGGAGCTGGGCGAGGCGAAGCCCGGAGATAAAATCACCCGCCCACTCAATTAAGCGAGCGCATTACTACCGGCGACTAGCCCGTTCCGGAATTTTCACGTGCCAAAATTGACGTTTCGCAGCTTGAACGACGTTTACCCCTGCGCTAATCTTTTCTGACGAAAGGGCGATTGGCGCAGTGGTAGCGCGCTTCGTTCACACCGAAGAGGTCGCCGGTTCGAACCCGGCATCGCCCACCCTAGTCAGAACCAGTTTTTACTCGTCCCCAACAGCAATCGCATGCAGCGAATATGCAGCAGCACCAGATTTTTAACCAACCTTGATGCCACCGAAAAATCGGAATTTTTGGTCTCGCTAAAAGTGTCCGAAAAAACGAAGCGCCCCGCAGCAAAAATGCCGCGAAGCGCTCTTAGTAACTGAATTTGCTATTTGAAGAAATAGTCCAGAGTTCGTTCCTCATCGACGAAAGAGCACCCAGAGACAACCATACCAGCGACCTTCGAAACCTCGTCCTTTTCAGGCGACCTGTTTTTCTCTTTAAAAATGGTTTCAATCGTTTTCTTTTGTTTCGAGCTACTCATTTTAAGATAGTCTCCGCAGGTCGTTTCAGGACCCTTGTTTGCTGGACCGCAAGCACAAAGGCTGAGCATCACCAGTGATGCCAAAAATCCGGACGCAACCTTATTAACCCGATTCATTTTCGATTCCCCTTCTAATCCACGAAATACGGACACAACGGTAATACACTGTGCAGATTCAGTGTTTTTGAGGGGTTAGCAATTACAGCTAAAAGTGATCTTTTTTCGGCTATCACGGCTCTAGGTATTCTTAAAACATTAGAAAAATAGTGAGTAAACCATTTTTCCAGATGAGCCTCCCACACCTAAATCACCATAGACATAGAACCGATTGTTCAGAGAAATTAAGAGCCACACAACCTATTAATATCTTTAAAAAATTGCAGATTCCCTCAACTATGAAATAAATATACGGAAAATATTTTGAGCACGTCGAAGTCTTTCAAACAGTCTTCCAAAAGCACTCTGCAAAAGCTTGCTAGAACGAAAACAAAGCCGTTGTATACGTCACCAAGCTCACTAACGATCTCAATAAAATTGGCAGCTTTGCTTCTTCGTCGTGTTAAGTAATTAAATAAACCAAATCTGGGGCGGGATTTTTCCCGCCCCAGATTTTTATTTCTCACAAATTATCGGGTGCACAAACCTAGCTTCCGCTCAGTTTCATGCACCCGATAATTATTTAACCGCTACTTAGCTATTCATTTCGTCGTATTTGGTCACCACCGCGCGCATCGCCTCAACGATGCCGGCGGGTACACCCTGCTTTTGCATCTCGATGATGCCGCGAATGGTCGTGCCACCCGGTGAGCTGATGCCCTCAAGCAGGTCCGCAACTCGGTAATCGCGCTCGCGCACGTATGCCGCTGATCCCTCAACCGTTGCCGTGGCGATCTGCAGGGCCTGGGCTCGCGTCATGCCGAAATCGACACCAGCGTCTGCCATCGCGGAGATGAACATGTAGATGAAAGCAGGCGCAGAACCGGCCAGCGCCGTGACCGCCCCGAGCTGCTCCTCGCGAACTTGCTGAGCCTTCCCAAAGCTGCCCAAGAACTTCATGACTGCTTCACGCTGTGCGCCGTCAACTGCGTCTTCAAACACGACGCCCGTGAAGCCCTTGCCGATCTGAGCGGGCATGTTAGGCATCGTGCGAACCAAACGCCCGCTCTTTCCCAAGAAACCGCGTAGCTGCTCGAGGTTGAAAGCGGGAGTGATGCTGATCACAACTGCGTCGGCACCAACCGCACCAGAAATCTGGCCTAGCACCTCGGGGTAACTGGATGGTTCTGTAGCGATCACCACCACATCAGCACCTTTGACCGCCTTGGCCTTATCGGCCTGTGCAGCTACACCGTACTTCTCTGCAAGCCTGGCCATGGACTTTTCGGTGTGCGTGTTTACCTGGACGTCCGATGCGTTTACCACGCTTGCGCGTAGCGCGCCGGAGAGCATGGCCTCCCCCATGTTCCCGCATCCGATGAATGCAAGTTTCATTTTCGAATCATCTTCTTTCGAGGTTTTGGGATCCAGCCTGTGCTGAGCGGGTTCTGGGTCTTTCGGCTCAGGATCGAAACCGCCCGAGAAAAGGTCTAGCTGTTCGTCCTGGGGTTCTTCATGCAGCCCCTGGGCAGGGACCAGATTGAAACCAGGTCCTCGATCGACCTCTTTGCCCTGCTGGACAGCCGTAGCCGCTCCTCTGGCGCACGTGTCTGCGGCCTCGTTCAGGTCGTGTCCGGAGTGGCCTTTAACCCACTCGAAACGAACCATGCGCCCCTGTAATGCCTCGTCCAGCGCTTTAACCAGCTCAAGATTGAGAACGGGCTTGCCGTCGGCCTTCTTCCATCCTTTGCGCTTCCAGCCAGGCATCCACTTCGTAACTGTATTAATGACGTATTGGCTATCGCAGAGGATCTTCAGGGGTTCGTCGGTGTGGGCAGTCGCGCGGAGAAGGTTAAGAACCGCTTTGAGCTCACCCTGATTATTTGTGCCGTTCTCCCAGCCGTCAGCGGCCCAATTGTTCCGATCGATATACCAAGCCCAACCCGCAGGTCCGGGATTGTTTAGAGCGGAACCGTCTGCAGCAGCAATAATCATGTTGTTTACCCTACAGCCGCGTCGGAGTGAACCTCGATGCCACCGGCGACAATTCCGTCGCTGACTTCGCGGATCTTGGCTTTGGCCTCGTCACTGGAAAGACCGACGAGTTTAGCTCCCGCGTTCTTCAAAGTGCCGATGTAAGCGGTATTGCTAAACTCGCCCTCTTTGGTCTGATAGATGACGTCGCTGACGGCACTCGAGTAGTCGCGGATGGCAGATGCGATGATGATGTCGCAAGCATCAGCATTCTCTGTGCATCCATCTACGCCGCTCCAGATCAACTTCGCGCCAGCAGCCTTAGCGGGCTCGATGGCGCCCTTATTAGAAACCTCGGCCACAGGCATGATGACGTCCGCGCCCTTACCGATAAGTTCGCTGGTGATCGTCTTAGCTGCGTCCGGGTTGTTGAATGGATCGCCGTCCGTGATGTAGCTACCCGACTTGGCCTGCTGATCCCACCCGACAACCTTGACATCGGCGGAATTCTTACCGTTGTAGTAGGAAACGCCTTGGACGAAACCATCCAGGTACATCGTCACGGAAGGGACGAATAGGCCTCCAAAAACGCCAACAGTGCCGGATTTAGTCTGGCTAGCCGCCAGGTATCCGGCGAGGAAACCCACTTCGTGAGTGTTGAAAACCATTGGTTTGAGATTTCCGAGCTGCTGATTTGGCGTGCCGCCAAGCAGCGCGAAGTTGACGTCGGGATTAGTCTTAGCTGCCGCTTCCAACGGGGTCGTCATGTCCTCGCCAACGCCAAAGATCAACTTGCAACCGGAGCTAACCATCTGTTGCAGGGCACGCGGGATGTCGTCGGCCTCAACCTCGTTTGTTTCAATCCCAAGGTCTTCTTGGCTCTTCGACAACCCCGCCTCAGCCTGCTTACCCACCGGCGTCGAGAAGCCGCCCTCAACAGAGACCATGCACGCCTTGAAGTTCTCCTGAACCTTGCCGGTCGACGGTGTCTCAGACGGCTGGCTAGTGGCCGGAGGCTGGGCGCAACCCGCAAGCCCAACGGCGCCTAGCAGAGTCAGGCCGAGCGCTATTTTGGGGAAAACTTTTCTAGACATGGCAACCTTCCTGTTTTCATCGGACCTTAAGAATCTTCTGACCTCGAAACATCTTCGGAATGCTGAAATGCAGCAAGGTCGTTACGCGATTTTGCATCAGAAATGACGACCTGTTCATTCGTCGAACCGGCGCTATCGCCTGCCACTATTCGCCTCATTCGCAGCCACGAGGCACGGCGACCGTCCATCTCGATGACGGTGAATTTAACCGGCACCTCGTTGCCTTCCTCTTCGCCTAACGGGCCAGAGGGTCGAAGACGAGAGAAGATTTCGTCGCCAAGCTCCGGAAGCCGTCCGATTTGGGCCATGAAATAGCCGGCGACCGTGTCGTAGGGGCCCTCCGGCAACACTAGATGAGCCCGCTCCTCAAAGTCCTCCAATGAGGTCAGCCCCTCCAGATCGTGCTGATCAAGGTGCTGGGCGTATTCGGCGTCCACGACGTCGTACTCATCAGTGATCTCTCCGATCAATTCCTCGATGAGATCCTCAATCGTCACCAGACCCGCGGTGCCGCCATACTCGTCAAGAACGATAGCTAAATGGGCGTTTTCCCGCTGCAGCGTGCGAAGCGCAACGAGAACCCTGACGGTGGCGGGCAAAGATTTAACCGGGCGAACCAGAGTCAGAATCGGATCTTTGAGTTGCTTCTCGTCGAGCTTCATCAAGTCGCGAACATGAAGGAAGCCGACCACCTGGTCGGGGGATCCAATAATTACCGGGTATCGGGAGTGCTCCCTATCGACTACAACGTCGATGATGTCCTCGGCTGATTCGTTGCCGTCTAGGAAATCAACCTCAGTTCTAGGCACCATGACCTCGCGCAGGCTGCGATCGCCCGCGTCGAAAACGTCGTCCACGATACGTCGTTCGTCGATGCCTAGCGACTCGGCACTCGCCACCATCGAGCGGAGCTCCTCCTCGCTCACCGATTCCTTACCGGCATTTGGGTCGCCGCCGAGAACTCGAACCATGACGTTAGTGCACTTACCGAGAAGCCAAATCAGCGGACGGCAGATGGTGGCGATGGCGTCGATTAACGGAGCGAGAGCAAGAGAGAACTGCTCTGTGTTCTGCAGAGCTAGACGCTTAGCAGTCAGCTCCGAAAGCACGATAGACAGGAATGAAATCATCGCTGTTACGGCGATGATAGCGATAGTGTTCGAGGCCGGGACTCCCATGGAATCGAGCCAGGGGCCGAGGTACTTGTTAGCGAGAGAGTCCGAACCGAACGCCGAACTCAAGAAGCCAGCGACAGTCACGCCGATCTGCACCGAAGACAAAAACCGATTCTGATCGCTCGTAAGCTTCTCGATCGCCTTGCCTCGTTTACCCTTATGCGAAAGCTTTCTGATTTGAGAATCACGTAGCGTAACCAGCGCCATCTCGGAGGCCGAAAAGATTCCGCCGATAAAGAAGAGCAAGAAGATGACGCCAATGGAAACCCACAAGTCACTCATTGCTATCACCGGCAAAACTGCCAGTTAGACGTGACGCCGGCCCGCAGCCGGCGCGAAAACTATGAGAGTCGCTACTTTCATTCACCTAACCAGGTTATCCGCTTGGACACGCGAACCCTAGTCACAAACGCGAAATGCCCTAGCAACAACGTGCAATAACTCATTTTTGTAGCGAAATGTCCTGCCCAATGATCCCCATCAGACTAACGTCAAGCGTTGACGCGCTACGCTTCTATATGTAAGCCCAAAGCCGGGTTTGGGGTCTAGCTACCCCTGGGTTTCCCTTAAGCAGGGAAAAACAATTGAAAGGATTTTGATGAACCAGACGCCATTAAAGGTTGCCGTTACTGGAGCCGCCGGACAGATCTGCTACAGCCTGCTATTCCGCATCGCTAGTGGTGCGCTTGCTGGCGATCGCCCCATCGAGCTAAGGCTCCTCGAGATCACCCCCGCTCTTCCTCGTCTTGAAGGCGTCGTCATGGAGCTGGACGACTGCGCGTTCGACAACGTCGTAAATATCGAGATCGGCGACGACCCACGCAAGGTATTCGACGGCGTTAACGCTGCAATGCTGGTTGGCTCTATGCCGCGTAAGGCCGGCATGGACCGCTCCGATCTGCTCAGCGCCAACGGCAAGATCTTCACCGGTCAGGGCAAGGCCCTGAACGACGTTGCCGCCGACGACGTTCACGTCCTGGTAACCGGCAACCCGGCAAACACCAACGCACTGATCGCCATGAACAACGCTCCTGACATCCCGAACCGTCAGTTCAGCGCTCTGACTCGCCTCGACCACAACCGCGCCAAGACTCAGCTGGCCAAGAAACTGGGCGTGCCTGTCTCCGAGGTCAAGAAGATGACCGTCTGGGGCAACCACTCCAACACCCAGTACCCCGACGTCTTCCACGCCGAGGTTGCCGGTGCACCGGTCGGTGACAAGATCGAGCAGTCCTGGCTCGAGAACGAGTTCATCCCGACCGTCTCTAAGCGCGGTGGCGCGATCATCGAGGCTCGTGGCGCGAGCTCCGCTGCATCTGCCGCACATGCAACCGTCGAATGCATGCACGACTGGCTGTTCGGCACCCCGGAGAACGACTGGGTTTCCATGTCCGTAGTTTCCGAGGGTCAGTACGGCATCCCCGAGGGCCTCATCTACTCGATGCCTGTGACCTGCTCGAATGGCGACTACAAGGTCATCGAGGGCCTGGAGATCAACGACTTCAGCCGCGCCAAGCTCGACGCTTCCGCCGCAGAGCTGGAGGAAGAACGCAAGACCGTTACCGAACTCGGCCTGATCTAAGAAAAAACTAAATAACAATTAGCGGGCAGGGGCATTCCCCTGCCCGCTTTTTTGCGACCGTAAAATGAGACAAAAGGCCGCGCTTTTTCCGAGATGTTAGATTCATCACTCGTGAAGGAAATCAAGGACAAATCGACGCGCGGTGCATTCAACAGCAGAACGGCGTTTATTCTCGCTGCAGTGGGTTCCGCAGTTGGACTCGGCAACATTTGGCGCTTTCCGTACGTGGCATACTCCAACGGCGGTGGCGCGTTCATCATTCCATACATTTTCGCGCTTCTCGCGGTCGGCATCCCGATGCTATTCCTAGACTTCGCAATCGGACACCGCTATCGCGCCTCGTCACCTCTGGCTTTCCGCAGACTGCACAAACTGACCGAGCCGATCGGCTGGTGGCACATGTGCATTTGCTTCATCATCGGCATTTACTACGCCGTGATTTTAGCCTGGTCTGCGATGTACTTCGTCTATTCGTTTACGAAGGCATGGGGAGAAGATCCCGGAACGTTCTTCACAGAACAGTTCACCCAGTCTGTGCCCGCGGAGCAGGCGCACATCGGGTTCCACTACATCAGCCAGATCTTCACGCCGATGCTGATCGTGTGGGTGGCTGTGATCGCGGTCTTGACGCTCGGCGTCCAAAAGGGCATCGCCGGCGTAAACAAAATCTTCATGCCGCTGCTGACCGTCATGTTCTTGATTATGGTCGGAGTTGCTCTCACCTTGCCGGGCGCGACCGACGGCATCAACGCGTTCTTCACTCCTAAGTGGGACGCGCTGCTCGACTCCGGCGTTTGGGCTGCCGCGTTCGGCCAGATTTTCTTCTCGCTATCGGTGGCGTTCGGTATTCAGCAGACCTACGCTTCTTACCTGCCAAAGAACTCCGACCTGACGGGCTCCGGTTTGGTGGTTGGCTTCGCTAACTCCTCGTTCGAATTACTTTCGGGCATCGGCGTTTTTGCTGTTCTGGGATTCATGGCTCAGGTTCAGGGCGTTGGCGTCGATGAGACAGCAAGCGCCGGCATCGGCCTGGCGTTCATCGCCTTCCCGACAATCATCAATCAGGCACCTGCAGGAACCTTGATCGGCATCTTGTTCTTCGGCTCACTGACATTCGCCGCGTTTACTTCGATGATCTCGATCATCGAAGCCCTGATCGCTTCCATTGAGGACAAGCTCGGCCTAAAGAGGGTTCCGAGCGTGTTGCTTGTAGGCGTTCCGATGGCCCTTACCTCGCTACTGCTGTTCCCCACCACCACGGGACTCAACCTGTTGGATGTGCTGGACAACTTCGTTAACAACTTCGGCATCGTAACCGTGGCTCTGATCTCGACCATCACGCTGACCGCTGCATTCGGCGCATTGCCCACCCTTCGCAACCACCTCAACCGCTCTAGCTCGTTCAAGCTCGGACGTGGCTGGCAGGTCCTGGTCGGCGGCGTGACGCCGGTTGTATTGGGCTACATCCTCATCAACGAGGTGCAGAAGGTCCTCACCGACGGCTACGGCGGCATGCCGAGCTGGTTCATCGACGTGTTCGGCTGGGGCATGACGGTGGCGTTGGTCATCGTGGCCTTCGTCCTGAGTTCTTTGCCTTGGAGCATGAGGTCCGCGGCGTCTAAGTTCGACACCGACGGAGACAAGCTGCCGCCACCCATCCTCGACAGGCTGGTCGACTCCGGACACCTGCAAGAGGTGTTGGACGACCCGACCATTGCGTCTGAAGAGCTCGAGGCCCTAGAGCGCTACCGCCGTAGCCAAATCGAAGGCCGAAAGGATATCTAAATGACTATTACAGCAATAGTGATGTTCGTGGTTTTCGCAGTCATCCTGTGGGGCGGCCTGACGCTCTCGCTGATCAACCTGCTGCGTCACCCCGAGGGTTCGGTGCAGCTGCTGGACGACAACGGGAACCCCGTCGAACGTCCAGCCCCTTAACCGACACCGGACCAACGCGTGCATGACGCCAGGCATCGGGGCTGTCATCGAGTAAGCCGGGTCCGCCGCCCGGTACGGGGTTGACCAAGGCCTCGCTGTATTCATCGATGAAGTCCTGTTCGGCCTTAGGCCTACGGACTGCTTAATGGCCTTGCCGTGGAGCAGCTTGACCGCTCCCTCGGGGTCCATGACGGCGATCTGTGCGCTGAGCCAGGCAAAGGCGACGTCGGCGCCCGTTTGAGCAACTGGCTCAATTTTTCAAGGCCTGTTTCGTGACCTTCGGTCATGAAATATAGCTTTGTATCTCAAATTCATTAGGGCAACTGCCGGCGCTCATTTGGCCGAAAATTTAAGCGTATTGACGCGCCACCGATTCGGCCTGCAACCCGTAGCCGCCGCCGAAGAGCTGGGCGTGGACGAGGAGCGGATGCAGCTGATGCAGACCGATCAGTTCCCGCCAACCGGAATCGAGCTTCGCTGCTTCGGCGTATGAAGACTTGATTACCTCCAGATGTGGGTAGCCAAATAGCTCGAGCAAGGCCAGGTCGGTGACCGGATGCCCGCCGTGCGCGGCGGAGTCAATCAACGTCAAGCCATCGGGCGTCGACAGCACGTTGCCGGCCCACATGTCGCCGTGGATTCTCGCCGGCTTTCGGTCGTCATCGAAATCCCCATTGCGTAGCTTCTCGCAGACTTTTTCGATAAGCCGCATGCAATTCTTTGAGATGGTGCCGAGCTCTAGAGAGTTTTTCGCGTATGGCATCAACCGAAGGTCCGCGAAGAAAGCTCCCCACTTGTCGTATTCGCCCAGCACCAGGCGGGAACGGCCAATCCACGCCAACTTAGAATCGTCCCAGCCGTCGGGGCCGCAACCGAAGCAGCGGGCGCCTGCAGCGTGGGTTTTAGCCAACGCCACGCCGAATTCCTCGCTTGCCTTTCGGGTCTGCGGAGCCGATTCGAGCATGGGTTCGACCAACTCACCATTATCGAAGCTGACGACGGGCACGACGTTGGCGCCATCGGCATCGGCGAGCCACTTCAGCCCAAGCGCCTCCCACCTTGCTTGATCTGCGCTGCTTCGCTTTGTGAAATTCATGCTTACATCCTTTCAGCTAGACCGCGCCGATTCGGCAGCGAAGTGGAAAACAGCGCGAAGACAAAAGTGGCCAGGCCCGAACCGGACCTGGCCACCTGTTTTCGATGCTTTAGGCGTTCAGCGATTCCTTCGCGGCCTTCACGACGTTGTCAACGGTGAAGCCGAACTCCTCGAACAGCTTGGCGCCCTTAGCGGAGGCACCGAAGTGCTCGATCGAGACGGAACGACCCTTGCAGCCGATGTACTTCTCCCAGCCGCGTGCAATGCCGGCCTCAACGCTAACGCGAGCGGCGACCTCAGGCGGCAGCACCTCGTTGCGGTAGCTCTCCGGCTGTTCGTCGAACCATTCCTGGCAAGGCATGGAGACGACGCGAGTCGGGGTGCCCTCCGCCTCAAGCTTCTCAGCAGCGTCGAGAGCCAACTCAACCTCGGAGCCGGTGGCAATCAGGATCAGCTTGGCGTTGGAGGAGGCTTCCTTCACGACGTAAGCGCCCTTCGCCGCACCTTCAGCGCTGGCGTACTCGTTGCGATCGATGGTGCGCAGGTCCTGACGGGACAGAATCAGACCGACGGGGCCGTCGGTGCGCTTAAGGGCCTCACGCCATGCGATGGCGGTCTCGTTAGCGTCGGCAGGACGAACGATAGACAGACCCGGGATCGCACGGTATGCGCACAGGTGCTCGATAGGCTGGTGAGTCGGGCCGTCTTCGCCGACGCCAATCGAGTCGTGCGTCCAGACGAAGATGGTCGGCAGGTTCATCAGCGAAGCCAGACGGACCGGTGGGCGCATGTAGTCGGCAAACACGAAGAAGGTGCCGCCGTACGCCTTGGTCAAGCCGGACAGGTTAATGCCGTTCAGGATGCCGCCCATGGCGTGCTCACGAATGCCGAAGTGCAGGGTGCGACCGAACGGGTTGCCCTGCCAGTCGTCGGTGACGCGGTCTTCCGGCAGGAAGCTCGGCTCACCCTTCATCGTGGTGTTGTTGGAGCCCGCGAGGTCAGCGGAGCCACCCCACAGCTCGGGCAGCTGGTCAGCAAACTTGTTGAGGACAACCTCGGATGCCTTACGGGTGGACATGGAGCCGGGCTCGAAGGTCGGCAGCTCAAGGTCGCTAGGCAGCTCGCCTGCGCGTACGCGGTCGAGCAGCTTCTTGCGATCGGGGTTGGCCTTCGCCCACTCGTCGAACTTGGCGTTCCATTCTTCGCGAGCCGCCTTACCGCGCTCCGCGAGGTTCTTGCGCGAGTACTCGACAACCTCGTCCTCGATTGCGAACGGCTCGTCCTTAAAGCCGAGAGCATCCTTGAGGCGGGTGATCTCTTCGTCGCCCAATGCGGAACCGTGAGTGGTGTGGCTACCCTGCATGGTGGGCAGCGGCCAGGCGATGATGGTCTTGAGGTGGATGAGGGTCGGCTTGTCGGTGACCTTCTTACCCTTCTCGATTGCATCGTAAAGGGCCGGAACGTCTTCCTTGTAATCCTTGCCGCCGCAAGTCCAGTCGACCTCGTGAACATCCCAACCGTACGCCTCGAAGCGCTTGGAGACGTCTTCAGTGAAGGCGATCTGAGTGTCGCCCTCGATGGAGATCCTGTTGTCATCGTAGATCAGGATCAGGTTGCCCAGACGCTGGGTGCCTGCGAGCGAAACGGCCTCGGCAGCGACACCTTCCTGGAGGCAGCCGTCGCCAGCGACAGCGTATACGTAGTGGTCAAAAACGCTCTCGCCCTTGTTCTCCGGGTCGTATAGACCGTGTTCACGACGTGCCGCCATTGCCATGCCGACCGCGTTGCTGATGCCAGCGCCGAGAGGACCGGTGGTGACCTCTACGAAATCGGTGTGGCCGTATTCTGGGTGACCAGGAGTCAGGGCGCCCCAGGTGCGCAGCGATTGGAGGTCTTCGAGCTCGAGGCCCAGGCCGCCAAGGAAGAGCTGGCTGTACTGGAGAATCGAGGCGTGACCCGCAGAAAGAATGAAACGGTCGCGACCAATCCACTTAGGATCCTTCGGGTCAGTCTTCATAACCTTCTGGTAAAGCAGGTAAGCAACCGGGGCTAGGGAGATGGCAGTTCCGGGGTGTCCGTTGCCGACCTTCTGCACTGAGTCGGCGGCTAGAATGCGGGCGGTGTCAACCGCACGCTCGTCCTGTTTTGTCCAGGTGAAATCGCTCACTTTAATTAATCCTCATTTCGATTGTGAAGATCCAACGGTGGATCAGCGATGAAATGCAATTGTACTAGACCATTGTACGTGTACTTGTAAGTGTGCTCGCTACAGTCCGAGCAAAAATATGATTGCACGATGTTGGCGCAATTTTCACACAGTTACTCCTGCGACCAGCGTAACCTTAAAGTCATGAGTTACCACGCTGACGCAACCCCGGATGAGACCCGGGAAGTTCTAACTTGGGAGCGTTTCGGAACCGCCAGCCGAGAGATGGCCCAGCAGATTGCCAATTCTGGCTTTGATGCCGAGGTGGTGCTGGCGATTGCCCGTGGCGGCATGATTCCGGCTGGCGCTTTGACGTATGCCCTGGGCAAGAAGCTGACGGATGCCATCAACGTTGAGTTTTACACTGACATTGCGAAGACATTGCCTGACCCAGTTTTGTTGGCGCCCATGTTAGATACCGATTCGATCGCCGGCAAGAGGGTTCTGGTGGTCGACGACGTGGTGGATTCTGGAAGAACTTTGGCCCTGGTCTTGAAGCTGCTGAAGGGGTTCGGGGCGGACGTGCGAAGCGCGGTGCTGTACGCGAAGCCGACAACGGTTACGGAACCCGACTACATCTGGCACCGCACCGACAAATGGATTGTTTTCCCGTGGTCAGCTCTGCCGCCGGTAACGGCAGCTGAGTGAACCGGGAACAAAAACACAGCCCGTGGTCAGCTCTGCCGCCGGTAACGGCAGCAGAGTGACACGATAGTTATCAGCCCTCTGTCCCCATAGCCTTCGATCAAAATCAAAAAAGTCCTTGGCCGTTTGGTCAAGGACTTTTGTTTTGCTTTAGATGAGGCTGAGCAGATTTTTGGCGGTTTGGCCGTCGCAGACCAGGTCGCTTACTGCCCCGCTGCGAAGCGCGCCGAGCAGGACTCGGGCACGGCTCGGATCTCCGACAACACACATGCGTCGCGGAATCCTGGCAAGTTGGTCGGGAGTCATGCCTGTGGCTCGCTCGTTTAAGTCGATGTTGTCGTAGCTGCCGTCCTCGCGGATCAGGATTGTGCAGACGTCTCCGACAGCTCCCTGGCGCTGGGCGCGCATGACTTCGCCAGCAGACAGATACCCAGAAGAATAGACGTGCGAAGGTACGCGTGCGGTTAGGGCGCCAACTCCGAACACCGCCAGGTCGAGCTGTTCGAGTTCTTCCAGGATCAACTTGACAGAGCGTTCCTGCCACATCAGTCGGCGGGTTTCGACGTGATCGAAGAAGGCGGGCACGGTGAACGGAACTACGGTTCCGTTGAATGCCTCAGCAAATGCCTGCAGGATGCTGCCGACATACGGCAAACCAGTATCTTTTGCGTGCGCGGAGCCATTCATCTGCACGACCTGGACGCCGGCCATGTGGCGGGGCGTCATCTGACGCGCCATGTGCGCGACGGTTACACCCCAAGCGATTCCCAGCCTTGCCCCGTCGAAAATGAGGGCGGAGAGGATCTGGCTGGCGTAGGAGGTCACCGATCGCAGCCTTGCCCCAATGGGGGCCTCATCGGGCACCTCAACAAGATGCACCTTTACGTTGAAGTGGGACGAGATCTTCGCGGCTAGCCGAGACTGCGAGGCGGGCGGCTCGACGAGAGAGATTCGCACCACCCCGTTTTCGCGGGCGCGCGAAAGCATCCTGGATACGGTAGATCTCGACACCCCCATGTCTCGGGCGATGGTTTCCATGGTTTCGCCTTCGACGTAGTAAGAATGCGCTGCCGTATACAGCTCGGTTAGCTGATCTGTCATAGTGCTTGCCTCCAACGCGCCACGTAAACGTAAGAGCAAAGTTACATCAAAAAAATTTTGTGCACAATTGTGCATTTTTTCAACTATTGCAACAATGCCGATAAAATCGTGGCGCGTTTGAGGTAAGCGACATCAGCCAATCTTGAATTCGGTGATTCCGTCTGCCTTTAGCATCTCCTGCTGGGCTTCGACCTCATCCTGCATCTCCTCCGCTTTCTTCTCGGCTGCGCAGTAGCGCTTGTAGTTTTCTAGCTCCTCGCGCTTTATCTCGTCAGACCAACCGAGTATGCCGGCCGCAATCTCGGCGATTTCTTCGGCGGCAGCCAAGCCGCGATCGCGACGCTCGTAGCACAGCCTCGTCCTCCTGCGCACCAGATCCTCGAGGTGCAGCGCGCCCTCGTATTTGATTCCAAAAGCTATTTCGGCGCGGAGATACTCAGGCGCTTCCTTCAGAGATTCGCGAAGGGTGGGTTCTTCGTTAATAAGCTCAAACAGGTAGCTAACGTCGCTGCCATAGCGGTCAAGAAGATCTTCCACATGTTCTACGCTCAGCTGATTCTCGCCAGCTATGGCCCGACGGTCCTCCCACATCTCTTCGTAGCCGGTGGCACCGCTCAGTGGAATATTCGTCGTCAGGCAAGGCAACTGCTTGGCTCGTTCTGCACCCAAGGCGAAGTCGACGACGTCTTCGGCCATCTTTCTGTAGCTGGTCAGCTTGCCACCGGCGATGACGCAAAGACCGGGAGCCGCCTCCGTAACGGTGTGCTCGCGGGACACCTTCGTCGATTTGGTCTTGTCGCCGTCGAGGGTGCCCGGCTGCAGCAACGGACGTAGCCCCGCGAAGGTGCCGATGATGTCGTCGACGGTTAGGGGCTTTGCAAGAACGGAGTTCGCGTGGTCGAGCAGGTATTGAATGTCTTCTTTATTTGCAACGGGCTCGCGCAGATCCTCATGATATTTGGTGTCGGTCGTCCCGATAATCCAGTATCGCTTCCAAGGAATGATGAACAGCACCGATTTCTCCGTCCGCAGGAACAATCCGACGGAAGAATCGATCTTGTCCTTTGGCACGACGATGTGGATGCCCTTTGAAGCCAGGACCTTCAAGCCACCGGTTGAGCCGGAAAGTTTCTGCGTCTCCTCAGTCCAGACTCCGGTTGAATTGATGACGCGCTTGGCGCGGATCTTGTATTCAGTGCCGTCTTCTACGTCTCGAACAAGCGCACCGACCACTCGCTCCCCTTCTTTGATCAATTCGACGACTTGCGCACGATTCGCGGCCAGAGCGCCGTAGCCCGCCGCGGTGCGCAGCAGGTTGACGACGAGCCTCGCATCGTCAACTCTTGCATCGTAATAAACGAGCGATCCGATGAGTGCCTTCTCCGACAGCGCGGGAGCCAGCTTCAGAGAGCCCTTTTTGGTGTGATGGCGCTGAATGGGCACAGAACCCTTGTGGGCGAATTGAGCGATGGCGTCGTAGAGCCCGACGCCGACAGCGGAATAGGCGCGCTCGATAACAGGCATCTTCAGCGGCCACAAGAACGGCTGCGCCTTGACCAGGTGAGGAGCCGTTTTAGTTAGGAGCAGTCCGCGTTCCCTAAGTGATTCCGCGACGAGCGCGAAGTTCAGTTGATACAGATACCGCAGGCCGCCGTGCACGAGCTTTGACGAACGTGATGACGTACCAGATGACCAGTCCTGAGCTTCAACGATGCCCACTCGAAGCCCACGAGAGGCAGCGTCTAGGGCGGTTCCAGCGCCAGTGACTCCGCCGCCGATAACCAAAATATCTAATTCTTCGGCTGCCATCTTCTGCAAAG
This sequence comes from Propionimicrobium sp. BV2F7, assembly GCF_000510445.1. Taxonomy (NCBI): domain Bacteria; kingdom Bacillati; phylum Actinomycetota; class Actinomycetes; order Propionibacteriales; family Propionibacteriaceae; genus Propionimicrobium; species Propionimicrobium sp. BV2F7. The sequence goes on along the minus strand of NZ_AZIS01000005.1, from coordinate 446,853 downwards.
ATTCTTTTCGGGTTGCGACTGACAACTGTGTCTTTTGCATTGCTTCTCCATTCGTAGTTATGCAACACAATTATCACTTTATTAATTAGCTAACCCTAACCAATGCACAAGCGTGCAGTCTTCAAGCTTTTATTGAGCTATCCAAACCAAAATTCGAAATTAATGCCCCTCATTAAAACTCTCAATTGACCAATTCACGCGCGAAAATCCAGATAGTTGATTCATCTGAACCTCTTTTTTGAGTAATCAAAATTGCTAGTCAACTGTACAGACAACCCCTGACCCCATATCTTTTTGCTGGAATATTTCGAAGTGACAACGATCACGGCAAATGCTCGCCGCAGTCCATTTAGCTTTCGATAACCCACAGCTCGAGAAAGTAATTCTCATGGAGAAAATTGTTTTTGCCCACCGCGGTCTCAACACACTAGCGCCAGAAAATACTGAATCCGCCTTCAGGCTGGCCGCAGAAAAAGGCGTCAAGTGGTTCGAGACGGACGTCGACATCATCGGAGACGGAACCGCCATCATCTGCCACGACACCACTCTCGACCGCACCACTAACAAGTCGGGCGGATACTACGAACTGAGCGCCAAAGACCTACCCCAGATCGATGCGGGATCTTGGTTCGGTCAAGACTTCGTTGGCGAACCGCTCCTCACTTTGCACAAGCTCGTAGACATCATGAACGAGACAGGCTTGAACGGAAACATCGAGCTCAAATCGAACGAGAACGGCAAAGAGATGTCGTTGCAGATGCTCGACTCGGTCATCGCCGAGCTCGACCGTCTCAACCCGGAGCGCAAGGTAATCGTCTCCTGCTTCAACCACGTCCTGCTGGCTGAATTCAAGCGTCGTGCGCCTCAATATCCCGTCGGATGCCTCTACGAGACCTGCGCCCTCTACGACGACTGGCGCTCGATCCTCGAGCTCGTTGGTGCAGATTACATACACCCCGAAGACAAGGGCCTGACCCGCCAGAAGGTGCAAGAGTTCCGAGACGCAGGTTTCGGCGTCAACGTTTGGACGGTCAACTCCCTATCCCGCGCAAACGAACTCTTCAACTGGGGATGCACCGGCGTCTTCACCGACATCGCAGGCCAGATGGTCAAGAACTTTTAAGGAAAATACATGAGCGATACAACCACCGAAACCTCGAAGCCGAAGAAGAAACTTCCCGCATTCCTGCGAAAAGGTAAAGTTGGCGGATACCTGGCGGTCGTCGCGACCGGCCAGCTGGTCTACTCCTCTTTCGAGGCTTTTAAAGGCTCCCTGATTCTGCCAATGTGTAACGCGTTGGGCATCACCATGGCCCAATTCGGGCAGATGATGAGCGTCATCGGCCTGGCAATGTTCATGTATGTGCCCGGCGGCTGGGTTAACAACCGCTTCCCCATCAAGAACATCCTTACTATCTGGGCGGGCTGGCGCCTATTCACGACGCTCGTTTTGTACCTAATCCCCGGGATGCCATTCCAAATGATGCTGGCCATCGCCTTCACTTGGGCGGTCGGCGACGCAGTCGGCTGGCCGGCCGTTGTCAACGGCGTTAGCTACCTCTCCAAAGATTCCGACAGCGAGGGCCGTGGCCTAGCGATGGGGCTGCTGGAGACGATTCGCCGCGCTTTGGAGTTCGTCATGAACCTCCTCGTCGTTGGCGCACTGTTCGTTTTCCCCGAGCAGGCAAACATCGTTATGCGCGGTTTCGCGATCGCCTACGCACTTTTCCTCATCCCCATGATCCTGCTCATCCGCAAGTACGTTCCCAATAACGCAATTGCGAAGAGCGAGGGAAAGTCTGAGAACCAAGCAGCCTTGATCGGGCTCATCCAGGTTCTGAAAAAGCCACGCCTCTGGCTCGCAGGCCTGGCGGGCTTGTGCGTCTACTGGAGCTACGTAAACCTAATTTACTCGTCGGCACCGTACCTATCGCTCGTATTCAACGCATCTGACGGCGTCGCTGGCGCGTTCGGCATCTTCAACACCGGATTCATCGGCATCATCGCAGGTCTGCTGGCAGGTATGCTCGCCGACTACGTGTTCAAGTCATCAACCATGATGATGGCTGTCGGCCTGTCCGTGATTGCGATCGGCTCAGGTCTTCTTCTGTTGCTGCCAGCAAACACGACTCTGATGTGGCCAGCAATGGTTCTGCTCATGCTGATGGCTATGGGCGTGTTCCTCGGCAAAGCGGTCATTTTGGCCCCGGTCGCCGAGCTCAATCTGCCCGAGGAGATCAACGGTTCGGCAATGTCCGTCGGCTCATTCCTGGTTTACGCATCCATCATCTGGGGCAACCTGATGACCTCCGGCATAGTTGACGCCCACAAGGACAATCCGCAAACTGGTTACGCGATCATCTTCACAATCACCCTTGTCGTGGCGATCTCCGGCGCCGTTTGCGCGTTCTTCCTGGCAACTATCAACCACCGAATCGACAAGAAAGCCAAGCAGTCTTAATTAAACAAAAAGTCGCGGGCCCCGGAGGTGGCCCGCGACTTTTTTATAGGCGCTAAATCTCTAGTTAGCCCAATCTACCTGCGGAATGAGTCCAGAAAACTCCTCCAGCAACTTTGCAGACGCTTCAAGAGCGCTTGTCTGGCCGCTAATAACCTTGGCCTCCAGCTCCTTCACAAGTGGAAGGATCTTCGCGTCGCGGTGCATGATGTCCAGAACCGCAGTTTCTGCCTGCGCCCACATCCAGCTGACTTGCTGATGCCCACGATAGGCTTCGAGCCCGACGGTCTTTTCCAACCATTCGCGATGCTCGATGACGGCCTTCCAGACCTCATCCAGACCAACATCGTTAAGCGCTGAACAAGTCAGCACTGGAGGAATTCGGTCGCTGCTGTTGCCAGTAACCAGCTTCATGGCTATTGCCAACTCGCGGGCAGCTACCCTGGCCTCTCGCTCGTTCGGGCCGTCTGCCTTGTTGACGGCAATCACGTCGGCCATCTCCAGGATGCCCTTCTTGATGCCCTGCAACTGATCTCCGGCTCCCGTCAGAGAAAGCATGAGGAACGTGTCGACCATGCCCGAAACAGCAACCTCGGACTGTCCAACACCAACTGTTTCGACGATAACAACGTCGTAACCCGCTGCCTCGACAATGAGCATTGCTTCACGGGTAGCCCTGGCTACACCGCCAAGGTGGGTGCCCGATGGCGAAGGACGGACAAACGATTCATCGAGAGACGTCAGTCTTGCCATTCGGGTGCGGTCGCCCAGCACAGAACCACCAGTTTTGCTACTGGATGGGTCCACAGCGAGCACGGCCACTTTCTTGCCGTACTCCTTAATAAGCTTGGTGCCAAGTGAATCCGTAAAAGTAGATTTACCCGCGCCCGGCACGCCGGTCAGCCCCAACCGGATCGCATTGCCCGTGAGGGGTGCGATCTCGGTCAGGAGCTGCCTGGCTAGTGCACGGTGTGCAGGTTTTTTCGACTCAACAAGAGTGATGGATTGCGCCATGGCGGAGCGATTGCTTGCCTTGATCCCTTCGACTAGGGCCGGTACATCAATCTTCCTTGCCATTAGCTTCTCCTTACATCTTGCTAGTTATTATTCCTGCTCGGCTGCAATCATCTTGTCGAGCAGTTTGATCGCCGAATCGACGATGTTGGTGCCCGGACCAAAGATATCGATCGCGCCATCCTTGCGCAGTTCGTCGTAGTCCTGCTCAGGAATAACGCCACCGACGACGATCGCGATGTCGTCACGGCCTTGCTTGTCCAGTTCCTGACGAAGAGCCGGAACCAGAGTCAGGTGGCCAGCGGCCAGCGAGGAAACGCCGACGACGTGGACGTCGCCTTCGATAGCTTCCCTAGCTGCCTCTTCCGGAGTCTGGAACAGAGGACCAACCTCAACGTCAAAACCGAGGTCTGCGAAGCCGGTTGCGACAACCTTCTGGCCACGGTCGTGACCGTCCTGGCCCATCTTCGCGATCATGATACGCGGACGACGTCCTGCGATCTCCTCAAACTCCTCGACCTTCTTCTTGGCCTCATCCATGCGTGGGGACATTCCGGATTCCTTAGAGTAAACGCCACTAATCGTGCGGATCTGAGCGGTGTAACGGCCGAATTCCTTCTCCAGTGCGTCGGAGATCTCGCCCAGCGATGCCTTGGCGCGTGCAGCGTCAACGGCGAGCTTGAGCAGGTTGCGATCGGGGTCGGAAGAGTCAGGGTTGGCAGCAGCCCAAGTGAGCTTCTCCAAAGCTGCCTGGCAGTCTTCCTCGTTACGCTCAGCGCGCAGCTTCTCGAGCTTGGCGATCTGCTCGGCGCGAACGGTTGCGTTGTCAACAACCAGAACATCCAGCGGATCGGAAGAATCGAGAGTGTACTTGTTAACACCGATAACCGGCTGACGGCCGGAGTCGATGCGAGCCTGGGTACGAGCAGCGGCTTCCTCGATGCGCATCTTCGGGATGCCAGCCTCGATAGCCTTAGTCATACCGCCGGCCTGCTCGACCTCCTGAATCAGGTTCCAAGCGTTCTTGGCGATCTCCTCGGTCAGCTTTTCGACGTAAGCCGAGCCAGCCCACAGGTCGACCGTGCGGGTGTTGCCGCTCTCCTGCTGAATGAACAGCTGGGTGTTACGGGCAATACGCGCGGAGAAGTCAGTCGGTAGCGCGATGGCCTCGTCGAGCGCGTTGGTGTGCAGCGACTGGGTCTGACCCTGAGTTGCAGCCATAGCTTCGACACAGGTGCGAGCGACGTTGTTGTAGACGTCCTGAGCGGTCAGCGACCAACCGGAGGTCTGCGAGTGAGTACGCAGGCTCATGGACTTCTTGTTCTGCGGGTTGAACTGGCGAACCAGGCGAGCCCACAGCATACGAGCCGCACGCATCTTGGCGACCTCGGTGAAGAAGTTCATACCCATAGCCCAGAAGAAGCTCAGACGCGGGGCAAACTGGTCGACCTTCAGGCCAACCGACTCACCAGCGCGAATGTACTCAACGCCATCAGCCAAGGTGTATGCCATCTCGATGTCTGATGTAGCGCCGGCTTCCTGCATGTGGTAGCCGGAAATCGAGATCGAGTTGAACTTCGGCATGTTTGCCGAGGTGTAAGCAAAAATCTCGGCGATGATACGCATCGACGGGGTCGGCGGGTAGATGTAAGTGTTACGAACCATGAACTCCTTCAGAATGTCATTCTGAATGGTTCCGGCCAGCTGCTCAGGCTTAACACCCTGCTCCTCAGCCGCGACGATGTAGAACGCCAGAATCGGCAGAACCGCACCGTTCATGGTCATCGAGACCGACATCTGATCTAGCGGAATTCCGTCGAAGAGCTGACGCATATCCAAGATCGAGTCGACGGCCACACCGGCCATACCGACGTCGCCGGTAACACGAGCATTGTCCGAGTCGTAACCGCGGTGGGTAGCGAGGTCGAATGCAATCGACAGACCCTTCTGGCCAGCGGCCAGGTTGCGGCGGTAGAAAGCGTTGGACTCGGCAGCGGTGGAGAAACCAGCATACTGACGAATAGTCCAAGGCCTAGAGGTGTACATCGTGGCGTACGGGCCGCGGAGGTAAGGCGGGAAGCCTGGCTTGGTGTCCAGGAAGTCCAGCTTCTCCAGATCCTCGTTGCCGTAGATGTGCTCAATCTCGATCTGCTCGGGAGTGGTCCACTTCTCGGCTTCGGGGCCGAGCTTGTGCATGAAAATGTTCTTACCGTCGGCAGCCTCCTGAGGGTTACCGAGGTCTACCTGATCAAAACGTGGCAAGGTGCTCACTTGCGAACCTCCAAAGTCTGCAGAATGTCGTTTAGCCCAGCTACGACGTCTACGCCCAAGGCGATGGTGCCATCGATGACACCGGAGGCGTCAACGTCACCGAGCTCCTTGATGTTTCCAGCCAACAGGACGGTCTTCGCGCCGGCGTCCTTGAGAGCCTTGGCAACTTCCAAGCCCTTCTCGGAGTAGACCTTGCGCGAGGAGCATAGGCAGGCGACAGGTGTGCCGGATTCCTTGAATGCTGCAACGATTTCTTCGGTCGAGCCACCTTCCTGAAGGATCGTGGCCAGGCCAGCGATGTGGAAGTAGTTCGATGCGAAGCCTTCGCGGGCACCGAAGTCGCGACGAGTTCCCAGACCAGCCAAGAATACCTTAGCGTTGTCATGACCCTTCGTCGCGTCGCGCATTTCCTCGAATACCTCGGAATCGCGCAGGAACGGAAGACCGCCACGCTCGAGCTCGAGACGCTCGCGGAAGCCCTCAACCGGGGCCTCGGTCGGGTTCGGGAACTCGGAAACACCGGTGATCGGCTGCTTACGAGTGGCAAGGGCCTTTGCACGAGCCTCGTTAACCTCGGCGAGGTCTTTTTCGACGGAACCGTCTGCCAAGTAGGCAGCCATGCCGCCAGCGGCCTCAACGGTCTGCAGCTCAGCCCAAGCCTTGTCGGCGATTTCCTTGGTCAGCGATTCCATCGCCCAAGCGCCACCAGCGGGGTCGTTTACGCGGCCAATGTTGGACTCTTCGGCCAGAACGATCTGCGTGTTGCGAGCGACACGACGGCTGAACCTGTTGGGCAGGCCCCAAGCGGTGTCGAACGGAAGAACGGTGACGGCCTCTGCGCCAGCAACAGCGGCGGAGAAGCAAGAAATGGTGCCACGCAGCATGTTCACGTAAGCATCGTCGCGAGTGATCTGGCGGCGAGACTGCACAGCGTGCTGACGTGCACCGCGCAGGCGCTCGTCGACCCCGAACTCTTCACCAATTCGTGCCCAAGCGACGCGCAGAGCGCGCAGCCTTGCGATGGTCAACATCTGGTTGGTGGTGGCGGTGACACGGAACTCGATGGCGTTGAAGGCCTCATCGGCGCTAAGGCCGGCCTCGATCAGAGCGCGAACGTACTCTGCACCGGTGGCGAGGAGCCAGCCGAGTTCGTGGACGTCGCCCGCACCGGCGTTGTGCCATATAGTGCCGTCGATGGTGATAGCGCGGGAAAGCTGGGTGTCAGCAACGTACTCGCTATCGGAGTTCAGCTTGGCGAACTTCTGAACCTTCTTGGCGTAATCGGCGAGCTTGCTCAGATCCGCCTTTTCGCCGGTGGTCGCAGCCTGACCGATGGGGTCGAGACCCAGCGAGATGATCGCCTTGTCGTCGCCACGCTTCTCGGCAACAGCCAAAAGCGCATCGGCGGCAGCGATCTGATCGGTGTAGCTGGACACAGCAGCGGGAGCCAGCGTCAGATCGACACCCTCTAGTGCCTTCTCAACGTCTTCCGGCTTAACCGCATCCGGATCCACACGCAGCCACACGCTCATTGCGCCACGCTGCAGATCCTCCAGAATCTCAGTGTTGGTGAACTTAGCCTCAGGATCTTCGTGCAAAACACGAACATCCCAAGCATCCATCTCACCGTTACGAACAGTAGTGCCGCGAACGAAAGTCGCGGAGCCAGTGTAGCCAAGGTCGACAGCGTCGTCCTTGGTGTAAATCGGCTCGACGGTGATGCCGTCGACCGTGGTCTTGCGCAGCCTCTCGTAAGCTTGGTCGCTAGACAGCTGCTTGTTTTCAGGACGCCCTCTGTTGAGAACCTTTGCAACCTCGTCCTTCCACTGCTGCATTGTAGGCGAATCAAAGTCGCCAGCAAGAGTCAGATCTTCGGGTGCAACGTCTGGGGTGGTCGTCATCTGTGTGATTCCTCCCATATGTAATTACTAAGTACCTCGCTGCTCTTAACGAGGCAATAGTAAAACCATACCAACGACCTATGATTCCAAGTAGTTAATCCCACCTAAAGCCGACCATATTAGGCATTATCTGCAAAAGCGTGCACCGATTTAGCCAAAATATTCGCAAAGATAGTCCGCATTCTGTTCTGGCTGGCAAGCTTGAAGTCATGATAGGCAGAACCGAGAGCAAACAGCTCACCAACAACGTATTCGGGGTTGCCTTGATTTTTGAGGGCAACGGTATGCGAAATAGCGCCACTGCCCCAGTCGTCGTAGAGCTATAGCGCAACAGAATCCACTTCGATTGGGTTGCGGGAATTTCGGCCGGCTCGACCCACCTGGCGAACTACCTTTCGCGCGACCAGGTCAGGGCCACCAGATCGTTCATTCATCTAGCGGCAGACCCGGGCTATTGGAAACTTCCGAACTTGGGGTCAGGGCAAAGAGCAGATTCGTCGCGAAATGCCCGCTATCCGCGATTTTCTTGGAATATGAGCCGAAGAGATTTTCCTACGGCTCCATAAAGATGGTTTTATCTGACCATGGCATAACCTTGTTACGTGCAACCCATCGACCCGCAAATTGTTTTTAACGCCGTAGACGTGACCGCTGTGGTCGCCAACGGCTTGATCGGAGCGGTCCTGGCCCGTTCGCTTAAATTCGACATCGTCGGGTTCGCAGTCCTAGCCATCGCAACGGGGTTGGGCGGAGGTCTAATTCGAGACGTCATGCTAGCCGGCCTCGGCGTAGTCCCGGCAGCCCTAGAGAACCCCCTCTATTTACCCTGCGCGATTGGCGCTTCAGTTCTCGGCTACATCGTCAACATGAGCGGGAAGAAGTTCAGCAAATTGCTCGGATTCTTAGACATTCTGGGGCTCGGCTGCTGGGCGGCTACAGGAACAATCAAAGCGATCAACTACGGATTAGGCCCGGTTTCATGCGTCATGCTAGGCGTCATTACCTGCGTCGGAGGAGGAGTTATCCGCGACGTTCTGGCCGGACGCACACCGGTGATTTTCGGAGGTAACGAGCTATACGCAACTGTCGCCCTAGCCGGAGCTCTCATTGCTTACTTCATCATGCAGCTTGGTTACCCGAACCTGGCCATGGCGCTAGCAATCGTGTGTTGTGTACTCTTCGGTTGGATAGCCTCCAAAAAGGGCTGGTCGCTGCCTAGAGGAGGGATAGATCTGAAGGCTGGAAAGTTATCTAATGCGTTCAGGAAGAGGGGCATCAGGAAGGCCCGCTTATCAGAGGCACCGACCGGCAGCATCGAGGCCATTGGGCCGGAAGGAAACTAGCTGGTTACTTCGTCCAGCTCGCGCTCTTGGCAATTAACGCAGACTCCCCGATAGAAAACATCGGCGATTTTGATCTGCATTCCGTGATCTTCTGCGGGAGTCAGACATGGCGTGTAGCCGACAGCGCAAGAGACGTCATAAATCTTTGCGCAGCTAGAGCAAACCGCGTGGTGATGATTGTCACCGTTGTCTAATTCATAGCGAGCGGGCTGGTGGGGCAGCTCAATACTTCTGACGAGCCCAGCATGGCACAAATCAGTCAAAACGTTGTAGGCAGATTGCAGGCTAACTGATTTGCCGTACGACTTGACGATGTCGACCAGCTCTTCGACGCTAACGTGGGATCGTTGAGCTAGCGCTTCTAACACAATCAGGCGCGGGTTGGTGGCACGCAAGCCTGCCCCTCGGATTCGCGTGGCCCAGTCGTTAACCTCGCTCATTGCAATAAACCTACCACTCTTTTGAGTAATTCAAAGTTTAGGTATCCCGGATCGATAAGATACCACGTCTTTACCTCTTTTGAGTAAAATCTTTGACCGGCCAGTTTCCTGACCGGTCAAAGATTTTTGGCACTACCTAACTAGCTAACTAGCGATTTCGAATAACGCGAAACGTAGCAAAGCCAACCAGCGCGGCTAGCGCGAGCATTCCTGCACCCCGTGCGACGGTCTTAGGCAAACCCGGCTTAGAGCTTTCGCTCTTCTTGACTACGGCAACCTCGATTGCTGAAGTAGTTGCAGTAGCCGAAGGGGTCTCTGACGGAGTCGGTTCGATGACTTCGCTCGGAACCGATGTCGACGGAGTCGGTACTGCATAAGGAACTACCGGACGTGGCTTGTCAAGCCAGGAAACAGTTGCCCTGTCGCAGGCCTCCAACGGCTAGCCTTCAGCGAAGAACTATTCTCGCCGGATACTCGATACCCCGAGTCGAATTCACCGCTGGGGCCAGCGAGAATTCGTTGTTGATTTCTGCACGAGCCGGGTTAATCCCGACCAGTAAAGTGAAAAGCGTGCTCAAAAGCACAAGTAGGCTAATTTTCTTAGCAAGATTAGGCATAGTTTTCCTAACATTCACCCTGTTGAGGATTGCCAGAGGGGGTTCTGACCCGTCGAGTTTACGAGACGGAAAATCACTATTTTTCTGACAGTTGTAGCTGAAAAACCGCAGTCTAGGGATCGCTATGGGCGATCTTCGTTTGGGAACAGGACTCGCCCGAAAAACCTACAAAACTTTTGCAGATATTTTTTCAAGATAGTTAATCTCCTTGCTACAAAGCCGGTTGCGCTAGCGTCTGCGGAGCGAAACCCAGGCTCCTCCAGCAGCAAGGACGGCTAGCGCCAACGCAGCGAACCCCTGCTCCCCAGTCTTCGGCAATCCAGGCGCTTTGGCTTCAGTTACCGGAGCGCTCGGAGTGGCTAAGGGTTCGGGCGTTTGACTCGGCTCGGGTTCCGCCGGAGCAGGCGGCAACGCTTCCCAAGTGATCTTCCCCTCAGCCTCTGCGCTCACCTTGTGGCTTCCGCTGACGATGATGGTCTGGGTCGGGTTTTGGGCATCGGTATCCACCAGGAGATGACCGAGGTATGCGTCGCTAATGGCAGAGACTTTGAATTGTTGGCTGGCTGCGGGGGCATCGTCTGGAATGTCCACGTACAAGTCGACATTTGTCGGAGCATTTTTGGCATCGACGCTTCGGCCCTGCGCATCGACCAGTGGCATGTCAAGACCCTCGATAGCGACGGCCTGCGTGTTGGCAGAAACCTTGATTGGGCCAAGGCGTTGTCCCGCGGTTCCCACGTCAGGGGTAGTAACTTGGACGATCGGCCCTAGATTTGCCCCGACGTTCGCGTCGCCAGTCAGGTAGTTGTAGGCGGCCACAACGTTGGCCTTTTCACCCCCTGAGGCCCCGCTGACGTCTGCCAACTGAAGGCCATCGGTAAAATGCCATATTGCCGCCTGGCTAGCCGTAATGGCCTCCTTGACCGACAAACCATCGACCCCCGTCTTTTCCCTCATCAGCTCTAGGCCTATCTGCGGGTATGTGTTGGCCGCTATCCAAGCTGCTTTAAGACGCACTTGTTCATCTGCGCCAAAATTATTACTTCCTGGGAACTCGCCCCATTCGGACAGCTTCAGGGTGTGGCCGCGCCTAACCGCAACGGTGTTCTCGACGCAATAAGCCCGGATCGTCGTAGTGGAATCCGTGGCCGTAAAGATGCGGGTGCCATACTGCAAGTCGTTACTGCCCACCACCGCAAATCCGTAATCGGCGCCGTCTGGGTTTTGCAATCGGTAGAGGCCGTCATCCGCGAATGCCGGCCTAACGTTTAGCAACAAGACTGCTAGGGAGAAGAGAAGAAACAGCCAAGTTGTTTTTCGTGTTCGCGAGTGCATGATTTTCCTATCCATCGACTTCAATAAAAGTCCTTTCGGACACGAGAAAATCTATGGACGAAAACGCTTCGACCGGCAAGTTATCCACAGGCGAATAAGTTACTTAGTCACCGATTCTTTCAATATGTCCGCTCCATCCTGTCGGCTCGCCGAACTCGTACGGAATAACGAGGTGAAAAGACGAGACCTCCGGATCGAAAACGAGCGGGACGAAATATTTGTCGCCTTCGAACATCGGCAGGTTTGGAATCTCGCTGATCTTCTTCCATTCGAGCGGCCCCTCTTCGCTGGCTGCGTCGGGCTGCCCCTCGTATTCGTCGACGATGAAGATCATGCCGAAGACGTCGCCACCGTCGCTATGGAAGCCGGGCCAACTAACAGTGCCGCGAAGCTGCATAGATGTGGCTTTGATACCCGCCTCTTCGCGAAGCTCCCTGGCTAGACCACTCCAGACGTCCTCGCCAGACTCAACCTTGCCTCCCAGGCCATTCCATTTGCCCAGCTGCTCATCAGATTCGCGAGCGATTCTGTGCACCATGAGAACGCTTTGACGATCACGAGAAAGCACGAAACCTAAGGTCGTTAGATCAGGCTGATAAACCATACTCTTCTCGAATCAGGCAATGATCTTCTCAACGGGCATTCCGGAATCCGAGCTGATTGTCAACTCGCTGGGCGCGCGTCCAGCTTCAACAACGGCAGCGCCGAGAACGGCAATCATCGCACCATTGTCGGTGCATAGACCCGGGCGAGGCCTGCGCAGCTCGATACCGGCAGCCTCCGCGCGTTCAGAAAGCAACCCGCGTAGCCTAGAGTTGGCCGCTACCCCACCGCCTAGAACCATCGTGTCGACGCCGTAGTGCTGGCACGCGTCGATGGCCTTCGCCGTGAGCACGTCCGCGACTGCCTCCTGAAAACTGGCGGCAACATCGTTGACGGGTACTTCTTCACCGTCGTACATGCGCTGCTCGACCCAGCGTGCAACTGCGGTCTTCAGACCGGAGAACGAGTAGTCAAAGCGGTGTTTTTCGAGGTCGTGCTTCGCGGTGAGACCGCGCGGGAACCGGATAGCCTTCGGATCGCCCAGCTGCGCAGCCTTGTCGATGACTGGGCCACCGGGGTATCCCATGCCGAGCAGACGGGCAACCTTGTCGTAGGCCTCTCCTGCGGCATCGTCAATTGTGGTGCCGACCTCGGTGATGTCACTCGTGATGTCCTTCACCAGCAACAGCTGAGAGTGTCCGCCGGAGACCAGCAGCGCGAGGGTCGGGTCCGGCAGCGGACCGTGCTCGATCATGTCGACGCCCACGTGTCCCACCAGGTGATTAAGGCCGTATAGAGGTTTATTCGCGACGGTGGCAAGGGCCTTAGCCGCGGCCATGCCGACCACTAGGGAACCCATCAGGCCTGGGCCTGCGGTTACGGCGACGGCATCCAATTCGCTGATATCGACGTCGGCCTTCTTTAGCGCGCGCTCGAGCGTGGGACGAATCGCCTCGAGGTGCGCCCTCGAAGCAACCTCCGGGACAACCCCACCGAAGCGGGCGTGCAGATCTACCGAGCTGGCCACCTCGTTGGCGAGCAGCTCACGACCCCGGACGATTCCGACGCCGGTCTCGTCGCAGCTCGACTCGATGCCGATTACTAGAGGCTCACTCATATTTTCCTCGTTTTCTCTTTCACCTGATTGCCCTGGCCATGACTAGCGCGTCACGTCCTGGACCGTAGTAGCTTTTTCGCCTGCTCACTAGCTCGAAACCCAACTTCTTGTAGAGAGTCGCGGCAGGCACGTTGTCTTGGGCGACTTCCAAAAACATCTGTTCCGCGGATGTCCCGCAAGCCCATTTGAGACCTTCCCGAACCAGTTGCGCCGCCAACCCGTTGCGTCGGTGATTCGGTGACACGGCGATCGTTCTAAGCTCTATGACGTCTATCGCGTTGCCGAAGCTTGCGACGGCTACCGGGTTAGGTGCCTCGACGACGAAGACGTTCGTCGCTTCGGAGGCGAGCTCGCTGCGCCAAGCCTCTCGAGACCAGCGTTCTCGGGCCGTAAAGCACTCCTCTAACCTTACGATCGCGTCGAGATCGCTCTCCTTGGCCGCGCGTAACTTGTGGTCGCTCACTTTATTTCTGGCAGTGTGATTCGTCGATGTCCGAGAGTCGACTTGCGCGTCGCTGGCAGCTTAGCATCCGGCTTGCGCAGATAAATCGGGCTCAACCCGACATCGGGCAGGAGCTCTAGCCGCGCGGCCAACAGACCCGCGTCGAGTTGCAGATCTTTACCGCCGGTGAAGATCGTCGGATAGACGCTCACGCCAGGCCCATACGCCGGCACCTGCTCGACCTCTTCGGGGATGCTTACCTGAGGCTCGCCGTCGCGCTTGCCTTGGCGGTCGTAACTTGCCCAATAAATTTCTTTGCGCCTGGCGTCGGTGACAACAACGAACCGATCCTGGGTGCCTTCCACGCCTATCGAGATCGCGTCCAACGTGCAGACGCCTCGAACCGGAATCTTCAGCATGCTCGCGATGGTCGTTCCAGTAACGATGCCGACGCGTAGTCCGGTGAAGGGGCCCGGGCCCACGCCGACGGCTACCTGGCTCAGGTCTTTGAACTCGATTCCGGCCTGCTCAAGAGTCTGATTTACCAGCTGCTGAGTAAGCTCAACGTGCTTTCGGGTGCTCTCTTCACGAGCCGAAGCGACCGCCTCACCATTCTTCGCGAGGCCGACGTTAATTCCTGTTGCCGTATCAATGGCCAGCGTCCAGCCATTAGTCATTTCGTTTCTCCTTCGCTGATTTGCAGCTCGGCGGCTAGATCGACGTCTTGCCACCTAGGGCCGACGCCGTCGAGATATACGATCCTGGTCTGATCGGCGGGGTTAGATGCACGCAGAATCTCCAGGTTTAACCTGTTCTCGCGCAGCCCCTCGGCCAGCCCGTCTCCCCATTCGACTAGCGTGACGGCATTCTCCATCTGAAGTTCCAGGTCTAGGTCTTCAAGCTCTGCTGCGGAGCCGAGACGATACGCATCGACGTGAATGAGTGCCGGGCCATTTTCGTTTTCGTGGATTCGGCTTAGGACGAAGGTCGGCGAAATAACCGAGCCACTGACTCCCATGCCAGCGCCGAGACCCTGGGTAAAGGTCGTTTTCCCCGCACCTAGTTCGCCGCTGGCAATGATCATGTCGCCGGGCACCAAGATCTTCGCTAACTTAGCCCCCAATTTTTTCATGGCGCCAGCGTCTGGGACGATGACCCGCAGGGGCAACTTTCGGGTCAACTCGGAAGAGCCGGTAGACACGAAACCATTGTCCAAGTACCACCCGCGAGCTGTCTTAGAGGTTGGGCAGTTGACGTGCAGCTCTGTGGCGCCCTGATCCGCTGCAAGCTCTGCAACAGCCCTGATCATCTCGGCGCCGATGCCCTCATCTTGAACCTGCGGAATGACGCGAACGTCGTGAAGCAATGATTTAGTTACGTCAAGGAATAGCGCACCGACCGGCTCACCGTCTGTCAAGGCCAACACGCCAATTTCGGTTTCGAGCAGCTTGCGAATCTCGTCGACGCTCAACGAGGAGGGCTCCGACAAGTCTGGATGCCCTATAACGCCCGCGATCCGCTGGGCGTCCTCAGGGCGCGCCGCTAATATCTCTATTTCTTGACTCACGAATGCAAATTGTACGCGTGCGGCGGGCCAATAGCACACGCCAGTCGCATTCGCTTGCTCAACGTGTGATTAGGCTGCGCAACTCGTTGATTTTTAGTGTCCTGGCTCCCCCGCGCGCAACGGTCATGACGCCCGATCTGCCGTTGACGGACCAGTTCACCTGCCAAGTCGAGATCGCGGACACCTGATAGTCGCCTTTTCGAGTATAGGTATATCCGCACGTGGGAGATGGCCTAGGCGGATTCTGGACTCCGCTCGGGCGAGTGGTCATTGCAGAACAAGAGAAGGCCGAACCGTCGCCCATCTGCCAGTAGGTATTTGCGAGGCTGGCGCTAAGTTCGATCCGGATGGCGTCCTCCACCACTGTTTGCGAGACGGCCCGTTTAGCGCCCAGATCCAGCCAGATCGGGAAGTTAACCGGAATAGCGTTCCACTCGTTGACGGAGGGCTCAGGACCGAAAACAATCTGCGCCTCGGGGATTTGCATCCTGGCGACCGCCCTTGCCGCCAGGCCCTCGTAGTCGACAGCTTCCGAGTCTCTGGGGGCCGGGTGATAACTGACGTAAGATCTGCCGCCAGCCAACCCGACCTCTTCCGGGCGTTCCCAGAGATGCGAGTTCGCCTGGATCTCGGCCATAGTTAAAGGCTTAGACGCCGCAGGGCCAGTTGCCACCGGGGCCTCGGCTGCGACGCCAGAAGACGACGCCTCCACGGTGACGACGCCGGATTGCTCGTTGTAGATGCTTCTAACATCACTGTCTCCAGCAAACCCGTTAATAACTTCGCCAGCCAGAATTACACAGACTAAAGCCAGAAATACTAAAGATTTAGTTACCAGTCGCATTGGCCCTCTTTGCTGGTTTTCACGCGGAAAGCCTTCAATTTTCCATCGAATTTCTTAAAGAAATAATTCGATTGAGTCATAAAGCCATATCCCTCAACACCGTTTATCCGATGTTTCGTTCGAGTACCATCTACGCATTGTTGAATCGCGATTTCTGAACCATCCAAGCTGACGCCTGGTAGTGGTCGATACCTAGTCATGCCTTCCGCTGTATCGAGATTCTCTATATTCTCTGCATTGGCTTTTTCGTAGAGGCCCTTACTTGCCTGTAAAAAGTTTCCAGCTGAATACTTCGCATACTCTTCTTCCGGGAAAGGATCATATTTATTTTTGAGGTAGTACCTCTGATCGATCTCGTCGATAGCTTTTGCTACGGCCACGGCTTCTTCGTATAGCGGGTCGGTGGTTTCGGAGGCAGCCGCGGGCGTCGGCGTTTTCGGCTGGTTTTCGGGCGCTGTTGCGCCGCAGCCGGTCAGCAAAATTAGCAGGGCGAGTGTGGGTAGTGCAGCTTTCATTTTTCATTTTCCGGGGTGGGTGGGATATGGAAATGTTAGCCGACCAAACCGATCCCCTAGGGGGAAATTAATACCCAATACTTTGTTTTGAGCCTGGCATTTTGTTCCCATTTCACCGAGTTGGAAAATCAGCAGCCACAGCGCCCATGCAGATATTTCCCCAAGCTTTCCACCATCCGATTCGAAAAATCGCGAAACCTGTAATTTTCCGATGCCAAAAACAATTGCGCACCCTCGGGTTAGCCCATCCGTTAAGCCGCCTAGCTGGCAAGAAAAAGCAAAGGCGACAGCACTTTATCTGCAAAAAAAATTGGCGAGCAGATATGATCTGCTCGCCAATTTAGTCGGCTATTAGCCTTAGGAATCTTCTCTTCTCCGTCTTGCGAACAATGCGATTCCCACCGGCAGCGCGAGGGCTGTCAGCAGAGTAAACGCCGCGCTAGAGCCGGTTTTGGGCAGGTTCCGGCTAGGCGGAGTAGAAGGTGGCGGTGGTGTAGTAGACGGCGTCGGCGGAGTAGAAGGTGGCGGAGTGTTTGGCACGCGCGTGTTTGTGATGTCATAGCCAGAGACAACCGAGGTATACCCATCTACCGCGTCTTCCTTAACCGTATAAACAATGCTTCGGCCCTCGTCATATTTGGGCAGATCAGCGAACTTCCACGTCCAATCAGACTCGGCTGTGACAGACTGCGAATCGATTTCGACCCCGTCGGCAAACAAGCGAATGGTGATCGAGCTCGGACGCGATTGTTCATCGCCTGCATCGTCCCAGGTCTTCGAGCCCGAAACTTCGACAAGTTGTGGCTGTAAGGTATTCGTCAGCACGAAACCGGCGGCCGCATCGCCACTTAGCTTGGTCACGTACCCTTCTGCGACGTTGGCCTCCTTAACCGAGTAAGCAATTTCTTTGCCGCCTGCGACGGTCGGAAGGTCACTGAAGGTGGTCGTCCACGAGTTATCTTCGCTAAGCACCCGGGTTTCCACGACGTACTGCGCGCCCTCGACGGTTGCGATCAGATCGACCTCAACTGTTGCGGGCCGCAGACCGGAGAAATTGTCTTCATCGTCCCAGGCCTTGGTCACTTTCACTTCGGTCGTCTCGCCAGAGGTTCCGAATTCTACGCTGCCGTTAGATCCGATACCTCCGCCACGCGTAGCGGAGTAGTTACCGGAAATGATGACCAGCCCCAGTTTCTGGGTTAGCTCATTTCCGACCTCGTCGGTGTGCAACGACAAATTGTCGCCATCGTTTTCGAGCTTTCCTTCGTAGAGGTTAGTCGGCAGAAAAGAGCCATCGGCTTGCTTCCACAGGTTTGCAACTCCCCCGAGCATCCGTTGCGAAAGCTTATATTCCGGCACGCCCGAGTGGAGCCCATATTTTTGGCTCGACAAAACATAGATTTCCTCGGCTGCCCGGCTGCCGTCGCTACGCGAATTGCCGTACAAGGCAACTCCGTCGTTGACGTATATCTTGGTTGTCGAAATGGGGCAGGCGGCATAGCCTGAGCCCTCAAAATCGGACGTGTTATTGGTGACCACGGCGTTCTTGAGGTACAACTCGCCGTTAGCTCCATTGGCTCCATACAACTCGTTTGCCCCATTGACGTAAATGCCGCCACCACCGAAGGCCTTATTGGTTTTGCCTGTACCCAACATCTTGTTGCCTGTAATTTTACCGGCAGTAATGAAAGCTTTAGACGCTCCGCCGCTAAAATATTTCGCCTGGATGAAAATCCCGCCGCCGGTAGCCTCGGAGGTGTTGTTTCTAACCGCGCCGCCTGCCATATTCAATATGTTGGTAGGGCCCCACTCCCGAGAGCCGACGCTTATGCCACCACCGACCTCTTCGGAGCGGTTGTTCTCGACGATGGCTGAATTAGACATGTTTAGGGTTGAACCCTTGTCCACGCAGATGCCGCCGCCGGAGGTCCTGTAACTATCGGCGTCAAAAACCCGCTCAGCGAGGTTGTTACGCACGACACCGCCGGAGAAGTTCATCGTAGACTGAACCAAATAAATGCCCCCGCCGTCATTGGCTCGGTTGTCTTCGATCACGCCACCGGCCATATTTATGTTGGCACTTTGGGCATAGATAGCACCGCCGCGACGAGAATCTCCTTCGACAGTTTGAATTTTATTGTTTCGCAATACAACACCTTCGCCTATATCAAGGGTGCTTCCCTGCGGAACATTGATGAGGGCCTGCTTGATGGCGGAATTGGCTTGCGAGTTGCCGTCTACGATGACGTTGGTAAGAGCAGCTGACGTACTCACTGTCAGCAAGTAGTCGTTAAACCCTTCGCCCCTAACAAGGGTGGCTCCTGTTCCGGAAAGATCGATGTTTCCGCTGACCGGCACGGTTCCGACAACTACTATCTGACCGACTTTCGGGTTAGCCTGAGAAAGTTCCTTGGCTTTTTGGAAAGTTTTCACGGCCCGATTGGTTGTGCTTCCATCGTTCGAATCGTCTCCTGCAACTCCATCTAAAAAGATTTTAGCCGGCTCTTCGCCGCCGCCAGGCGCCCCAGCAACATGCGATTGTGAAGATCCTGAATCAGGCTCGGCCGAAGCCAATGGGCTGACCTGCCCCATCAATAGAGTGCTCATCAAAGCCGCCACGGTTAGTAAAAACCAGAATCGGCTCTTCTTCATTTTCCCTTTGTACGCATCTCTGCGCATTTGAAATAGCATCTGTTTCCCCCCGGGTGTAAAGCTATTGCCAACTGATTAAAAACGCGATCGCCACAGGCAAAGACGCGCCTGACAATGAGCCATTGACTGTAGCAAACCAATTTACCGCGTGAGGGGCTCTGAGGAAACTTAATTACTTAGTTGTCAAGACCGTGAACATTTTTAGTTCCCGACAACGTAATTAGAGTGCGAGCAATCGAGTCATTTCGTCGCCTCTACCATCTGCCGCAGCTCTTGTTTTAGATCCGCGATTTCGTCGCGCAGCCTGGCTGCTAGCTCAAACTGCAATTCTCCCGCAGCGGTGGTCATCTGGGTGGACAGCTCGACGATGAGGTCGGCCAACTCAGATTGCGGGATGTCCTTAGGGTCGATCTTCTTGCGGTTTTCAACGTCAAGAGCGCTGTGCAGACCACGCGGAGCTTTTTTGCCAAGCAGCGCATCGGTGTCGGCCTCTTCCCTGGCGAGCAGCTCCGTAATATCCGAGATCTTCTTTCGCAGCGGCTTCGGGTCGATGTTGTGCTCTTTATTGTAGGCGATCTGCTTTTCGCGACGACGGTTCGTCTCGTCGATGGCCGCCTCCATAGAGTCGGTTATCTTGTCGGCATACATGTGCACCTGGCCCGAAACGTTGCGTGCAGCACGACCGATCGTCTGAATCAGCGAGCGCTGAGAACGCAGGAAACCCTCCTTGTCCGCATCAAGAATAGAAACTAAAGACACCTCGGGAAGGTCTAGGCCCTCGCGGAGCAGGTTGATGCCGACTAGGACGTCGTATTGCCCCTCTCGCAGCTCGCGAAGCAGCGTGACCCTCTGCAGCGTGTCGATCTCGGAGTGCAGGTAACGGGCCCTGATGCCGTTTTCCACCAAATAATCGGTGAGGTCCTCGGCCATCCGTTTGGTCAGGGTCGTCACCAAAACGCGCTCGTCCTTTTGCGTGCGCTCGTTGATCTCGCCCATCAGATCGTCGATCTGGTTATGGGTTGGCTTCACAATGATCTCGGGGTCGACGAGGCCAGTTGGGCGAATAATCTGCTCCACAACCCCATCGCAGCGCTCCATCTCATACGGCCCAGGAGTCGCAGAAAGGTAGATGGTCTGACCGATGCGCTCGATGAATTCGTTGAACTTTAGCGGCCTGTTGTCCATTGCGCTGGGCAGGCGGAAGCCATGCTCCACCAGAGTGCGCTTTCGGCTCATATCGCCCTCGTACATGCCGCCGATCTGTGGAATGGTTACGTGCGATTCGTCAACCACGAGAACGAAATCCTCCGGGAAGTAGTCCAGAAGACAGTTCGGCGGAGACGCCGGCGGACGGCCGTCGATGTGCCTCGAGTAGTTCTCAATGCCCGAGCAGGTTCCGATCTGAGCCATCATCTCGAGATCGTAAGTGGTGCGCATCCGCAGGCGCTGGGCCTCCAAAAGTTTGTGCTGGGTTTCTAGTTCCTCGACGCGCTCGTTGAGTTCTTGCTCAATGTCGCGCATCGCGCGTTCCATGCGGTCTTTGCTCGCGGTGTAGTGGCTAGCCGGAAAAACATAGATCTCGTCGTCGGAGCTGATCAACTCGCCCGTCAGCGGATGCAGCGTGGAAAGCACATCGATTTCATCGCCGAAGAACTCGACGCGGACGGCGTTCTCCTCGTACATCGGGAAAATTTCCAGCGTGTCTCCCCTGACTCGGAATGTGCCGCGCACGGCTGCCACGTCGTTTCTGGTGTACTGCATTGTCACCAAATGCTTCAACAGATCCCTGCGATCCCAATCCTCACCGACCTTTAGGGTCAGCATCTGGTCGACATACTCTTGAGGAGTACCCAAACCATAGATGGCGCTAACCGTGGAAACCACGATGACGTCTCTCCTGGTCAGCAGCGAGTTGGTTGCGGAGTGCCTGAGCCGTTCGACTTCCTCGTTTAGCGAGGAATCTTTCTCGATGTAAGTATCCGTTTGCGGGATGTACGCCTCTGGCTGGTAGTAGTCGTAATAGCTAACAAAATACTCAACCGCGTTTTCCGGGAAGAAGTTTCGCAGTTCGTTGGCGAATTGCGCCGCCAAGGTCTTGTTCGGCTGCATGACGAGCATCGGCCGCTGGATCTTCTCAGCGAGCCACGCCACCGTTGCTGTTTTACCCGTGCCCGTCGCACCAAGCAGAACGACGTCCTTTTCACCCGCATTAATGCGCTCTGCTAGCTGTTTGATGGCCTCTGGCTGATCGCCGGCGGGCTCGAACTCCGAGTGCACCTTGAATGGGGCCACCCTGCGAGAAATTTTTTCCTTAGGACGCATGTATCCCAGACTACGCGGTAGGCCCAGGGCGCAAAGATAAAAAGCGGCCCGAAGCAAACGCTTCGGGCCGCATAAATATTTAGCTAGTCAAACTGCGGACGAACGTTCCTGGAACGCTTGAGCTCATAGAAGTTGTCGACACTCGCAACAGCAAGGCAGCCGTCCCAAAGCTTGAGGGCTTCGTCGCCACGGGGACTCTTGGAGATGACGGGGCCGAAGAAACCCACGCCGTTGAACGAAACGATCGGGACGCCGACCTCGTCGCCGACGATGTCCAGACCAGCCTTAGTGGATTCGCGAAGCGACTCGTCGAACTCGCCTGCTTCGGCTCGCTCGAACAACTCGGCATCGAGACCGCAGTCGGCGAGCGCCTCCTTCAAGATTCCTGCGTAATCTTCCTTGCCACGACCCTCATTGTGGTACTTAGTTCCGACTGCGGTGAAGAAGTCGGAGAGCTTTTCCGGGGCTTCCGCGGCTACTGCGCCAGTGACCCTGGAGCCGATGAAGTTGTAATCAGTCAGCTTGCGGTAGTCGGGATCCAGCTCGCGGCCCTCGTTCAGAATGTAAAGCGAGAAGGGGTGCCAATTAACCTCGAAGCTTCGGAGGCTGGCCACCTCGCGCATCCATATGGAGGTTACCCAAGTCCACGGGCAAGACGGATCAAACCAAAAGTCAACTTTTTCCATGTACTCAATGCTAGCCAATCAAAAAATCGGCCAAAGGGCTTCCTCTAAATCAACCGACCAGTCTGCGCCAAAGCTCCTCAACCTGGATCCTCGTATGCTCGAACGAACCGGAATTGTCGATGACGAAGTCTGCCACCGCCAACCGTTCCTGCCGGCTCGCCTGCGAACGAATCCGCGATTCAGCCTGCGGCCGAGTGAAGCCATTTCGAGCCATCAGACGTTTTATTTGCACCTCTTCCGGCACATCGACGACGACCAGGCAATCGAAGTCGTCCTGCTGATTGGTCTCGACCAAGAGCGGAATTACCTGCACCGCTACCCCGTCGTCGGGCACTTTGGCTTCCATCAGCCGGGCTGCTTTTCGGACTCTGGGGTGAATAATCGCATTGAGGTCTCGCCTGGCGTTCTCGTCGAGAAAAACCACCGACCCCAGCCATTGCCTATCTAAACCACCATCGGGCCCTATCGCCCTGTTGCCGAATCTTTTCACAACCTCGGCAAAACCATCCGTACCTGGCTCTACTACCTCGCGGGCCAAAACATCGGAGTCAATGATCGTTGCGCCAAGATCTCTCAACTGGTTAGCCACGGAGGTCTTGCCGGACGCGATTCCACCCGTCAGGCCAACTTTCAACATGTGCGCACCATACCGCAAAGACTCACTGATTTCCGACAAAAAATTGCCCCCTCACTTGAGGGGGCAATTTTCTTACTGCTTACTTGTTGCTCGAAAGCTTCTCGCGCAGAGCCTGCAGCGCCTCGTCGGAAGCGAGCGCGCCCTTAGGCGAGCTGTCCTCGGTGCTCGGCTTGGAAGCAGAGGAGTAACCGGCGGCGGGAGCGGCCTCGACCAGCTCTTCCTCGGTGTGCTCGGCTTCAGCGGCCTGCTTCTTGAGAGCCATCCAGCGTGCCTGGGCCTCGGCGTACTGGGCTTCCCAAGCAGCCTGCTGCTCTTCATAGCCCGGCTTCCACTCGTTGGTCTCCGGATCGAAGCCCTCGGGGTAGATGTAGTTACCCTGCTCGTCGTAGCTGGCGGTCATTCCGTACAGCGACGGATCGAAGTCGTCGGCCTGAACGTCAACGCCCTGGTTGGCCTGCTTGAGGCTCAAGGAGATGCGACGACGCTCGAGGTCGATGTCGATGACCTTGACCATGACGGAATCGCCGACGGAAACAACCTGCTCGGGGATCTCGACGTGGCGCTCGGCCAACTCGGAAACGTGAACGAGGCCCTCGATGCCCTCGTCGACGCGAACGAAAGCGCCGAACGGGACGAGCTTGGTGACCTTGCCCGGAACGATCTCGCCAATGGCGTTCGTGCGAGCAAAGACCTGCCACGGATCTTCCTGGGTTGCCTTAAGCGACAGCGAAACGCGCTCGCGATCGAAGTCCACGTCGAGAACCTCGACGGTGACCTCCTGGCCAACCTCGACAACCTCACTCGGGTGGTCGATGTGCTTCCAGGACAGCTCGGAAACGTGAACCAGGCCGTCTACGCCGCCAAGGTCGACGAAAGCGCCGAAGTTGACGATGGAGGAAACGGTGCCCTTGCGGATCTGGCCCTTGGCAAGATCCTGCAGGAACTGCTGACGAACTGCCGACTGGGTTTCTTCCAGCCAGGCGCGACGCGACAGTACAACGTTGTTGCGGTTCTTGTCGAGCTCGATAATCTTGGCCTCGATCTCGCGGCCAACGTAGGGCTGAAGATCGCGGACGCGGCGCATCTCGACCAGCGATGCCGGAAGGAAGCCACGAAGGCCGATGTCGACGATGAGGCCGCCCTTGACGACCTCAATGACGTTGCCAGTGACAACGCCGTCTTCTTCTTTGACGTTCTCGATAGTGCCCCAGGCACGCTCGTACTGTGCGCGCTTCTTGGACAGAATCAAGCGACCTTCTTTGTCTTCCTTCTGCTGGACGAGAGCTTCAATCTCGTCTCCAACCTGGACGACGTCGAAGGGGTCGACATCATGTTTAATGGAAAGTTCTTTGGAGGGGATGACACCTTCGGTCTTGTAACCGATGTCAAGCAGCACCTCATCACGATCAACTTTTACGACAGTGCCTTTAACAAGATCTCCGTCGTTGAAGTATTTGATGGTGGAATCGACTGCAGCCTCGAAGGCCTCAGGAGTTCCAATGTCGTCGATAGCGACCTGTGAGGCCTCAGTGGAGGACGTCATGTGTAGTAGGGCTCCGATTTGGTTGAATAGTTCGTTTTGCTGCGAATCAAGCTAAGCTCCGGACTTCGTTTTACGCTTAATGCATTACTTGAAATCTGGCGTTGCCGCTACGTCTGGGCACGCGAAAACACAGCAAACTCAAGCTTAACTGCCAACCTCTGTGGGGTCAATCGAGTGTGCATTTGCCTTTCCCCAGCTCTTACCCGTTTCCAATTCATTTAGATATTCAAGGTCATTTGTTACCCTTACAGAGCGCCTGAAATTAACCATTGCTAGGGGAAAAATGAGTGGAAAAATAGGCAAAGCAGCGGCACTCCTGGTCATTTTTTTGTTGATTGTCGCCGGGGCCATTTACGCCTTAAACAATCGCAAGGTCGACACACCCACGCCGGCAAACGTGCAGACGCCTACCCAACCCGCGATCCCTGAAGGTTGCCCTACGACCCCCGATGTTGTCGATAACCCAACCCAATTTTTGGTTTTGGGAACCGATAGACCTCTAAAAATGCTTTCCCTGGGATTAGACATAGACGAGGCAGCACAGGCACCGCCCATGAACGAGGGCTACACCGTAGCCTGGTACAAAGAGGGACCTAAGGTGGGCTCTCTCGAAGGCATGGCGACTCTAACCGCCCACACCTACCGCTTCGGCGGAGCGCTCGGCAACGATTTGATTAACGGTGCCTGGACCGAAAACGAGACCGTGATCAAGATCAGCAACGACGAAGGCAA
This sequence comes from Propionimicrobium sp. BV2F7, assembly GCF_000510445.1. Lineage (NCBI taxonomy): Bacteria > Bacillati > Actinomycetota > Actinomycetes > Propionibacteriales > Propionibacteriaceae > Propionimicrobium > Propionimicrobium sp. BV2F7. Next base: position 421,874 of record NZ_AZIS01000005.1, on the reverse strand, counting down.
ATCCGCCTGCTACCGATACTCCGGCTCCAAGCACCTGTGGGTTGCCGACTACAACCCGAAGGTAAACGGCGATCTGATTTACGACGATGAGGGAGCTCCCAGGTTCTCCCTCACTGTCTGCTCTGATTACCCCGAAGATAACCCAAACACCACTTTGGGGAGAATGATTTTCTATGCAGACCTAATCAAAGAATGATTACTCATAAAAAATAGCGCTGCTTTCCAGCGCTATTTTTTTGCTCTAATGAGCCGCGGAATGCCACGTCTTTCCATAACCGACGGAAACATCTAGCGGCACCTTCAGCTCGGCAGCGTTGGCCATCTCGTGGACGACCAGTTCCTCGACTCGCTCACGTTCACCCTCTGCCACCTCGAGCACGAGTTCATCGTGCACCTGAAGCAGCATCCGCGATTTGAACTCGCCTGCCTTCAGTTTCTCGTCGACCCGCAGCATGGCTATCTTGATGATGTCGGCCGCCGAGCCTTGAATCGGAGCGTTCAGCGCAGCCCTCTCTGCCATCTGTCTGCGTCGCCAGTTCGACGAGTTCAAGTCTGGCAGATACCTGCGCCTGCCCAGCAGCGTCTGGGTGTATCCGGTCTTCCTGGCCTGCTCGACAAGACCCTCGAGGTAGTCGCGAACCTGACCAAATGTGGCGAAGTAGTCCTCCATCAACTCGTTCGCCTGAGCGACGGAGACGCCGATCCTGCTCGACAAGCCGTATGCGCTCAGCCCGTAGGCCAGACCATAGTTCATCTGTTTGACGTGCGCGCGCATCTGCGGAGTGATCTCGCTGGCGTCAACCCCGTAAACCTTCGCAGCAGTATCGGTGTGGAAATCGACGCCGCTGCGGAAGGCGTTGATCAGGTGCTCATCGCCCGAGGCATCGGCCATTACGCGCATTTCGATCTGCGAGTAATCGGCACTCATCAAGCCATCGAAGCCGTCGCCGACGACGAAAACATCGCGAACCCTGGCCCCCGCTGTGGTGCGCGTCGGAATGTTCTGCAGGTTCGGGTCCGTAGAGCTGAGCCTGCCGGTTGCAGTCACGGTCTGCTGGAAAGTCGTGTGGATCCTGCCATCTGATGCAACTGCGGCAAGCAGACCATCGACCGTCTGACGCAGTTTGATGGAGTCGCGATATGCCAGGAGGTGCTCCAAAAACGGGGGCCGGGTGGAGGCGTAAAGCGTATTCAATGCCTCGGCGTCCGTGGTGTAGCCAGACTTGATCTTCTTCGTCTTTGGCAGCTCCAGCTCTTCGAAAAGAACCTTCTGCAGTTGTTTCGGAGAACCGAGATTCAGCTCGTGACCAATCGACTCAAAAGCCTTGCTCTGAGCCTCAACCACGCTGGCGTCGTAGTCGTCGCGCAGCTTTTCTAGACCGTCAGTGTCGACGGCTATGCCGGTGAATTCCATCTTCGCGAGGACTTTCTGCAGCGGCATTTCGACGTCGTTGAGCAGCGAGACCTGACCAACCTTGTCGAGTTCACTGGTCAGCGCCTTGCGGAGCCCAATCACCGCAGCCGCTCGATTCATGGCCGCCTCTGCGGCTTCTTCCCCACCAAAATCTAGAGTCGCCTGACCGGCATCTTCATCGGTTTTAAGCTCTCGGCCCAGGTAACGGATAGAGAGATCCGCGAGCTGATAGCTGCGCTGATCCGGATGCAGCAGATAGGCTGCAAGTTCCGTATCGCAGGCCAACCCCTCGATCTGCCATCCCCTGTCCCAGCAGGCCAGGCGTGCCGTTTTTGCGGAATGGATGACCTTCTTCTCCTGAGGATCCGCTAGCCAATTGGCGAAAGCATTTTCCTCCGCGGAATCCGACTCAGCAACATCGAACCAGGCGGCTTTGCCGTCAGGGGTTGCGAGCGCGATTGAATTTATATCGCCCTCAACGATCTCCAGATCCATGCCGAGCAGATCGCCGTTTTCTTCGAGCCAATCGGCCAATTCACCGGGTTGCAGAACGGAACCGTCGATCTCCACCTGCTCTGCGACCTCTTCACCCTCCTGCGGGAACGTGGTAAAGAGCCGTTCGCGTAGGGTGCGGAACTCGAGAACATCGAAAATCTCGTGCACCTGCTCGCGGTCGTACTCCCGCATGTTTAAATCATTCAGACCAGCTGAGAGCTCCAAATCCCTGACGAGCCTGTTCAGCTTCCTGTTGCGCTTTACGTCGTCGAGGTGGGCACGCAGGGAGTCGCCAACCTTGCCCTTGATCTGATCGGGGTTGGCCAATATGTTCTCCAGGCCGTCGTAATTAAAAATCCACTTGGCAGCTGTCTTCGGGCCGACGCCCGGAACACCGGGCAGATTGTCGCTGGTCTCACCGACGAGGGCTGTCAACTCGGGATAGCGCTGCGGTGACACACCGTACTTAGCCTCGACGGCCTCCGGGGTCATCAGATCCATCTGCGAAACACCGCGCTTCGGATACAAAACGGTGGTGTTTTCGTTGATCAGCTGGAACGAATCGCGGTCGCCGCTGACGATCAGGGTCTGCCAGCCAGCGTCGTTCGCCTGCTTGCTGAGGGTTGCTATGACATCGTCTGCTTCGTAGTCTTCCTTTTCGACATAGACGATGTTCAACGCCGTCAAGACCTCGCGAATCATGTCCACCTGGCCTTTAAACTCGGGCGGAGTGTCCGGACGGGTCCCCTTGTAGTCGGAATACTCCTTCGTCCTGAAGGTGACGTGAGACAGATCGAAAGCTACGGCGATGTGCGTCGGCTGCTCGTCGCGCAGCAGGTTGATGAGCATCGAGGTGAAGCCGTAAACAGCATTCGTGTACTGCCCGGTATTCGTAGAGAAATTCTCCGGTGGCAAGGCGTAAAAAGCCCTGAAAGCCATCGAATGTCCGTCGATCAGAATGAGCTTAGGTCTGTTTTCGGCCATGGCCCGACTCTATCGCACAGAGTAAAAACCAGCTCGTGCCATTATGGAGGCATGGATCAGCTAAACAGCGCATTCGACGAAAAGCTCGGCCTCGAGATCACAAAGGCAACCGCCGACGAAGTTCGGGGCCAGGCGCCGATCGCCGGAAACACCCAGCCGGCAGGCAGGTGGCATGGCGGGGCCAGCGCTGCCATGATCGAGACGCTCGGCTCAATCGGCGCGAGCGAATGGGCAGGTGACGGAAAAGTTGCGCTTGGCACTGAATTATCCGTCAGCCACCTGAAGGGAGCGCGTGGCGACTACGTTCAAGGAGTCGCCAATGCGCAGCACCTGGGCTCGACCAGCGCGGTATACACCGTGGAGTTGACAGACAGCGAAGACCGGCTGATAGCAATCGGCCGGCTGACCTGCAGACTTATCTCGGCCTAGACCTACTCTTTCTCGCCGTTCTCGTGGGCGATAACCCCACTCGCCACCTCGCGCATCGATTTACGCAGATCCATGGCGGTCTTCTGGATGAAGCGAAAAGCCTCCGGCTCAGTCATGCCCAGGGCCTCCTGGAGGATGCCCTTCGCCTGATCGATGATCTTGCGAGACTCCAGACGCTCTTCCAAGCTAGCTACCTCATCGTCGAGGGCCTGCATCTCTTGGAATCGCGCCATAGCGATCTCAATCGCCGGAACGACGTCGGACGCATCGAACGGTTTAACGACGTAAGCCATCGCGCCCGCAGTCTTCGCCTTCTGGATCAACTCGCGCTGGCTAAAAGCAGTGAGCATGACAACGGGCGCGATGCGCTCGTCTGTGATGTTCTCAGCCGCAGTAATGCCGTCCATTTTCGGCATCTTCACGTCCATCACAACCAAATCGGGCCGAAGTTCCCTGGCCATTTCGACGGCTTTCTCGCCATCTGCAGCCTGGCCTACCACCTCGTAGCCCTGCTCCTCGAGAAGTTCAACCAAATCAAGCCTGATCAGCGCCTCGTCTTCAGCGACAAGCACGCGGGGGCGGGTCACCTTCTCTTCTTTCTCGTTCTTATCAGCGGTTTTAGCCACTTTATCCTCGCTCATCTACTGGGCCATACCCAACGAATAAAAACAAATACAGATCATCTGCGAAAGCAAACGATAACAATTTTTCATTACTCCATTGAAAATGAAAAATCATTGAAACAAATATGCTTTCGGCTACGACATTAACCCTATTCGCAAAAATCTGTGCAACTTATGGAAAACAAATCATCAATTTGCAAGTCCGTCGTTAGCTAGTAAGCTATCTCTCGTTCGTTTTGCAACGAGCAGTCCACTCCTTAGCCCGAGTGGCGGAATGGTAGACGCGAACGACTCAAAATCGTTTGACCCGAAAGGTCGTGTGGGTTCGACTCCCACCTCGGGCACAAGCTAAAAAAGATCCCTAGCCAATTGGCTAGGGATCTTTTTAGCTTAAGGATTACTCCTTGCCGCCTTCTTTCCAATTCTTATCGCGCAATTTATGAACGCGCATGGTGTTGGTTTTACCAGCCACACCAATCGGAGAGCCGAAGACGATAACGCTGTACTGGCCTTCTTCGCCGTCTAGCTGTTCCTGCAGCATCTTATTGGCATGAGTGACCATCTCTTCGTTAGTTGCGAAATCAGGGCTCTGGAATACCTGAGCACCCCAACATAGGGTCAGCCAGTGTGAAGTCTGCTCATCGGGGGTAATCGCGATAAGCGGAATACGGTTACGCAGTCGCGATAGGCGGCGAGCAGTATCGCCAGACTGGGTGAAAGCCACCATAAACTTGGCTTCAATCTGCTCTGCTGCCTGAGCTGCGCACATAGCGACAACACCACCGGTGGTGTGCGGATCCCACTTAATCTTGGAGATCTGCTTAATACCGCGACGCTCGGTGCTCTCGACAATCCTTGCCATCGTTTGAACAGTCTCGACCGGGTAAGAACCAACCGAGGTCTCGCCTGAGAGCATGACCGCGTCGGTGCCGTCGAGAATAGCGTTGGCAACGTCGGAAGCCTCAGCGCGAGTCGGGCGAGGCGAGGTGATCATAGAATCCAGCATCTGAGTTGCTACGATAACCGGCTTTGCGAACTTACGCGCCTTACGGATGATGCGCTTCTGGACCAGCGGGACCTCGTCGAGCGGCATTTCGACGCCCAGGTCGCCACGGGCAACCATGAAGCCATCAAATGCGTCGATGATCTCGTCGAGGTTTGCGATGGCCTGCGGCTTCTCCAGCTTGGCGATGACCGGAAGACGCACGCCCTCTTCGTCCATGATCTCGTGGACGCGGGTAATGTCAGATGCCTGACGCACGAACGACAATGCAATCATGTCAAAGTCATTACGCAGCGCCCAGCGCAGATCATTCTCGTCTTTCTCGCTCAGCGCGGGGACGTTAACGATGGCGCCCGGCAGGTTAATGCCCTTGTGGTTGCTGACTGGGCCCGCAACGGTGACCTTGGCAACAACGTCGGTGTCGGTAACCTCAACTGCCTCCAGCGCAACGTTGCCGTCGTCGATCAAGATCTGATCGCCGACCTTGACGTCGCCCGGCAGGCCCTTGTAGGTGGTCGAGGCGCGCTGGTTGTCGCCAAGCACATCGTCGACAGTAATGGTGAAGTTCTGGCCGTAGCTCAGCTCTACCTTGCCTTCAGCAAAGACACCAAGACGAATCTTGGGGCCCTGCAGGTCGGCCAGCAGACCGATGGTCTTGCCGACCGCCTTGCTGGCTGCACGGGTTTCCTGCAGCCTGACAAGGTGCTCGCTGTGGTCGCCGTGGCTCATGTTAAAACGAGCAACGTCGAGGCCAGCCTTCATTAGCTCTTCCATCCGCTCCTGTGTGGAGGTAGCGGGACCTAAAGTACAAACAATTTTCGCTCTACGCACAGTCTTTAGGTTACCTGAGAAATTCATTTATCGCGTAGCTGGTGCCAAGCTGACGACAACTCACGCGGTGGATTGCTCCGAAATTCGACATATTCACCGCTTCCAGGATGAGTAAAGCCCAATTTTGCAGCGTGTAGCCATTGCCTATCCAAGCCCACTTTTTCAGCAAGGACCGGATCGCAACCATAGAGCGGATCGCCCACACAAGGGTGCCCAAAGGCAGACATATGAACGCGGATCTGGTGGGTGCGCCCAGTTTCCAGGTGAATCCTCAGAAGAGTTACGGCGGGAGCGGCCTCGATCGTCTGGTAGTGAGTCACCGAACGTCGCCCGTCGGTGGTGACGGCAAATTTCCAGGCGGAACCAGGGTGCCTGCCGATCGGGGCATCGATAGTGCCGTTGAACGGGTCCGGGTGTCCCTGGACCAGAGCTAAATAGATCTTGTTAACCGTCCTGTCGCGGAAAGCCTGTTTGAGAAGAGTGTATGCGTGTTCGCTCTTGGCGACCACCATCAGACCCGAGGTGCCCACGTCTAGGCGTTGGACGATGCCTTGGCGCTCAGGGGTGCCGGAAGTTGAGATCGCATAACCAGCTGCTGCTAGGTGGCTTACCACGTCGGGACCGTCCCAGCCGAGGGACGGGTGCGCGGCGACTCCCGCAGGCTTGTCGACGACGATGATGTCGCTGTCGTCGTAAATGACCTTTAGGCCATCAGCTAGCGCGGGACGCACCTTTGCTCTGCGCACCGGCTCGGAAAGATCGATCTCGAGCATCTGACCGCCAAGCACCTTAACCGAAGGCTTCACGGGCCCACCGTCTAGGCGAACCTTGCCCTCATCGATGAGCGTGGAGACCCGCGAACGGGTCAGGCCAGTCATCCGCGAGGCTGCAACGTCGACGCGCTCCCCCTCCAGGCCATCAGGAATTAGCAGAACCTTCATGCCGCATCCTCGTCTAGCTTCTTGGCTTTGCGATCGAAAAACAAGAGCAAAACTATGAAAAGGATAGCTGCGCCAGTGATGCACATGTCAGCCACATTGAACACGGCAAAGTATTTAAGCGAGATGAAATCGATAACATGCCCCCTAAACGGGCCGGGCGGGCAGAACAACCTATCCGTCACGTTTCCAGCAATTCCAGCGAGCAAAAGACCGAAACCAAAGCAGCACCAAATACCCCTGAGCTTGGGAGCCAGAAACGCCAGCACTGCGCCAAAAATAACGATAGAAAATATAGTCAGACCGACCGTGAAGGACTCCCCCATGCTGAACGCAGCACCAGGGTTGAAGTAAAGCTCAAATTTGAGCAGGCCGTTGATGACCGGAATCTGCTGGCCGGAGCTCAATTCATAGACCGCCCACATCTTCGAGGCCCGGTCTATGCCCCAGAAAACTACAGCGAGCCCCAAAAGCACAGCCCAAGAAGCCGCTTTAGACAGCTTCGGGCCAGCATTCAGGGCCGCTATAAATCCTTGATCAGAACCTTTCGCACTCATCAAGAGTCAATGCTAATGCCTAGCCAGGCGCTTCTTGCAGTTGACGCAGGTGGTCGCGCGGGGAAACACGGAAAGACGCAGCTTACCGATCGGCTCGCCGCACAGCTCGCAACGGCCGTAAGTGCCGTCTTCAAGGGCACGAAGAGCGATGATCGTCTGCTCGAGCATGTCCCGGGAGTTTGCGTGCAGGCTCAGCTCCTGATCGCGCTCGAAGTTGGACGAGCCAACGTCGACCGGGTCGCGACCAGCGCCGCCACTACCCTCGCGCAGAAGCTCGTCAAGGTCTTTTTCAGACTCGGCCAAAGATGCCTCGAGCTTGGCGCGATCGGCCTCCAGTTCCGAACGAACCTCGGCGATCTCCTCTTCGGTCCAGGGATCTTCCCCGGGGAGAACCGGAAGCGCTTTCTCCTTCGCGCTAGAAGTCTTGGTAGCCATCGATGACCTCCTTAATAACTTGCGTGAACCTTACACTCTTTTTGCAGATGTGCAAAGGAGTTTTTGAAAATGCCATATTAGCCTCGGCTTAGACAAAAGCAGGCTAAACAAAAATATTCGGATTAAAAGGTAAAAAAATATCCGCAAAAAGAAGTTGAGGGCCGAACCCATCGGGATCGGCCCTCAACTTGTTTAGCAAAAGTTAATTATTTGTTTTCCTCAAGCTTGCTTTCTTCGAGCAGCGCATCGAGGCGCGGAGTGGATGCATTCAGCTTGCCCAGCCCGTACATGGCGTTCATGTTCGGAGCTTCATCGGGAGCGAGGTTTAGCTGTTCCAGCGCCTGCAACTGGTTCTGCAGGTGGTTGTTGAGAGACTCACGGAAAGCACCCTCGTAGTTGCGGAGGTTGGTTACGCGGCGAGCCAAAACGTCACGCTCGGACTCCAGCTGGCTGAACAGCTCGGAGCGACGGTTAGTAACCTCGGCGTCGAGGCGATCAGCGCGACCGCGCGCATCGGCAAGCAGGTTCTCGGCCTTCTCGCGAGCCTCGGTGTTAAGACGATCGGACTCGTTCTGAGCGTTGTTGACCAGACGATCGGCAGTTGCCTGAGCTTCAGCGGTGGTCTGCTCAGCATTGGACTTGGCCTCGTTGGTGACGCGCTCGGCATCGGCCTTGGCGGTGTCGAGGCGGTTGCGAGCGTCGGCCTTGGCGTCGTTTAGCAGGGTTTCTGCCTGCTGAGTGGCCAATTCAACCAGACGAACAACAGCGGGGCTTGCCTGCTGGCTAGTGGTGACCTCGATGTGCTGAACGCCGTCGGTGACCAGACCAAGGTTGGAGCTGGTGATCTCGGCGGCGGTCGGAGCATTGGCAACCTGCTGAGTCGCGGCGGCTAGCTGGGCGCGCAAATTCTCGATCTCGTCACGCTGCTGCTCGCTCTCGGAGCGCAGCCGTTCGTTCTCCTTGCGCAGCTGCTCGTCGCCGGTCTTAGCGACGTCGGAGCTTTCACGAAGCTCGTTCAGCTGCGCCAGCAGCGAATCGGCTTCTTCGTCCGCGCGCTGCTTGGCTTCTTTCAGGTTTTCGTTCTCGGAACGCAGCGAGTTTATCTCGTTGGTCAAGCCTTCGGTGTCCGCGGCCTGGCCCTGATCTGCTTTCAGCTTCTCAATTTCGGCGACGAGATCGGCATAGCTGATTTCCAGCTTGTCCATGAAATTATCGACCGCGCTAGCACGGTAGCCGTCCTCGTTCGGCTTGCGCACCATCGGAAAGCGGATGTTGCGCACTTCGTCTAATGACAGCGTCATGAAGGCTCCAGTAGTTCTCACGCACTGCCCTGTCTGGCAGTACCTCGGTGTTTTTGGCCAACCCCTCGCGGGGTTTGACTCAACTAATACTTAATCAGGATAGGCCAAGAAACGCGGCTAAAAGAAAATAAAAAGGGTCAAACGCTGCGCAAAAAGCACAATTACGAAGAGAACCATAAAGCCAAGGTCGAGACTTACAGTGCCCAGAGGAAGAGGCTTGATGTAGCGATTCAAGAACTTAAGCGGCGGATCTGTAAGCGTGTAAACGATCTCGAAAAGGGAGGCGAGCAGTTTTCCTGGCCTCCAGTCGGGAGCGAAGAGAGGCACCCAGCTGATGATCATTCGGCCGATTAAAGCCCACAGATAGATCCTCAGCGCCCAATAGATAGCTAGGCCGATAACGACCATTAGTCTCCTTAGCTTTGGTTAAAAAAATCGCCCTTGATGCGCTCTTTGTCCTCGGCGGTCACCTGGACGTTGTTTGGCGAGAGCAGGAAGACCTTGTTGGTCACTCGCTCGATGGTTCCGCGCAGTCCGAAGATCAAACCGGAGCCGAAGTCCACCAAGCGCTTGGCGTCCTCGCCCTCCATGTCGGTTAGGTTCATGATTACCGGCACCCCATCGCGGAACTGCTCGCCGATGGTGCGAGCCTCGTTGTAGCTGTGCGGTTGAACCGTGATTATGCGAGATAGATCGGTGATCTGCGGGCCATCTTCGCTTTCGACGGGCCTGATCTGGGTTACGGTGGAGCGTTCCGATTTGTTCTCAGAACGATAGATCGGCTCACTGAACTCCTCGGCGTCGTAGTCGACCGTCTCGTCGTCGGCGACTAAACCGAGCCAAGCCGCTGTCTTCTTCAAAAACCCTGCCATCAAAACCCACCTTCGAGAACACGTGTGACACAAGGTTACCTGGTAACCGTAGCGACGGGCACACCCGGCGCGCGAAACTCTAAGTAAAGTTTAACGCTACTTTAAAGCTTCCAGCCACACTAGCCCGACTTGCCTACCCGTCTGCGGACCATCGCCGCGGTGGCTGAAAAGGTCGGCAGATTCCCGGGTGCACTTCCCCACCGCCTCGACCTCAACGCCCAGCCGCTCGAGTTGAGCCTTAGCCCCGGCGCCCAAGTCCAAGGACGGGGTGCCCCAGGACGTGGTTGCGGCAGCCTCGGGGAAATCCTTCGTTGCATCTTGGACCATTTGCTCGGGCAACTCGTAGCAGGATCCGCAAATGTGTGGCCCGATCCAAGCCTTTATCTGGCCGGAGGTTCGCTCCCGAATCGCTTTGACGGTCTCTTCCAGGACGCCGTTCAGCAACCCAGCCCTTCCCGCGTGGGCGGCTGCGACACAACCGTCGGCCGCGAAAACGACCGGCACGCAGTCGGCGACCCTGATCATCAGGGCTCGTCCAGGAATAGTGGTTATCGAGGCGTCAGCCTGCGGAAGCGGCGCACCGAAGCGATCACCTAACCATTCGTCGCCAAGCCAATCGCGCTGGTCGGCGTCAGCATCGAATACGGTGACGCCGTGCACCTGATGGAGCGCGACGACGGAATCGAACCCCAGTCTGGCCTTCAATGCAGCCATGTTGGAGCGCAAGGCCTCCGGGACATCCTCGTCGGTTTTGCCCAGATTGAAACTGGCCAACGGGCCTTCAGAGAAGCCATCGTTGCGGTCGGTAAAAGCAACGCCCACGCCGCCATTGCGACGTGGGCTTAGCTCGAAGCAGAACATTTACTACTTCAGGAATTCTGGAATATCCAGGCCGTCGTCCTCAATGTCCTCTTCGACTTTCGCCGCCTGAGTGAAGGACGGGCGCTCCGCGATGTGAGTGACCTCATCGGAGCCGGTGCCCGGAATCTGGGGCTGGGCAGAACCGATCGGAGTGCGCTTGCGCTCGGTCGGAGCCTCAGAGTGCTGGTTCTGCTGAGCAGACTGCTCGGCAGGCTTGCGCTCTGCAGGCTTACGAATCTGCTGAGCCTGTGCCTTGGGCTTGGGAGCGCCACCATCGAAGCCAGCAGCGATGACCGTTACGCGGACCTCGTCGCCGAGGCTGTCGTCAATGACGGTACCGAAGATGATGTTCGCCTCGTCGTGAGCGGATTCCTCGATCAGGCTTGCGGCTTCGCTGACCTCGAACAGGCCGAGATCGGAACCACCCGCGATGGACAGCAAGACACCACGGGCGCCATCGATGCTGGCCTCGAGCAACGGGCTATTAACCGCCTGCTCTGCGGCCTCCTGGGCTCGTGACTCGCCACGGGCCGAACCGATGCCCATCAAGGCGGATCCTGCGTCGCTCATGACCGACTTGACGTCGGCGAAGTCTAGGTTGATCAGGCCTGGAGTGGTGATCAGATTGGTGATGCCGGAAACACCTTGCATCAACACCTGGTCGGCCTCGTGGAAGGCCTCGAGGATCGCAATGCGCTTGTCGGTCAACTCGAGCAGCTTGTCGTTTGGAATGACGATCAAGGTGTCGACTTCCTGCTGCAACGTCTCGATGCCAGACTCGGCCTGACGAGAACGACGCTTACCCTCGAAGCTGAACGGACGCGTCACAACACCAATGGTCAGCGCGCCGAGTGAACGGGCGATCTTAGCCACGACGGGCGCGCCGCCGGTGCCGGTGCCGCCGCCCTCGCCTGCGGTGACGAAGACCATGTCGGCACCCTTAAGGGTCTCCTCGATCTCATCGGAATGATCCTCAGCGGCCTGCCTGCCCTTCTCTGGGTCGGCACCAGCGCCAAGACCGCGCGTCAACTCGCGACCAATATCGAGCTTGACGTCAGCGTCGCTCATCAATAGAGCCTGTGCATCGGTGTTGATTGCGATGAATTCAACACCCTTCAGGCCTGCTTCAATCATGCGGTTAACAGCATTGACGCCGCCGCCACCGACGCCGACAACCTTGATGACCGCTAAGTAGTTCTGCGACGCAGTAGCCACCGAGCCCGCCTCATTCCTTATATCGAAAGTACAAAACCCATCATTTCAGGGCAGATAGCCCGCCAGTTGGGCTGATCTTCATTGTGTCAAAATTACCAAAACAAATGGCCAGCCCACACGGGTATCCACTCGAAAGGTTATGCGCCTGGGCGAAAACTGTCTATTGGAGGCGGATTAAATCTAAAAAGCCTAAAGCTCAACTCAAGACTTTTAGCTAATTGCGGGATTCGATGGGGCCGACACATCGTAATTTTGTCCCGGCTGAGCTAGCAGTGGCACGAGAACCCTGGCCTTCTTTGCGCTGTTGTCTGAGCTTCCCCAGTTGACCAATCGATCGCCCGTGAGCTCGAGAACGATGTGTTCGGGGCTCATGGCATTCGTCGCCGTCACCTGTTCCAAGACCTCTGCGGGCAGCACCTTGAGCACCTCTGCGACGTCCACCAGCAACTCAGCATCTGGAGACTGCGCGAGTGCCCTGGGCAGCTCCTCATTGGGCTCGCTGGCCGAGTAGAAGGCAACGCCCTCCTCGTCCACCCAATGCCACTGCTCGCCCACGCGAAGCTGGAAGAGCGGAGTTCGCTCTGTGACCTTAATTTTTATCGAGCTAGGCCAGCCACGGCTCACCTTGACCGATTTGACCGGCGGCAGCGTCGCGACACGCTCCCCGAGCTCGCCCAGATTTTGTCTGGCCAACGGAACGCCCATCTGCACCTGCGCGGCCTCGACAACCTGCTCGCTAGTGACCAGCGAATTGCCCGTCACCTTAACGTTCTTCGCGGTAAAAACCGACGAAAAAAAGGCGAGCCAAGCCAGCGCTGCTGAAAGCAACAGAACGACCAGCAAGACAGCTAACCGCCTAAGCCTCGTCTTTCTGGCGGCACGCCTCTTTAAATCAATCTTGGGCCTGATGTCTCGAACATCGCTCATCGGGCTACTACACTCGCTCCGGCTTCGGCAAGCTGATCGACGAGAAGCGGGCCAACGATCGTTACGTCTCCAGCGCCTAGCGTAAGCACAAGGTCCCCACCCCTGCAGATCCGGGCAAGCTGTGCGGGCAGCTCAGATTTGTCCTCGACATAGTGCACCTCGGGACAGTCGATCTTATCCACGATCAACCGACCGGTGACACCCTCGACGGGGTCTTCCCTGGAGGCGTAGACGTCAGTCACTACAGCAACATCCGCCAGGGACAGCGCCTGGCCGAACTCTTCGGCAAATTCTTGGGTTCTGCTGTACAGGTGGGGCTGGAAACAGGCAATCAAGCGGCCATTCGGGTTCACCTTTCGGGCAGCCTTCAGCGCGGCCCGCAACTCCGTCGGGTGGTGGGCATAGTCGTCGTAGATGCGGACGCGACCATCGGGCAGGTCAACCGATCCGACCGCCTGAAAACGCCGGAGCGTGCCAGTGAATTTCGCCGCAGCAGCCGAGATCTCCGCAGGCTCGCAACCGAGTAAACGCGCCACGATGAACGCGGCAGCAGCGTTTAGCAGGTTGTGCTTGCCGGGAACCTGCAGGGCCAACCGGAAGTCGCCGTCCGCGGTGTGCAGCGTCGTCTGGGCGTGCAGGCCATCGAAGTTGAAGTCGCTTAAGCTAACATCTGCTTTCTCAGATTCGCCGTAGGTCGTGACCTTGCCGCCTCCCGACAGGACGATCTCAGCCAGTTCTGCGGCGCCAGGGTCGTCGGCGCAAGCAACGACGTGGCGTACGGAGGTTGCTGTCGCAAACTTAGTGAAACCGTCGTGATAGTTCTGGGTAGTGCGCCAGTTATCTAGGTGGTCCGCCTCGATATTCGTGACCACCGCGATATTGGTCGGATACTGCAAGAACGAACCGTCCGACTCGTCCGCCTCGACGACGAACGCGTCACCCTCCGCCAGTTCAGCGCTGGAGCTAGTTGACGCCAGCGGAGAACCGATGACATATGAGGGCTTGGCGCCCACCTCGGTCAGGATCTCGGCGATCATCGCGCTCGTGGTTGTCTTACCGTGTGTACCGGCCACGGAGATACCGATCTTTCCGATCATCAGGGCCGCCAGTGCAGCGCTCCTGTGCCAAACGCGTAGGCCGCGCTTCCTGGCTTCGACTAGCTCGACGTTTTCTTGGCGGATCGCAGAGCTAACCACCAGCGTGTCGACGCCGTCCAGATGGTTGACGTCGTGGCCGACGCTGACGGGAACGCCCGCGGCCGCTAGCCTGCGGAGGTTCTTAGACTCGACCTGATCACAGCCGCTGACGCAAGCACCAAGCTCCTGATACGCGAACGCGAGGCCGCTCATGCCAGCACCGCCAATCGCCAGAAAATGTAGCGACCCCGCCTGGCTAGCAGGCACCAACTCAACTGGTTCGATCAGACTCATGCCAACTCCAAAATCTCGTGAGCTAACTTTTTCGCGGCATCAGCAGGCATCAAGGCGCTGGCTGCCTTACGCATTTTGCGAAGTCTTCCGGGTCCAAGCAGAACGTGCACCTCATCCATCAGCCGGGCTGCGCTCAGCTCGCTGTTTGCAATCAAAACTGCGGCCCCAGCTGCGACGCTCTCATGGGCGTTCAGTGCCTGCTCGCCGTTTCCTATCGCCAGCGGAACAAAGATGGCAGGCAACCCCACCATCGCGGTTTCCACAACGGTGCCTGCGCCTGAACGTGCGAGCATGAAATCTGCTGCGGCATAGGCATCGGGCATGTTGTCCACGTAATCAACCGGCACATAACGCGCACCGGACTCGTGCTGACGGATCACGGCGTCCTTTGGGTAGTTCTTTGGCCCCCACACGTGTAGGACGCTGATGCCTTTCCACAGCAGCTGATCCAACGCGCCAATCGTGGCGTCGTTTAGCGTCTTTGCGCCCTGCGAACCACCACTGACAAGCAGCACCGGCCCGTCCTCGGGCAGACCAAACTGTTTACGGGCAAGCTTTCCGACCACGTCTCGATCTTCGGCAAGGGCAAGCTCAGTGATCTGCTTGCGCGCGGGCAGCCCGATGCGAACCCCGCCGGGCAACGCCGTCGCTGGGAAAGTGGTGAACACCTTTGCCGCGAACCTGGCACCTAGCTTATTAGCCATGCCGGGACGAACATTCTGCTCGTGAATGACCACCGGAATCCTCAGACTACGGGCGGCAAGATAAGCCGGCGTCGATACGTAACCGCCGTATCCGACGACCACGTTGGCACCGGACTCACGCAAAATCCTACGGCTCCTGCGCATTGCGTTAGAGAGTCGCACTGGCAGCTTCACTAGGTCCGCGTTTGGGCGCCTGGGCATCGGGACTGCGGGGATTAACTCAAGATCCAATCCGGCCGCGGGAATGACCTTGGTTTCGAGCCCGCGCTCAGTACCAACACAGGTCAGCTTCACATCGGGGCAGGCGTCCTTAAGCGCTTGTGCAGTCGCGATCAATGGCGACGTGTGTCCGGCAGTTCCGCCACCGGCCAAAACAATGCTAGGGGTGCTCATCTTTTTCGACCGCCTTTACCGGTATCGACGACGCTAATCAGTTTGGGATGCTTCGCCGTCTTTGCCTTTCTAAATTCTATTGCTGCGGGCTCGTTCCTGGCAGCAGCCAGCAACACGCCGATGCCAGCCACGTTAGAGATCAGCGCGGATCCTCCCTGGCTCAGGAACGGCAGCGGCACACCGAACACCGGCAGCAGCCGCATGACCACCGCGATGTTCAACACAGCCTGCAGGCAGATCCATGCCGTAATCCCTGCGGCTGCATAACGGAAAAACGGCTGCGCCGAACGAAGCGCGATGCGCATCCCCACATAGCCGAGCAACGCGAATAAACCGATGACGATCATCGACCCCATCAGGCCGAGTTCCTCGCCCAAAACCGCGAAGACGTAGTCGGTCTGAGCGCCGTTGTAGAGGCCTCCCCACTTTTGCAGGGAACGACCCGGCCCGAGCCCCCACCAGCCACCGCTGGCGAGCCCGTAGATGGCATTCAGGGGCTGATCCGAGCCTTCGGTGGAATTGCCCAAGAAGCTGGTGAATCTTTTCACTCGCTCGGAATCGAAGAGGATTAGCGCGCCCACGCCAACAGCCGCCGCCCCGCCCAGGCTGAGCAGAATCAGTGGCGGCGCTCCGACGAACCACAGTGTGGCAAACATGATGATGAAGATGATCACCGCGGTGCCGAGGTCGTGCTGGGCCAAAACCAGACCCAGCACCACGCCGTAGCCCAGCAGCAGCGGAAAGAGCAGCCGCTTAGGCTCGTCGAGCGTTTGCCTGCGGTTAGCGAATATGCTCGCTGCCCACAGCACCAAAGAAAACTTCGCAAACTCGGAAGGCTGGATGGAGCCCAATGCCCCTAGTCGCAGCCAAGACCGGTTGCCGTACTCGGCATGACCCAGCGGTGTGAAGACGAGCACAAGAAGAAAGATGCTAACACTCAGGGAGATCCAGCTGAGCGCGTGATAGTGCACCATTTTGAGCCGAGAGAGCACCCAGGCAACCGGCAGCGCAAGAATCAAGAACACGAGCTGACGGACGAAAAAGTGATACGGATTGCCATAGTTAACGCTCGACCAAACCGTGCTGGCAGAAAGCACCATGACCTGACCGATAGCGATCAGCAGACCGGCGACGACCATAAGCATGTAGTAGTCGGCCATCGGATCGTTCAGCCGGTTCGTCAGCCTCTTAAGCCTATTGTTGGCGCGCAGGCGTTCCTCAATGACGGGATTTTGTGCTCGCATATTCGTCGAACGCCGTACACTCGCCATCCGAGCCCCTCCCGTTTATCTCGAAGTGATGTCTTTAACTGCTTTTGCGAAATCGTCTCCGCGCGCGTCGTAGCCGGTCCACATGTCGCGGCTGGCGGCTCCCGGTGCCAGTAATACTGTGTCGCCGGGTTTGGCCATTTTGGCTGCTTCGGCAACCGCGTCGGCCATAACTCCAGTGTCGCCTCGATCGAGCACGATCAGCGGAACCTCGGGCGCGTGTCGTCTCAACGCGTCCGCGATTACCTCGCGGTCTATGCCGAAAACGACCGCCCCGGCCAGCCTGTCGGCGTGTTCAGTGACGAGTTCGTCGAAGGATGTGCCTTTGGTCTGGCCACCGGCCAACCACACGATGCTGTCGAAAGCCCGCATAGAGCTGTTCGCGGCGTGCGGATTCGTCGCTTTCGAGTCGTCGACCCAGGTGACGCCATCGCTAGTGGCCACGGTCGCGATTCGGTGCCCGCCAATGTGCAGGTCGTTCAGACCCTTCTTGATGGCACCGCCGGGAACTCCGAAGCTGCGGGCTAGAGCAGCCGCAGCCAGTGCATTCTCCACGTTGTGCGGCGCGAACGGCACCACATCCGAAAGCTCGGCTAGCGGAAGCGCGGAACTCTGCCGTTTTTCGACGAAAGCTCGATCGACGATCGCGCCGTCCACCACGCCGATCATGCTCAAACCAGGGATGCCTCGAGTGAACCCGATGGCCCTTGCGCCCTCGACGACTTCGGCCTCCTCTACCATTTTCATGGTTTCAGGTTCAGAAGCGTTGTATACGCAGCTGTGCGTGACGTGCTCGAAAATTCGAGCCTTGTCGTCGCGATATGCGCGATAAGCGTGCGCCTTGTCCGCAGTCCACGGCTCGTACCACTCCAGGTGGTCCTCGTGCAGGTTTAGCACCGCCGCCGAGTGGAGACTCAGCGAATGAGACCAGTGCAGTTGGAAGCTGGACAGCTCGATGGCGAAGACGTCGTAGTCGATCTCGTCGTTGATGGCCTCGATGATCGGACGACCGATATTGCCGACCTCGGCAACCTTAAGCCCAGCCGCGCGAAGCATCGAGGTGAGCATCTGAGTGGTGGTCGTTTTGCCGTTAGTGCCGGTTACACCCAGCCACGGCACGACACGATCGGGGTGCATGAAACGCCAAGCAAGTTCGACGTCGCCCCAAATCGGAACGCCAACCTCAGCGGCCTGAGCAAGAATCGGGTAACTGGGACGCCAGCCCGGGGAGGTGACCACTAGATCGGTGCCTCCAGGAAGCTTCGCCGAGGCGCCTGGCCCAAGACAAACCTTGCCTTCCAAAGCCTCAATAATCTGGGCGTGCTCCTTGTTGACGTCGGAGTCGTTATCGTCGAGCACGGTAACGTTTGCGCCCGCCTCCAGTAGCGCGTCCGCGCAGGCGTAACCAGCGGTTCCGATGCCCGCTACGACGACGTTGGCCGCCGACCAATCCGAATTACGGTCGGCGTCAGCTAGCCAATCCTTCACTGTCCTATTACCCATCCCGTGTAGAAAATTGCGAGGGCCATGCTGACCGAGATGCCGCAGATGATCCAGAATCGAATCACCACGGTTACCTCTTCCCACCCGAGCAACTCGAAGTGGTGGTGGAGCGGAGTCATCTTGAAGACTCGTTTGCCCTTAGTGGCTTTGAAGTACGAAACCTGGATGATTACGGAGGCCGCCTCGATGACAAAGAGCAGGCCGAGAATGACTAGAAGCAGCTCGGTGCGCGTCATGATGGCGAGACCGCCGACTGCCGCTCCAAGAGCCAGAGAACCAGAGTCGCCCAAGAAGATCTTCGCAGGCTTCGCGTTCCACCAAAGGAACGCAAAACATCCGGCCGCGAGTGCCGCAGAGATGATTGCCAGGTCCCAGGGATCTCGCGAAATGTAGCACTGGGGATCCGCACCTGCGCCGGAGCCACACCACTGGTTTCGCTGCCAGATGGTGATCAGTGTGTACGCGCCGAAAACCATCGTCAACGAACCAGAAGCTAGGCCATCCAGGCCGTCAGTGAGGTTCACCGCGTTGGAAGACGCCGTAATTAAAACAATCATAAAGATGATCGCGAGCACGATCGGCAGCTTCAACCAGGAGATGTCCCTGGTGAACGAGATCACCTGTGATGCCGGACGAACGCCATAACCGTCGGGAAATTGGAGGGCTAAAAACCCGAACACGCCACCGATCAGCGCCTGGCCGATCAGCTTTCCCCTGCCCGTTAGCCCTAGCGAACGCTGGTGGCTGATCTTCGTCCAGTCGTCGATGAACCCCAACAGCCCCGCGGCAACCAGCAAGAACAATAGTAGAAGCCCACTGATCGAGGGTGGCGTCCAGAAGAGAAGGTGAGAAATTGCGTAGGCCAAAACCACAGAGAAGATGATCACGATGCCACCCATCGTCGGGGTGCCACGCTTGGTTTTGTGAGTGGTCGGGCCATCATCGCGGACGAACTGGCCGTACTCGTGTTTGGTCAGAAACTTAATGAAAAATCTAGTGCCGACCAACACCATCAGCAGCGTAAGCACGCCAGCCGTAACGATGAGTTTCATGTTCTCCTCGCCTGAACCTAGTTGCTAAACCGTTCGGTGAGCCTATCGGCCACCTTCTCTAAGGCTAACCCGCGGCTGGCCTTCACCAACACAATATCGCCTGCACTCAGCTCGAGTATTTCGGCAATCTTTGCAGGATCCGCCACCTCAGCCGATCCGCCGGCTTTAGTTACGCCCTCGGAAATGTAGGATGCGAACTCGCCGACTGCATAAACCTTGGTGATACCCAACTCCGCAGCCATTCGTCCAACGTTGCGGTGCAGGTCATAGGACTTATCGCCCAACTCGAGCATGTCGCCGAGAATCGCGATTGTTCGCCTCTGCCTGCCATTGCGAGATCCCATACCCGACAGGCTATTTAGCGCTGCGGCCATCGAGCCTGGATTGGCATTGTATGCGTCGTTGATGATGGCGATGTCGTCTGAAAGCTCTGTCAACGCCATTCGCCAAGACGACCTTGCTTCTGCAATGCTCAGCCCCTCCGCGATCTTCTCGGGGGCCAGCCCAGCCGCGAGAGCTGCAGTGGCTGCGGCGGCGGCATCAATCATCTGTGCCGTGCCAAGCACCTTCAGCTTGACCGGATGACGCTGTATGTCACCTCGCACGGACGTGACCAGAGTGAAAGAGTAACGGTCGTAATCGTCGCACTCGACGTCCTCGACGCTAACCGCGATCTCGTAATCCGGGAGTTCCCTGATGCTAAACGCAGCCAAGTTGGCGTTAGGACGCATCTTCGAGATCAAGTCGTCGTCGGCGTTCAGCACTGCCCAGCCGTCTTGCGGCAGCGCCTCGAAAATCTCGGATTTGGCCTCGGCGATGGCCTCGCGCGAGCCGAACTTGCCGAGGTGGGCCATTCCGATGTTGATGATCATCGAGATTTTCGGCGGCACTATCTGGCAGAGCTTTGCTACGTCGCCCTTGGCGTCAGCGCCCATCTCCGCAACAAAATACTGGGTTGCCTCGTCCACCTGGCAGGCGGTTAGAGGCACTCCGATCTCATTGTTATAGCTGCCCTGCGGGCTGACCACGTTGCCCGAGGCGCTGTGCTCGAGAATCTGAGCCAACAAATCTTTGGTGGAGGTCTTGCCGGAGCTGCCTGTGATGGCGAAGGTGGTCAGACCGCGCTCGATCTCGCGAGCCACCAGTCCCCTGGCCAAACCGCTGAGCCCAACAAGAGTGTCGGGACATATGACGTGAGTGGCGTCAGCGTCGGTGGCGCGATTCGCCAAAATAACGCTGGAGCCGGCCTCAACGGCTTTGGACGCAAAATCGTGACCGTCGAACTTCTCGCCCACCAAAGCAACAAACAGCGATTCCTTCGTGGCTTCCCGGTTATCTCGAACGACGTCAGGGCCAACGACCGTGCGGTCGTCACCTACAAGACGACACGGCATCGCGACAGAAACCAGCCGCGCTATTTCCGCGGCCGTGGTCTTACGCATCCTGACTCTCCTTAAAACTACTTAATACGACAGTGGCTGAGAATACTCCGGAACCTGCTCAAGAGGTAAAACCCCGTATCTAGGTAGGAGATATTGCATGATGTTTTTTGCTGCAGGAACAGCTACCACTTCACCAAAAACGCCCTTCTTGGGACGATCCACAACAACATATACAACGAACTGCGGATCCTCGATGGGGGCGATCATGGCGTACGAGGCTGTATATGTGCCGTCGTATCCGCCATTTTCACCGACACGCTCAGCGGTTCCTGATTTTCCACCTACTCGATAGCCAGTAACTCTCTTCCTCTCGGAGGAAAATGCTCCCTGCCCGGCGACCTCAGACTCCATTACATCTACTAATTTTTTCGAGGCTTCTTCACTGATTACTCGCCGTGGCTGTTCTCTGTCGATATTGATTTCTTTACCGCTGGCATCGGTGCCGCTCTTAAGAAGAGTAGGCGCGTGATATACGCCACCGTTCGTCACCGATGCCAGGGCTGTAGTCATCTGCAAGGCGCTAACAGACAGACCTTGACCAAAAGAAATTTGGTCACGTGTGTAGTCGGCCATGTTCCCATCCGGAACAATGCCCATCTGTGGCTGTTCGCCAGCGACCTCGATTCCGGTGGGTGAGCCGAAACCAAAGGAGTGCAGATAATCTGAAAATTGTTGCTTGTCCATCAGCCTGGCCAACTGAACTGTGCCGATATTTGAAGATTTAGCAATTACGCCGCGAGCGGTTAGACCGATATCTCCGTGCCACCATGAATCTGTGATTGCCCCGTTTCCGGAAGCGATCTTGCTAGGTACCGCAACCTTGGTGTCGGGGTCTACTAAGCCAGAATCGAATAGGGCTGCTCCGGTGATCACTTTTTCAACAGACCCAGGCTCATAAACATCGCTTACCGCAGCATTGCCGAGAACTGAGGGATCCGATTCCCCGGGATTATTTGGGTTAAAGTTCGGATAATTCGCCATCGCAAGCACTTCACCAGTTTTGGAGGCCATGACGATTATGCTTCCCTTCGAAGCCGCATGGTCGGTTACTGCTTTTTGAAGCTGCTGTTCTACAACAAGCTGCAAGTCCGAATCAATAGTCAGTTTATAATCGGCGCCGTCCTCGGCAGGTTTAAGCGTGTTCGCTCCCAACGGAATCGTGCCATAGGCGGACCTTTGGAACGTCTGCTTGCCATCGACGCCTGCAAGCTTGTCGTTCAGCGAACCTTCTAGGCCCATCGCCCCGTCGCCCTCGAAGTTCGTGTAGCCCAAGACGGAGCTCGCCAGCGTACCGTTCGGGTAGTAGCGAACAGGATCGTCAACGGAATAGATGCCGTACCAGCCGCCTTCTTTGAGTTTCTCAGCCATCTGCCGATAGATATCGGCCGAAACCTTGCGCTTGATCACAACGTAACGGTTAGGCGTGCCGTCCTCGTTCGTGGTGTTTTCGAGCTTTGGCAGGTACTCGTCCTTCTTACCGCCCAAATAACTGATCAAGATGTCCGCAATAGCTTCGGGGGCCTTCTTAGCTTTTTCCGCCTGCTCATCGGTCATCGAAGCAGGGTTGTAACCGTTGGTGCTGATCGAGGTTGGGTCCGCGATAACGCTGAAAGCTGGCTGGCTTTGAGCAAGCACCACACCGTTGCGATCAACTAACTCGCCACGTTTGGCTTTGATGGTTTTTGTCTGAGTAAGTTTTTCCGCAGCCGCTTGGGCATTGGCGTTGGCGTCGATCCCCTGGATCGAGATGGCTCTCCAGGCAAGCACTGATATCGCCATGGCGAACAACACGATAAATACGTTGATTCGCCTGGCGCTGGAGGCCAACTTAAGTCTCATCTACTCACTCTCAGGCGGCGTCACCGCGCGGTGCTTCTTCACCGTCGTCAGTCTTCTCGTCGGTTTTTTCCTGTTCCTTGGCTTCGCCAACTTTTTCCGCGGCCGCAGGCTCGCCCTCGGGCTTAGGCATGGTGTGGACGGGAAGTGCGGGCGGCTCGGCAAGTGGCACCTCATTGCCAGCTACAGGCTGCTGGACACCGACGACGGAACCGTCCTCGACGTTCAGCACTGCGGGGTAAGGATTAGGTCGCATGCCGAGCTCCCACGCCCTTGCAGACAGATACTGCCCGGACGCCTGCTCCTCAACCTGGCTCTGCAGCGCGGCCTCTCGGTAACGCAATTCGTTTGCCTGAACCTTCAGTTCGGCGAGCTTAGCGGACTCATTTTGAACAGTAGTGGCGAGTCCGTAGATCAAAGCCACGCCCAATCCGAGCAAGCAAATAATAAAAATTAAAAACGACTTATCAGGAATCCGACCGTTAGAACCAATCAGCGGTATCAACCGCAGCTTGGAACTAGTTTCGGCGTGCTCCACCGGCGCAGCACTCATATTTCCCCCTTTTCATCCTGTCTAATTCGCTCAACAGCACGCAGCCTCGCTGAGGCGGAGCGAGAGTTTTCCTCCACCTCGTACCTCGTCGGCTTTTGTGCCCCCTTCGTGAGCAGCTTGAACTTTGCCGCCCTATCCAGCGGCACAATAGGTAAATCTTTCGGAACGTCGTCACTACATGCTTTGGCGAACGTCTTCTTGGCGATCCGGTCTTCGAGAGAGTGGTACGACAAAACGGCGATACGTCCGCCAAGGTTCACCTTCTCCAAAGCTGCGGGAAGCGCGGCTGAGAAGGCATCAAGTTCTCCGTTAACCTCGATCCGCAAGGCCTGGAACACCCTCTTAGCCGGATGTCCACCGCGGTGACGCACGGCAGCCGGAAGCGAATCAGCGATCACTTCGACCAACCGGCCCGACATTTCGAAGGGTTCCTTCTCCCGCTCTTTTACGATCGCCGTGGCGATTCGCTTAGCATTCGGTTCCTCGCCGTACGCCCTGAAGATCTTGACTAGCTCCTGCTGGCTGTACGTATTGACGATCTGGGCTGCGGTCAGTTCGTTGCCACCCATTCTCATGTCCAGTGCGGAATCGTGGGAGTAGGAGAATCCTCTGCCAGTGCGGTCGATCTGCAGGCTGGAAAGCCCGAGATCAAACAGGACGGCGTCTACCCTCGGCAAATCCAGGTTCACCAATTCATCGAAACGCGCCTGCACGAATGTCGTGCGGTCCGAAAACTCTGCAAGGTTGCGAGAGGCTACCTCTAGCGCCTGCGGATCGCGATCTATACCCACGAGCTTCGCCTGAGGATTAGCCTTCAACAGCGCCGAGCTGTGGCCAGCCATTCCGAGTGTGCAATCCACCAGAACGGAATCGGGCCTATTCAGCGCGGGCCCCAGCAGCTCGAGAATTTCAGACAACATGACAGGGACGTGAAGCGCACGGTCGTTTTCGTCTTGCAACTTCATCTCCTTGTTCATAGTTGAGCTAACTGGGCATGGAATCAGCCGAAGTCGCGACTTGCCGGCAGGTTACCGACCAGACCGTCTGCCACCTGGCACAGGGGAAGTTGCGCCAGGGTGCACAGGCCTGATCGGCAGCCAACCGGCAAGTTGCGCTAGCCATCGGAACCAACCGTGCCGAAGTCCGGCAGGATCTGATCGTTGAGTTCCGCAAAGCCCGGCTCTTGCTCGGCCATGTAACGCTGCCATGCGGCCTCGTCCCAAACCTCGAGCCGGTTAATAGCGCCGATGACGACGATCTTCGATTCGAGGCCTGCGTATGCGCGCAGCATCGGCGGAATCGTCAGTCTGCCCTGTTTATCGGGCACCTCGTCGCTTGCGCCTGCCGCCAACATGCGTTGAAAGTCACGTACCTGCTTGAGGGTTGAAGGGGCGGTAGTAACTTGCTTCGTCATCTCGGCGAACGTAGCCATCGGGTAGATGGCCAGCGAGTGCTCCTGGCTTCTAGTGATTACGAGGCCATCGGCTAGTTCTTCACGGAACTTTGCAGGCAGAAAGAAGCGTCCCTTGTCGTCGAGTTTGGGTGTGTAAGTTCCCAAAAACATTCCAAGGCACCCCCTTTCGCACCTTAAATAGATCCCAAGTCATCCATTTCGCTCCACAATACTCCCTTTTCCTCCACCAATGCACCTCGGGGCCACATTTAGACCCAAAAACACTCCACTTTCCGGCAAAAGGCATGAAAAAAGAGCGCCGGGCGAACCGGCGCTCTAAATATTCAAGATCTGTCTATTAAAAACCCTGGCGACGACGCCAACGGTCCTCCAGGCTCGAGGAAGGCCTACTGGGCGGTGGATAGTCCTTTAGGCTCGGGGCCTGAGCACCGTCGACCTTCTGCCACGCGGTTAGGGCTAGAACGGTGGCCGCAAACATCGCGATGAATCCGACAAGGCCAATAACCCAACCGAAAGACCATGAGTTAGCTAGTCCCAGAACTAGGAGGGCAACTCCTACCACAAAGACAATTCCCGACAGCGTGGCACGCTTTCGTTGCACACGATACGACGAGCGATTGCCCATCTTGGAGGCAAGTTTAGGGTCGTCAGCAGTAAGCGAGGCTTCCAGTTGGTCAAGAAGCCGCTGTTCTTCTTCGGATAGCGCCACGATCACCCTCCCTTAGGCTTTGTATGAAAGATAGCCTACATCACCGCAGGTAATCGAGAAGATGACGAATCGCAGCGCTTGAGTGGTGAGTTGTAGAAGATTGTTATTGACGCCCTTATTAATAAGGTGTCAGCGCAAGTCAACGGCGTTCTTCGAAAGCTACAGCTCAACTAGAAACCCTCAATTACAGAGGTTGAGCTTTTCCACGCTCAGGAGTCTCTAGCTAAATCTAGGCTTTAGGGTTTTTTCTAGCTAATTTCGCTCAAACCCTTAATACTCGGCTTCGAGGGTTAAAGGGGAGGAATAACTTTGCAATCCAACAACGAGAAACCCAAGAGCTGGAAGCTGCTGTCCATGCTACTTCCCGCCAGCATGGCGACGGGAACGATAATCGGCGCAGCACCTGACGCTTCCGCGAACCAGGGGTTTATTAACGCAGTCGCGCCAATGGCGCAGGCAGGCCAGCAGCAGTACGGCGTCCCGGCGTCCGTATCTATTGCTCAGGCAATCCTGGAATCTGGCTGGGGCCAAAGTGGGCTAACCCGCAGCGGAAACGCGTACTTCGGCATCAAGTGCACAGCACAGCGTAGCCCGCACCAGGCCGGATGCACTTCCATGCCGACCCGCGAGGTAATCAACGGTCGAAGCATCATGATCGTTGACGGCTTCCGCACATATGCGACCGGCGCCGACTCGTTCCGAGACCACGGACACTTCCTACGCGTCAACTCGCGATATGCGCCGGCATTCCAGACGAAGAGCGCAGACGACTTCGCGCGAGCAATCGCCAGGGCTGGATACGCGACGGACCCGAACTACGCAAACGCGCTAATTAGGTTAATGAATCAGTACGACCTGCGCAGGTTCGATGCCTCAGCCGCCCCTGCCAAGCCGAAGTTGAACGAAAAATTCAAGGACCTGGCTGGCAAGTACTCTGGCATGCTGGGTTCCGTAAGAGCTAACTCTACGAACGCCAACGGTGGCACCTGGCAGGAGTTCGACAATGGCCTGCTCGTCGAGACCCCGAACGGCCAGTTCGTCATCCGTAACGGCATCTACACGTCTTATCGGAATGCAGTTAACCAAGGCGTGAAGCTGGGTTTGCCGCTAGGCAACGAAGGCTCTGTAACGGGCGGTTGGAAGCAGTCATTCCAGTACGGTGACGTCTATTACATGGCCGACGGCAAGACGTTCAACCTCCGCAACGGTATGGCGACTCGCCACCGCGACGCCAGTAAACCGGCTCTGGGCTTACCCGTCAACAACGAACGTGTTGAGGGCAACGCGGTAGTCCAGGACTTCACCGGCGGCAGGATCTTTTGGACCTCGCAGCGCGGCGGTATCGCCGTCGTCGGAAAGACTTACGAACAGTTCAAGGCTAACGGTGGTGTCGGTCGCTACGGCCTACCTACTGCCGAGCAGAAGGAGAACGCCGAGGGCGCCGGCGCGCAGACATTCGAGCGGGGCGCCATCACCTGGTCGGCCGAGAACGGCTATCAGCCCGTTGTCGGCGGTATCTACACCACTTTCAACGCCGCCGGCGGGTTCGACAAGCTGGGGGCCGCGAAATCGGCCGAAACCTCCATCGAGGGCGGCTGGGTGCAGACATTCGACAACGGCCAGGTCTTCTTCTCCAATAAGCCGAAGCAGGGCGGGGCTGCCGTCACCGGTGGCATCGCATCGGCGGTCGAATCCATCGGCGCAGACAAGGTCGGAATGCCGCTTTCCGCCGAGAAGGCAGTGCCGGGCGGCTGGTCTCAAGAATTCGAAAATGGCACCGTCTTCACCGGCAAGTACGGCAGCTTCCTCGTTTCCGGCGACATCGCCAAAAAGTTCAAAGAGCTCGGTGGCGTCGAAAAGCTGGGCGTTCCGACTTCGGAGGAAACCACTATTGGCGATACCGTCGTCCAGAAGTTCCGTCACGGCGAGATCCGCATTAGCAACGTCGAGACAATCGTCGTTCGTGGCGCTATCTTTGCAGGCTATGACTCCGCTGGTGGAGCCGAGGCAACCGGTGCCCCGCTTAGGAACGAATACGAGTGGAACGACGGCTGGCGCCAAGATTTCGAAAACGGCAGTGTGCTTGGCGGCGGCAGCGCTGACTTCAATTTCGTCCCAAGCCAGATCATGGAACGCTACGAACAGCGCGCCAAGGAGCTAGGCAAGCCGATCGCACCGGCCGAAATCACCGAGACGCAGATCAGCCAGGTGTTCCAGAACGGATCGATCACCGTCACTATTTCCTAGCCCGTAAACCCTCAAAGACCGCCGAACTTGCCAATAAAGTTCGGCGGTCTTGTATTTGGGCATAAACTAGGTAGTCAGCCTTTTAGGGGCGACCATCAAACTGTGAGGATAATCTGTTGAGTTCTGAAATCGACACGGTTAACGGCGAGGCGAGCGCCAGCGACGCTGCGGATATCTTGACGAAGGAATTAGCCAAAGAGCAGAAACACGTAGATAGGGTCTACGAGCAACTCGACGTGCTGACGGAATCTGCCCGCAACGTTGAGGCAGAGGCCGAAGCCAAGTTCAAAACCGACCGCTCTGACTGGATGCGTGAAGAGGACGGCACGGCCATCTTCGAGCGCGACGCATTCGCCTACCAGGCGGCGAAGCGGCTGGCGGTTTTGGACGCGGAACACGACGGCCTAGTTTTCGGCCGGCTAGATCTCACTGAGGAAGAGATCCGCTACATTGGCAGGCTCGGCGTCAGGGACGACGACTACGAGCCCCTGGTAATCGACTGGCGCGCCCCCGCTGCGGAGCCTTTCTACCGGGCGACGGCGTCGAATCCGATGGAGGTCGTGCGCAGGCGTGTGCTTCGCTGCCGCGGCGAAAAAGTGGTTGGCATCGAAGACGACCTGTTAGATGAGAGCGCAGGCGACGACCTGGTGGTCATCGGCGAGGGCGCTCTCATGGCCTCCCTCAAACGAGCCCGCGGCCCCCACATGAAGGACATAGTCGCCACGATTCAAGCCGAGCAGGACGAGGCAATCCGCGCTCCCTACCAGGGCGTCACGCTCATTTCTGGCGGGCCTGGCACGGGCAAGACCGTGGTGGCTCTGCACCGCGCGGCCTACCTGCTGTACACCCACCGCAAGCGTCTCGAACAAGGTGGCGTGCTGGTAGTCGGACCATCAGATCTATTCGTCAATTACATCGCCCGAGTTCTGCCCAGCCTCGGCGAAAACGCCGTCGTGCTGCGCGCGGTTGGCGATGTTCCGGGCGACGTGCTCGGCTTCACCTCTGCACGAGCCGAAAATGCCCAGGCCGCCATTTTGAAGGGCAGCATGCGGATGCTTCCGGTGCTCAGGGCGGCCGTCAACGAGCCGTTGGTTTCCGGCCCGGAGTTGAACCGCCTGCGCGTCAGTATCAAGGGTGAGGTGCTAACCCTGGAGCAAGACGAGCTTAACAAGATCAGGCGCGCCATCCTCCTCAACAACAAGCTGAACCAGGCCAAGAAGGCCGCACAGCAGGCGCTGCTCGATGCGCTGTGGGCGAAGCTCCCCGAGGAGATCGCCGCGCTGCTGGACATCGATCGAGAAATCTTTGACGAGAAGATCACCGACCAGGCAAGCTACACCATGTTCTTAAATGCCTGGTGGCCGATGCTCTCCCCCGAACAGGTGCTTGCCAGACTCGCCGATCCAAAGTTCTTGAACTCCATCGCTCACGGACACATGAGCGACGAGGAAGAGGGCGTGCTGACCGACTCGCTCACACACGCTCGCGGGTACGTGCCCGACTCTGGACAGCCGAGACCAGACTGGTCTATGAGCGACATGGCGCTTCTCGACGAACTCGCCCACATGCTCGGCCCGGTGCCGGCATCCGAGCAGGACGATCCCCTGCTCTTTCTAGACTCCGTCGCCGATGCAAACGAGATTGTCACTATCTCAGACAAGCTGCGCGATGATCGAGAGATCGACGAGACACAACCCAGGAATTACTCTCACGTGCTTGTCGACGAGTGTCAGGACATCACACCGATGCAGTGGAGGATGCTTCGCCGCCGCGGGCCACAGGCGTCGTGGACACTGGTCGGCGACCCGGCTCAGAGTTCCTACCCCGTGCAAGAAGAGTCCGACCGCGCGATCCGCGACCTTATCGGCCGCGCTCCCATGCGAGAATTCAGGCTCTCCACCAACTACCGCTCCCCAACCGAGATCATGGATCTCGCGGGCAAGGTAGTTCGCGCCGCCTACCCGGACGCGGTGTTGCCGAATTCCGTCCGCGAAACAGGAGTGGAGCCGCTGCTGCTCAGCGTCATCCCGGATGAATTGGCCGGTGAGCTCAAGAAGCAGATCATGAACCTTTCGCAGCAGGTGGCCGGGTCGATCTCATTGATCACTGCCCCAGACGATTACCGCAAGTTCATCGAGCTGGTCGAGCAAATGAAGCTGCCAGAAGAGGTGGGCCAGCGCGTCGTCGTGATCACAGCTCTCCAGTCGAAGGGCCTGGAATTCGACGCGACAATCGTAATCAGCCCCGACGACATCGTCGAGCAAACCCCGGGTGGGGAACGCGTCCTATACGTTGCACTGACCCGTCCGACGCAGCGTCTAGTGACCATCGACCTAAGCGGAAAACACACCGCAAGGTGGCGCAGAACGTTAACCGAAGTCAACTAATAAATAATGGCCGGAGGGTTTTCACCCACCGGCCATTACTATGGCTGCTCTGTTACCTAACGTTTAGGCCCTGAACCAAGGCACAGCGGCGCTTCCTAGCGAAAGAGCGGGCGCTCGTCAGGCCCTCGCCAGTGGGGCCTGCAATGGTGAAGGTCGGGTAGCCCTCGCCAGTGATGCCGATGCCAGCGTACGACGGGCCGTTCTTGACGAAGATAGTGGTCTGGATCAGCTTGCCGAACTTAGTCAGCGAATTCACGTTCTTCGAATGCATGATCGCCGTGTGACGGTTGCCGTGCTCGAGATCAACTGCCCAATCGATCGCGGTATCCACATCAGGAGTGCGGATGATGGCCAGAACCGGCATCATCAGCTCGACCTGAGCAAACGGGTGGTCCTTGTCTACCTCGGCGATCAGCAGCTTGGTACCAGCCGGAGCCTTGCCGCCAACCTCAGCAAGAATCTTCTCAGCCGACTTGCCGACCCACTCGGTGGCAGCCTTGTTGTTCTTGACGATGATCTTCTCAAGCTTGGAGATCTGATCGGCGCTCAGCTCGTATGCGCCGTTGCT
Source organism: Propionimicrobium sp. BV2F7 (assembly GCF_000510445.1). Lineage (NCBI taxonomy): Bacteria > Bacillati > Actinomycetota > Actinomycetes > Propionibacteriales > Propionibacteriaceae > Propionimicrobium > Propionimicrobium sp. BV2F7. The sequence continues at coordinate 391,483 of NZ_AZIS01000005.1, read as the reverse complement.
GGTCATCTTGAACTTGAGCAGATCTGCGACGTCCTCAACAACCAGGCATTCCTTCTCGGAGGTGCACGGCAGGTTGTTGTCGAAGCTTGCACCGTCGACGATGGACTTCGCGGCCAGATCGAGATCGGCGGTTTCGTCCACGACAACCGGCGGGTTACCTGCGCCAGCACCGATGGCCTTCTTGCCGCTGGAGAGAACCGTGCGGACGATGCCGGGGCCTCCGGTGGCGACGAGCATGCGGACGTCCGGGTGGGCCATCATCTTGTTGGTGTTGTCGATGGACGGTTCGGCGACAGTGACAACCAGGTTCTTCGGAGCACCAACGGCTGCGAGAGCCTTGTTAATCTCCCTGATCTGCCACAGCGAGATGTTCTTGGAACGCGGGTGCGGGCTGAACACGACCGCGTTGCCCGCGGCGAGCATGCCGATCGAGTTGCAGGTGATGGTTTCCGTGGGGTTCGTCGTCGGTGTGATGGAGCCGATCACGCCGAACGGCGAAAATTCGACGATGGTCAGGCCGTCGTCACCGGACCAAGCCTCGGTGGTCAGATCTTCAGTGCCGGGAGTCTGAGTGGCGGCTATACGATTCTTGATCTTCTTGTGTTCGACGTTACCCATGCCGGATTCAGCAACCGCCTGCTCGGACATGTAGGCGATGGATTCCGGCTTGCTCATTGTGTCGCGGATGGCCTGCACGAAGCGCTCACGGTCTGCCATAGAGCAGCCCATGTACTCCTTCCAGGCCTTCTGAGCAGCATTCACTGCGCTGTCCATGTCGGCGAAGATGCCGTCACCGGTGGCGACATCACTTGACTTTTCTGGCTCACTATCGAATTTGTTGCCCGGAAGCTCGGAGAGCACCTGGCGAATGGTCTTCTCGATTAGTTGAGGATCGATACTCATTTTGTTACTCCCAATATCTCTTTTAATGCCGAGTTCATGATTGTTACGTCTTGTTCGACGGTGCCGCCGGAGATGCCGATTGCACCCACAATGGTTCCGTTGCAGTAGATTGGTGCGCCGCCTCCGAAGAGCACTACCCTGCCCTTGTTCCCGGCCTCCACACCTGGCATCACACCGTTAGGCCCCGCAGCTGCTTTGCCGAGGTTTTGCGTGGTCTGTTTGAACGCCAACGCGGTCCAAGCCTTGTTCATGGCGATGTCGTGGCTGGCCAACAGTGTGCGTTCCATGACCTGCATGCAAACCAGGTTTCCGTGCTGGTCTACCGCCGCGAAAACGATCGGTACCTGCATCGCCTCGGCCTTCTGCTTTGCGGCTTCGGCAAGTTTGTTGGCAAGCTCCAGGTTCATTACGAAGTGTTGCGGAACTTCCGGCTTCTTTTCTGCCGGCTTTACCTTTGCGGACTCTTCCAGGCTGACGCCGAGCACACGCTCGACGGCGCCACGAACCATCTTCGTCAGTCTTTCGACGTCCCAACGATGCTCGCTGAGTCTCGCCAACGAATAGATCGCGTCGGAACAGCGATTCAAGTACTTGATTACCTCGGGCCGAACGTTCTCTTGCTCTGCAAGTCGAAGCACTTGTCGCTCCGCTCTGCGCACAACCGTCCTGGCAACGTGCAACTTTGCGGAAGGCTCGTCGCGACCGGGAATCACGAAATTTTTTTGCGGGCCAGTGATCTCTAGGCACTCGTCGATTAGATTCTCTAAATAAACGACATCGGCATCGCTGATTTTGTTAGCGAGGATCTGGGTGCCCTTCGCGTCAGACGCCAATTCAGCTGCGAGAACAAACAGCCTTTTTTGAATGTGGTTAAGCTTCTCTCGCTCATCGGCTGGTAACAGCACCTTAGCTTCGCCGAGCCAAGCGTTGGCCTCGTCTACGCAGCCGTAGGCCTCAACTCGCAAGCTCTGCTTGGGTACTCTAGAACCGCCGAAAAGGCCAGTGCCGCCCTTGTCCCCCGTGCGTGTGTAGATAGCTGGCATGATCAGTCGTCCATTTCTACGGTATCGACGATTCCGACGATCGTGGCGTCGATCGGAGCGTGTTCGCGATCTGCGGCGAACCTAGCGCTGGAGCCCTTCGTTACTATGACGACCTCACCCGTGCCGGCGCCAACCGTGTCGACGCATACCTCCGGGTTGTCCACCGGCTTTTCTTGGTCATCCAGCCGACAGGTTAGCAGCAGCTTGAAGCCGACCAGCCGCTCGTCCTTGCTAGTCGAGACGACGTTGCCAACGACCTTAGCTAGATACATCTCTAATTCCTTTTCAACAGTTCGATGCCCGCATCGGCAGCGACTTCTTTGGCTAGATCGGTGACGATGTCATTTTCGCCGATCTCTAGGACGCTTCCAGGCGCTAACCCCTCTACTACCTCGGCAGTTATCAGCTTGCGCTTACCCTCCGGCGCCTCCTGCGTCTTTGGTGCGCTATAGGCTCTACAAAGGTTCTTTGCACGAACCGTCTGCACCCCGATGTCTTTTAGTGTGGATAGATTCCTGCGCATCATCGCCGCGTAACCGGCAGGAATGTTCGGGAACCACTTGCGCTTCTCTGCGCCGTCTGGGCAAACGCCATCGATGGCAGCGGTCACCTTCTTACCTGCCAGCAAAAAGTCAGATATCAAATTCGAGCCCAAGCAATCGCAGATGCCGTGGGCGGCCTTGCTTGCCAGATTAAGTGTCAAAGTTGCGACGACCAGCTCGTCGTGCGTCTCAACGAGGTGCTTCGGGTCGACCTTTCGCCCAATCTGCTCGATCTTCGATTGATCGAGAATTCGCAGAGCGGAATCGGTCTGAATGGTTTCAATGTCAACTTCACGGATCTGTTTTAGAGACTCAATCGCGTCATCGAAGCCGATGAGCGCACCGGAGAACAAGACAAGAATCTTCTTGTCACTCGGTGCTGCCTGCACGTCAGATAATTTTTCGTGGTTGAGCACCTCTTTAACGATCTGCTGCACTAACCCGACGAGCTGTTCCTGGGTCATTAGAGCATTCCTTCCTTCCACGAATTACCTGTATTACTCGGATGTCGCCGGCGGGGTTATCCCCCGCCGGACAACATAATTTCGAAGTCGATTACTTAGCCGGGTGCGGCAGCATCTTCTCGACGTCCGCGTGCGGGCGCGGGATGACGTGCTGGCTGACGAGCTCGCCAACGCGGCTAGCTGCAGCAGCACCTGCGTCAACAGCTGCCTTAACAGCACCGACGTCACCGCGTACCATGACGGTCACCAAACCGGAACCGATCTTCTCATTGCCGATCAGCTCGACGTTTGCGGCCTTGGCCATGGCGTCAGCAGCTTCAATCGAACCTACGAATCCCTTGGTCTCGATTAGACCTAGTGCCTGGCTCATTATTCCTCCTAGTTAGTTATTGTTTTAGAGCCCTATTGCGTCAACCAGCGGCTGACTATTTTTTAGCGGCCACCTTGCGAGTGGCGTGATTATTCTTAGCCGCCGGCCTGCTGGTCGCGGTTTCTTTCTTCACCGGAGCAGCCTTAGGCTGCTGAGTGCTCGCCTTCGTCGTAGCCTTCTCGCCAGACTCGGACTTTGCCGGCTGGCTATTCGGCTTCGATTCAGACTTTAGCTTTTCCGTTTTGGGAGCCTCGGCTTTCACAGCCGGAGCTTTTTGTAGCTCAGGCTTAGCTGCCGAAGTCGTTATGCTCTCAGTCTTGGTGGCAACTGCCTTCGTGGTCGAGGCCTTTGCAGCCGGAGCCTTGGGAGCTGCGACCTTCGTGGCCGAGACCTTCGCAACCGGAGCCTTAGGAGCTGCGACCTTCGTGGCCGAGACCTTTACAGCCGGAGCCTTAGGAGCTGCGACCTTCGCCTGCTGAGGAGCCTTAGTTTCCTCGGTCTCCTGAGCCTTCTGTGGCTCAGGAGCTCCAGCACCGACTGTGTCAGCACTGAAAATAATCTTTTCCATCTGAGAGCTTGGCCTGGCGATGACCGACAAGCTGATCACTTTGCTGATCCTTTCGGCTGCCATCTTGGCTGCGTCCATAGAAGACTGGACCGCGTCGACCGCGCCCTGTACCTTGACGTTGACATAACCGCCGCCGCGAGTCAGCTCGTAGCCGATCAGCTCAACGTTTGCGGCTTTAGCCGCTGCATCGGCTGCTGCGATAGCTGCGACCATCCCAAGCGTTTCGATGGTTCCTAGCGCCTGCATTAAGCACTCCTTTCCAAAGCTAGCCGCAGTAGCGGCGTCCTTTTGACCAACCGTGCGGCGTTTTCCCCCACGTGGCGGTCGTTGATCCAGCTATCACCCAACCAGGTGGCCATGTATGGCCGCTCAGTGGGCAACTTCTCCGTCGTTACTACTACGTAGTCCAGCGATATACCGATGCCGATGCCCAAACTCGAAGCAATCGCTGCGTTGTGGGCCAGTTCGAGCGGGTTGAGCTCGTCTTCACGAACGACCTCAATGGGTACGCTCTCCTCTTCAACTCCAAGCAACACCTGAGTCAACTGATCGTCGGTGATCTTGGAGTTCGCGTGGAGTTTGATTGTTGGCACCTGGGCCGGAACGTTTCGCATTTAGCCCTCCCAACTCAGGGCTAGGCCGGTTGCTACCGCGTTTCGTGGGCCTTCGCTGCCCCGGATGTTTGCGCGCCCTGCGACGACTCGATAGTCGGCCAGCGCATGAGTTACGAGCTGGGGAATCTCGAAGTCGAGGGCAGAACCACCAACTAAAACAACGAAATCGATGTCTCGCACGTTCTCTGTCGGGCTGACCTTGCGCAAAGCACGCACCGCGTTTGTGACGAACACCTGCTGCTTAGCGCGGATTCTCACCTGCCGGATAGTCTCGACAGGCAGATCGATGTCCAGAGGAACCAAACCATCGGGCTTCATGATTACGACCCTAGCGAACGTCTCCGGCGGTAGCGGATCGTTGAAGAACTGGACCGTACCGTCCTCATGCCTGATGGAAAAAATCGTTTCCACCTTGGCCAGAGGATAGCGCTTGATGTCCTCGGCAATGTGCGTATCAGAAAGGCCGAGTTCGGTCTTTATCATCAACGTCACCATATTGCCTGCACCGGCAAGGTGGGTCGAAACGATCGAACCATCCGCATGCATTACAGACGCATCTGTGGAGCCCGCACCCATATCCAAAACCGCGATCGGGGCAGCAACACCAGGAGTTGTCAATGCACCCTGAATGGCCATGTCTGCCTCAACGCCACCCACCTCGACGGGAATGCCTATTTCAGCAGAAATCTCGTCGGCAATCATCTGCATCTGCAGCCGATCGGCGTGCACCATGACGGCTATACCGACGGCAGCTTCCATCGAGAACTCGTTAGCGATACCGCCCGCAACCTGCTTAGGAGTGCGGGTATCAATCGCCAACAGATCGGTAATCTTGATGTCCTTCGGGTTCTGATCGGTGAGCGTGCCCATCGATACTCGAACCTGTTCCATCATTCCACCGACGTTGGTGCCCGGTTCGCCCGTGATGTCGGTGACATCAGTCACCTCACCGAGGGCCGCCATGATCTTCTCTGCACCGTTATCGACATCAACTTCGACGAAACTGGTGTTCTTCCTGGTAGGCCCGTGGAACGTCAACTTGCCCGCAGGAATCCTGCGTTCCTTGACGTCTCCCTTCGGGGTCTTGATAACCACTGCTGAGCGGTTGCCAACCAGCGAGCGAGCCAACGGTACGACCTGCTTGGTATCTTCGGAGCTGAGATCGAAAAGAGTGGCGATGCCGTATGGGTTGGACAGCGTCTCCACGATTCGACCAACATCGGCAACCTCCACAGCGGCCAACATACCTAAAGGCACCTTATCGATGTAGGCAACCTCGTCAACGATCGGGATCTTCTCATCGAGCCGGTTGTCCACCAGAACGCCGTCATCGAGTTCGCAGATCGCGCCAGTAACCTTCGCCGAAGCGTTATTAATTGTTTGCGCTGCATCCGCGAAATCATGACTGCGGTCGATAACGACGATGTATGGCCCCTGGTTAGCAGAGGTCAGATCGTCGATGCTTATCGTGGTGCCGACACCGATGCCCAACCCGCCCGGTGTGGACGGGTTGTGACCGATCATCGTCGATTCGGTGATGATCGTTTCGGTGATCGTCTCCATCGCGACGTCGCCGATAACTGGTGCGGCTTCGTTGATCCGCACCAGATCGACGTCGTCGAGGTTAAGCCCTGCCTTGCCGAGGGCATCTTTAAGACCACCAAAGACACCCTTGATGTTCTCCTTGGTGCCCTTCATGCCAGTCGTTCTGACCGTAGAGGACGCTAGGAATTCAAGATCGGGGCCGCTTCGACGCGCCAGCGCAACCTCGGTGGTTGCGTTGCCGATATCAATTCCTGCCACTACAGACATTTTCGACTCCTTAGTCGCGACGCAGACGGTCGCGCTTCTCGTAAACGTCAGCTGCCTCGCGCACGAAGTCTGCCGAGATAGCGGCCTTGTGTACGTTCTGCAACTCGTCTGCGATGTCCAGAAGCTCCTGCTTGCTGCTTCGGTAAGGACGTAGAGCGTCGTAGATCTCCAGAAGACGATCGTCGGGAACCACGATCAGCTCTGCAGCGCGACGAAGGTTGCGTGCCAGCGTCGGACGTCCAGCCGCTTCAGCGACCTCGGCCTGCAGCTCAAGGGTGTCAGCCGAAATCTTGAAGTCGTCCGGCTTCAACTCTCCGCTCTTAACCTTCTCGAAGCTCAGATCAGACAGCACTTTGCCGGTGTTGGACTTAACCCTATCCGGGTGCTTCTGCGCCAGCGGATAGTCTGCCACAGTCAACTTCGCGCCGGAAGATACTGGAGCGGAAGAAGTTGAAGGTGCCGGAGAATTCTTGGTGAATTCGACGTCGTTACTTCCGAGGTCTTTCATGACCTCAGACATGATCTGACGGATCAGTTCTTCTTGGTTCATGCTTTGCCTCACTTGTACTTAATGGTGACTGCTTGCGCCTTCTTGTGCGTGTCAGTCAGTCGGGTTTCCTTGTTGTGCAGCAGAGCCGCGACAGCCTGGTACTTCGGACGAGCCATCTGGTCGTTACGAATCGGTACCGGGTTGGGCGACAGACCCTTCGCGTACTGCGCGGCGTTGCGGCCTAGCGCGCGGAAGGTCTCAAGGTCCATCAACGGTGCCTGGCTGAACAGCTCGAGGTTGCTCAGCGGTGCCAGGTCGCGCTGGTGGATGATCGATGTGCCGCGGGACTGCAAACCAATGCCGATTCCAGAACCGGACAGCTTTGCTGCGTCCAGACCGATGAAAGCGACGTCTGCGGTGCGGTACACCTTGATGAACCTGTAATTCAGGCCCTCTTCCTCGATACCTGCGCAGATCTGGCGAAGAACCTCGCCGTGCTTCAGGCCGATGATCGTGCTAGTCAGCTCGGTGCCGAAAGCCGGAGAAAGACCGATTACGACTTCCTTCGGGTCGGTACCGCGCTCGGCTACGCCGGTCTCAACAACCTCGATATCGCCGGGATCCGAGTAGCTGATCGCCTTGGACTCAGGCTTCTCAGACTTGGGGGCCGGTGCGGGGTTGCTCGCCTGGCCGGCGACAACCTCAGAAACTACCTTTTCGATAAGGCTTTTAAGCGTTGCTTGATCCATGATTACCTCAGATGCTTTCCGGGCTTACCGCGTTGCGGATGTTCTTGATCTGCTCCCAGCGCTCGTCACTGATCTGGTAGCCGGTCATCGGGCCCTCGTAGCTGTTCGGGTTGTTAACTGCAGAGTCAACGCCCCAGTTCTCGTCGAAGATCGCCGAGGTGTGCAGGTAGTCGCCCGCGCAACGCTGGACGTTGAGATCGAAGATCGCCTTTGCAACGTCGTCGAAGCCACCCTTGTAGAGAGCCTTGCAGACGTCCAGGCCGGTGAGGCCACGCTCAAGGACTTCGGCGCAAGCCTTAAGGTCCTCAACGACATCACGCTTCGGCATATCCTTCGAGCCGTTAGCGTAGGTAGCTGCCTCAACCTCTTCATCGGTGATGGCAGGCAGGCCCAGACCACGGAAGGTTGCCTGCAAAGCGCGGGCCGCCTTGTTACGTGCCGCAACCACGACATCTTCTTCGACAGGGTTCAAGCCACCGTCGACACGAAGGTCACGCTGGATGATATTCCAGTCGTCGAAGTCTTCGGCGTCCCAGTTGGAACCAGCGAACATGTTGTCGTAGTTCGGGGTTGAAGAGTAACCGGAGCAGATGAAGTCGGTACCCGGAACGAACTGCATCAGAGTACGAGCCGAACGGCGCAGATCGGAGTGCGTGAACGTCTGGTCGTTACTGGATGCGCATTCCAGGTCGAGCATCATGGCAATCAGGTTCTCGCCGAGAACCGCACGGATACCGCCCGGAACAGCAGCGGGAACACCAATGCAAGAAACGGAACCGTTCTGGATACCCTGCGAGCCGGCAGCACGCGTGACGAACAAGCAGCGGGACTCGAGGTAAAGCATCGACTTGCCCTCGGCAAAGCCCATTTGAACCTCAGAACCGGTGCCCGAAGTGAAACGCATCTTCATGCCGCGAGAGGCGTAGCAGGAAGCTAGGAAGGCCTTCGACCATGGAGTGTCGTCGCCGTCCATGAAGACGTCCTCAGTGCCGTACACCGAAACGGTCTCGGCGTAAGCCGTTAGGCTGCGCATACCGAGCTGAAGCTCAGTGGCTTCCTCAGAGGAGCACTGCGTGAGAATGCCCGGACGGCCAGTTTGAGCGCCAACCATAAGCGAAATCGCGTTGAACGGAGCGTAACGGGCGACACCCATCGTGGTCTCCATCTCAGCGAAGCCACGAAGTGCAGCCTCCGCGGCATCTGCCGCAATCTGCACCGGGTTGTCGGCAACGTTAGTCACGTGGCACTGGTTAGCCGGCTTCTTGCGGGCGCGCATCTTCGTGACGCCCATCATCATTTCCAGCACGCTCATTTTGCTGATGACCTCGGTCAGCTTGGCCGGGGTCATGGCAGTAGTTAAAGCGATAACGTCTGCACGCGGAACGTTGATGTCGCAAAGCATCCGAGCCATGTCGACGGAATCAATGGACATCGCCTTCTCGGCATTTTCCAAGTTGATGCCGTAACGAGCGATGAACGAATCGAGCATGTCGAACTCGTCGACTCGCTTACCGTCCATTTCGACGACCTCACCGTTTTCGATCTTGATCGACGGCTTCGGGTCGCTAGGCGAATCAATCGCGATTAGACCAACTTCTGGCCACTCGGTGACGAACCCGTCCTGGTTGACGGGACGCGCATCGAGAGCCTCAAACCTCTTTGATCTCATTTAGCGTCCTCTTTAAATGTACGGAGTGGTGGTCGAAGTCGGGGTATCACCGAGCGCGCCGAGCAGCTTGATGCCGACCTCGCGAGCGGCGATAATCGCCTGGCGAACAGCTCCGGAATCGCCGCTGAAGGTAGCGGTGACCTCGTTGGAGAAGCTCTGGCCGTTGGTCGGCGTGGCGAGCGACACGACGTCGATGGTCGATGCCTTAACTGCGGTATCAGCCAGCACGACGCCGATGGCGGCGGGGGCACCAACGGTGATACCGAAGCTCTTGCCGATCGGGGCACCGAATGCCATGTTCAACGCATGCGAGGCGCGGGCGGTGTACTGGAATTCCAGGTGGCCCGCGTCGTTGCCCCAGACATCACCGAAGGTGCGGTCGATGTCTTCGAGAGCTACCTCTACGGCGCGGCGGGCGTCGGAAACATCCTCAGCCGCAAAAACCACCAACGAACCGTGGCCTGCCCCGCCCTTGGTGTCTCGGGGAAGCTCAATCTTTACGATCTCAGTGTTGGTGGCTTTGACTGCCTCATCGGCTGCGAAAATCTGTGGGCCGGCGCCGGTGCGTGCACCGAGAATACCGATTGAGCGGTACTTCTTGTCGAGCCCGAACAGCTTAGCTACCTGAGCGTCCAGGTTTGCAATAACGAGGCCGATAGTGTCGCCCTCTGCGGTACCGACAAACTCGGTGATACCGGGATTTGCCTTAAATGAAGAGCTTGCGGGCTTTTCCTCGCTACCCATCTGCTTCATTACTTCCTTCATTACCTGGTCAACTAATTCATTGGACATTTTTTACTCCGCGTTCTTTGGAAGGATGGTCTCTACATCGCCGTGCGGACGAGCGATCACGTGCTGGCTTACAAGTTCGCCAACTCGAGACGCGGATGCGGCACCTGCGTCAACAGCTGCCTTAACTGCGCCTACATCGCCTCTGACAGTAACTGTGACGAAGCCGGCGCCGATTTTTTCGCTGCCGCAAAGCGTCACATTTGCTGCTTTGACCATTGCGTCTGCAGCTTCTACGGCCCCGACGAAACCTTTGGTTTCAACCATGCCGAGTGCTTCTTGCATCAGAACTCCTTTGTCTGTGGGCACCTGCAATTACAGGCAACTTGCATTTGACAATACGCCAACTCTGATGAAACAAAACAGGCACCTTTGTACAAATTCCTGCTCAGGCTTAAGGAAACCGGTTTTCACGGCATACCATGAAGCAAACAACGATGGAGTGAAATGAGTGACGAAGTCTTCGCAAAGCAGCGAATAATCCAGGAATTTGTGCCGGGCAAACAGGTCACCCTTGCGCACGTCATCGCTAACCCTGACGAAAGCTTATACCAGAAGATTGGCCTAACTAGTGACCACAATGGGGCCATCGGAATCTTCACTATTACCCCTGGTGAAGGCGCAATTATCGCGGCGGACATTGCCACTAAGGCGTCTGCAGTTGAACTGGCTTTCGTGGACAGGTTTTCCGGCGCGGTGGTCATCACGGGCGTCCTGGCAAGCGTGGAGTCGTCGCTGCGCAGCGTAGTGGACACCCTCGAAAATGTGCTCGGATTCACCCCCACCCAAATAACCAGAACGTAATGTCGGATACAATTCTGCTCATTGGGAGTATCACGGCTGGCAAAACGACGCTCTGCCAGAGGCTTAATGACGCCTCAATTAAGTACGCTAAAACGCAGGCGATCGAGGCTCTTGGCAACATTGTTGACACTCCTGGGGAGTACTTCGATCACGGTAGATTTTGGTCGGCTCTTCAGGTAAGCGCCAACAGCGTGGGCACCGTTTTGTTGCTCGTGGACCCGACTGCGCCCGAGACCCGGATGCCTCCAGGCATCGCAGGAACGTTCGCTCCCCCGGTTTGGGGCGTAGTCACGAAAGCAGACAACGCAACCGAAGAGCAGATCGAAAATGCAAAACAGACCCTCGCCCAAGGTGGGGCTAGCCCAATATTCGTCACTGACGCCGTCACAGGCAGAGGCATCGACGAGCTGCGGGAGGTGCTGTGGCAGAGCTAATTAAGCTTTCGGGCATCGGCAATCTGAGCCTCCGCGACGTAATCGACATCGAGAAGCTGCAAAAGATTCAAGACGAATTCGCTGCGGAGACCGGCCTGGGAATGATCACCGTTGACTCCATGGGCCGTTCCATCACCGACGCTTCGGGCTTCTCCGCGCTCTGCCAGTTGCTGCGTAGAGACCCGTGGGTGCGTAAGCGCTGTATGAGTTGTGACGCACACGGCGGGTTGCAGGGCGCACTGGACGGCCGCCCGGTTGTTTACAAGTGCCACGCCGGATTAGTCGACTTTGCGGTGCCCATCGTCTCGGACGAAAGATTCATCGGAGCGGTTCTCGCCGGTCAAGTGCTGATGCGAAACGAGCGGATGCCGAAGGAAATTTTGCCTAACAAAGGCCAGTTCGCTATTCCGGATGAGGCTGAAGATCTGATTCGTGACGTCAACACCGTCAATCTAGAGACCATTCATCGCAGCGCCGATGCCATTATCAAGATGGTTAACGAAAAGATCGGAAACAACGGCAAGAAGCTCACTATCCTGGCTCCTAGCCCAATCTACGGACGCCTCAACTCCGTGCCTGACGTGGAGAGAAAAGACAGGTTCGCTCCGCTGCTTGCGGGCAGGCTAACCCATAAGGCGCTTCCGCTACGCCCGATCACGCAAAAAAACGATGCGCTCGATTCCATCCTCGACCCGTACCTGATAACCGGAAACGTCCTTCGCCGCGATCTGGGCGCGAACATGCAGGTGCTCGAACAATTCCTCGATGCCACCCTGCCGAGTTGGATCATGAAAATGAAAACAACCGACATAGCACGCTTTGAGGATGTGCTGATCGGCATCGCGAGCAGCGACTCCGTGAGCACTGGACGCGATATTTCGCAGATGGTCATTCGGCACAGGATGCGCACCAAGCGCGAGATGAACCGTTACGATTCCTTCAGGTACTGCGAGAACCTACTCATCGCATTGCACAACCTGATGGAACCCACGCTGAAGGTGCAAGAGCGCACGGTCAACACACTGTTGAACGAGATAGAGAAGGATCCGACCGCTTTTCTGACCGTCGAGGACGGCGCGGAATACCTGAACTGTTCACATTCGCACTTCTCTAGAACCTTCAGAAACCACACGGGCAGCACGTTCATTCAATACGTCACAGCGAAGCGCCTAGAAAAGGCCAAGATGATACTCGCGCATACCGATAAACCGATCTCTCGCATCGCTAGTGCGCTCAAGTTCCAGCCAGAAAACTACTTTTCCAGAGTATTTAAGAAACACGTCGGAGTAACTCCGGGTGAATATCGTCAGCAGTATTCGGAGGAGAATAATGCCTAATTTCCAGATCCCTACCAAAGTCCATATGGGCGATGACAGCCTAGACGTTTTGGACGAATTTGCCGGCGCCAAAGTACTGGTCGTCACCGACGGCTTCTTAGCCACCACAGACCATTTCAAGGAGATCGTCGCGCGCCTCGACGACGTGAAGGTTTTCGACAAGGTCGAGCCGAACCCGACTGTCGATTTGGTGGCGCAGGGCGTCGCCGAATACCTGCAGTTTGGTCCGGAAATCGTGCTGGCTTACGGCGGCGGTTCTGCAATCGATACCGCTAAGGCGGTTCACTTGATCGCTGGTGAAGACGGACGTGGTGCACCGGGCGGAATCGTTGTCATTCCGACCACCAGCGGCTCGGGCTCCGAGGTGACTTCTTACGCGGTCATCACCGACGAGGCTAACGAAACAAAGATTCCGTTGCTGTCGGAAAAGATGTATGCCCGCATCGCCATCCTGGACCCCGAGGCCGTGCGCTCATGCCCGTCGAAAACCACCGCAGATTCCGGCATGGATGTGCTGACCCACGCCACAGAGGCTTACGTTTCTACCGACGCCAACGACTTCACCGACGCGCTCGCCGAGAAGGCCGTCTCGCTGGTTTTTGAGAATCTGCATGAGTGCTTCGTCGATGGCAACGACATGGACGCGCGTAAGCACATGCACAGCGCCTCTTCCCTTGCAGCTTCCTCCTTCGAGAACGCGGGGCTAGGCATCACGCACAGCCTGGCGCACGCGCTGGGCGGCCACTTCCACGTGGCACACGGGCGGCTGAACGCTATCCTGCTGCCGCACGTCATCGAGTACAACAGTCAGGACCCGCAGGCCATGAGCCGTTATGCCCGCCTAGGCAGGATGGTTTCGCCCGACTCTAACGGCCCGTCTGCGGTGCGCATGTTCATCCAGCACATCCGCAGGATGAATGAGAAGTTGCAGATTCCCGACAGTCTGCACCTGGCCGGTGTCGATTCCGACGAGTGCCGTAAGAAGCTCGACGAGATGACCGCCAGCGCCATGGTCGATCGTTGCACGCAGACGAACCCGGTTAAGCCAACCGAGGAAGACCTGCGCCAGATCATTCTGCGCGCTCTCTAGACAAACGATAAGGGTGAGCCCGACCGGGCTCACCCTTTTGTCTGCGTTATTAGTATCCCCTTGCCCTCAGCATCGCCAGGATTTCCCTGGTGGCCACCGAGCGGTTCTGCGTGTAGAAGTGCAGGCCGGGTGCTCCCCCAGTCAGCATTTCCTTGCACAGGTCGGATGCGATGACGGAACCTGCGACTCGAACCATCATCGGATCGTCGGGCACCCGAAGCAGTGTCTCGGCAACCCTAGCTGGGATGTCTGCGCCGGAAAATTCAACGAATTTGCCCAGCTGCTTGACGCTTGAAACCGGCATGATGCCAGGCACGATCGGCATCGTCACGCCGACATTTCGTACCCTATCCACCAGATCGAAGTAGTGTTTAGGCTCGAAGAACAGCTGGGTGACGGCGAACTCAGCGCCTGCCTGTTGCTTGCCGAGCAAAATTTGCGCGTCGAGCTCGAAGTCGCTAGTCAGGTGCCCGTCTGGGAAGGCGCCGACGCCGACACAGAAGTCACCGCGAGATTTAATCAGCTCGACCAGTTCGGTGGCGTTCTCTAGGCCTTGTGGGTGCTTTTCCCAAGCCACACGCGGACCTCCCGACATGTCGCCACGAATAGCCAGAATGTTCCTAATGCCGGCCTCGCCATATGCGTCAATCGCCCGCTTGACCTCGTCTACGCTTTGTGCGGTGCAGGTGATGTGGCCGATAACCCTCAGGTTGCTTCGTTTAGCCAGCTCAACCGTGACGCCCAGAGTGCGGTCGCGGTTGGTTCCGCTAGCGCCGTAGGTAACTGAGACGAAATCTGGCTTGAGTGGCTCGAGTTCCTCGACCGCCTGCATCAAGTTTGAAGTGCCCTGTTCGGTCTTGGGAGGGAAAAATTCAAAGCTGTAGGTCGGCCCGTTGCTCTGGTTGAGCACCTGAGCAACCGTAGTCATGCTGCGTTGTTCGGTCACGTCCGATATCTTAGACGAGAGGCCCAAGAATGCAGCTAGACTTTCAGGTTATGAGCTTCGATGCCGTTGATCCCACTTCGAAAGATTTCCGTGACGCCATCGCCGTGCGCCTGAAAAAATCCGCTGCCCAAGCCGACAAAGACCTAAAGGGTTTGTATGCAAAATGCGGCGAGCTGAGCGACGCTGCCACTCGCTACTACGAGGGCGGCAAACGGCTACGTCCCGCGTTTTTGTATTGGGGTTACAGCGCCTTCGCTGGCCAGCCAGAGAATCCGGATGCAATCCTCACAGCGGGCGCCGGCTTCGAGATGCTGCACGCCGGGATCCTCGTACATGACGACCTGATCGACAACTCCCCCACGCGACGTGGCCAACCGAGCGCGCACAAGCATTTCGCCGAGCTGAGCAATGAAGAATTTGGCAGGCAGTCGGCCATCGTACTCGGCGACGTCATGCTCGGGCTGGCGAACGACCTGGTTTACGGCTGCGGGCTGGAGCGCCTATCGGATGCGCTGCCCTACTGGCGGCTGGTCCAGAACGAGGTTAATGCCGGACAGTATCTGGATGTCTCCAACCAGTTCGGACTTTTGGACGAGATGAGCGCTCGCGAATCGGCCGAGCTCGTCCTAGAGGCCAAGACATCCCGCTATACCGTGATGCGTCCGCTGCAGTTCGGCGCAGCGGCCGGTGGTGCCGGCGAACGCGAGCTGGCCAAGCTAGGCGATTTCGGCTCAGCGCTGGGTAAGGCTTTCCAGCTTCGTGACGACCTGCTGGGCATCCTCGGAGACGAAGGCGTCACCGGCAAGGCAACTGGCGGGGACCTCGTGGAAGGCAAGCAGACAGTGCTGCTTGCCATAACCATGGAGAAGTCACCGCACGCCAACGAGCTCGCCTCCCTAATCGGGCGCGAAATGAGCCCCGACGCGCTCGAGCGCGCGCTGAATATCATCATGGAATGTGGCGCTTTGGACGACGTGGGCGAACTGATCGGAGGCTACGTCAAGGCCGCCTACGAGGCGCTGGACGAGGTCGGCCTATCAGAGGAGGCCCGAGCCCCGATCGCGCAGCTGCTGGTGCAGTGCGTGGACAGAGAAAAATGAGAGCTTAAACAAAAAATTGGCGGCGCTACCGAGTAGCACCGCCAATTTTTATTGACTTAAACGCCTTTCATTGCCTCCGGGATGGTGGCCTCGCTGGCTTCGCGTAGCTCGTCGAGGTCGAGTTCGCAGATGCCGTCGATGCTGAGCTTGTTGCCCTGAGCTACGATACCAATGCGCGCCATCGGGACGCCGATGGACTCGCAGAGCTCGTGAAGCTTCTCGACATCGTCTGCGGCTACCGTGACGACTGCCCTAGCGGGCGATTCGCTGAACATATTCGCAACGTTGTCTAGCCCGGTGTGAGGCAGGCTAACGTGGGCTCCGAAGCCGTTTCGCCAGCAAGCTTCGATCAGGCCGATGGCGATGCCACCCTCAGAGAGGTCGTGGGCGCTGACCAGGATCTCGGATGCTTCCCTGATCAAGGTCGCCAGCTTCTGCTCGGCGTCCAGATTCGGCACAGGCGGGGTGCCGCCCAGGTGCTCGTGGATCACGCGGGTCCATGCGGAGCCGCCGAGTTCGCACTTGGTGTCGCCCAGCAGCACGATTGCGTCGCCCGCATTCGCGAAGCCCATCGGGATCCGATCCGCAACATTCTGGATTACGCCCAAGGTGCCGATTGCCGGTGTCGGGTGAATATCGACCCCGTCGGTGTTGTTGTAGAAGCTGACGTTACCGCCGGTGACCGCGATGCCGAGCTCGCGGCAGGCGTCAACCAGACCGAGGATCGTCTCGACAAACTGCCACATGACCTCCGGGTTCTCGGGGGAACCAAAGTTCAGGCAGTCGGTGATCGCCACCGGGGTCGCGCCGGTCATTGCGACGTTACGATAACTCTCCGAAAGCGCAAGCTGCGCACCCCAATAAGGGTTCAGGTAAGAGTAACGGCCGTTCGCGTCCGTAGCCATCGCGATACCGAGCCCAGTGTTCTCGTCGATGCGAATCATGCCGGAATTCTCCGGCTGAGCTAGCACAGTATTGCCACGCACGAAGCGGTCGTACTGGTTGGTGATCCACGTCTTGGAACAGAGATTCGCCGAGGCTACCAGGGCTTTTACTTGCTCGGCGATGGTCTCATTATCCCTCGGCAACGCGTTAGCGTCGTCGGCGATGACCATATCCATCCATTCCGGACGGCGCTGCGGCCTGTCGTATTCGGGGCCTTCGTGGGCTACCGTGCGGGGATCGACGTCGACGATTGTCTCACCGTGCCAGTCGATGACCAAGCGGTTGCCCTCGGTGAGTTCCCCGACGATGGTTGCGGAGACCTCCCATTTGCGACAGATCTCCATGAATTCGTCGATGTTCTCAGGAGTAACGATGGCCATCATGCGCTCCTGAGACTCGCTCATCAGAATCTCTTCGGGAGTCATAGTCTCGTCGCGCAGCGGCACCCTGTCGAGCTCGCAGTGCATGCCCATGTCACCCGCGGAAGCCAGCTCGCTGGTGGCGCAGGAAATGCCCGCGGCACCGAAATCCTGGAGCGCGGTGACGACGCCGGCCTGGAACAGCTCGAGCGTGCACTCGATAAGCAGCTTCTCCATGAAGGGGTCGCCGACCTGCACGGCCGGGCGCTTGCTGCTGCTGGTCTCCTCGAAGGTCTCCGAGGCCAGAATCGAGGCGCCACCGATGCCGTCGGGGCCAGTTGCGGAGCCATAAAGAACGACGTAGTTGCCGACGCCGGAAGCCTTCGCGAACTTCAGGTCATCGTGACGCATGACGCCGATGCAGGTGGCGTTAACCAGCGGGTTACCCAAGTAGATCGGGTCGAACTCTGTCTCACCGCCAATGTTCGGCAGGCCGAGGCAGTTGCCGTAGCCGCCGACTCCCGCGACGACGCCAGGCAACACGCGCTTGGTATCGGGGGCGTCGAGTGGACCGACCCGCAGCGAATCCATCACGGCTATCGGGCGCGCACCCATTGCCAAGATGTCTCGGACAATGCCGCCAACACCCGTTGCGGCGCCCTGATACGGCTCCACATAGCTAGGGTGGTTGTGCGACTCGGTCTTGAAGGTAACCGCGTAGCCCTGGCCGACGTCAACGGCGCCGGCGTTATCGCCGATGCCTGCGAGCAGCGGCCCCATCGGGGTTTCCTTACCCACCACACCGAACTTCTTCAGGTGAATCTTCGAAGACTTGTAGGAGCAGTGCTCAGACCACATCACCGAGTACATCGCCAGCTCGGCGCCGGTTGGGCGGCGGCCCAGCAGGTCGCGGATGCGTTGGTATTCGTCCTCTTTAAGCCCGAGCTCAGCCCAAGGCTGGGCGGCGTCGGGAGTCTGCTTAGCGTTGTTAACTGTATCTAACACGAATGCCATCCAAATCAGTTCGCCGCGCGTTGCAGGAATGCCAGAGCAGACTGGAAGAAGCCCAGGCCGTCGGTCGACGAGCCGGTGAGGGTCTCCACGCTGTGCTCGGGATGCGGCATGAGCCCGACCACGTTTCCACGCTCGTTAGTGATGCCAGCGATGTCGTTGACCGAGCCGTTCGGGTTATCCAGGTAGCGGAAGACAACCTGGTTGTTGTCCTCCAGGCGTTTGACGGTATCGGCATCAGCCTGGAAGTTACCCTCGCCATTCTTCAACGCGATCTCGATTTCCTGACCCGGTGTGAAGTTGCAGGTCCAGACGGTGTCGACCGACTCGACTCGAAGCCGCTCGGGGCGACAGATAAACTTCATCGACTCGTTGCGGATCATCGCGCCCGGCAGCAGGTGGGTCTCACAGAGCATCTGGAAACCGTTACAGATGCCAAGGACCGGCAGCCCCTCTTTCGCCTGACGGATGAGTTCGTCCATGATTGGGGCGAAGCGGGCGATGGCGCCGCAGCGCAGGTAGTCTCCGTAGCTGAAACCTCCTGGCAAAACCACGGCGTCGACGTCGCCCAGTTCGTCGGATGCGTGCCACAGCGGCACCGGCGTGCCCCCGGAAAGGCGGATCGCGCGCAAGGCATCGTGATCGTCAAGAGAACCAGGGAAGGTGATTACACCTATCTTTGTCATGCCATCTCCACGGTGACGTCAAACTTTTCAATGACGGTGTTGGTCAACAGGGTCTCGGCGGCGTGCCTGATCTGCTCGAGACGCTCGTCCGTGATCTCACCGTCGACCTCGATCTCGAAGCGCTTGCCTTGGCGAACGCTAAGGCCCTCGTAACCGAGGCGACGAAGCGAGGCGCTGACCGCTTTGCCCTGCGGATCGAGGATCTCTGGCTTTGGCATCACGTTTACGACGACGCGCTTGGCTAGATCGGTCTCCGACACCTGCCCCGGAGCAACCTGCTCTTGCTGGGAAGATTTGTTGTTGTCAGCCGACTTGTTCGACTTAGACCTGCTGAAAAAACCCATGGTTATACCTTAAAGTACTCGTCCTGTTAGGCGGGAATAGGCGTCCCGGTAGCGGTTGATAGTGGCTGTTACGATCTCTTCGGGAAGAGGCGGCGGCGTAGAGTTCTTGTCCCAGCCGGAGTCCTTGCTCAGCCAGTCGCGAAGATACTGCTTGTCGAAGCTCTTCAGCTTGCCAGCAGCGTAGTCTTCGGCGTCCCAGTAGCGGGACGAGTCCGGGGTCAGAACCTCGTCGGCGAGCACCAGGGTGCCGTCTTCACGGCGACCGAATTCAAACTTGGTGTCAGCCAGGATCAGACCTTTTTCTTCGCACTTGGCTGCCGCCAGTTTGTAAATCGAGATGCTGGCGTCGCGCAGCTCGGCTGCAGTCTTTTCGCCCACCAGCTCGACCAACTGGCCGTAGCTGATGTTCTCGTCGTGTTCGCCGTATTCCGCTTTAGCCGCTGGAGTGAAGATCGGCGCTGGCAGCTTAGAGCCATCATTCAAGCCATCGGGCAGCGGAATGCCGCATACAGTCTTCGAGGCCTGGTATTCGACCCACCCAGACCCGGTAAGGTAGCCGCGAACCACGGCTTCTACCGGAATCATCTGCAGCTTCTCGACGACCATCGCCCTGCCCTCGACAAGTTCTGGGACGTCAGTCGAGATCAGATGATTAGCCATCGGAATTTGCTCGAACCACCAAAGCGAAAGTTGGGTAAGAACTTTACCCTTGCCAGGAATCTTGGTGTCGAGGATGTAATCGAAGGCAGAAACGTTATCCGTAGCCACCATCAACATGCGTTCCGGATCGGGCAGCTGATAAAGCTCGCGAACCTTTCCTGCGTTGATTAGCGGCAATCCGAGATCGGAATACTGGCTCATAGTAGATATTGTACGCTGAGCACCCACAAAATTGTCATTCGAGGGTTCTAGACTGTTTCCTGACCTGATAAGGAGACTCGATATGCGACTCGACATCATCGTATTGGTGATCGGACTGGTGTTTCTGCTAGCCGCCGTCGTTCTGACCGTCATGGTTCGCCGAGCAATTCGCCCACGAATCGTCGCCAGACGCGAATTCAACAGGCACGAGCTGACTAACCGCCTCAAGCAGATGCTGCCGGACGCACACCGTCCACCAGCCGATACCACGCCGGCGATGGTGAGCACGCTTAACGGCCAGGGCGTCTCCGCTAAGGACGTAAACCTATCGCTAATCGATCTAGCTACGAGGGGCTACTTGTGCATCTCACCGCTCAACGAGCGTAAGGATTCCTGGCGAGATTGGGTCTTCACTAAGGTCGCCGACGCGGATGATCAGCTTCTGCCCTACGAACGCACACTCGTCGAGGCGCCGTTTGCGGGCAAAGACTCCGTCACGCACTCGAGGATGTTGCTGTCTGCCAATAAACCGCTCGAGCTGGCTCACAAACAACTGATCGAAGAGCTGCGAAAGAAAGATTGGGTGGAAGGCGACGAGCCCAGAAGCAGCGTCTGGGGGGTTATCGGTGGCGTCCTGCTGCTTGCCGGGTTGGTGCTAACCGCCGCGATGATCTTCGATTGGCTGACCACCTCCAGCATGTTCGGTTTGATCGGCGCGATAGCGCTGGCAGCCGCGGGCGGCGTTGTGGCTTCCCTGGGCAGCAGCTGGTATCGACCCGAATCTATGGAAGCGGTCGCCAAACACCTGGAAAGATTCAAGCAGCAGACCCTCGATCAGAAGCTCAAGCCTGGCTCGCTGACCCGCAGCTTCTCACAAGATGCGTCTTGGGCCATCAGCCTCGGGATACAAGAGCAGCTCGCCCAGAAATACGAGGATTTCCTGGCGAGCCACTCACGATGCAATTTTGAATTGGATTGGTACAAGACCCCCAACTCCATCTCCCCCGCAGAGGTGCTTGAGGATCTGTCCCAGCTAGTCTCAGAAGCCGACTAGAGCAGGGCCCCCGGTTTGTAGGCCGCCGCCTTCGGGTACGCGTCGACGATTTTTTCGACCTGCTCGGCAATCTTTGCCACCTGGGCGCCCGCGGCTCCAGTGAGCTCCAGCGGAACGCTAACCAGGTGGTCGAGCTCATCTCGGCTTAGGCCGACGCGAGAATCCTTCGCGAGCCTGTCGAACAGATCGTTCTCGACAGCCTTCTCGCGCAGCTCGAGCGCCACGGCCACTGCGTTCTCCTTGATTGCCTCGTGGGCATCCTCGCGGCCAACGCCTTTCTTGACCGCAGCCATCAGAACCTTGGTGGTGGTCAGGAACGGCAGGTAGCGGCTCAGCTCGGCATTGATGACGGCGGGGAATGCACCGAAGTCGTCGATGATGGTGATGAACGTTTCGAACATGCCGTCGATGCAGTAGAAGGCATCGGGCAGCGCGACGCGGCGAACCACGGAGCAGCTGACGTCTCCCTCATTCCACTGGGTGCCGGCCAAATCAGCCGCCATGTTCGCGTAACCACGCAGAATGATCATCATGCCGTTGACGCGTTCGCAGCTTCGGGTATTCATCTTATGCGGCATGGCAGAGCTGCCAACCTGGCCAGGCTTGAACCCCTCCGTGACAAGCTCGTTGCCAGCCATCAGACGAATGCTGGTTGCCAGGCTGCTCATCGCTGCACCGACCTGGGTCAGAGCGGAAAGCACGTCGTAATCAAGCGAGCGCGGGTACACCTGGCCGGTTGCAGTGAAGATATTTTTGAAACCGAGTTCGTCGGCGATTCGGCGCTCCACCTCGGCAAGTTTGTCGGCGTTTCCACCGAGCAGATCGAGCATGTCCTGGCTGGTGCCGACCGGGCCCTTGATGCCGCGCGCTGGGTAGCGGTCCAGCAGCTCCTCGACTCGATGGAAAGCAATCAGCAACTCGTCGGCGGCATTGGCGAAACGCTTGCCGAGAGTCGTCACCTGGGCCGCAACGTTGTGGGTGCGTCCGGTGATCGGCTGGTCGGTGTACTCCACGGCACGCTGCGCGATTCGCGAGAGCGCAGCAACAGTGCGGTCACGAACGATCTTCAGCCCCTCCAGCACCTGGTGCTGCTCGATGTTCTCCGTCAGGTCGCGGCTAGTCATGCCTTTGTGAATGTGCTCGTAGCCGGCAAGCGCGTTGAATTCCTCGATTCGCGCCTTCACGTCGTGTCTAGTCACGCGCTCCCGTTTGGCGATGGACTCCGTATCCACCTGGTCGACGACCGCGCTGTAGGCATCGATCACCTTGTTCGGATCGTCGCCACCAAAGTCGACGCCCAGATCGCGTTGCGCTTGCAAAACAGCGATCCAGAGCTTGCGCTCAGCGATGATTTTAGCTTCTGGCGCCCAGACGTTGATCATCTGTGCGCTTGCGTAACGGCTCGCGAGTACGTTTTCGATAGACATTGGTTCCCTTAGTTTCTAGACCGGACGGTTGCTGGCTGCGCCGCTCAGTTTCTTGTCGCTGGCGATATCCGTGCGCCAGATTGCGTCGGCGTATTCGATTTCGGTTAGCTGATTGTAGGCGGCGTTTCGGGCTGCGGGGACGTCCTTTCCTAGGCCCACCACGGTTAACACGCGGCCACCGTTGGCGATTATGTCGCCTTCAGGATCTCGCGCGGTTCCAGCGTGGATGACGTGCGCAGTTTCGGTGTCGGCGGGCAGATCCAGATGGCCGCCCTTCTTGGGTGCAACCGGGTAACCTTCTGCTGCGACTACGACGCAGACCGCGGCGCCCTCGAAGATCATCCTGCCAAATTCGGCAAGCTTGCCGGTGGCAGCGGAGTAGAGCAGCTGCCCCAGCGGCGTGACGAGCGTGGCGATCAGTACCTGCGTCTCCGGATCGCCAAACCTGGCGTTGAACTCGATCACCTTGGGGCCATCCTTGGTGACGGCGAGGCCGACGTAAAGCAGACCCACGAATGGCATTCCGGCGTCCCGCATGGCGGCTAGCACCGGGTCAGCAACCTCTCGCTGCACCTGGTCGACGAAGTCGTCGTCCAGCCAGGGTAACGGAGTGTATGCACCCATGCCGCCGGTGTTGGGGCCGCGGTCGTCGTTTAAGAGCCTCTTGAAATCTTGAGCGGGCATCATCGGCAGCGCAGTCTGGCCGTCGGTGACGAAAAACAGGCTAACCTCCGGGCCCTCCAGGTATTCCTCGATCACCACTTCGTCAGCTTTAGTCGCATGCTTGATGGCCTCTTCGAGATCGTTGGTGACCAGCACACCTTTGCCTGCCTCCAGACCGTCGTGCTTAACGACGTATGGCGCACCGAACTTCTCCAGCGCAACCCCGACGTCCTCCGGACTCTTGCAATCCACGTAACCCGCGGTCGGGACACCAGCCTTTTCCATGACGCGCTTGGCGAACGACTTGCTCGACTCCAGCTGAGCTGCTGCCTTCGACGGGCCGAAAACCGGAATTCCGGCCTGGCGCAAAGCGTCGCTGATGCCTGCTGCCAACGGGGCCTCGGGACCGATCAAAACGAAACTGGCCTCGACTTCACGGGCGAGTTCGACTACCGCTTGCGAATCCAGTGGGTCGATTTCATGGTTGGTCGCCAAATCCTCGCAGCCTGGGTTGCCTGGGGCGACGTGTATCTGCGCGACGGTTGGGTCTGCAGCCAAGCCGCGAACCAGCGCGTGCTCGCGGCCACCTGAGCCCAAAACCAAAACAATTAGGTTGCTCACGGGCCATATCCTAGCGCCTATTACTAAGCCCTTACCCTTAAAATTCACCCATCCTCGAATGCGACTAGGCGAAACAGAGCAGCACATGCATAACTGAGCGCTGCCATGGCGGATACTTTTCGATTATTGGAACCTCTTTTTTTAAAACAGGTTCGGAAGCTGACGAAGGTTTGTCCTAGCCATGTCGATAAGTTCCGATCCCCTGCCGGAGAGCACGGTACGCATCGCGTAGAGTGAGAAGCCCTTGACCTGATCCAGCTCTAGGGTCGGCGGGATGGTCAGCTCCTGGCGGTCGGTGATTACGTCCAGAACCGCGGGACCGTCGTGGGCCAAGAATTCCTTGACGGTCTTCTCCAGCTGTCCACCCTTCTCAACGCGATAGCCCTTCAGGCCAACAGCGTTGGCGATATCGGCGAAATTCGGATCCTGCAGGTCAGTTGCGAAGTTAACGTAGCCCGCGGACTTCATCTCCAGCTCGACGAAATTCAGCGACGAATTGTTGAACACCACGATCTTCACGGGAAGGCCGTTCTGCTTGAGCGAGAGCAGGTCTCCGAGCAGCATCGACAGACCGCCGTCACCGGACATCGCGATTACCTGGCGGGATGGGAACGCCGCCTGAACGCCCATCGCCATCGGCATGGCATTTGCCATCGAGCCGTGGTTGAACGAGCCGATGATTCTGCGCTTGCCGTTCACGTCGATGTAGCGGGCGGCCCAGATTACCGGCGAGCCGACGTCGGGGATGAAAACTGCGTCGTCGGTTGCGTAGGTGTTGAGCAGGTCGGCGAGGAACTGCGGGTGAATTTTTCCGCGCTTGGTGGGCTTCGCGAGCGACTTCAGGTCTTTGGAGGACTTTGCATAGTCCTTCTGGATGGACTTCAAGTGGGCAGAAGATTTATTGCCCTTTAGCTTCGGCAGCAGCGCCTGGACGGTATCCCTCACGGTGCCAACGAGTGGCAGATCGACGTCGACGCGGCGACCGATGTGCTGGCCATCGATGTCGACCTGAATAACCTTGGCATCCTGCGGATAGAACTGCCGGTACGGCAAATCGCAGCCGAGCACGAGAAGGGTGTCGCATTCCTTAAGCGCGTTGTAACCGGACGTGAAGCCAAGAAGGCCTGTCATGCCGACGTCGAACGGGTTGTCGTATGCCACCCACTCCTTGCCGCGCATCGAGTGCACCATCGGTGCCTGCAACTTATCGGCGATCTCGATGATTTCGTCGTGTGCGCCCTGGCAACCTGCTCCGGCGAGGATCGAGATCTTCTTGGAAGAGTTGAGGATCTTTGCGGCCTCATCCAGCTGATCGTCCGCGGGGGCAGCGCGGAACGGGGCGCTTTCGATCTTTTCGGGTTTTGCGTCGGTTTCGGATAGCAGCACATTGCCGGGGATGACCAGCACAGCCACTCCCCTCTTGTCTAAAGCTGCGCGCATGGCCGACCGCAGGATCCTGGGCATCTGCTCCGGCATCGAGACCAGCTCACAATAAACCGAGCACTCCTGGAAAATGATCTCGGGGTGGGTCTCTTGGAAGTACGAACCGCCGATCTCGTCGTGAGGAATATGTGCGGCGATGGCTAGCACCGGAACTCGAGACCGGTTGGCGTCGTACAGGCCGTTGATCAAGTGCAGGTTACCGGGACCACAAGATCCGACCGTCACCGCGAGTTCCCCAGTGGTGGCGGCTTCCGCACTTGCAGCGAAAGCCCCAGCCTCCTCGTGACGAACCGGCACCCACTTGATGCCGGCTGTGCGGCGAATGGCATCCGTAAGGCCGTTCAGGGAGTCTCCGGCGACACCCCAGACCCTCTCGACGCCGCTATCCTTTAGCGTTTCAACAATATGCTGCGCGATTGTAGTCACAATGCTCCTTATTAAATAGCTAAGCGCAATTTTCAACGCGCCTTCTTTACAATCGGCGGCGGAAATTTGTCACCACAAATTAGAGCCGTAGACACATGCAATTATACCATTATTTGATTAGCTCAAAATAACTAGAGACAATGCTGTATGAGCAAACTAAAGATCACATCCGCAAATTGCGCTGCACTACTCGCAGCCACCGTGACCGGCTGCTCCGACGAAGGCGCAAACACTGAGGCTAACTCCGCGGTCGCCTCAAAGACCGAATCTTCCGGCGCCCAGACCCCGGACACCACCAACCAGCTCGACACCGACGGCGCTCTCAATGCCATCAAGAAGGCTGAAGAGGTTAAGGACGGCGTCGCGCTATCCGTCTCCACCGAGGACAACAGCCACTGGGAGGTAGCTGTTCTCGAGGGTAACGAGAAGGTTGAGTACGACGTAATGCTCAACGGCACCGTAATCGAGAACGAGCGCGAAATCGCCGATGCGAAGGATCAGAAGATCAAAGACAGCATCACTCTGGCTGAGGCCATTGAGAATGCTCAGGGCCAGGCTGCCGACGGCGGCAAGTTCCTAGACGAGGCCGATTTTGATGAAGAGGACGGCAAACTGGGCTTCGAGATCGACTTCAACGACGCCCGAGGTGACAACCTGAACTCCTTCTTCGTTGATGTACAGGGCAACATCGCTAAGAAGTAATTAAAGACAAACAAACGGCGGGTGAGCATTTTGCTTACCCGCCGTTTTTAAGTTCTACTGCAGCCGCTGGCCGTCTTTCGTTGGGAAACCACCGACAGCGATTCGAATGATATCGATGACCGTGCCGACTCCGAATAGCCCCCCAGTCACAAGCCACAAGATTCCCGTGGCCACCTTGCCGGTGTAGAAGCGATGGATTCCGGCAACTCCGACCAGACCCAAAAGTGCTAGTAAAAACGCAGTCATGCGGCTCATAATGCTTACCTCTCGTCGGCTGATACAACCAATCTAACCAAAAGAACCCGCGCTATCCGAAAGTTAATCGGAACAGGCGGGCCTTTGGTGTTTGACGGGTAAA
This sequence comes from Propionimicrobium sp. BV2F7, assembly GCF_000510445.1. Taxonomy (NCBI): domain Bacteria; kingdom Bacillati; phylum Actinomycetota; class Actinomycetes; order Propionibacteriales; family Propionibacteriaceae; genus Propionimicrobium; species Propionimicrobium sp. BV2F7. The sequence goes on along the minus strand of NZ_AZIS01000005.1, from coordinate 364,859 downwards.
AATCGATTAGACCAGATCGTTGATGATAATCGCCTGGTCGCGACCCGGGCCGACGCCGATACCGCTGATCCTGCAGCCCATCAGCTCTTCCAAGCGATGCACGTAGGCCTGACAGTTTGCCGGCAGATCGTCGAAATCGCGGATTCCGGAAATGTCCTCGCTCCAGCCGGGCAGCATCTCGTAGACGGGCTTAGCGAGCTGGAACTCGCGTTGAGTCAGCGGATAGTGATCGATGACGGTGCCCTCGATGTCGTAGCCGACGCAAACCGGAATCTCGTCCCAACCCGACAGAATGTCGAGCTTCGTCAGGTAGATGTCGGTGCAAGAGTTAGTCATGACCGCCTGCTGGGTGGCCAGCGCGTCGAACCAACCGCAGCGACGCGGCCTCCCCGTGGTGGCACCGAACTCGCCGCCAAGCTGACGCAGCCTCTCGCCAACCTCGTCGTGCAGCTCGGTCGGGAACGGTCCCTCACCCACGCGAGTGGTGTAGGCCTTAGCGATGCCAATGATGCGATCTATGCGGCGAGGGCCTACGCCGGTTCCGGTGCAGACGCCACCGGCAGTCGGGTTAGAGCTGGTGACGTACGGGTAGGTGCCGTAGTCGATGTCCAGGTGGTGCGCCTGAGCGCCCTCGAACAGGACGGTCTTTCCCTCGTCCAAAGCCTTATTGATGAGCCTAGAAGTGTCCACGACGTACGGCCTGAAGCGCTCGCCGTGGGCAAGCAGGCTCTCGATAATCGGTTCGGCCTCAATAGCGCGGCGGTTGTAGATCTTCACCAGCTGCTGGTTCTTCTGCTCAAGGCTCGCCTCCACCTTGTCGCGCAGAATCTGCTCGTCGAGCAGGTCCTGGACGCGGATGCCGATGCGGTTAACCTTGTCTGAATAGGTCGGGCCGATGCCACGACCGGTGGTGCCGATCTTCTTCTTGCCCGCGAACCGCTCGGTGACCCGGTCGAGCACCTGATGGTACTTCGTGATGATGTGGGCGTTAGCGCTTAGTAGCGGGTGCCTGACCTCGACGCCCCGCTGAGCGAGAGCATCAAGCTCCTCGGCCAACACATCCGGGTCGATGACGACGCCGTTACCGATGACTGTGGTGGCGTTCTGGTTCAGAATGCCCGCAGGCAGCAGATGCATGACGAATTTTTCGTCACCAACCACCACGGTGTGCCCCGCGTTGTTACCGCCCGAATAGCGAACGACGAAATCGACCCGGTCGCCGATTGCGTCCGTGGCCTTGCCCTTACCTTCGTCGCCCCACTGGGCTCCCAAAATAACGATTCCTGGCATCTATGCCTCCTAATAGCGCGGCCTAACTCTACTCCAAAATGAGCAGGTGTAGCCACCAGCGAGCAACTACACGCCTTCTACTCGGCGTTCGCGTAAGTCGGTTCACGCTTCTTCAGCCACTTAATCAGGGTTACGGTTACGGGCATCATCGCGTACTGCACAAGGATCTTCCAAAGGAAACCGAAGATGGTGTAGTTGGCCCACTGCCCCACCGTCGAGATGCCGATAGCACTGGCGGCAATGGTGCAAAAGACGATGGTGTCCAGCAGCTCGCCGACACCGGTTGCCGACATCAAACGTCTAACTAGGCGACGCTCCAGGTGGCGCTTTTTACCGAACCACATGATCGCCGAGTTTGCAGTCTGGCCGATTGCGAAACCTGTCATGGAGGCGAGCACGATCTGCCAGACGGGCCCGAGAGCGACCTCGATGCCGTGTTGTTTCTCGATGCCGTAATCGTCGCTGAAGCCGGGAAGGATGATGATCACCCAATAGATGAGCGCGGCGATGACGTTTGTGATGAAACCCATGGCAACAGCTCTGGTTGCCGCCTTCTTGCCGTACAGCTCAGTTACGGTGTCACCCATGATGTAGGCGATTGGGAACATGAAGAAGGCTCCGTCGGTGATGATGTCGAAGCCACCGATAGTAAATACGACGCCCTTTGCCCCACCGATGCCGCTCAGGATCACGATAATGCACATGATCGCCACGAGGATCGCGTAGTTTCCCGTCCCGTAGTCGGCGTATTTCGGCTGACTATGTCGACCTGTCGAACCATTTCGCTCGGAAGCGGCGCTAGCGGCAAAAGTGTCGTTGGCTAGCTGGTTTTCGTTCAGGTCTTTGTTTTTCACAGATCAGATTCTTGCACCAAAGCTGCGCGAACCACGATTCGAGTCCAAGATCCGACATAGACGCGGTGGTGCGGGCAGATCTCGACTCGTCCCGTGATCGGCTCGGCAGGCAACGTCTGATCTATGACGCCCACGAACGTCCCATTCGAGCTTCCGGCGTCCTCCACCCACCAACGCTTGCCATCGCTGATCAGGCGCGCGTGCTGACGACTAACGCCCGAATCGGTTGCGCAGTTGATTTGGGGAGACGGCTGTTCGGCAGTCGGACGCCCGATCGCAATCACGTCCTCGTGCAGCCCGATGATTTCGGGTTGACCCGGTGACGGCAGCTGGTCGGGGCTGGACTGGGTGCGGTACCACTCCGGGTCGATCCACACCTCTGCCACCCACTTAGTTCTCGGCTTCTCCTCGATCTGAGCTGGTTCTTCGTCGGGCTCACTGGCGGGTTTCGGGGACTCCCAAAGCCCCAGGTCGCCGGTTTCTTCCGACTGATTCAAGTCGTAGCCGCATGTCATACAGAAGGACTCCTCACCGGTCAGGAAAACGCCACACTTAGGGCACTGGCCGGTGTCCTTGCTCTCAAAGTCGTTGCTCATTTGTCCCTCCGAGGCCAATTATGGCCGCTGCTGTTCGTCTTTGCCACGATTACGTATGCGAGTCGTCTTCGTTGATGCGGTGTCTAAAGCCATTTCATCAGCCTTGTTTACTTGCTGACGCAACCTAACGGTTCCGGTGCTGATGTCGACGACGTCGACCACCCGAGACAGTTTTTCTGCGGCTTCGTCGTTTCCGGTCTGGTCTGCAAGCTGCACCGCCCTGCCCAACCGAGCCGTGGCGGTCGAAAGATCGCCGGCCTTTCTAGCAGCCAACCCCTCCTGAATTGTCTGGGCCAGCTCCGTCTGACCAGTGTAGTGCGCCACCTCGCTGTTTATTTGGGCAGTGAGGCTATCGTTCTGAGACCAAATAGCCTTGACCAGCCCTTGCGTTTTCGGCTGGTTGTCCACCACCAACTGCACACGCGCGGCCAACTGCTCCATCCCGATATTTTTGGCGGGTATCCGCACGCTTACGTGGTATTCGCGGGTTTCGTCGCCCCAGGCTCCCGTCGGATACTCGACGACTAGCTGGCTAACCGCCCTGCCCTTGTTGGTCATGTCGTCGACCTCGGGAGAAACCTGACGCACAAAAAGCAGTTGAGCCCCCTGAGGAGTCCACACTCGCAAATTAGCCTCGGAAACGCCTCGGTTCATGGACGCCTGCATGATCGAAGCGAACTCCTCGCTCAGGCGGTTCGGATCGGAGATGAAACCAAGCGTGCCCATCAGCGCATTCGAAATTTTTCGGATCTCCGAAACCACCCAGTAGGTTCCTACGCCACGACAATCGCACTGGAACTGACCACGGCAGGCCTCGATGGCGGCGTTGAGCTGGGCCGGCGTCTCGTGTTCGTCAGCGCCATCAGTTAGCAGCAGCGCATGTTTTTGGCTGAAGATATCGCCCATCGACGAAAACAGTGCCCGCGTCAGGTTCAGCCACTTACCGATCGCCGTGCCACCGTCTGCAATCAGCCGAGACACAGCGACCTTGGCCTGCTGACGCGTAAACTCGTCCATCTTTACCATTCCGGGGCCGGATTGGACGACCGGATAGGCAAGGAATGCCTCGTGGGTGCCAGAGACAACGGCAAAGTAGGTGTCGTCGAGGATGTTGTCGATCGCGGTAATTGCAGCCGACCTCGCTGCCGCCATCGTTCGCATGCCCATGGAGCCGGAGCAGTCGATGATGATGATCTCACCAGCCGCGCCATCAGACCCCGCTTTTCCGGCATCGTCGACGGTGATAGACACGATCGCGTTTACGTCGGTGCCGCCATCGGGCAGAAACTCGTTTTGGAAAACCTCGGAAGAATAAACCGCCATCAGGCCTGCTCCACGTTTCTCACGATCTTCGTGGTAGGGATATCCAGCGGATCTGCCGAGCCCTCCAACCTTGCGATGACGGCCGTCGCGTTATCAATCCCACCCTGCTGATTGGCCCAATGGATCAGGTCCTTCGTGCCCTCGGCGAGCCCGTCAGCCTGAGCCATTATCTGGCGCACGACGACAGCAAAGTCTTCCGGTTCGGATGCGTAGTTCCACACTCCGTCGCTGCAGACGACTAGCCAACCAGCGCTAGTTTGTGCACGCATCAAGTGGACGTCCGGCAGAATCTGCGGACAGTCTTTGCCGAGCCAACGCGTGATTACGTGTGCATCAGGGCCAGACTCGGCGATCTCTCGGGCGACACCGGCAGCAATATGTTCTTGGGCGATGGAATCGTCGATGCTTAGCAGCTCCACCTCGCCGTTTTCGGGGACCCAATAGACCCTGGAATCGCCAACCGAACCGGCGATCACCGAGCCATCTTGGATTGCCGCCATCGCTACCGTGCAGGACGGCGGATTGGTGTCCTCGGGGCCGGTATTTTCGAGCACGGCCTCGCCTGCCGCTTCGCAGGCTGCGATGAACGATGCCTGCAGCTGCACGGAGTTCTCCTCGACCATTCGAACATCTTTGGCCAGGTCTTGAAGCGCGCTCGCTCCGGCCAGCGCGGCCGCCCTCGAGGCGACGTCGGAATCGGACGCGCTGGACACGCCGTCGCAAACCACCAGAGCCGCCCAGCACCCTGGCTCGTCGCTGGCAATTGCGTGCATGCCGTCCTCGTTTTTTGCGTGCCGAAGGCCACGATCGCTGACCCCCGCAACCCAGCTTTGCGGCTGGATTTCAACGTGGTCGTACATCGACGGAGCCTTCGCACCGCACTTGGAGCAGTAGCCGTCGACGTCGATCGCTCCCCCGCACCTCTGACAGCTTGCGGGCTGGCTCTCAAATACTCGTGGCGCGCTCTGGTCTCCTGGTTCGAGATGGGCCTCAAGCTCGGGCTGTACCTCGACGTCCGCTTTTTCGACCAAGGGCGGCTGCCGCCATTCATTCTCGTTCAAAACAGGCTCCACTTTCTTTTCGTGTCGGCCTTACTAAGCAGACTATTTCTCTCACTGCGGTCTTGAGTCCAAGACGCCGCAGCCCGATATGCGGCCTCGAGCTGTGATCGGACGTTTCTTAACGTCGCAATTTGCCCACCGATGCGCACGCCTGGCTGGCTCCCGGATTCTTCCAGCTTCTTCAAAGCGGCCTCAAGGATGCGCACCTGGGACCGCGCCCGCTCCTTTTCGCTTAGGTCGGAATGGCCCACAGCCTCTAGCGCCTGTGCGAGATCTGGCAGACTCTCACCGCGCTCCAGAAGCAGCTTCGTGCGCTTTTGTCTTGCCAGGGAGAATCCCCTGGACTTCGCTGGCACCAAGTCGAGCGCGTCGAGGGTGCCTTGGACGTCTCCTCTGGCGAGCCTGATCCTCGCGATCGCGAATGCGCACGCGGCTACATAAGCGGAATCGGTGCTGGCACAGATAGCAAAAAGCTGTTCGGCAACTTGACTCATCCCGGCTCGCTCGCAGGCCAAAGCGAGGGCGAACTTGGGCGCCACTTCGCCCGGCAGCTGGCCGTAAACGGTGTTGAATGCGGCCACGGACTCGTGCCAATTGCCGGTTTGGACGTGCGAGATCGCCTGCATCCACACCGCCCGCCAGTCCCACGGGTCGAGCCGTTTCAGTTCGCTGATCAGGCGTTCTACTTGACGAGTTTTACCGAGCTGCAGATTCAGTTCGAGTTCCGCCAAGACGACTGCCGGACTACGTTGCGGCGCCTTAGCGAGGGCCTTCGCCCGAGAGGACGGGTCTTTCGTCGGCAGTCTGGTCAGCCACTCGCGCATCGGGTCGTTGATGTCCGCGCGGATCTGCGGCAGCATGTGCCAATCGATTTCGGTTTCGTCAAGCAGATCGGGCGTGGTGAAAAGCGACGATTCGTGTGAAGTAATGGCAGCGCCTCCCGACGCCCTGCCCGCGACCTCCCTGAGCACGCCTAAGCATTGGGCGCGCAGAATCTGGGCAGACTGGAACCGATCCGTCGGTTCGGGCGCACAGGCCCGCTTCACCAGTCTGTACAGCGAGTCGTTTTGGGAAAGCTGCGGGATCTTGCCGGCGGGCGGCAGCTTGTCGACGTAGTCGGTTTGGAAGCCTGGGAAGACCGTACACATCATCAGCAGCGCCCGGCCTATCGTGTAAATATCGCTGGCGACGGAGCAGCCTTGCTCGGCGACCTCCGGGGCCTGATAACCAACTGTGCCGTAGATGGGCGAGATGTCGTCGTCGACCCTCCGAACAGAGCCAAGGTCGATCAGTTTGAGGGAATCTTGCACCTGCATCAGATTATCGGGCTTGAAATCGCAATACAGCAGGCCTCTATCGTGCAGATAGCTGAACGCAGGCAGGATCTCGATGACGTAAGCCAGCGCCCAGTCTGGCGGCAGTGGATCGTGCACGCCGTCGTTTTCAGTCTTGCGTTTCTTCAGCAGATCGGTAATGGAGCGGCCCGGAACGTATTCCAAGACGATGTAGCGGGCGCCCTCGTGCGCGACGAAGTTGTAGATCTCGACGATCATTGGGTGTTCTACCTTGGCGAGGAATTTACCCTCGGACTTCGCGGATGCGGCGGCGTCGGCGTCGGATTCGTTCAGCAGCCCCTTCAGCACCACCCAGCGGTCGGAGACGTTCTTATCCCTAGCCAGGTAGATCCAGCCCATGCCTCCGTATGCGAGGCAGCCGACCGCTTCGTATTGACCCGCCACCAACTCACCCGGCGAGATCACCGGACGAAAATCGAATGAAGTGCCGCAAGAATCGCAGGTGCCTACCTGAGCACCCTCAGCGCCGTTTTGCCCGCGCCCGACAGGTTTTCCGCAGGCAGAACAGAACCTGCGTGCCTCGGGCACGACTGGATTATCCATAACCGCGTCCAGCGGATCGAACGTAGGCGAGGGCGGTACAACGGTGATTCCGGCACCGATGCGCGTTCGGTTACTCTGCCACGAGCTAAGCGGGTGTTTGTCGTCTCCTTCGCCGGCGATTGCCGAGCCGATAGCGACGGTGCCGAGCTGCTCGCTGGAGATTCCCACCAGCGGCGCACCCAACACGTTTGGCACCTGCTGCACAACGGGAGGTTGCCCGCAGACGTTGCAGTAGCCGTCGATTATCTCGCCTCGGCAATAAGACTGCGGGCATGGGCCGATCGAGACCCCCATCGGGCCGCTCTGTCGCGGACTAGCTTTGTTCGGCGCCGAAACGGTTTTGCGAGTCGGGGCTCTGAACGGCATAGGCTCAGGCATTTCGATAGAAATTTCGGCGGCACCAGGAGGCATCCCGCAGTAGTCGCAATAGCCGTCGACCACTGAACCCGGGCAACCGGGCTGAGTACATTTTTGTTCGCTCATGGGGCCTCCTTTCACTCGCCAGGCCGGCTGCGTTCGGCTAGCCAGCAACGGTAGTTTTCGACTGCTGTATCTAGGCTATCGACGACCTCTGACAATTTTTGATCGCTGTTCACCAAGCCGGTAGAAATTGCGTCCGCGATGGCGTCCAAACCTGCCTGCAGCTGCGCCAAACCAGGCGACGGAGTCAGCGCTTCTTTATAGGCCTGCTCCACCTGTTCCATTGCAGACTCGAGGCGACGCAGCCTGTTGAGGTAGCGCTCGATCGCCTCCTCGTCTTCGGGAACCGAACCTAAAACGGCGACGTCCGGGACCACCAGATCGGGCGCGCCGGGAATACCTCTCGCCTCTTGTGCGAGAAGGTCGAGAGCTTTCTTCCGCTGCGCTAGGCGGTCTCTGACAGCGACGGCCGTCTGCGCAGACGGAGAAGCAAACTGTTGACGCTTCTGATGCTTCGCAACCCCGACGATCAAGTCGCGTTCGAGCCTTGCGGTATCGTTTTCGAGCGGCCCCAGCAGACCGCCCACGTCGGCTCCCCTGCCCGAACGTTCGAGAACGGCGGAAAGCCTTGCGTCGAGTTCTTGGAACCGCGACTGCGCCTGCACCAGATCGTCGCCAGAGGTCAAAGTTAGTTGGTCACGGATTCGTTCCAGCCCGGCGCGAATCTGGCGGGTCCTGGCCAGCACTTCGCTGCCGGATGGATCGATCATCAGGTTCTGGCGCAACTGGCCTGTTAACGCGTCAGATAGTTTGCAGGCCTCGGGTAGCGATAGCCCGCTGGCCGCGGTGTTGTCGGCCTCGTCCAGCTTGCCCCAGGTTAAGTTGGCGAGTTCCTCGCACTGCCTGGGCCCGACCCTGCCGCCGTCCCAAATCGCAAGCAGCCGTTGATACCTGGTCTTGATTGCCTGCCAGAGCGCCATCCCGAGCGCAATGTCGGAAACGAGGCGTTCAGGATCCTTGCCCTTTTGTGCGGCAGCGTCCAGCTCGTCGAGTTCGGCCCGGCGTTGCCCCAGCCACTCGCCTAACTCGATCAGGTATTTGCGGTTATCCATTGGCGACGCCCCGCGCCCGATCGCTCCGGGGGCCGATGGGGTCAACGCGTAACTCATCGCAGGTACTTTCGCAGCGGCTGCGAAAGCCCCCACCCGGCGAGCAGCATGGCAGCAGCGTTCAGCCCAACGGCCAAAAGACGATTTCGGTTGTTGGCCCGTCGCTGGTCTTCGGCCTGTGCGCTCACTTCAGATCTGCTCGATTCGCTCTTCTGCGAAAGCTTGGTAGCCAGGGCGTCTGCTGCTTCGTCACTTGCAGAAATATTCTGCGCGCTCGGCTCCTCGACGGCCTTCGACTGCGCAGCCTTGTAGGTGTCGAATGGCACCTCGAAGCTGGTGTCCGTGACGAGCACCCCAGCAGAAATGTCTTCGATCTGTCTCGACCAGTCCTCCGAGATCTCCTGGGCTCCGGCGTCGAGGCTCGCAGCCGCCACCGCGCGGTTTCCGGTAGATCTTGCGATGGCGAAATCGCTTAGTGTCTGACTATCAATGCGAAGCCTCGTGTATGCCTGCTCGTGCTCCGTGCCGACCATCCTCGCTGAAGCCTGGCCGCTGGTGCCAAGCAGATACATGCTCCCGGCGCTCAGCAGCGTAGCAAGGAGCAAGCCGAGGTTAAACACCCGGCGAGTCAACTGGGCGTGCCGGACGTTGAGGTAAATCAACACAGCTATTGGCATGAGAAGCCACATGAAGCGGTACGTGGAACCCTTGGGTAGCGAACTTATCTTGTCCGAAAGAGCGTTTACCTGGGCGTTCGCCTCCGCGCCAACCCCAGAATCGTTAGACTGCTTCGACTGGTTTAGAGTCTGGGAGTCGCCGCTGGCGGAAAGCTTGCCGAGTTCGGCCGCCGCTCCCGGCAGCTGTTTTGACAAGGCGACGGAGGCTTGCGCGTCCCTCATCTGCTGAGAAAGCATGACTGCGGCTTCTTGAAGCGGCTGCAGATAGTCGTCGTTTTCGTCCGCCACGATGCTTTTCGCCGCCAACGCGTCAGCCGTGTAGACGTCAGACTTCACCGTCTGGACGTCTACGATGCTTGACGCGGAATCGCTAAAAGACTGGACGAATTCATCCGAACCCGCGGCCGACCAGATGCCGAGCATGCCGGAAACGAAACAGGCGAGAACGCTTATGGCCCGTAGAAAATTTAGGCTGCGGGGAATGTTTGGAGCCTTTTGTAAAGACGCATCCTTGCGCAAGACCGCCGAGTCGATCGGTTTATCGAACGCAACGGAGAAGTCTTTGCCCTTCGTCTTCGCTGATTGCACGGCTTATTCGATGTCCAGCGGCCCGGACGCCTTAGCCGTCGGTTCCGGGTCGTCGAGTTTGGTGGGAGCAAGATTCTTTCCGCCAAACTTGGCGTCCAGGAACGCACCCTGCGCGACGAGGGTCGCCGCGTCCTGACGGTTGGCTGCGTCCGCCATGCGCGAGGTGGTCAGCGCGAGCAGATCGAGCTGATCAATCAACAGCAGCAGGGAGGATTTGCCGTTTGCCACCGGGCGGGTGTCGGCCCAGTCACGAGGCAGAGCCAGGTAGCCGGCAAGCGATTCAGGCAGGTACTCGGTGGCGGTGGCCACCACCGTGTAGGCTTCCTCGCTGGACACGCCTAGATTTTCCAGCCTTGGCAGGATGCCCCTAACCAGGTGCGTGACCCGCAGCACCCTGGCGAGCACCGGCGTCGAAACCTGGTTGTTCTCCACCATCTCCTCGGCCTTACGAAGCGCGCGCTCAATGTCTACGTTCGAGGGCGGAGCGGGCATTTCGGGCTCAGGCTCCGCCTGTGGTTTGGGCTTCAGCCAATCAAACAGACCCATTTATATTCCTTCCTCGCCTGCCTACCTGTCGAGCTCGGGGACGTCGAGCGGGTTGGCGATGACGCGGTTGTTCTCCGAGCGTCTTGCCCGATCCAGGTACAACCGCGACTTGGACACCTCGCTCTCGAGCGTACCGATGGTCTGCTCCATTGTCTTGAGGGCCTCCACTTTGAAGTTGTCGATGGAGTCCATCGTCTCGTAGACGTTCTCGAAAGCCTTCTGCAGGCTCTCCATGCCGATCGACGAACTGGCCGCCTGCTGCTGAATGCCAACGGAGTTGTTTTTCAGCATCTCGCTGGTGGTTTCGATCATGGAGCTGGTGGTCTGGTTGAGCGCGGTGATCTGGTCAAGCACGAGCTTCTGGTTGCCCAACGCTTGCGAAACGAGGACGGCAGTTCGAAGTGCGGATACCGTGGTGGTCGACGCCCTATCCACGCCCTTGATCAATTCGATGTTGTTCTTAATGATGATGTCCATCGAGAGGTAACCCTGGATGGACACGGCAAGCTGCGTCATCAAATCTTGATGCTTCTGTCGCACGTAGAACAAGACATCCTTGCTCAGCGTGTCGGCCTTAGCCGGGTCGGAGTATTTCAGCTCCTCGATCTTTGCGCTCAACTGCTCGTCCAGCTGCCCGGCCATGTAAATGTACTGGTTGAGACGCTCCATCGTTTCCCACAGCTGCACCTTCTCCATGTTCAGGCTGGCGTTGTCGCGGGTCAGCTCGTCCTGGCCGGAACGAAGCGAGTGCAGGATGGCGTTCAGATGCTGCTGGCTGGACTGGTATTTGCGAAAGTAGTCCTCCACCTTCTGACCGACCGGGAAGATGCCAAGGATCTTGCGCTTGGGCTTGGAGACGGCAGACGGATCCAGCTCCTCAACAACGCGACGCAGTTCAACCAGGCTCTGACCGACTTGGCTGACTTCGCTGATGCCACCGGAATTGACCTCCTGGATTGGTGTGTCCAGCAACCTGTTGGAGGCCTCGGCAGCGCGACGAATATCTGCGTCGCCCATGGCCCGAACCACGTCGGCCTTAGCCGCGAAGTTGGGACTGCCGATCTGTTCGCTAAGCAAGGAATCAACGAAAGAATCCACCTTACGATCCAGCTCCGGCTTCTTCGCCTCGTCGACGGGCGGCGCTATCGAGCTTGCCTGCTCGGCCACCACCGGCTGCGGGGGCTCGGGCACGGAAAGATTTAACTCCGTGCTCGGTGCGGGCGGAGTCAGCGGTGTATTGGTCGGTTCGCTCATCTTGCCTCCAAGTAGCTTTTGCCTTCTACTTTAGCCACCGACTAAACATGCCGGAAGAACTTGGGTGTTGCACGGGCGAACTCTTTGCTTTATTTCGCTGTTATTCATTGGCCCTAATATTGAGGGATGCAAACTTCATCCTTGAAGAACAATCTGTGGCGGTGGAGCGGGGCGATAATTACCCTCCTCGCGTTTAGCGCCTATTGTTGGCTTTCAGTCATCCGCCACGTCGACTTCAAGACCGCAGGCTATGACGTCGGGATCTTCGACCAGGCAATCCGCCATTACGCCCACTTCATGCCGCCGTACTCGCCGCTGAAGGGCATCGATTTTAACCTGCTTGGCGATCACTTCCACCCGATCTTGATTCTCATCACCCCTCTCTATTGGATCTGGGACGATCCACGCGTGCTGCTAATCGTGCAATCCGTGCTGATGGCCGCATCGATCTGGCTGGTTTGGGTTTTTGCCAGGCGCAAGCTGCCCGGCATACTGGCTGCGCTGGTCACCGCGATTTACGCCTTCGGCTGGCCCCTGCAGGCGATGGCGGATTTCGAGTTTCACGAGATCGCCTTCGCACTGCCGCTGCTGGCATGGGCGGCGCTTTCTTTAGATGAAGAGCATCCGCGAGACAGGCAGCTTTTCGCCTCCTGCCTGCTGTTGCTTTTGGTGCGCGAGGACATGGGCGCGTGTGTTTTCATGCTCGGGTTCATCCGGGCTTTGCGCAAGCCGCGGAAGCAGGGAATCGCGCTTGCGGCAATCGGTTTCGTCGCGTTCTTTTTGGTTACGATGGTCATCGTCCCGGCGTTCGGTGACGGCTTTGGCTATTGGCAATACAGCGTCTTAGAGGAGGGGCCGGTCGCCATCCTCAAAGCGCTCTTCCTGCCGTTCGACAAGACCAGGACGCTGCTCGCCCTGCTCATACCACTCGGGTTTTTGCCACTGTTTTCTAAGTTCAGCTTGGTTGCCATGCCAATCGTTTTGCAGCGCTTCCTAGCCGACCGCGAGTCGCTGTGGACCACCGAATACCACTACAACGCGCCGGTTTGGACGATCATCACGATGGCCGTGATCCCGGTTTTAGCCAAGTTGATCGCCAAAGATCGAATTCGTAAGGTCTCGACCTGGCTGGCCGCAGCGATTCTTCTCGCTCAGGCCGTCTTGAGCACGGGAATCAACAACGACATGTTCCCGCTCGGCACCATGTTCGACAGGCCGCCGCAGCTGCGCGAGCAAGTGGCCAACAAGAAAAAGATCATCTCCCAGATCCCGGACAATGTTTGCGTTACCGCCTCCGAAAGATTCGTGCCGCACCTGACCGACAGGACGCGGGTCACCGTGCCGGGAGTCGAGGCCCCAAAACCGGACTTCATCGTCCTGCACGCAGACGAGCTACCCCACCCCGTCGACGAGTCGATCACCGCCCAAGACGAATACGACAAGGCGCTCGCCACCGGATACACGCAGATCGCTCGCGAAGGTGGTTCCATACTTCTGCGATCTGGCGACTATCAGGGCCCGCGCACAGAATGCGGCCCGCTCGCAGGATGATCGAGCAGGAAAATTCTCTACACAATAAGAAAGCCCTCGTCACCGAGGCTTTCTTATTTAGTTAATTAGTTTTCAGTGTTTTCCAGGTATTTGTTGGCGCTGCGACGGTAGAACATCGCGAGCAGTGCGCCGGAAAGGTTGTGCCAGACCGAAAACACGGCGGCCGGCAGAGCTGCCGCAGGGCTAAAGTACTGGACGGCCAAACCCGCAGCGAGCGCGGAGTTCTGCATACCGACCTCGATGGATATCGTTCGGCTAGCGCGCTCGCCTCGCTTGGTGACCTTGCCCAGGCCGTAGCCCAGCAGGTAGCCGAGGATGTTGTGCAAGATGACGGCTAGGAAGATGATCCAGCCAGCCTTGACCAGCTGATCTACGGAGTTACCGACGACAGCCGTCGCAACCAGGGAGATCGCCACAACGGATAGCCACGGCATTGCGGGCAGCACCGGGGTGACTACCTTCGGCAGCAGCGTGCGGACGACCAGACCACCGACAACCGGGATCAGAACGATCTGGACGATCGACAACGCCATCGACTTCGCGTCAACCGGCATGTACTGTCCGGCCAGCAGCAGCGTCAGGATCGGGGTGAAGATCGGGGCTAACAGCGTCGAGATGGAGGTCATCGTCACTGAAAGCGCGGTGTCGGCCTTAGCCAGATAAGCGACGACATTGGACGCCGTACCACCGGGCGCGCAGCCAACCAGAATAACGCCAGCGGCGATTTCTGGGGGCAAGCCAAGCAGGCTGGAAACGCCCCAACCAACCAGCGGCATGATGACGTACTGCGCAACGACGCCAACCAGCACCGGAAGAGGGCGGGTGAAAACGAGTTTGAAGTCTTCGAGCCTCAGCGTCAGACCCATGCAGAACATAATGACAATCAGCAGCGGGTTGACTGCGGGCACGATGCTCTTCGCGACGTCGGGCACGAAGAATCCAAATAGCGCCGCAGCAATAATCAACACCGGGAAAAGGGTGACGGCGATGGTCGCCGAGCGGTCTTCCTGGGTCAGCTTGCTGGTTTTGCTCTGTTCGGGCCGGTTCTTTTCCAGAACCCCGAGGTTGTTATTAGACATGAGGAAAAGGTTAAGTTTTTCCCAAAGTTTGAACCACAATGTTCATTTTATGAGATTAGTCCGCAACATTAGATGTTTTGGTTTTCCAAATCTGCAAAAACGGCTTAACCCACCTCTTGTTGCATCGTGTTGCTCTTTTGTACACGTCTAGTAAACATTCGTTAGCTTTGCCGCGTTGAATACGCAACACTTACGTGGTTCAATGAACATTGCCCGGGGTCAGTGAAAGTCTGAACCGGCGGTGATAGTCCGCGAACCTGCACCAGCAGGCCGATCCGGTGGAAATCCGGAACCGACGGTTAAAGTCCGGATGGGAGGCGCACAAAATCTTTGCGAGGTTTTCCTCGCGAGGCCCCGAGCCTATTGGCAGAAAGGGGCTTTAGATGTCGAAGCAGAATTCGTCTGCAGATCAACTCTTCATTCGCCGCGCCATAGAGCTCGCCGCCCGCAGCCCCCAGGCAGACCCCAACCCGCGCGTCGGTTGCGTCTTGGTTCGTGACGGAAAAGTACTTGGCGAAGGTTGGCACAAGGGTGCCGGAACCGACCACGCAGAGGTAGCCGCGCTCAAGGACGCCGGCGACGCTTCCGGTGCGACCGCTTACGTCAGCCTCGAGCCATGTAACCACACCGGACGCACCGGCCCTTGTGCGCAGGCGTTAATCAGGGCCGGAGTTAAGCGTGTCCGCTTCGCCCAACCGGACCCCAACCCGGACGCCACCGGCGGCGCCGAGACTTTGCGGGGCGCCGGAGTGGATGTTCAAGGCGGCCTGCTGGCTGAAGAAGCCACCAGGCTGAACAGATACTGGACTTTCTCTTATCTTGAGGGCAGGCCGTTTGTCACCTGGAAGGTGGCCGCCACGCTTGACGGCAGGACGGCTGCCACCGACGGCACCTCGCAGTGGATTACGGGCGAATCCGCTCGCGCCGATGTTCACGAGCGCAGGGCAAGCGCCGGAGCGATCGCTGTTGGCACCGGCACGGTGCTAGCAGACAACCCGCGCCTAACCACCCGTCACCCAGACGGTAGCCTCGCGAAACGCCAGCCGATTCGGGTGGTGTTTGGCGCCCGCGAAATACCGAAAAACTTCAACGTCTATTCCGACGAAGCACCCACCCTATTCGCCACTCAAGGCATCCGTGCCGGCCTTGCAAAGTTGAGCGCCAGAGGCGTCCATCACCTGTGGCTGGAGGGCGGCGCTAACCTGGCCGCGTCCTTCGTGCGTGAGGGCCTGGTTGACGAGGTCGTCTGCTATTTGTCCGGATCGCTGCTGGGCGCGGGCAAGCCGCTGATCGGGGACTTTGGGATCTCCACGATGGCCGACATCAAAAGACTTCACATCACTCACGTTGAACAGCTCGACGACGATTGTCTAATCATCTTGAAACCAACAGATAGGAAACCATGTTCACCGGAATCGTAGAAGAGATCGGCGAGATCGTCGCCGTAAATAAGGGCGCAGAGTCGATGCGTCTTAGCGTTCGCGGCCCAATCGCCACCTCTGACGCCACTCTTGGCTGCTCGATCGCGGTTGACGGCGTCTGCCTGACCGCCGTCGAACTGGATGGGGACGTATTCACTGCGGACGTCATGGCCGAAACCCTTCGGATGACCATGCTCGGCGACCTGCAAACCGGCGACAAGGTGAACCTGGAACGCGCGATGGCCGCGAACGCGCGCCTGGGCGGCCATATCGTCGCCGGCCACGTCGAAGCGTTGGGTGAAATCGTCAAGCGTTCCCCCGGCGAGGACTGGGAGCTCTTCGAGATCAGCGCCGACGCCGACTTCCTGCGCTACCTCGTCCCAAAGGGTTCGGTGACGGTAATGGGTGTTTCGCTGACCGTCGTCGACGTTTTGGAAAGCTCCTTCACGATCTCGCTGATCCCTGCAACCCTTTCCGATACGATCCTGGGCTCTAGCCCCGTCAGCACCAAAGTAAACCTCGAGGCGGACATGATCGGCAAATACATCGTCACCTATCTAGAACGAATGAACGAAGGCAAGTAAATGCACCCCGAAATCAAGAAAGTGAACGGTTTCGCCACCATCGAGTCCGCGTTCGAGCAGCTTAGGGCCGGCCGCCCCATTTTGGTGCTAGACGATCAAGACCGCGAGAACGAGGGCGACGCCGTACTTCCTGCCTTCAACGCCGACCCTAAGTGGGTTGCTTGGATGGTTCGCCACACCTCCGGTTACTTGTGTGCGCCGATGCCCGAATCGCTGGCGGACAAGCTTGGCCTGCCGCTGATGGTTGAGAACAGCCAGGACCCGAAGCTGACCGCCTACACCTTCTCTTGCGATGCGGCCGAGGGCGTGACGACGGGCATCAGCGCGGCAGACCGCGCAACCACCCTGCGCGCACTGGCTGATCCTAACGCAACCCCGCAAGCCATCATTCGTCCCGGCCACATCCTGCCGCTTCGCGCCCGCGAGGGCGGCGTTTTCACCCGCCGCGGCCACACCGAGGCAACCGTCGACTTCTGCCGCCTGGCCGGGCTGCCACCTGTCGGCGCCATCGGCGAGCTGGTCCACGACGACGGCCGCATGATGCGCACCCCGGACGTCCTGGCGCTCGGGGAAGACAACGACCTGGCAGTCGTCACGATCGACGAGCTGGAGAAATGGCGAGAGCGCTACGACCGCGTCGAGCTGGTCGCAAAAACGGTGCTGCCCACCCATTTCGGCAAGTTCAAGCTGCTCGGCTACCGAGACCTGCGAACCGGGACCAGCCACGTCGCTCTGATCAGCGGCGAGTTAGGCGATAACCCGGTGGTTCGCGTCCATTCCGAATGCCTGACCGGCGACGCGCTCGGCTCAATGCGCTGCGACTGCGGCGAGCAGCTGGAACTCTCGCAGGAGATCATCGGCAAGGAGGGCGGCGTGCTCGTCTACCTGCGTGGTCACGAGGGACGCGGCGTCGGACTGATGGCCAAGCTTGAGGCGTACAGCCTGCAAGACAATGGCGCAGACACCGTCGACGCTCAGACGCTTCTGGGCATGCCTATCGACGCCCGCGAATACGGCGCGGCAGTCGCGATTCTGCAGGATCTCGGTGTGGACAAAGTACAGCTTCTCACCAACAACCCGGAGAAGTCGCAAGAGCTTGTGAAGCTCGGCATCGCGGTCTCTAAGGTCCGCCCGATCGTCACCGGGATCACCGAAGAAAACGCTAGGTATCTATCAACCAAACGAGACCGGATGGGCCATAAGTTGCCCGAGCATCTAGTGCCTAAGGAGGCATAAATGTCCAAGGAAGGACTCCCCGAAATCTCCGTCAACGGTAAGGGCCGCAAGGTGGCTGTGATCGCAGCCCAGTGGTACGGGAAGGTCACTGACGCGCTGACCGAGCGCGCCTCGCAGACTCTCGAGGAAGCCGGCGCAGAGGTAACCGTTGTTAGGGTACCCGGAACGTTCGAGTTGCCCGTCGCCTGCGCCCGGCTGGCCGACAAGTTCGACGCCATGATCGCGCTGGGCGTCGTCGTGCGCGGCGGCACCCCGCACTTCGACTACGTGTGCGAGGGCGCAACCCAGGGCCTGATTCAGGTGATGGTGAACACCGGAAAGCCCATCGGTTTTGGCGTGCTTACCTGTAACACAGAGCAGGAGGCCATCGACCGCTCCGGACTTCCTGGCTCCGCAGAAGACAAAGGACGTGAGGCCGCTGGGGCCGTCCTAGCAACCTTAGAGGCCATCGAAAGCGTATAAAAATAAACTATCGGGTGCATGAGCTGAGCAAAGTCGCTCATGCACCCGATAGTTTTTGCGCGGTTTTAGGCCTGGTCTAGCTTCCTCAGGTCC
This sequence comes from Propionimicrobium sp. BV2F7, assembly GCF_000510445.1. NCBI lineage: Bacteria > Bacillati > Actinomycetota > Actinomycetes > Propionibacteriales > Propionibacteriaceae > Propionimicrobium > Propionimicrobium sp. BV2F7. The sequence continues at coordinate 346,817 of NZ_AZIS01000005.1, read as the reverse complement.
TCGATTGACAGGCTCGCGAGGCGGTTCAGAATCTCGCGACGCTCGTCGTCGGGGGTTGCCTGGGGTTCTGGGTCCGGGCTTTCCTCAGGGCCGTTGGCCGAGCCGCCACCCTTGGGGACGGTGGTAGTGATCGAGACGATCGCGGCCAGCAAAAATACCAGCGAAACACCGAGCGCCACCATGGCGGCTAGTCGTAGGGACGCGTTGTCGCTGCGGCCGGCCATGGCGAGCACGTCGGGCACCTTAGAACCCTGCAGGCCGTAGAAGACGGCCAGGGAGATCGCTGTGCCGATTGCACCGCCCAGAGACGACGCCATCTTGTAGATGCCAGAGCCCGAGCCGGCTTGAGCAGCGGGCAGGTTTGCCAGCGCAGCGTCGGTTGACGGCGTCGCGTAGAACGCCAGGCCCAAGCCGAACAAGCAGTAGGCGATGATGGCGAGGATTACGTACTGGCCGATCAGCAGGTGGGTCATCATCAGCAGCACGCAGGCGAGGATGGTGATCATGCAGCCCCAGATCATGGGTTTGCGCGGCCCGAAGCGCTGCAGCAGCTTCTCCCCGATTCGGATGAACGCGATGATGCACACGCCGTAGCCGAGCGAAAGCAGGCCTGCGTCGAACGCCGTGTACAGCGAGCCGTCGGCCTTGTGGCCGGCGAGCTGAATCACCTGCTGGCTGATGATCAACATGCCGATGGTGCCGTTAACCAGGAAGTTCGAGATCGTCGCACCTGTGAACGTGGTGTTTTTGAACAGCGCGAAGTCGATGAAGGGATTGGACTGCTTCAGCTCCCAGTAGATGAACAGCACGTAAGCGACGATAGCTATAGATGCCAAGCCGAGCGCAGTGAAGCTGGTCCAGCCAAGCTTGGAGCCGTACAGCAGAACGATCATCAGGCCAAGCGTTCCGATGATGAACAAGATGAGGCCGACGATGTCGAACTTGTGGTTCTGGCCCTCGGATACCACCTTATTTTCCGGAGTGCCCACAATCATCAGGAAAGCGATCACCGAGATGATGATCGAGGCGATGAAGATGCCCCTCCAGCCGACGAACTGCACGACGGTGCCGCCGAAGATCGCGGCCAAACCGGAGCCACCCCACGAACCAATCGACCACATCGAGACGGCGCGCTGACGAGCGGGGCCATCCCAGTATGCCTTAACCAAAGCCATCGAGGCCGGCATGATCGCGCCAGCACCGAGACCCTGAATTGCTCGGCCGACGAGCAGCAAAGGCAAAGCGGCAGCGCCGGTCGCAAACACGATCAGCAGCGAACCAGTGGCGTTAAGGATAATGCCGAGCAGCGTGATCTTCACACGGCCGAAGCGGTCGGCAAAGCCACCAAGCAGCACCATGAACAGGCCCGAGAACAGGCCAGTGATGGATACGGCCAAGTTCATTCCTGCAGGGTCGATGTTGTCGCTGCCGATGTCCTGCATGATATTGGGCGCGACGGTTGCCGCGGTTCCGGCGAATAGCCAGAACGTCACCACCGCGAGGACGATGCCCCAGAGCAACTTCTCTGTGCCCTGATATTCGGTTTTTGGTGTGGTAGTTGTCATTTTGTTAGCCCTTCTTGTTAGCCCTTCAGCCAAGCCATGCAGGCGACGATCGCCGCCTCGGTGCCGGTGCGCAGGGTCGGCTCCATGACCGGCCCGAACGCGGGGTTGTGATTGGGATATGTCTGGGCGCCCTCTTCGAAGCCGCCGAAGCCCCAATAGCAGTATTCGATTCCGAATGCGTCCGGAATGAAGCTGAAATCTTCTGATGCCGAAACCTCGCCGCAGTCCATGACGCGTTCTTCGCCGAAGTGCTCGACGAAAGCATTCGTCACCTTCTCGGTGATCTCCACGGAGTTGTCGGTCAGCGGGTAGGAGTCGTACACCTCGAACTCCGGGTCCTGCGGGCAGTTCGACGCCTCGCACTCGGTGTTTACGACACGCTTGATGCCCTCGAGCAGCTGTTCGCGCACGTCCATGTCGTAGGCACGGATGTTGATCAGCAGGGTCGCCGTGTCGGGGATGATGTTGGACTTGGAGCCCGCCTGAATCGAACCGACCGTCAGCACTGCCATGTCGAACGGGTTGATCTCGCGCGAAACCACCGTCTGCAGGCGCAGCACGATAGACGAGGCGAGCACCACCGGGTCGACGCCCATGTGCGGCATCGAACCGTGCGAGCCCTTGCCGTGCAGCGTCACCTTGATGGATGCGCCCGTCGAGAGAATCGGGCCTGCGTGGGTGCCGACCTGCCCGGCGCGCATCGGGCAAGCAAGGACGTGCTGGCCGAAGGCCACGTCTGGTTTGGGTAGCTTGTCCACCAGCCCGTCGTTGACCATCGACTTGGCTCCCGCAGCGGTCTCTTCGCCCGGCTGGAACAACGCGATGTGGGTGCCACTCCAAGAGTCGGTGTTATCTGAAAGCACCCGGGCAGCGCCCAGATTGGCCATGATGTGGAAGTCGTGGCCGCAGGCGTGCATCGCCGGCACCTCGTTGCCGTTCTCATCGGTGCGGGTGATGGTGGAGGCGTAGTCAAGCCCAGTGTTTTCCTTGACGGGTAGACCGTCGATATCCGCGCGGAAAAGAACGGTGGCTCCCTCGCCATTTTCCAAGACACCGACTACTCCCCCTCCGATTCGTTGAACTTTGTAACCAAATTTTTCGAGTTCTCTTTCGATGAAATCGCAGGTTTCAGATTCCTGCATCGAAAGCTCTGGGTTCTTATGCAGGTGGACATAAGACTCCTCCTGCCAGTCCTTGATGGAATCCAGTGCCTTAGCAATATCGAGTGTGGCCATCTCGTTCCTTTCTCAAGCCTCCCAGAGACTCACTTATTTAGTTGAACTAATTTTCAACCTTATTCGTTGCTAGAAACTTAAACAGCCCGTTAATTGGCGAATGTCGCATGACAAAGAGGGCAGGAGCCGCTTGGCTCCTGCCCTCTTCACGTGGTTTGTTTTGATTAGCCGAACTGGCCGGTGATGTAGCGCTCGGTTTCCGGCTGGGACGGGTTGGTGAAGATCTTCTCGGTCTGATCGAATTCAACCAGGTGGCCCGGCTTGCCGGTGCCCTCAATGTTGAAGAAGCCGGTCTTGTCGGAAACGCGCGATGCCTGCTGCATGTTGTGCGTCACGATGACAACAGTGTAGTTCTCCTTCAGCTCGTGAATCAGGTCCTCGATTGCCAGGGTGGAGATCGGGTCGAGAGCCGAGCAAGGCTCATCCATCAGCAGCACCTGCGGCTGGATCGCGATCGCGCGGGCGATGCAGAGCCTCTGCTGTTGACCGCCGGAAAGGCCGTTACCGGGCAGATCCAGGCGGTCCTTGACCTCTTCCCACAGGTTCGAGCCGCGCAGCGAACGCTCGACTAGGTCGTCCTGCTCGCTCTTGGGCATCCTGCGGTTGTTCAGCTTGATTCCGGCCAGAACGTTGTCGCGAATGCTCATGGTCGGGAACGGGTTCGGCTGCTGGAAAACCATGCCGATCTGCTGACGAACGCGAACCGGGTCTACGTTGGATGCGTAAATGTCCTGGCCGTCTAGCATGACCTGGCCCTCGGTGCGGGCGCCCGGGGTCAACTCGAGCATGCGGTCGAGGCAGCGGAGAACGGTCGACTTGCCACAGCCGGACGGGCCAATGAACGCGGTGACGGCGTTGGGCTCGATCACCATGTTGACCCCTTCGACGGCCTTGAAGTCGCCGTAATAGACGTTCAAGTCCTTGAGTTCCATGCGCTTAGCCATATTGATTGGTCCTTCTCTTTATTTAATGTTGTTGGGGTCAGCGGTTGATCTTGGGCGCGAACTTCTTTGCCACCCAGCGTCCGACGATGTTTAGCAGCATTACGATCAGCACCAGCACCAGAGCGCCGGCCCATGAGCGCGCATACGACGCGTCGGGATTGCGTCCGGGGGCCTGCATGTACTGGTAGTAAACCATAACCGGAAGAGCGGTCATGTTGTTGATCGGCTGGTTAGGCGTCGGGATCGGGTTGGTGTTCATGCTCGCCGTGTAGCCCATGGTGATTAGCAGCGGAGCGGTCTCACCGATGATTCGGGCGATCGCGATGATGACCGCGGAGACGATACCGGAGATCGAGGTGGGCAGCACGATTTTTACGATGGTGCGCCACTTGGTTACGCCGAGCGCGTAAGAGGCCTCACGCAGCTTGTCTGGAACCAGACGGATGATCTCTTCGCAGTTACGCACGATGTATGGAATCATCAGCACGCAAAGTGCGACGGCGCCGGCCAGACCGGACTTTGACGGGCCGAGCACCAGGCTGAACAGTGAGTAGGCGAACAGGCCTGCGACGATCGACGGAATACCGGTCATGACGTCAACCAAGAAGGTGATCGCACGCTTCAGCGTGCCCTTTCCATATTCGACGAGGTAGATAGCGGTGAACAGGCCGATCGGAACGGAGATGATGGTGGCCAGGCCGGTGACGATCAAGGTGCCAGTGATGGCGTGCAGCGCACCGCCGTGGTCAGCGGTCGGCTTAACGTTACGCATCGTCTCGGTGAAGAACTCGATGTCGAAGCGGTGCAGGCCATTGGTGATGGTCGTGTAAAGGATCGAGAACAGTGGCAGACATGCCAGCAGGAACGCACCGAAGATGACGAATGCCATAGTGCGGTTCATTGCACGCCGGCGGCCTTCGACCGACCAGCTAAGCGCGAAGATCACGACCAGCGCCACCAAGCCGCCGGAGATGATTCCACCAACCAACAGCCCGAACATTTTTGTGTCTGGGTTGAACATGGCTATCAGCGCGGTCATGACCACTACGCAGACGACGAGCGTCGCCAGCGGGATCCATTTATTTAGCTGCCCACCGGTCAGGCTTTGATCAATCTCAGGGGCTACAGGGCGTTCTCTAAGATTGGTGCTCATTCTTCGTCCTCCTTGCCAGCGCGCTTCGCCACGCCGAACGAAGACTTCTTTCCTGTGATAGCCCGGCCGGCCATGTTGACGACGAACGTCAGCACGAACAGCACGAGGCCGGTAGCTAGCAGCTGAGATACGGTCAGCTGGCCGGCCTCGGGGAACGTGTTAGCAATGTTTGCGGCGATGGTGTTCGGGTTCTGGCTGGTCAGCAGCTGGAAGTTGATGACGTTCGCCGGCGAGAGGACCATGGCAACGGCCATCGTCTCACCGAGCGCGCGTCCCAGGCCGAGCATCGACGCCGAGACGATGCCGGAACGTCCGAATGGGAAAACCACCTGATTGATCATTTCCCAGCGGGTTGCACCCAGCGCCAGGGATGCTTCTTCCTGAAGCTTCGGCGTACGCAGGAAAACCTCGCGGGAAAGCGAGGTGATGATCGGCAAAATCATGATGGCCAGAACCAGAGCCGCGGTCAGCATGGAGCGACCGCTAGTCGCCACAGTTCCGGAGAACAGCGGAATGAAGCCGAGGTGTTTGTTTAGCCAGGTGTAGACGGGCACCATCATCGGCGCCAGCGTCATAATGCCCCACAGGCCGAAGACGACCGACGGCACAGCGGCCAGCAGGTCGATGATGAAGGCGATCGGGGTCGAAAGCCTCTTCGGTGCGTAGTGGGAAATGTACAGTGCGATGCCGACGGCGACCGGAACTGCGATCAGCAGCGCCAGGAACGACGACCAAACCGTGCCGAACAGGTATGGCACCACGTACAGCAAAGTGTTGCCGCTAGGCAGGTCTTCTGCGGGAGTGGTGAATGCCGGCATGGCTTCCGAAAGTAGGAAGAAGGCAACAGCCGCCAAAATAACCAGAATTAGCAATCCGGAGCCAACGGAAATGCCTTTGAAGATGGCATCGCCGGCGTGGCCGCGATTGCTGATAAGCGAGTCTTCAGGTGAAGACTGCTCCATCTCACGAACTGGAGCAGACATGTGTTCTATTCGCTTTCTTTGTTTAGAAGTAATTCGGGTGTGGCGTGAGCCACCTTTGACACAAACCGAGCCCGACCCTCATTTTGAGGAGTCGGGCACGGCATTGTGCAGATGTTTACTTGATGCTTGCAGTGGCCTTGCGGACGTTGGTCGCGAGGTCGCCCGACAGCGGCGCGGAGGCAACCTCATCGGCTGCGGCCTGCTGGCCGTCCTCGGAGACTACGTAGCTAAGGTAGGCGTTAACCAGTTCGCCAGTGGCGGCGTCGGTGTAGTTCTGGCAAGCCATCGCATAGGCAATCAGAACGAACGGGTAACCTGCAACAGTGCGGTCCAGATCGATCGAGTAGTCGTTCTCGGCGCGGCCTTCAACCTTCTTGGAGTTGTCGACGACCTGGGCGGCAGCCTCGGCGGTCGGTCCAACGAACTCGTCGCCAGCCTTAGGAGCGTAGTTAACGGTCTTCAGCTCGGAGGTAACGCCGGAGGCGTCGATGTAGCCGATGTAGCCCTTACCGCTGCTCAGCGCGGAAGCTACCCCGTTGGTCTTCTGGGCTGCCTCGCCGTTGGTCAGCTCAGCCGGCCATTCCTTCGAGGGCTTGTAGGTCCAGACGTCCGGAGCAACCTTGGAAAGGGTGTCGGTGAAGTTCTGGGTGGTGCCGGAACCGTCGCCACGGTGTACCGGGGTGATGGCCAGGTCGGGAAGGGTGGCTTTGGAGTTGAGCTCGGCGATGGCCGGGTCGTTCCACTTGGTGATCTGGCCGGTGAAAATCTTGGCGATAACGTCGGCGGTCAGGTTCAACTCGTCAACGCCGTCCAGGTTGTAGGCGATGGCGATCGGAGAAATGTAAACCGGGAGGTTGATGACGCCACCCTCACCACAGTTCGGATGCTTCTGAGCCATCTCCTCGTCATCCATGTATGCGTCGGAACCACCGAAGTCGGCGCTACCCTCGGTCATTGCCTTGATACCAGCGCTGGAGCCTTCAGGTGCGTAATTGACGGTAACACCAGGGTTGTCGGTCTGGAAATCAGCAATCCAGGTTTCCTGGGCTGCGCCCATCGAGCTGGCGCCCTGGCCATGCAGGTTGCCCGACAGGCTCGAGGCAGCGCTTGAAGTATCGGTGGTGGTGCCGTTGGAGCCGCCACAAGCGGAGAGGGTCAGAGAGAAAGTCAAAGCGGCTGCTACAGCCGCACCAGTACGCAAAGTCTTCACGAATCCTCCAGGACTTTCGGTTCAAGTCTTCATTCTGCAGATTTCTACAGTGGTAGGCATTTGCCCAACAACTCAAAAGGTAACGACTGCTTGTAACCAAAAACCCCACACAAGGTTAACGGAAGGTTAACAGAACACTATTTTTTAGGCTTTTTGATAACGTTTACGTCTCGCGGAGGCTTAAACCTCTGGCGGTAGGTAGTTCGGGTTAGTTGCTTCACCCTGCTCATCGATGTTCACGTAGAGCAGTTCAGCAGGCTCGAGGGTGTGGTCGAATTCGATTTCCAGGAACTCGATCATGGTTGGCAGCACGGGTCGGTGGCCGCAGATGGCGGTGGGTTGACGGCTGTCGATAGCTTGGCCGCGGATCTGGCTCATCGCCCACTCGGCGCCTCGCGAGTCTTTCTCGAAGGCAGGCTCGGTGAGCTCGTCGTATGCCTTGATCTCTATGCCGCTCGACTGTGCGTAGGGACGAAGCGTGGCCATGCAGCGTTCAGCGCTGGAGCTAGCTAGCGTCGTTATCCCGAATGCCTTAAGCAGTTGCGCAAGCGCGGTGGCCTGCTTATCGCCGCGCTTGTTCAGCGGACGCAGCTTGTCCTTGCCGTCCCAGTTCTTGCGTCCAAGCGCCTTGGCGTGACGAATGATCAGGAACGGAATCATCCTCGGCGAGCGCACACCCTCGACCAGCACTTTGACGTCGTCATCGTAGGTCATCTTGCGGATGGCCTTGCCGATCGGCCACCACTCGATTAAATCGGTTTCGTCGTCGTGGTTTGGGTCTTGCTGGTCGCTGACCAGCTCCCCCAGCCACCAGGTGACCACCTTCGAGCGCTTCTTCACCTGGTAGTGGATAGCGCGAAGCTGCGAGAGCAGCCTAATGTCGTATCCGGTCTCCTCTTTCACCTCGCGGACGGCGGTAACAGCGTCGGGCTCAGCCTCATCGACGTGCCCTTTGGGTAGGCTCCAATCGTCGTAGCGAGGGCGGTGCACGACTAACACCTCGCAGTCGTCGCCCTTCCCACGCAAAACAACCGCACCGGATGCCCTAGATGTCTTAGCCATATTCTTTACCCTTTTGCTGTTATTCCTGTTTGCCCGAATCTACTTTTTGCGACGCGTGCGGGCTGTGGTCTGCTGAATCAGGTAGTCCTGGATGTGCAGCTTGGGGGTGCCGTCTTCCTTGTAGATATTCACCTCGTAGTCCTGATCGTGCAGGCGCCACTGGACGGTGTTCTCGTCGAAGGCGACGTTAAGCATGTCGTCGATCTGGGCGATATGCCGCGGGTTGCTGATACCGACGATCGCCTCGACTCGGCGGTCTAGGTTGCGGTGCATCAGGTCAGCGGAACCGATGCCCACGATCGGCGTACCGCCATTCTCGAACCAGTAGATTCGCGAGTGCTCCAGGTAGCGGCCAAGCACCGAGATGATCTGAATGTTTTCGCTTAAGCCAGGCACCCCTGGACGAACCGCACAGATGCCGCGCACCCACATCTGCACTTTGACGCCCGCCTGCGAAGCTCGATAGAGCGCATCGGTGATTGCCTCGTCAACGATCGAGTTAACCTTGATTCGGATGCGGGCGGGCTTGCCCGCCAATGCGTTGGCGGTTTCGCCGTTAATGCGTTCGATGAGCCCGGCGCGGATGCCCTCGGGCGCCACCATCAGCCTGCGGTAGTGGTTCTCCTGCGTCATGCCGGACAGGTGGTTGAACAGCCTAGCCACGTCGTCAGTGATGATCGGGTTGCAGGTCAGAAGACCCATGTCTTCATACTGGCGGGCCGTCTTGGAGTTGTAGTTTCCGGTGCCGATGTGCGCGTAGCGACGCAGGCCGTGCTTGCCTTCGTCACGAACGATGAGCATCAGCTTGCAGTGTGTCTTGAGGCCGACCATGCCGTAGACGACGTGGACGCCGTACTTCTCGAGCTTGCGCGCCCAGGCGATGTTGGCCTGCTCATCGAAGCGGGCTTTAATCTCCACCACAGCGAGCACCTGTTTGCCGGCCTTCGCAGCTTCGATCAGGGCGTCAATGATGGGCGAATCTCCGCTGGTGCGATACAGCGTCTGCTTGATAGCCAGCACCTTCGGGTCGCTTGCGGCCTGCTCGAGCAGCCTCTCGACGGAGGTCGCGAACGAATCGTACGGGTGGTGCAGCAGCACGTCGTGCTTGCGGATCTGCGTGAAGATATCGGCCGGGTTGCTGGTCTCGATTTCGGCCAGATCTGGGTGCGTCTTAGGCAAGAATCCGGGGTATTTGAGGTCTTCGCGGTCGATGCCGTGTATATCGCCCAGGCCCGTCATGTCTAGGGGCGCAGGCAGCTTGAAGACTTCTTTTTCTGAGACGTCGAGGGCTCGAACCAGCATGTCTAGCATTTTCTCGTCGATGTCGTCTTCAACCTCAAGCCTGACCGGCGGACGGCCAACCTTGCGTCGCAGCAGCTCCTTCTCCAGCGCGGTGAGGATGTTCTCGGCGTCGTCTTCTTCCATCTCGACGTCCTCGTTACGAGTGACGCGGAACGTGACGCAGTGCATTATCTCCATGCCGCCGAAAATCAGACTGAGGTGGTGGCTGATGAGCTCCTCGAGCGGCAGGAAGCGTCCTGGCGTCACCTGCATGAAGCGGTCGATGATGGCCGGCACTTTGATTCGGGCGAACTGTTCGCTGCCGGTTTCAGGGTTGCGAAGCAGGATTCCGAGGTTCAGCGACAGGCCGGAAATGTACGGGAACGGGTGGCTCTGGTCGACGGCCAGCGGGGTGAGGATCGGGAAGATCCGCTCGGTAAACACCGTTTGCATCTCGTCTTGTTCCTCTAGGGTCAGGTCGTCCCAGCCGATGATGTGGATGCCTTCTTCGGCAAGCTGCGGGCGAAGCTCCTCGTTGAAAACTCGAGCCTGCTCGGAGACCAGCTCGTGCGTGCGACGAAGGATGGCGTCGTACAAGTCTCTCGGCGTGATGCCAGCTGCGGACTTGACGGCAACCCCCGCGTCGATTCGGCGCTTCAGGCCGGCGACGCGAACCATGAAAAATTCGTCCAGGTTGGAGCTGAAGATGCCGCAGAACTGGACACGCTCCAGAAGCGGTGTGCGCGGGGCGTCCTTAGCCAAATCGAGCACACGGTTGTTGAACTCCAGCCAGCTCAATTCGCGGTCGGTGTAGCGGTTGTCGGGCAGGTCTTTATTCAGCGGATCGTCGCTCACGCTTTCGCCTTCCGTTCTTGCATCGTCGCTTAAAAGTATTGGTTTCTCGGGCGCTGAGTACGAGGTGTCAACGTTCAGAGTGTCGAAACCCGAGTTTCTATAGAGGGTGACGACGCGGTCGTTGGCCGCCTCGACAAATAATTTAGCTGTTTTGGCTCCGCGAGAAATCATGTGACGTAAGCCGGACAGCAGAAGCGCCCTGCCCAACCCCTTACCCTCGTGTTCTGGGGCCACGCCGATGACGTAGACCTCGGCCTCTTCCGGGCTTTCCGGCTCAATTTTGATCCAGTGGAAACCGACCAGCTGACCGCTGGCGTCTCGCGCAACGAGCAGGCTTTCCGGCTTGAACCAGTCCTCGGAGAAGCGGCTGCGGAAGTCCGTCTCCGTCATCGCGCCCTGTTCCGGGTGGTCCTTGAAGGCCTCGGCATTCACCTTGACCAACCTGTTGATGTCGGTGTTCTTGTAGGTGTCGATGGTGAAGCCTTCGGGCGCCTGGAAGTCCGGCACCTCGTTTAGCTCGCGGCCCATGAGCAGCAGCTGACGGGTCTGCTCGAAACCGAAACGCTCCGCGAGCTTGCGGGCGGGTTCGAGCGTGCTGAAAGACCAGCAGGTTGCCGGAGAGTAGCGAACGATCAGTTGATTGAGCAGCTGCGTGCCCAGGCCCTTGCCGCGATGCTCTGGGGCGATGAAGAATTGCGCTGAGGCGTCTCGCGGGTCGAACTGCGCGTAGCCAACTAGGACGCGGCCTTCGTCATCGAGTGCCAAAAGGTGACGGGCCCTAGACCAGTCGGAAGTTATCGCCAACTGGGCAGCCTCGTTGAGCGGGCTGGCGCCGTCGGCCTGCTTGACCTGGCCCGCCATCTGCAAAATTTTTGTGGAATAGTCCCCGGCTAGAAAACCCGTATGCTCAACAACGATCACGCCCTTAACGCTACGTCATTTCGCCGGATTCTAAACTCCCGAACGCATAATTGGTGTTGTCCGTTTCCGCTACTTTGCGCTTCCCCAGTCCGCTGAATCGAGGATTATCGTCACGGGCCCGTCGTTGACTAGGGAGACCTGCATTTCTGCGCCGAATTTTCCGGTCTCGACGTGCGCGCCCAGCCCGCGCAGGTCCTCAACGAACTGGTTGAAAAGAGGCTCGCTGATTTCGCCGGGGGCTGCCTGGTTCCAAGACGGGCGCCTGCCCTTTCGGGTGTTTGCGTAGAGGGTGAACTGGCTGACCGCTAGGACGGGCGCGTCGACGTCAGACGCAGACACTTCGCCTTCGAGGATGCGCAGTTTCCAGATTTTCTCGGCCATGCGCCTGGTCAGTTCTGGGGTGTCGTCGTGGGTGATGCCAACCAGCAGAACCAGGCCTGGCGAATCGATTTTGCCGACGATTTCGCCGTCGATGCTTACATTTGCGCTTTTGGCGCGCTGCAGAACAACTCTCACACTTTTAGCTTAGGCCCGGGCAGGTAATGTTTATTGCATGGCTTCATTCATCGTTGGGCTAATCGCAGCGTCATGCGCGGCAGCGGGCGCCTTGGCGGTGGTTGTTCAAATTGTTCGCAAGGCTTCGGTCGAAAAGTAGGAGTAAGAATGGCGTTCACGATTCCAAGCGATCTAAACCCGGCGCTAATGCCGCTGGCGTGGATGATCGGCACCTGGCGCGGCAATGGTCACGGCAATTGGCCCGGCCAGGGCGAGTTTGAGTATGGCATCCAGGTTGAGTTTGCCGACAACGGTTCAGGCTATCTGCACTACCTTGCCCAGACCTACGAGACTGATGAGGACGGTAATCCAGTTAAACCGCTTTCCATGGAGACTGGTTTTTGGCGAGCGAACGAGAAGGATCTTGAGGTTGTGCTTGCTGCCCCAGAGGGGCGTGCTGAGGTTTGGGCCGGAAAAATTGACGGCGCGAAGATCGAGCTGACCACCGACCTGGTTGCCTCCACCAACACCGCTAAGCCGGAGGTCACTGGCGGCCAGCGCCTCTACGGCCAGGTCGAGGGTGATCTGCTTTGGACCTATGACCGCGCAACCACCGACCAGAAGCTTCAGCCGTTCATGTGGGCTAGGTTGCAGCGCGCATGATCGAGGTCGAGCAGGGCCCAGATAAGGGGCTGGCCTGGCATTTCGGTGATCCGCTGCGTGAACAACGCGAACTGGTAGCCAGCCGTGGCATCGTCGATTTGGGCAATGGGGTTGGCGGACGAATTGTCGTTGAGCTGACCGGGCCCGAGCGCCTGACCTGGCTTCCGGGCCTGACCACCGGGATTTTCGAGGAGGGCGCGTCTTCTGCCGCCCTGATTCTGGATGGCAACGGACGCGTCATGCACAGGTTGCACGTCGTTGACGATGGCGAAACCACATTCGTTTGGGCCGACCAGATCGGTTCCCTACTCGAGTTTCTTCAGCGCATGAAGTTCTGGACGAAGGCCGAGATTTCCGAAAGCAAGCGTCACGCTTTCTTCGTGGGCAACGAAGTAGAAGCGCTCGGCCCCGAGATCGACTACGGCATCGAGGGCGGGCGCATCGTGCTGGCATCCCCCAACGCATACTCCCCTAATGCCGGGGTCTGGGCCTTCGAGGCGCTACGAATCAGCGCCGGTCTGCCCCGCATTGGCATCGACACAGACGACAAAACCATCCCCAACGAGCTGGGACTTTACGCCACCAAACTCGACAAGGGCTGCTACCCCGGCCAAGAGACCGTCGCCAGGGTGCACAACGTCGGCCGCCCGCCCCGACGCATGATCCGCCTGCTGATCGACGGCAGCGAGAACCGCCTTCCCGAACTGGGCGCGCCAATCTGCCTGCGCGACGATGAAAAACCCATCGGATTCGTCGGCGCCAGCGCACAGCACTGGGAGTTAGGCCCAATCGCACTTGGTTTAATTAAGCGCTCGACTCCGGTGGACGCACAGCTAACCGTTGATGGCATAGCAGCTAGCCAAGAGGTGCTAGTGGACCCGGAAATCGGCGTCCACTTCAAGGCCCCGAAGCTGGGCGGAATTGGAAAGTCGCTGCTGTAATCGCTAACCCGCGACTTTTAGCACCCCTTTCCCCTCGCCTATTTGGCTCTGTCACCCTGAAATCAACTACCAGTCAAGTAACGTCGCGATCTGGGGTTAGCTAATCGCGCATTGCTGTATCGGCGCTTGAATTGGGGAGGCTCCCGGGCTCTACTCGGGCGCTGAAATTTAAGTGAAAGGGAAACATGCGCGCGAGCATGCAAAATAATTGGCACCCAGCACAGAGACCAGAGAGCTGATCGGTTCCAAGACCAAGCTGGGCAAAAAGGAACAGGCCAAGAAGACCGCCGGCGCCGAGGAGCCGTACTGGCTGGCCAAGTCGAACTACGAAGCAAAGTTGTCCGCCTGGGTGAAAGTCTCCAACCTAACTACGGATACCGCCGAGGAATTCCTCTGCTACCAGATGGTAGTTAACGGGTACGGCTTCCTGCCTGGAGTTGAGCACGAAGGTAGTACTCAAGCAGCCGACCGGAAACAACGCAGTCGCAGCCAAGCCCCTCACGAAGACCAAGGCGCTGCCGACGACCGGCGCTAGCGGCGAATTGAGTGACATCTAGTTAAAGAGCCTTGAAATCACCAAATAACCTGACACCCGTTGTGCCCCATTTGGGCATACAATGGATGTCAGAGGTGACATCTATGACTCCAAAAACAGCCACACGAATCAATTTCCGCACGGACGCCGAAACAAAACGAGCGGCTGAAGAGCTTTTTAACGAACTGGGCTTAGACATGTCTACGGCACTAAACATGTTTTTGAAGCAGGCAGTTCGCGACCAGGCCCTGCCTATTCAGCCGAAAATAGGTTTTACCCCTAACGAGGAAACACAGAGAGCGATCGATCACACCAACAAGATTCTTTCTGGCAAAATCCATGACGATTCACTGATTTTTTCCAGCGCAACTGAAGCAGCGAAATTCCTGGAAGAAATCGAATGATCGTTAAGTTTGAAAAGCAGTTTCAGGCTGATCTTAAGAAGATAGTTCGCGCCCAGCCGGCCATTAAGGAGGAGCTCCAGGAACTAATTTTAGTGATTACTGAGTTGGGCAGAATTCCGGAAAGCTACGACCCACATTTGCTGACCAACGCCAGAGGAAACTACACGGGCTACTGGGGGCTGCATCTGCAAGAAGGAAGATTTGATGTTATTGCGGTCCACTATCAAAACGATTCAGAATTGATCCGATTCATTCGCATCGGTTCTCACCAGGAGTTGTTTCAAGGCAAACAGCTTTAAAGCTTGCGACCTAGTCGTAAGGCTAGGAGAACAATTATGACCTATCAGTTTGGTAATAAAAGACAAGTTGTGCAGCCAAGATCGAGAGCGGTTCCGTTAAGCCGAATGCCAGCGACAGAAGAGCTTCTGCAAGACAGCTTCGTTGCTGTCGATTTTGAGACGGCCAATCGGCAGTCGCGGGCCTCGGCCTGCCAGATCGCGCTGATCAAGATGGTGCGCGATGAGGTTGTTGAACGCTACTCCACCCTGCTCAAGCCGCCCGCCGGCTTCGACGCGTTCGAATTCACATATCTGCATGGCATCAGCGCGGCTGACGTGGCAGATGCACCGATGTGGTCGGACGTTGCCGAGGCGATAGATAACTTCGTCGGCAGTCTTCCGGTTTACGCCCACAATGCGTCATTCGATGCCTCGGTTTGGAAAGACCTGGACGACTTCTTCGGCACCAAGACGCTGCCAAAGAACTTCTTCTGTTCGTATCGCACCGCAAAGTCGCTAATGCCTGGCCTGGTGAACTACAAGCTGCCGACCGTTCTCGCAGCTTGCAATCCCTCCTTCCACTTGAACCATCACCGCGCAGACTCTGACGCTGAGGCCTGCGCGCTGATCGTTAACGCGCTGCGACACGGAGCCGAAGGGCTGAAACAGCAAGCAAACCGTCAGCTTAGAGGCCACTAAAAGCAATATTGCAGTTAGCTCCAGCGCAACTCATCATGCGATCGACCACCGCTGCCCCACGAAATAAGGATGAAGTTCGGCAGCCCGAAAACAACCGCACCATTCCGGCCTGCCTGAAGAACGCCGTCGACATCGGCTCTAAGCCAAACAGCGACGTGGCTTGGAAGAACAAGCCCTACGGCATCATTTCGCACTCGGTCGGCCGCATGGGCGGCTACAGCTCGCAGAAAAACCTGCAGCTGGCGCTGTCGTACTTCGATATGTACCATCTCGGCCAGCCTGAGTTTTTCCTTGGCCAGTCGCCGACGCTGCTCGACGAGGACGGCAAGATCAAGCCGCAGGACACCGTCGATTTCGTCCGCGGATACGTCGAGCGCTTCGCCAACCTGGTCAAGGAAAGGCCGCCAAGTAGGCGCTTAATTTTAGGTTTTTCACCCGCTTATTTAGCTGCGTGCAGTTTTCTGCACGCAGCTTTATTTTGCTATCAAAAAGAATCGCTATTTTTGTAGTGCCACGAGATACGTTCTTTTTAATGGTTAATTCTGCAGGACAGCCTCTTATTTGAGATGCAGTTGACGGTAGGATTAACCAAAATTTTTGTCTCTAAATACAATTCGCTGAAGAACTAAACTAAGGAAAATATGGCATCACCGACAGGTAAAAGCATTCTGATGACTGATGAATTCCGGCGCGCGCTGGACTTAATGCGTGCCGGTGAAAATGTTTTGCTGACAGGTAAAGCAGGCACTGGTAAGTCGACTTTGCTGCGAATGTACTTGGAAAACGAGGCGTCTGATAAGCAGATACTGGTCACCGCGCCTACCGGCGTAGCTGCGCTAAATATCGGGGGCTTCACCATCCACCGCACTTTCGGCTTCCGACCGGGCATGTTTCCCGACGACCTATCTGCGGACGGCCAATGGTGGCCGAAGAGCGTCCTCAAGGCAGCGGACATTCTAGTCATCGACGAAATCTCGATGGTTCGGGCAGACCTATTCGACATGATGGACATCGCCCTGCGTCGTTCGCGACGCAACAACAAGCCCTTTGGCGGAATTCAGCTGATTTTAGTCGGCGACCTGCTCCAACTGCCCCCGGTGATCACCGCCTCGGAAACAGAGTTCTTTGAGACCCGCTGGTCGTCGCCATACTTCTTTTCGGCACACTGCTACGACAGTCTCGGCCTGGCCTCGATCAATCTGACCACCGTGTGGAGGCAGAGCGACACGACGTTCCTGGAGGTTTTGAACCAGGTGCGTGAGGGCAGCGTCAGCGACAACGCTCTAAACCTGCTTAACCAGCACGTTGACCCTAGCTTCGATGCCCCTGACGGCTGGGTCACACTCGCCTCGAGGCGCAGCACGGTAGACAAGATCAACCATCAGCATCTAGAGGCTCTGAACGCTGAGAAATTCGTCTCCGTCGCAGAATTTGATGGTACCGCCGACGATAAGTCCTTCAGCGGTGCAGAAACCTTGAACTACGCCGTCGGGGCGCGAGTGATGACGGTCATTAACGACGGCGCTGGCAGGTTTGTGAACGGCAGCTTCGGCACTCTCGTTTCGGCAACGGATGAAAAACTCGTCGTGCGCCTCGATCACAGCAGCAAAGAGGTTGAGCTAGGCAGGCACACCTGGGACATCAAAACGCCTGAGGTATCGGGCGGGGTTCTTAGCAGCAAAACCACCGGCAGCGTCACACAGTTCCCGGTCATCTTGGCCTGGGCTCTGACCGTTCACAAGTCGCAGGGAAAGACCATCCCTAAGCTGTTCATCAACATGACCGGCGGCATGACCACCGACGGGCAGTTCTACGTGGCGCTTTCTAGAGCCGTCGATCTCGATAATCTGCGGTTTAGTGCGCCAATTGAGCGCAAGCATATCCGGGCGAACAACACTCTGGTGCGCATGATCCGACGCGAGGTTGCTCCTGCGATACAGACGAACCGCTTCGCGTTCTTGGCTTTCGATGGCGTCAGCTTCGGAATCAGCGACCACGTGGTTCGGGCACACGCTGTAGTGGTGGAGTCGGATCAGATCGTTGCCGACTTTGGCACCTGGATCAATCCGATGTCAGACCTAGGCGACTTCGGCAAGCAAAACAAGGTGCCCGCCGGTGGCCTGGCGCTGGCCCCAACTCTCGGAGACTTCTGGCCACTTCTTCTTCGTCAGGTAGCAGACAGCATAATCATCGGCGACCGCCTGCCGATGCTTGAGAGAGCGGCTCGTCACCAGGAAAAGGGGCTCAACCTTGCCCTGGGAATGGGCTACGACATCAGCGAGATTGGGTTCGAGCCCTCCGGCACTGACGTGGCGGATCGCGCTCGTTCTATGGCCACCGCTTTCATCAGCAACGCTTTCGCCGTGCTCAATGGCCAGCCCGCGCCGAGCGCCGCTAAGGATGTTGAGGGTTCCGTTTATGCGCCCGAGTGGGCGACTGCCATGCCTATGGTTCTAGACCGTCGACGCGCCACGGATTCCGACAATGCGTGGGCGGCTTTCTCCGGCGGCTCTGCTCACGATCTCGATCGTGCGGAGCTTGAGGAGACTGCCGAGATTTTCTCCGCTTGGGGCATCTCTCGCGGCACCTGGACGCAGGCGGCTCGCGACGAGATCAGCCGGCGCGCTAACCGTGTCGGGCTGACCGCCGTTAACCTGCCCGAGGTCGAGTCTGCCGAGCTCAAAATACCCGAGCTTTTCCGGCCTGGCGCCCGCGTTGCGTTCACGGGTCGCCGCGATCTTCTAGGTGGCCCCGCAAACGACGAGCGCCTCGAAAAGATCTGCAATGAGCGTCACCTCGAATACAAGACAGGTGTGTCTAGGACCCGCTGCGATGTGCTCGTCGCTTTCGATCCCGCCTCGATGTCCACTAAAGCCAAGAAGGCCCGCGACTACGGGCTACCAATTATTGCCCAGGAGGAATTCGAGAACTGGTATAACAACGGCCCTTTTCTTGGGGCCCCCGAGCCAGACGCTGAACGCGGCCAAGTAAGCGCAAAGGTGGAGCCGGACGCTCAGCGCGTCGAGGCGAACACAAAGATTGAGCCGCCGGCTCCGGCTCCGGCAGCTCAATCTGCCATACGCGCCTGCGAAGAGCATCCAGATCCAGATGAGAACCTGACGTGGGTTAGCCCTAAGGAGTTCTTCCAGGCTGACAAACGCGTCGCGTTTAGAGGCTCCACCTACGTCGATGGCGAGCTGTACCAGCAAGGCGCTCCCCTGCAGACCCTGTGCGTGCGGCTTGGCCTGGACTACAAGCAGGCCGTGACGAAGACTCGCTGCGATGTGCTCGTCACGGACTCCCCCGATGCCGAAGACGGCAAGATGAAGCTCGCTCGCCGCTATAACAAGCCACTGATGCTTCAGTCTGACTTCCAGGCGTGGGCCTCTAAACAGTTAGCCGAGTTGCAGATGGACGAGGATGAGTATGCTGCGCACGAGCCGGAGCAATATCCAGGCCCGGATTGGCAACCCGCCTTGCAGTTGCAGGAAACGCCTGTTTTCCAGGCTTCGCAGCCTGCGATGCCTAGCAAGCCTCCGACCATGCCACCGCAAGCCGGCTTTGGGGTTGCAGACAATTCCAGCATTCCTCCATCGACGCCACAGTCAATGCCTGGGCATTTCGTCCATAATCAGGTGCCGGCCAGGCCTAAGACCCCCGGTAAATCGCTGAAGCGAGCCAAGCAGAGCGCCATCGTTGCGGTGGTTTCTTTCCTACTCATCATCGTCTTTGGCTCGATAAATCTAGTTGCGCTGGGCGCGATTTCGCTTCTCGTTTCGATGATATCAGCAGCGCTGATGGTTCTGTTCTTGATACTGGCCTTGGTCGAAAGGATACGTCGCTAGCCGAAGATCTGGCTCACCCGCGGTTAAGCTCGCCGCCCTCGCGGATAACCCACGTTGGGGTCATGTTTTCGCCCCAGGCCACCAGGTTGACGGGCTCGCCGGGCTTGAATTCCACCGTGACGCCTTGTGCATCCCAGATACCAGCCGCATAAACCGGTCCAGCAACTGTCGCCCTGACTAGTTGACCTAGCGTTAGTTTTCCGCGTTTGGCAAATAGCGCGATTTGGTCTGCCAGAGTGGTTGCGCCGCCGGCCAGGGTCTGGGTGCCCTCCAAGTAGCAGGCTCCGGTACGCACCTCGACCGGCAGACCACCGAGGGTGTATTTACCCTCCGGCATTCCTGCTGCGGCCAGCGAGTCGGTCACGAAGAATGCGCCTGGAATACCCAGTTGCGATGCCGCCCCATCGAGATATCCGACGATGTCTTCGACGAGATCCGGGTGGACGTGGTAGCCGTCTGCGATCAGCTCGGCGCTAGCCTTGCCCGCCTTCGCCGCCTGAATGTATACGCGGATCGGCCCGGGCGCGCGGTGCGAGAAGCCGGTCATGGCGTTGAACAGGTGGGTTACGGTCTGGGTGGCCTGACCTACTACCCTGTTATATTTTTCAGCAGCCTCGTAGGTGTAGTCCAGTTCCTGGCGAGTGGCCGTGCCATCGTCGTGCGAGTGTCCCCACGACGGTTTGCCACCGTGTTCGAGAAGAAGTTCCGCAGCTCGGCGGGCGCCCGGCGCTTCCGGGGCGATAGTCATGGTTTTGATCCAGCCACGCCCGATCTTCAGCCAGCCTAGTAACTCTTCCTCGTCGACGTCCCTGACGACAGCCGGGTTTTGCGCCCCGCACTTTTGGCGCGAAACATATGGGCCTTCCATGTGGATGCCGGCGAGCTGACCGTCTTCGCAGAACGCAATCAGAGCTTCCAGCTGCGGGGACGGGTCGGCGAGCGAGACCAGGGACGCAAACATAGCTGTTGTGCCGGCCAGCTGATGGGTCCGGATGGCCGCCGCGATTTGCTCTGGTTTGTAGTTGTCTGGAAACGCGAAACCACCGCCGCCGTGACAGTGAATATCGACTAGCCCGGGAGTTATTAGGTGCGCGCGACGAACGTCATCGCCGCTGGCAGCCTGAGCCTCGCTATTTGAAAGAAGCCGAACCATCGCGCCGGATGCATCGAGCTCGATGCCGTGCCCGACGTCACGCCCGTAGCCGTCGAGAACGCGCCCTAAATAAATCATTTAACCAGCTCCCAGCGAGTCTGATAGAAATCTTTAAAACGCAGGTATCTCGCTGCATCTTGGTCGAGCAAAACCGTCACATCAGGATGCATTTGAATGATTGTCGCAGGCCAAACAGCGCTGACCGAGCCCTCAACAAGCTCCCGCACCGCATCTGCCTTGTTCTCGCCAAAGGCAAAAAGCAGTAATTTCTTAGCCTCCATAATTGTGCCCAGCCCTTGTGTAATGCACCGGCTGGGAACAGCGTTTTCGTCGCCACCAAAAAACCTAGCGTTGTCTTTTATTGTTTGTGGGGCGAGCACCTCAGCATGAGTGCGCGATACCAGCGAACCGCCCGGCTCGTTAAAACCAATGTGACCGTCTGCACCTAAGCCTAAAATCTGCAGATCAACTTGAGATTCCCGAATTTTTGCATCATACGCAGCGGCCGCCTCGTGCGGCTCGCCGTGCAGGGCGTCCGGCGTATTCAGCCCTTCTTCAGTTAATCCAGTTTTGTCGTCTCCTACTAAGTTACGACGCAGCACGTTCCGATATGATTCCGGATGGTTGGGGTCAAGACCTACATATTCGTCTAGGGCAAAAGCCTTGGCTTTCGCTAAATCAAATTGACCTTCAGCGTGTGCCTGACGCAACTTTTCATAGAGAACGTCCGGGGTTGAACCGGTGGCTACGCCTAGAGTAGCTGCAGGATTTGATGCGTATAGATCCTGAATAATGCGAGCCCCTTCGCAGGATGCTTCTTCTGCACTAGCGAAGATTCCTACATTCATGGGTTTCCTTTCGTGGCGCGCAATCGCGCAAAATCAGTTTTATTGCTCTACGGCTTCGCGGAACCAGGTTGTGATACTCGTCGGGTGCGTTATCGCGGTGCCAACGACAGCCGCCCACGCACCTGCCTCCATCACTTGTCGGGCTTGTTGCGGGGTGTGAATCCTGCCTTCGCAGATCACTGGTGTTGTGGGGAATTCAGTTACCATTTCACCTAGCAGCTCGAGGTCAGGGCCGGGGGTCTTTTCCCGTTCTCCGGTGTAGCCAGCCAATGTTGTGCTGAGGATGTCGCAACCTGCCTCTGCAGCCGAGCGCGCATCGGCAATCGAACCGCAGTCTGCCATCACTAGCGAGCCGTCAGATTTGAGCGCATTTACGGTTTCGTTAAGACTCAATCCGTCGGGTCGGGGACGTGAGGTGGCGTCGATTGCCACGATGTCCGCTCCCGCGTTTATACAGGCTCGCGCATGACGCAGTGTTGGGGTGATGTAGACGCCTTCGTGACCTTCTTTCCAAAGGCCGATAACGGGCACCTCTACCTGGCCTTTAATAGCTGCGATGTCAGCGAGCCCCTGGCAGCGTATAGCTGCGGCTCCGCCAAGTTCCGCGGCCAACGCCATCTGCGCCATGGTTTCTGGGTGGCGCATCGGTTCTCCAACATAAGCCTGGCAAGAAACCACAAGATGGCCTTTAAGTGATTCGATTATCGGATGCACGCTGTCTCCTAAAATATTTTTTGTTGTTGGAAGTCATCTAATGGTTCGCATGAAGTGGATGCCGGCTCCGATGATTGCTGCGTTGTCGCCGAGATTGCCTTCGACTATCGGTGTTTTTGTTGTTCCAGCCATAGCTTGGCTTCGGTAGCCGTCTTTGAGGGCTGCTAACCAGTAATCGCCGACTTTAATTAATGAGCCGGACAAAATAATGACATCTGGGTCAAATGAATTGGCCAGTCCACCAATAACTTGGCCTAGCGCAAAAGCTCCGTCAACGAAGACTTTTTTTGCAAACTCGTCGCCAGCGTCGGCCAGCTCTTTTAGCTCTCGTCCACCGCGAACGACGACGGGACGCTGCTCTCCTGGTGACGTTCGATACGCGCTTTCGGGCAAGTCGGCTATTCCCGTTAATGAGGCAGCAGCTTGGCGTGCGAAGCTTTCTCCTGGCACCCCAGCCTCAGCCTGTCGCTTGGCATAAAGACGGGCCGCTCCACTGCCTGAGGCGACCGACTCGATGTGCCCTTCGTGTCTACATGAGCACACGAGACCAGCCGCGTATGGGTGATTGATGTGCCCGAAGTGGCCGGCTACGGAGTGGGCACCAAATAGGATTTCTCCATTTATGACTGCGGCTCCCCCTAGCCCAGTTCCAACAGCGAAAACGAGAGCAGTTTTCGCGCCGTTTCCTGCCCCATATGTGACTTCGCCCATAGCATGGCCGTGGACATCGTTTAGGACACGGACAGGTAGTCCGAAACGCTCTGCTAAATATTTCCCTAACGGCTGACCACCCCACCCGGGCATGGTGTCTGTCGCTGAAACAATTTTCCCATTTACCGCATCGACAACTCCTGCGCTCGCAATCGCGATGCCTCGTAGTAGCTTTCCACCCTCTAGGGCGAGCCTAATTTGGTCTTCGACTAGATCAGCTACGGATTCCAGAACTGCCCTTCCGCCTCGAGAGGCCTCGGTGGCGATGCTCTTGGCTTGCGAAAGTCGGGGTTTTTCACCAGCCGCAAAATCATCACACGAGATTTGCCCAGCCAGAAAAGTGACAACTGCCGAAGCGATTTTTGTGCCGCCAATGTCTAGCCCCAAGATGGAAATTCCAGCCCGACTGGGGTCTGCGTCTACCACGTCTCGTCCTTAGTCACTTTTGGTTGATCGTCAAACACCGATTGATTGTTTGTTGTATTTCCTGATTAACCGTCAGCACATATATCGCGTGCTGACGGTTAATCAGCATTTCTAATATTGATCTCCTAAGCCCACGGGCGCAGCATTGTGAACTGGTTAAGGCAGCAATCGCCAGTGGCGAATCCTAAAGTTTGTAGGTGGAAATTTTCCGTCTTTTTAGCTTCGACACATTACCTGCGCTTGGGTTCCAAGATCAGCTACTTGAGGTCGTAAGACATGTCCTCAAGCTCGACGCCCTTGGTTTCTGGGATGTGGCGAGCTACCAGCCAGATCAGGATTGCGGCGACTACAGCGTATGAGAAGTATGTGCCAGACAGACCGATGTATTCCTTGGTCACCGGGAAGAGGAAGGTAATTAAGGTTCCACCGATCCAGTTACCGGCTGTAGCGAAGCCGAGGCCAGCGGTACGAATCTGATTCGGGAAAATTTCACCTAAGAATACCCAAAGCACAACGCCCCAGGTACCACAGAAAATGATGTAAACCAGGTGAACGCTAATAAGCGCGACCATAGCCCACACTCCGCTCAGGTTGAGTGCGCCTTCCTCGGTCAGGGTGCCCTGGGTGAAGGTAATAGCTGCGACTACCATCGCAACAAACATGCCGATTGCACCCCAAAGGAGCAGCGGGCGGCGTCCTACCTTGTCGATAACACTCATGCCCACGATTGTCATTACGATGCCGATGATTGAGGTCAATACCGGAATGAATACCGACAGGTTGCCCTCGAAACCTACTGTGCTCCAAAGATCAGTTGCATACAGTAGAACGTTATTAATACCTGCCATCTGGATGAGGAAGGCGAAGGCTAGCGCTACCCAAACGACTGGACGCAACCCATATTTCTTGTCGCGAAGGTCAGCGAACCGAGGACGGTGTCCCGCAAGTGACCCACGGATTTCGTTGATTCGTCCCTTGGGGTCGGAGTCGGAGCCAACTGCAGAAATGATTTTCTCAGCTTCTTCTTCTTTTCCGATTGAGACGAGGTAGCGAGGAGATTCGGGTAGGAAGATAACGAAGACTCCATACAGAACGGCTGGCAGCAGCTCACTGATGAACATCCATCGCCAAGTGTGCAACCCAAACCAGCCTTCAGCGTCGGCAGAACCGGTGGCCTTAACCAAAATGAAGTTCGTGATGAAGGCACCAAAAATACCGACCGCAATGGCCAGCTGCTGAAGGGTTCCTAGTCTGCCCCGCTTATCGGCAGGAGCAATTTCTGCGATATAAGCAGGCGCTATGACAGCCGAGATGCCCACACCGAAGCCGCCAACTAGACGCCAAATAACTAGCGCGCCAAAGCTAAACGATAGGCCGCTCATAATCGCAGAGATAGAAAATAGGATTGCGGCAGCGATCATGACCTTCACACGGCCAATTCGGTTAGCAATACCGCCTGCGATTGCAGCACCAACTGCTGCGCCCAGGCTAACGATGGAAACCACCAGACCCGTTTGCCAAGGGGTAAGGCCGAAGCCGGTTTCGCTTCCCGACGCTGAACCAATCGCACCGTTAATGACAGCAACGTCAAAACCGAATAGGAAGCCGCCTAGGGCAGCCGCCCCTGCGATTTGCAGGAGTCTGTTGTTATTGCTCATGAGAAGTCCTTTCCAAGACTAGTGAGTTGATTAGATGATTGGAGTTGACATGAAGGAACGGACATCCTCTTTGACACGCTCCCACGTGTTTGTTCCGGGAACTGACAGTGCCCCGTGGAACGTTCCTGCGTACATATGTAATTCGGTGGGCACCCCTGCGTCTGCCAGGTCTACGGCAAGGTGAATGCCTTCATCGCGCAAAGGATCGGCCGGGTTAACTATTACGAAAGTTGGCGGCATAAGCTCAGCAACTGCCCGGGAGGGGATATATGGCGAAGCTTTCGTTACGTCCCCCAGGTATTGCCTCCAGGCGCCTTCGGAGGCTTCTTTTGTCCAGATGGGGCCGTCTTTATATGTTTCGAAAGATCTGGTGGCCATGCCTGGTTCTAGGCATGGTTCAAAGAGTATTGCTCTCTCGATATTTACCGGGGCGTCGGAGTTTTGAACGATCTGGATTGCCTGCTGTGCTAAACCAGCACCTGCAGAATCACCGAAAACTATTAAAGGCAAATCTGGATATTTATTCGCTAGATATCGCAATGAGTCTGCGCAGTCTTGTGCTCCTGCAGGCCAGGGGTGTTCAGGAGCTAGCCGGTAATCGGGGCTGGCGATGACCGCTCCTCCGAAAAGCTCTACCAACTCGCTATTACGTTCATCATCGTATCGCGCCGCCCCCGCTACAAAGCCGCCACCATGTATTGCCAGCACGGCTACTTTTGACTCAGCACCTTCTGCGCGCAGACAGCGTAGATTGAATTTTTCGCCTAGTCGAACGTCAGTTGCGACGATGCCATCTTTAGGACGCACGTCAGCAAGTAACTTCTCGCCTTCTTCTCGCATCGCGGCGACGTTTTCAGTGTCTTGTTTTGGTGTTGCCGCGATAACGTCCCGCAGCTCTTCGGCGATGAATGGTTCGGGAAGCTCCTGCCTGGTTCCATAGCGGTTGATGAAGGCTCCAACTACCCGGTAGAACTCTTCTGGTTGGTCCCTTCTGACAGTGTGGGACGCGTCAGAAATCAAAACTGAGCTAATAAAAGGTTTGCCGAGTTTTTCTAGTTCTGCTTGGCCTCTTTTGCCGAAAAGAACATCGTCTTGGTCGCCGGTAACCAGCAAAGTCGGCATCTTTAGCTTTGCGAAAACTTCTCGCCCGAGTGTGCCAACCACTCCGGTAGCAACGAATTTGCGGTCGACTTGTGTTTTACCTTGTGCCCATGCGCCGTATTCAGACGGTGGCCATGCCGTGTAGACCTTCATTAGTTCGCTGATGGCATCGCCAACATGCTCGGTCACCATTTCCTGACGCTTTACTAGATCTGTGGCTGAACTGCGGTAGAGCTCTTTCTGCTCCTGAGTTAGCAATGCGGGATCTTCTAGAACCAGAGCTTGAACGATGTCGGGCAGCTGCTGCGCGATCGTGGCCGCAATCGCACCACCGAGCGAGTGACCGATTAGTACGACTTTTCTACTTAGGCTTGTTCGAGCCGCCTCAACAACTACAGAACGCATTTGTGTAACCATTGCAGCGAAAGGGTCTTTTAGTTCTTCAGCAGTAAAGCTTTCAGACAACCCATGCCCTAGGGTGTCTACTAGGTATATTTTCCAATCTTTTTTCCATTCGCGCGCAAGATCAGAAAGCGAGGCAGCATTATCTGTTACGCCGTGGAACGCGACGATAACTCCTCGAGATTCACAGCCCGTGACTGAATACGAGATGCGCTTTTGATTCATGAGGCTTCCTTAGGCTCATTGTCAGGGAAACGACATTCACCCTAGGGCGAATGTTTAACAACACCCTAGGGTGCCGCTATGCTTGTTGTCAACAACAACGATGAAGGAAAACTTATGGAGCCAAAGTACGCCAAGGTTTACGAGGCTTTGCTTGAACGGATATCTGGAATGAGCCCCGGAGAGCGCCTGGACAGCGAAGTGAAACTTGCTTCCTCTTTCAAGGTCTCGCCCATGACGGTTCGTCGTGCACTGATGCTTCTGAGCCAAAATGGGCTAACCGTTGGGATACCTGGACGCGGCACGTTTGTCGCAGACCGAAATCAGCTCCCCCAGCAAGAAGATCCTCTGTCTACGGTGGCTAGCTGGAATGCAGCTGAATATCCGCAAACCCACGTAAAGCTTGTCTCGGCAGCACTTGAGGCTGCCGACGACAGTGAACGCAAGCTACTTCAGGCAGAAGATGAACCGTTCGTCGCGACCATTCGCAGAGCTCATTACCTGGATGAGAACTACCAAGAACTGGCCGGAATCGAAATTGTTTTGGTCAGGGCTGATGATTTTCCAGGAATTCTTGGCTTCGATCTCTCTAGCGACTTACCATCGCTACTCTCAAAAAATTTCGGCGAAAAATCTAGCAACCTGAAGGGCATTAGAACTGTCCATTCGCGCATCTCGACCGATGATGAGACGAAGCATCTTCACTTGCCAGAACCTGATGCTCTATTAGTTATTGAGGCTTCATTCCGAAATCCAGAGGGTAAAACTGTTGCAGAGATGACCACCAAATTCATCGGCAAACATGTTGTGCTGACACTCTGATTCTCACATCCACGTCAATTATCATGCTTAAGATTTTACCTAGATTCGCACTTACAATGAACAGACAGACCAAGAATCACACGTTCACCAAATACACTCCGTAGGCTAATCGTCACTCTAAATGCGAAGCTTTATTTATTCTCGCTGAGCTGCTGCATAATTTTCCCAACCGCTGAACAAATCTCCCAAGCAACTTAATGAAAATCCAAGAGATCTGATCTCTTTTGTAACGTGAGGTCAGATCTCTTGTTATCGTGAAGTCACACCTTAGGTGAATATCACTAGTCAACGTCGACAAAGGGAGAAAACATGTTTATCCACCTATCGCACATCATTGATCCAGAGGACGGCGCATTCCCGGGCGAGCCGACTGCAAAAGTTCGCGAAGATTCGGTCCGTTCAGAGACTCAGCCGTTCAATTCCTACATGATCGATCTGCCAAACCACTGTGGAACCCACATGGATGGCCCTCGTCACTTCAACAGCCACGGCACCAACTTCGATGAGTTGGGCATCGAAAAATTCGGCTTCATGGGCGACGAAATTGTCGTCATCGACCTGCCGGAAATGAACAAAGAAGGCGCAATTGTAAACAAGGCTGCAGTTGAGCCTTTCGCCGACCAAATCAAGGGCAAGCGACTGCTGATCATCAGGACTGGTTTTGAAGAGCACAAGAAGGCAGACCCGGATCTTTACGAAAACCGAGGCCCTGCGCTTCACCCAGATCTCTGCGAGTGGCTCAACAAGGACTTCCCCGAGCTAGACACCATTGGCATGGACTGGTTGTCTGTTGCTTCCCCGCTTTACGACTTCGGACCAGAAGCTCACCACTGGCTGCTCGGCAATTACACCGGCCACACCATTACTGCCATTGAGGATATGAGCCTCAAGGAGCTAGGTGATAAAAAGATCAAGGTCTTAACCATGGGGCCGCTGCGCATCAAGGGTGTCGACTCTGCGCCGGTCAATATCATGGCGCTGGTTGAGTGAACAATTGCAGCAGGCCGAAAGGCTTGTTCAGTAATTAAAAATGGAGGAAAGATGGCAGCAGGTCTAGTTGATCAAGCGGTAAACGACATTCTGGAAAAGATTCTAGATGGCGTTTTCCAGCCTCTTTCCTCCATTCCGAAAGAGTCGGAGCTTGCCGATTCCATCGGCGTTTCTCGTCTAACCCTGCGCGAGGCTGTGAAGGTTCTTCGCGACCGAGGCGTTTTAGAAGTGGTGCACGGCAAAGGTACTTTCATCGCAGATCCGGATAAATGGAACGACATGAGCACGTTATTGGAATTCAGATCGCGCCGCTCTAGCCCCAAAGAATTTGGTTTGAAGCTGCTAGAAATACGCTGCTTGCTTGAGGCGGGCGCGGCCGAGCTCGCCGCTTTGAATCACACGTCCGAAGACTTGACCATCATGGCTGAAAAGCTGGACGCATACGATCAAGCGGTTTCGGAAGGAAACATTCTCAGAGCAACAAAGGAAGACATCGAATTTCATAACGCTGTCTTTGCAGCTAGCAAGAACTCTCTGATCAAGGTGATTCTTCAGCCTCTTGAGAAAGCCATGACTCATAACCGAATCATGACCACAAAAGATCTCGAGACTAGAGAAAAGGCACGGATGTTTCACAGAAAGATCCGAGATGCTATCGCTTCCGGAAACCCTGTCCTGGCAAAAAACACGATGCTCGCCCACATGGAGCAAACCCACGACTCACTTGAAAAGCTCTAACCACGCAGTTTTGACCTAGAAGCAAACACAAAGGAGTGTATCTATGCGCATTGACGACTTGCTCAAAGGAAAGAAGTCGGAGATCGATGTCAATCCGAAAAAGATCGGAGCCAAAAACGAGAATGCACCTTTCTATGTGGTCCTGGATGACGACCCGACCGGAACTCAATCAATCTCAGATCTGCCTGTCATCACCTCTTGGACAAAAGAAGATTTTGAGTGGGCTTTTTCTACCGGCAAACCTGCCGTCTATGTGATGACTAACTCGCGTTCACTTTCAGCTAGGGACGCAGAAAAGGTCAACGCGGAAGTAGTTAGCGCCGCCCTATCTGCTGCTCCCGAAGACTTATCTGTCTCTTTCATTTCGCGTTCTGATTCGACTCTCCGTGGCCACTATCCTCTTGAGCCCAACACGATTGCTGACGAAATCGAAAAGTTCGGAGCGAAAAACGTCGATGGTTTTGTCATAGTGCCGGCTTTCCCTGACGCAGGAAGAATTACTATCGACTCGACTCATTATGTGAAGGGCTCTGACGACACTTACAAGCCTGTGGGTGAATCAGAGTTCGCCAAAGACGCATCCTTTGGTTTCAAATCGTCAAAGTTACCTGAGTGGGTTGAAGAAAAGACCTCTGGTGAGGTGTCCTCCTCGGAAGTAATCACGATTGATTTGGATACGCTCCGCAGCGATGGGGCAGGAACTGCCAGCAAACTTCTTGCGGCAAAGAATCGCCAGCCGATTGTCGTCGATATTGTGACAGAAAATGATCTTCGCCTGCTTTCTCTGGCATTAGCTGAGGCCGAGGCTGAGGGCGCGCACTTCGTCTATCGCGTCGGCCCGCCTTTCGTTCGTGCAAGGCTCGGTCAAGAGGAAAAAACACCATTAAGCGCCGATGAGGTATTTGCTAATACAGCTCCGGAGATTGACGCCAAGGGTGGGCTTATCGTAATTGGCTCGCACGTCGATCTGACCACTCGCCAGCTCAATACGCTTAAAAATTCTGTTGATCCAAAAATCTTAGAAATTGATGTTCGTCGATGCCTGGATTCCAACGATAGGAAACAGCTAATCGAGGAGATCTCTGATGAGGCCATCGAGACTCTTCGAGGCGAGAATGTTGTTGTTCAGACGAGCCGAGAGTTGATCAAAACTGACGACCCAGATGAGTCTCTTGAAATTTCACGAAAAGTATCGGATTGCGTAGTTCAGATAGTTAACCGGATTGTTCGCAGCATAAAGCCACGGTTCGTGATCGCAAAGGGTGGCATCACTTCATCCGACGTGGCTTCCAAGGGACTCGAAATGAAGCATGCAACAGTTCTCGGCCCAGCACTGCCGGGAATCGTCTCAGCATGGCTTGCTGAAGACGGCATTGGCGAGGGTGTCCCCTACATCGTTTTCGCGGGCAATGTTGGTGACGAGAATTCTCTAGCGCAGGTCGTCGAGAAACTCTCTTAATAGAAATCGAAAGGATCTAGATAAATGAAAATCGCAGTTATTGGATTGGGCGCTATGGGTTTGCCGATGGCGTCAAACCTGGCAAAAAAGTTTGATGTAACTGGCTTTGACGTCTCCCCTACTCAGATTTCTAAGGCGGAATCAGCTAACTGCTCTTGTGCGGGTTCTGCTATCGACTGCGTCGCTGAAGCTGATTGCACTTTGATTGCGGTTCGCAACCAGGCGCAGCTTGAGGATCTTCTTTTTGGTGAGGCCGGAATTGCTTCTTCGATGAAGAAGGGCTCGGTTTTGCTAGTCACTTCCACGATCGGCATTGAGGCCGTGAGGAGCGTCGAAAAGATGCTGGCTAGCTACGAGATCGAGATAGTAGATGCCCCGGTTTCTGGCGGCCCTGTCAGGGCTGGCGAGGGTGATTTGTTAGTGGTTGTTGGCGCTAGCGAATCGGCTTATGAAAAGGCACTACCGGTGCTTAACGAGATGGCTTCTACCCTGGTTTGGGTCGGCAAGGAGGCCGGCCAGGGTCAGGCACTAAAGACCGTTAACCAGCTGCTTTGCGGCGTCCACATTGCTGCAGCCGGAGAGGCGCTGGCTCTTGCAGGCAAGCTCGGCCTCGAACAGGAGGCAACGCTTGAGGCCTTGATGGGTGGAGCAGCTGCATCGTTCATGCTTGGCGACAGAGGCCCCCGAGCTATCGAGGCATACGAAGGTAAAGACGCAGAGGTTAAGTCTCGTCTGGACATTTTCGTCAAAGACATGAATATCGTCACCACAGCAGCCAAATCGGTTGGTATGGCAGTGCCGCTAGCTGCGGCTGCTGAGCAGGAGTTCCTGCTTGGCTACGCAAACGGTCAGGGTGCGTCCGACGATTCGTCAGTTATCAAGGTCGTTCAGCCTAAGTAAACTAATCAACATATTGTGGGGCGCATAGCGCCCCACAATTTTTCTAGAAGGCATCAACGCCATCCTGCCAACATAGTTTTCTTTTATTCACATCAAAGAGAAGGAGGCCCGCATCGAAAGCTTTGTGGTGGTTTCGACAGAGAAGCAGACCATTCTCACTTGAATCTTCACCACCTTCAGACTTCGGTTTTATGTGAGCTGCCTCTAAGATTTCCGGTTGCGAAATGCCACATAGCTCGCATCTTCCTCTAAGCTCCAGCAGCTTTGAACGAAAAACACGTTGCGCTGGACGATTCCTAATAATCCCGAAAGCTTCGATTAACTCCTTGGTCACGTCGAAGTCTTTTTCGTTTGCCCCAAGTAAATTGTTTTCTTGCCGTTTCCCAAATGAACCATTAACATTTTCTACGGAGCTCTTTTTATCAAGATTATCGTCTACACCTATAAATGATGATTTAATAGACCGTTTTATTGGACCACGTTCGCATGAATTAAATAAAAATTTTCCAATAAAATCCCAAAGATTTTTATTGTGCCAGTCATTTCGCCTTTTCAAAAAATGCATCTCTTCATGCATATAATCTTTTTGATTCCTAATAGCTTTTAGGCAAATTGACGAAGAAACAACCTTATCAAACTGCTTGATATTTTGACCAACGAATAAAGCGGGTTCAGACTCGTAAGACCCCTCTACTAAGTCTAGTGTCAGCCCTTCATCTTCGGACAAAAGTCTCCAATATTCTTCAAACAATTCTTCAGAAGGTTCTAGAGACACTTGCCAAGCAGCTAACGAACCATCTGATCCAAGAACCGTAAAAAGCTGTTCTTCTACCCCTGCCGAAGCTACAAAGCCCATATTCAAATTGCCCCTTTGTGGCAGAGCGCTAACTGCAAGGTTTTGAACTTCATCAAAATAGGCACCCGTTATTTCTAGGTATGAGCACAGAATTCCTATAGCATCAGGAAAACCTGGGTAATTTTTAAATTTCTCGAAGGCTTCTTCAGATTTAGCACCACCGTTCCCACGCGGTTTAGCTACAACAGTTTTATTAACTAAATCACCGACGTCATCTTTAATAATTTTTGCATATTCAGAAGCTAGCATCGCGCTCTCCTGTAGATGAAATATTGATCAAGAAAATTCGTTTATTCTTTGCAAAGATTTTGACTAATCCTCAAGCTGTTAGGCGATTAAAGAATTCTTCTTCGCTAATTACCTCGATTGGTGAACCTGCTTCGCGCAGTTGGCTTGCTTTCAGCATTTTTCTTGAACCAGTGGCGTTTTCTTTCCAGGCTCTCGGGTTCGGAATACCGACAACTAGCAAAGTCGTTTTCTTTGTGAGGTTCTTATCGGCCACACCACCAATGGCATTGACCAGTTGATGAGCAGCAGAACGTTGGCCATGCTTTAACGTCCCGGTGAAGACCACATGCTCGCCTTCTAGTGCCTTTGATTTTCCATACCGCTCAAGCAATTCGTTGGCAGCGAGCTGTTCCGAATAGATTCCGGATCTTTCACCTCTACCGCGCTTACCTGTTTC
Source organism: Propionimicrobium sp. BV2F7 (assembly GCF_000510445.1). NCBI lineage: Bacteria > Bacillati > Actinomycetota > Actinomycetes > Propionibacteriales > Propionibacteriaceae > Propionimicrobium > Propionimicrobium sp. BV2F7. The sequence continues at coordinate 314,063 of NZ_AZIS01000005.1, read as the reverse complement.
TGGGCAGAGCCGCTCAAGTTCTTCATAGCCGAATTCTGACTGCATTCGAGCGAAAATTTTGCCTGCGGCTTCAGCGTCTGAAGCGGCTTTGTGATGGCTAAAAGAATCATCAGGGAAGTAGTAGTTAAAAACTTCATCAAGTGATTTTCTTTCGACTTTGTCGGCCAGGATTTTCCTCGCTAACCGAACGGTGCAGAAGCGCCTATTTTCAATCTTCGCAGTCTCATACAAATTAGCTAGATCAGAAAGGACGTATCCGTCGAAAGCCATGTTGTGCGCGACGATCGGACGATCACCGATAAATTGCGTAACCTGAGGATAAACCTCTGACCAACGCGGAGCATCCTTCACATCCTCAGGACGAATGCCATGCACCCAAATGTTTACCGGGTTGAAGTAATCAACATCGGAGTGTGGGTGAATAAGCGTGGAGTAAGTGTCAGCGAGCTCCCCCTGCTCATCAAACAGAGCAAGACCTACCGAACAAGCTGAGCGACGCTGCTCGTTGGCTGTTTCGAAGTCGATTGCAACAAATTCTTTCATTAGTCATCTCCATTGTCGTCCTTGACCCTGTACTTTCATTTAACCAAATCCATTTAGCTATCTAAACGGCAGGCACCTTAAAGACCCTGGCAAGAAGCTTTTTTCTTTTTTGGCTTGATTAAGACAACTTAGACAGACGGATAAAGCATTTTTTGAAGTTAAATTAAAGAATTCAACGAAACCATTTAGTTACTTTCGATCTGACCTGCGGTGCCCCATCACCTGCCCCAAGCTGGTTGATCTGTTCGAGCCCGAGCAGAAGCTGTTCTAGCTGCTCAATCTTTTCTGCCAGGGCGTTGATATTTTTCGAAACCTTTAATTACTAACCGCCTTGGCCGAAGGTCTTCCACTGGTCACCCGGAATCCGAAAGATTTCGTCGGGCTAGAAAAATTAATAGACGTCATTGCGGTTTAAGTGGAGATAAGGAGACCCACCCACGGTGGATGCCGATTTCAACGCACGGCTCATTGTTAACTATTGGAGAAATTCCAATAGTTGCTCATCGCTGGTTAAGTCGAGATCTTCCATCTAGCTCTGCTCGAAAATACCCACGGAGCATTTCCCAATTATCCGGAAATCCCGGGTACTTGATTCCGCTTCACCCCGTCCGGGTTGTGCCTGCCGTACCCACAGCCGCCTTGAAGATAGACTTGGCCTCGAGTTCTACTTGGAGGTTTTCATGGCAGCATCGCAGCAGCGCGCTAATCTTCACCGCACATTCTGGCGGGTCGCTAACGATTTACGTGGCAGCGTCGACGGTTGGGACTTCAAGGCCTACGTGCTGGGTATGCTGTTTTACCGATTCATTTCGGAGCACATCACCATCTGGGTGAACGAGGGTGAGGCCGAATACGGCAACGCCGATTTCGACTACGCACAGATTTCCGACGACATGGCCGAACAGGTTCGCAACGACGCGGTCAACACCCTTGGCTTCTTTATTCTGCCGTCGGAGCTTTTCGAGAACGTGCGTCGCAGCGCCCCGCGCGACCTCAACCTGAACGAGACTCTAGCCAGGGTATTTGCGAATATCGAAGCGTCGGCTATCGGCAGTGAGTCCGAAAACGACATGAAGGGCCTATTCGACGACATCAATGTCAACAGCGCCCGCCTGGGTAACTCGATTGAGCAGCGCAACGACAAGCTAGTCAAACTGCTGGATGCTATTGGCGATCTAGAGTTCGACAACTACCAGGACGCCGACATCGATACCTTCGGTGACGCATACGAATACCTGATGACCATGTACGCCTCCAGCGCAGGCAAGTCAGGTGGCGAGTTCTTCACTCCGCAGGACGTCTCGGAGCTTATTGCGCGCATTACCGTGTTAGGCAAAAAGCGCGTCTCACGCGTGTATGAAGCTTTCCATTCGGTTTGGATACAAAATGGCGAGTCTTTAGCGCTCGCAGCTTAGAGGGTTCGATTCTAAGACATTTGGTTCACACCCAGATAAGGAAAAGAGGAAATAAACGATGTCGCTTGAACCGCCGATGTTCCGTACATTTGGACATGAAACTGTTGAAGTAGTTCATGCTGAAGGCACTACTGATGAGAAGCGTTTTAACGTTGAGGCGCATATTCAGCCGGAGTCAGGTTTTGTTCCTGTGGATACACCAATATACGAGGGAGATATTGTTGAGGTTAAGGATCCGCGTGGTGGAATCGAACGCCGTCTTGTTAGTGAAGTAAAGATTTTCGCGCCCAAGGGACCCAGCTTCCGGAACATGCAGTTCACCGAGTTGAAATGGGGCAAGAAGGTGCCTCCCCGTATTGCCCCGGTTCGACGACTCACTATTGAGAAGTTTCATCCGAGAGTTATCGAAGCTTCGGGAAAACTCTTCGCAGATGGCCATTTCAGTCGGGCTGTAAGTGAAGCTTTCGTGTCAGTTGAGGTTCGCGTTCGCGGCCTTCTGGGTTCAGAGCAGTCGGGCACAAAGTTGATGGATGAGGCATTCGGAGGAAAAGAGCCCAAATTATCTATTGCGCTTCATGACGGACGTTCTGGCCAGGACGAACAAGCGGGGTTCCATGCCCTATTTCGTGGAGCGATGCTTGGGATCCGGAACCCCGGGGCCCATGAACTTGCTGGCGAGCAAGATCCGCAAGAAGCACTTGAATACTTAGCTCTCGCCAGCCTGCTGCATCGCAAATTGGATATCGAATAAGACGACGTTCGGTTTTCATTTAGATGTCATAAGTACTGCCGCCTCTAAACACAAATTCAAGCTCTCCCTCGACTTTTGCAACGGCGTGGTCTAGGAGGGTGTGCCATAGGTATGGGGTAAATTCGAGTGGCTGATCGCCTAGTTTGCTGATTTCTTGTTTGTAGTATTCGTAGGCTTTGACCCTGTTTTGCTTGTCTACGATCTGTGCAGCTATGGCCTCATGCCTCTCGACTAATTCGCTGTGGCGGGCTGTGCGTGCTTGGAATTGGCGGGTGTATTCGTCTTGGTTGAGGGCAGTGCGTGCGTTGCGGTCGATGAGTTTGTCTATGGCTGCGCTGGTGGCTTCTGCCCCTATGAAAAGCCAGCCTGTTTCAGATTCATAAACTCGAGTGCCGAGTTATGCACGGATGGTTTCATTTAACTTCCTCTAAATGAAACAGATTTTACCTTTGAAGTATATTAAAAACTCCAATAGCTATCATCCGATTTTTTGTTAGCCGATTACTAGGACCAAATAGATAAGTAAATTTTCCTATCTATTCAAATTACCAACTGATCGAGCTATTGCTCTTCCAAGAGCATAAAAATTAGCCTCAGAAGGAACTTCATTTTCACCGACATCTGGACCAGCCTCCGGAATCGGCACAAATCCTGATTTACCTATTTGGATTACGAATTCATCTTCGTAAGAGACCTTGTCATCTGACTTATAATTCACAATTATTTTACCCTCTAACGGCATTCCAATCTGCAAAACTTTATTCCCCTTCCTAAATTTGTCATTCCAATGCGTCCTCATGGACACTGAAGGCGGAAGAGTACGTGGCGTCTGGAAAAATTTTTTTATAGTCTTCGAGTATTCATCATCTTGCCAACTAACACCATCTTCACTAAGGGCTTCGAAATCCATGGTTAAATTGCGCGCTGATGAACGCCCAGTGTTGACTACTCTCAAATCGAAAGAGCCTAAGCCTGATAGTCCGGGGACAACTTCAGCATAAACATAAGGTCTGGTTTGAGAGGCACTGTCCTTTTTCGCCTGCTCGTTCGCATCTTTTGCAGCTTCGCTAGCATCCCTAGAAGCCTTCATCGCTTCGACAGCTGTCTTGCCGGCCCAAATCGCAACAATCAGCAATCCCAGAGTCAATATCGATGTAGCCAAACTACTTATTGCTGAAACGGCTTCAGCCCATTCGGCGCTATTCATCTTTGCCCCTCGTTATTCGATCAGAGTCAATTAATCAGCGTTACAGACGACCAACAATCATTTGAGCGTAAGAAAATCCATCAAATTGAGTCATCAGCTTCAGCTGCTAAATGTTCAGCCTGCTCAATAATGAGCTTGATAGCGCCTTCTTGCTTGTCCGGCGGGTATTTGTATTTAGCAAGCAGCCGTCTAATCTTCGAGCGCATTTTTGCTCTAACTGATTCTTTAACTGTCCAGTCGATCGTTGCCGACTTATTGACAGTGACGACGAGTTCGCGAGCGATCTGTTTTAGCGTTTCGTCGCCCATTTCCATGATGGCTGAGTCGTTCTGAATAACAGCGTCATACAAGGCGACTTCCGCCTCGGAGAGGCCCAGTCCTTCAGCTCTTTCTTTATTTGCCCGCATCTCCTTAGCAAGCTCAACCAGCTCAGAGATGATCTCAGCCGTAGTCAGAGACCTATTCGTGTAACGTTTTATCGCATCGTTTAGCATCTGCGAAAACTTACGAGACCGGATTTTGTTAGTCCGGTCGATCGTTTTGATCTGATCGTTCAACAGTCTTCGCAGCAGCCCAAGCTGCAAATTGGGCTTGCCACTTTTACCAATTGAATCTAGGAACTCGTCAGAGAGCAGAGAGAGCTCGGGCCTTTCCATTCCCGCTAATTGGTAAACATCGACAACCTGATCTGCTGTGACAGATTCATTAACTAGCTGCGACAAGACTGAATCGATATCCCCTTTTGCTCGGCTTGAGGTCCCAGAGTCAGGATGGAGTATCTTCAGGGCAGCCGTTCGTACATCCGTGAACAAGCGGACATCGTTCTGGATAGCTTCAGCCTCGGGGCGAGATGCAACCAGCGCATAGGCCTTATTTAGGGCTAACACCTGATCGTTAAATCGCTTTACGAGTTTCTCGTTAGAAAGCAAATAATCAAGAACTATTGAATATTGAGTCATTCGCTGGGCAGCTGGAAGATCTGGCGAAGAATCATACTTAACGCCGTGCAACATGCCCATGATGATGTCGTATTTTTCCTGCATGACGTTGATGAGCTCTTCGATCGGCACACCGGTCTGTTCGCGGTCAGAAGGCGAGTAAATGCTCATAGCTTCTTGCAGTGAAGTGAAAAGCCCTATGTAATCGACAATCAAACCGCCTGGTTTGTCTCGGAATCTACGGTTCACCCTCGCGATAGCTTGCATCAAACCTGCGCCTTGCATTGGCTTGTCTACATACATGGTGTGAAGCGAGGGCGCGTCGAATCCAGTCAGCCACATATCGCGAACAATCACGATCTCGAGCTCGTCGTCAGGGTTTTTAGCGCGAAGTTTCAGATCACGACGCTCGTCCTTGGTATGAATGTGTGGCTGAAAACTTGCCGGGTCTGCCGCAGAGCCAGTCATGACAACCTTGATCTTCCCCTTGTCAAGGTCATCCGAATGCCATTCGGGGCGTAAAGCTACGATCTTGTTGTACAGTTCGACAGCGATTCTTCGGCTCATCGTCACGATCATGGCCTTGCCGAACATAGCGCTCCTGCGCTTCTCCCAGTGCTGAACTATATCTGCGGCGACAGCATCGAGACGGGCGTCTGCGCCCACGAGAGCTTCCAAGCGAGACCACTTTGTCTTGGCTTTTTCGGAAGATTCCTGCTGGCCCTCCTCGCCAACTTCTTCAATCTTCGTGTCCATGTTTTCTAGCGACTCGTCATCGACCTTGATCTTCGCCAGCCTGGACTCATAAAAGATTTTTACAGTTGCGCCATCTTCGACCGCCTGAGTCAGGTCATAGACATCTACGTAATCACCAAAGACAGCCCTAGTCGAGCGGTCTCCCGTCTCGATAGGGGTTCCTGTGAAACCTAGGAAAGTCGCATTGGGTAAAGCATCACGCATGTGCTTAGCAAGGCCAGATTTAATGCGTCCGGAGGAGTCAAGCTTCGAGCTGAAACCATACTGCGAGCGGTGAGCCTCATCGGCAACGACAACCACGTTTCGCCTATCAGTTAAAACCGGGTTGCTGTCTTTGCCTTCTTCAGGGGCAAATTTATGCAGTGTGGTGAAAATTATTCCACCCGAATTCCTAGATAAAAGCGTTCTCAGGTTTTCTATATCTTCTGCCTGGACTGGTGTTTCCGGCAGGATATGAGCAGGCGCGAACACCTCACCAAATAGCTGATCGTCCAAGTCATTACGGTCGGTGATAAAAACCAGGGTCGGGTTACCCATGCGTGGGTCTCTCATGAGCTTTGCCGCATAGAAAACCATTTCGAAGCTCTTGCCCGAGCCCTGGGTATGCCAGACGACACCGCCGCGACGGTCACCCCTAGGCGAAGCCGCACGAATAGTCGATTCGACTGCCGCGTTCACTGCCCAATACTGGTGGTATTTAGCAACCCGTTTTATTAATGCACGAGTACGTTGCCCTGTTTCTGGGCTAGTTACCGCTTCGTCAGAAAAGACGACGAAATTGCGCATGATGTCCAGGAAACGGTGAGGAGCAAATACACCCTTGATGAGCACTTCTAGCGCAGGAAGATTCTTTACTATCTTTTTGCCATCTACGGTTTTCCAGGGCGCAAAGTGCTCAAAACCACCCGTGAAAGAGCTCATGGCTGCAGAGGTACCATCAGAAATTACTGTGACAACATTTGGCAGAAATATCGAGGGTATTTGGGCCCGATACGTCTGGATCTGGTTCCAAGCATTGCGCATTGTGGCGTGCTCATCGGCGGGATTCTTTAGCTCCAAAAGGCCGACTGGGATGCCGTTGCAAAAGACCACTACGTCTGGCCTGCGGTTATGGCCATCTTCTGAAACCATGAATTGATTTAACGCCAGCCAGTCGTTGTTGTAGGGCTGTTCAAAATCGATGAGTTTAAATAACTTCGTAGTTGGAGTGCCGTCCTCGGCTTTTAGCTCAACCGGAACGCCTTGAACCATGAAGTTGTGCAGGCGTTGGTTTTCGTAAACCGATTCCTGCGATTCTGCGTGTTTAATTCGGTTTAGAACAGCCTCGACTATTTTTGCATCAGCCTGCGGGTTGAGTTCGCTAATCGCGGCTTTAAGGCGATCTAGCAAGAAAATCTCTGAATAAGACGATCGCGCATCGCCAACAGCAGCGACTTCTGGAGCGAAGCCAGTTTTATAGTCGATTTGGTTGAACCACTCCAGCGCCGCTTCTTCGACAACGCTCTCGTTAAATCTGCCCATGCCCCTCACTCACCTGCTCTGCTTTAAGCACGAATTTATCGAAGTCGGAGTGGTAATTCTGGTCTTGGATAATCCTAAACTTCGCAAATTCTTCTTTAGCGTGCGCTTCGGCTAATTGTTTGGAAATTTTTCCAGCGTTTTCCAGCAGTTCCCTGCTGTCTAGGGTTAAAACCTGGTCAAGGATTTCTGCCCACTGCTCCATCGTGGTGAGTATGTGCCGCTTTGCCCGCGATTCAGCGAAATTCAAATAAGTTTCTACGAGACGACCTAAGTCTTCTAGTTCGCCTTTGGTCAGGTAGTTTTTGCCGACCGTGACGTCTGCCGCCAGCACTTTCCCGTCTGGGGAGTTTTTCCAGGAATGCAGACCCATCTGAGATTTCTTCGCGTCGGCGCGTTCATAGATAAGCTCTGCCGCTGTGTGTCCGTGGACTGCGTAGTGCAACTTGTTCTGGATAGTTGCGAACACTTTCTTGGTTATTGGCGAGTTCGGATCGTAGTCGACCGAGGTAGCAAAGATATCTGTAATCTTTTGATAGAAGCGACGCTCGGAAAGCCGAATCTCTCGGATCTCTTGGAGCAACTGCTCAAAGTAATCCTCACCGAATATCTCCCCGGCCTCCATGCGCTGCCGATCAACGACATAGCCACGCAGGGTAAAGTCTCGCAGGACGCCCGTGGCCCACTGGCGGAACTGGGTTGCCCGAATGGAGTTGACGCGGTAGCCAACCGAGATGATTGCGTCCAGGTTGTAGTGGTTTATCGAGCGGGTCACCTGGCGGGAGCCTTCCTGGCGAACTATCCGGAAATTCCGGATAGTTGCCTCCGCAGACAGTTCACCAGCCTCGTATATGTTGGACAGGTGCTCGTTGACGGTTCGCACATCAACATCGAACAGTTCAGCCATTAGCGCCTGTGAGAGCCAGATCGTGCCGCCCTCATAGCGCACCTCGACACTATTGCTCTCGTCCGCAGTGAAGATCAGAAACTGCCCGGACGAGTGCTTGACCAATTTCTTAGACATCCCCGACCTCCGGAAACTCGGTGTCGGTGGCAGCCTGAACGGCGTCGCGAGCTTCAGCGACGCGGATACGACCGGACATCAGCTCGGGAAGGAGAGTGTCGCGGAGCAGGGCGAGGTTCTGCGATTCGTGATGAAGAGCCAAGATTCTCAGATCAATTTTAGACAGGGATGCCTCGAGTTCATGCAGACAAGTAGGTTCTGGCCAGTCCAGCATAAGAGCGATTAAGTTGTTCTTGTTGATGGACCCATATACCGTCCCTTCTGCGTTATAAATGTCCCATTTCTTCTGAGCATCTATAAGTGCATAAAACAATATGCTTGAGAATTCTGAGTGTATAGAAGCCACTCCACGACCAACGCAGCACTTTTCAATTGCTCGATTTAAACGGCCTACAGGCGCTCGGACAGAAAACAAAGAATCATTAGGCTCTGCGAAACGAATGGGATCGGTTGTCCAAGTGCGCTGACCTGGGAATCTCTTTCCAAAATCCGTAACGCCCTGATAAAACGGTGTACCATCTCCATGATTATTGTATGTGCTTCCTTTCGGAGAGGATCCCATAGTCAGAGTTGCAACTTCGAATAAATGGCACTCGCGTCTTGAGCTTGAGAGATAATGAGCGAAGGCTATCTGCTCTAAAAGACTATGCTTGCGCTGGTTTGACTCAATTTTGTCGTCTAGCGCGCCGAGTGTGGCGGCGATGGCTTGCTGCTCCAACCGAGCGGGCAATGGCACTAATTCAGATTCAGCAAGCCACGAATATTGGAAATTAGCTATACCAGTCGATCTAACCTGATAGTCCCACATCTTCCCTAACTGATAAATGTGCTGCAAATACCAGAAAAGGTAAGCTGGTTCAACTAGTGAGGAATTTACCCTGAGTCGCTTACAAAATGAGGCTGGAATTAAATTCTCTGAGCGCGAATTTTTCAACAACTTCTCGTCGATAAAAATTGACCTGCCTGTCGGCCTATCCGAAGTTCCTCCTGCGCATTCAAGGATTATGTCTCCAGGCTCAAGTAATCGCTTTTCTACTTTATTTCGACTCTCCCATCTAGCTGGAACCGAATCGAAAGAACCGAATCTAACAGCAGGAAAATCAGCTCCTCTAATAACTGAAACAGGAACAGAACCTTCGAAGTAGCTTTCCTCTCCCCAACCACCGCCTATTACTTTGTTGATTAAATCACCAAATAACATTTGCTTAGTCATTTGATCTCACCGAGCCTTTGCTTGATCTTTGCTTCCAACTCCCGTCCACGCTCAAACTCGGCAAACAGCTCTTTCTTTAACCGTGCTATTTTCTCGTCGATAGGTTCTTCGTCTTTTTCTACTTCACCGGCGCCGACATACCTGCCGGGAGTCAGCATGTAATCGTTATCTGCGATTTCTTGGGTGCTGGCCACCTTGCAGAAGCCGGGCTCATCGGCGTATTCGCCATCAGTCACTTTCGAGCGCCAATTGTTGTAGGTGCCAGCGATCTTGGCGATGTCTTCTTCCGTCAGCTCACGCCTAGCGCGGGTCACCATGCGCCCCAGCCTGCGGGCATCGATGAACAGCACTTCGCTTCGCCTTCCACGATGGCCGTTGCCGCGTCTGTCCTTCGACAAGAACCACAAACTCGCCGGAATTCCGGTATTCATAAACAGCTTGTCTGGCAAGGCGACGATGCAGTCCACGATGTCGTTCTCGACCAACTTCTTGCGAATAACCGGATCAGTCTCCGTACTGGAAGACATAGCGCCGTTAGCCATGACAAAGCCTGCGGTTCCCGTCGGCGCCAGGTGATACAGGAAGTGCTGAATCCAGGCGTAGTTGGCGTTACCCTCGCGCGGTGTTCCGTAAACCCAGCGAGGGTCGTCGGCCAGTGATTCGTTCCAGTAATCAGAGATGTTGAAAGGTGGGTTCGCGATGATGAAATCGGCGCGAAGATCTGGGTGGAGATCTTCTGTAAAAGAATCAGCAGACCGTGGGCCGAGGTCTGCGTCGATGCCACGCAACGCCAAGTTCATCTTCGCCAGCTTCCATGTGGTATTGGTGAACTCCTGGCCATAGATAGAGAGCTGATCGCGGTTACCGCCGTGCGCATCCACGAACTTCGTCGACTGAACGAACATTCCTCCACTGCCACAGCAAGGATCAAAAACGCGACCCTCGAACGGCTGGAGCATCTCGACTAACGTTTGGACAACACTTCGGGGAGTATAGAAAGCCCCGCCCTCTTTACCGGTTTCCTTACCAGCGAACTGGCCCAGGAAATACTCATAAACTGAGCCAAGAACATCATCAGAGCCGTGATCGTTTTCGCTACCAAAACCAATGGTTCCAATCAGATCCACCAACTCGCCAAGACGTTTCTTATCGAGGCCCTCACGCCCATAGTTTCTCGGTAGGACGCCACGCAGACTCGGGTTTTCCTTTTCGATCAAGAGCATCGCTTGATCGATTAACTGACCAATCTCATTCAGCTTCGCCTTGGATTGCAGCTCTTCCCAGCGGGCTCCCTCGGGGACCCAGAACACGTTGTGCCCGGCATATTCATCACGGTCTTCCAGAAATGCCGCAAACTGCGATTCATCGATACCGTCCTCGACAAGCTCCACCTTGATGGCAGCGCGACGCTCCTCGAAACGATCGGAAACGTACTTCAGGAAAACTAGGCCAAGAACGACGTGCTTATATTCGGAGGGCTCCTGATTGCCCCGCAATTTATCGGCTGCCTCCCAAAGCGTCTGCTCGAGAGTTTTGCCCTTCTCTGATTTAGCAGCCATCAGGCCTTCCTCCAGTCAATAACTCACCCGCATTAAAGGGATACTTGTCAGAATACATAACCCCACTGACAAAAATGCATACACAACGGTGGCTTTAGACTCTAAACCCCGTACGAAGCCGCAACCAGCTCCCGCTTCGACTCCGGCCCCAACAGCGCCTGAGCCGCAAGAAGCGCGTCATCTGCTGGCTAACGGACTTCTTCGACCGTTTCCACGTCCTCGGATAACAAACGGACGTAGGCTATCGGCTAGCAAAAACTGGAGATGGCGATGGCACCCCAGCCCTAGAAAGCGGAGGGAAACAACCCAGAGACAACGGCAATGGCTCATTGATGAGGATATTTCCGATAACGATATTCGCGTACAGCAAGGGGTTAGACCGATCGGAACGGTATGAGCTGATCTGCCAAGCCTCGTCGCTGACCCACGCTCACCCCATCGCAAAATTCTCCTGTATTTTCTTCGACGAGTTGCTGCACGAAATACTCACAGGCCAATCGGTCCGTGATGCCTTTGCAAAAGCACAAGGCGTTCGCTACGAAAACTATCTGCCCGAAGCTAACTGGCAAGAAGCACTGAAGACGCATTCGCGGATTCTTAGTCCCGACTTCGCATCTATAAAACCCGAAGAGATCAACTCCTCTGGCTACGTTGTGGACACGCTAGAGATCGCGATCTACTCCCTGCTTCATTCCAGCTTTTACGCCGAAACAATACAGACAACTGTAAAGTTCGGATACGATACCGACACATACGCAACCATCGCAGGCGCAGCTGCTGGAGCGATATATGGCGTTAAAGAAATCCCCCGAAAACTGGCTGAACGCACTAAAGAAACGCGAATACCTGGAAGACGCAGCCAGCAGATTCGCCGAAGCCATTTCTTAACCCCCTCAAACGCCTGCGCTTAATCAAGATATAAAAGACACTTTTAATGCTGACTTTTATGCAGTCCAAACATCTTCCCGCACACAGTTTTTAACTTACAAAGTTAGATCAATTAGCTGCCCACGCTTATCTCTGACCAGTTTTCGGATAGTCCGCTAGAAACTTTTCAGCAGCTAAAACAGCGAAATTTTCCGCCTTACACGACTCCGAACCCTGGTAAATCACCGCACGGTTTTCCGGTGGTATTCCCAAGATTTCACCGACCGAGAGAAGATGACGACCAAATTTATCGTGCATAGTCATCGACGATTTGATCTCGAACATGCGTCGATCCCCACGCTGAGTTAAATCAAGTAGATCAATTTCGCGCTTTGAATCATCCCGGTAAAAGTAAAGTTCCGGCTCGATTCCCTTGTGCAGATATTGTTTACGAATCTCGGCGACGACAAAATTCTCGAAAACAGCTCCTCGTTTCGGGTGAGTCAATAGCTCTGCAACACTATGGATTCCCAGAAGGTGGCACAGCAGACCAGTATCATAAAAGAACAATTTGGGAGTCTTCACAACCCGTTTCGCTCCACTAGCGAAATAAGGATGCAGCAGAAAAGTGATGTATGACGATTGCAATATTGACGTCCACTCCTTCACTGTGCGGTAGTTAACGCTAATGTCTCGAGCAAATCCGGCATAGTTGACGAGGTTCCCACTTGCTTCAGCGCACAACTGCAAAAAGACACGGAACTCATCAATATTACGTACGCTGAGGCACCCCGCAACATCACGCTCTACGTAGGTACGTACATAGTTGGGCATGAAAACAGGAGCGGGGATGCCTGCATCATAGATTCTCGGATACCCGCCAACTACTTGCGCTTCACTCAGGGTTGGTGGCGGCTCGATTGCCCTACTCTCTTGCCAGGTTAGGGGCAAAAGTTGAAGTATCCCGACCCTGCCTGCCAACGATTGACCAACGCTTTTGAGCAACAAGAAATTCTGCGACCCGGTGAGAACGTACTGACCGGTCACGCCAATTTCGTCGGATCGCACTTGAATTGCCGAAAAAGATCGGGCGCATGTTGCACCTCATCAATAATCAACGGCGCGGGATGCGCAGCAAGAAAACCGATCGGGTCTTCCATTGCCGCCAGTCTCAGGTTGCAGTCTTCTAAGTTCACATACTCATACTCTGGAAACGTCGCTCTAACCAGAGTCGATTTTCCGCTCTGCCACGGCCCGGTAACAGAAACTACAGGAAACCATTGGCCCAACCGTGCGAGGTATTCACTAGCGATCCGAGGAACCACAACCACACCCTATTACCAAATCATTGCAGTAGCTTTTACCAAATCATTGCAGTAGAACTAACCAAATCATTGCAGTAGCTTCAATTCGCAGAAAACCTCACGGCCAATGAGCATGGGAGAATTACTGCGTTCCCCTTCTAGGATCGGCACAGATTACGCCTCAAGGCTGTTAGAGACTTGCGGGACAACAAAGCACAAACCCGTCAAAGGCAGAATGAGAGTTTCGTCGATTACGATCTATAAAACTCTTATTAATCGAAATATTTCGATTATGATCGAAACAGGTGCCTTTTAGGAGAACTATGACGAACATAATCGATAGACCGCGCTACATAGAGCGGATAATGCCCCACGCCGACACGCCAACAATCAAGGTTCTGACCGGCGTCCGCAGGTGTGGGAAATCTACGACCCTTAAACTCATCGAGGACGAAATTCGGTCTCAACGGCCAGAGGCTGCCTTCGTGAAGCTCAACCTCGAATCCATCGAAGGTATATCGATAAGAACTCCTGACGAATTGATTTCGACGCTCACTGAACTAGCACCAGACAAAAGCAAAAGAACCTTTTTTTCTTAGACGAGGTACAGCAGGTTCCTGGATGGGAAAAGCCATCAACGCACTTCGGGTTAGCTGGAACTGCGACATCTACCTAACCGGCTCAAACTCGAAAATGCTCTCAGGAGATCTAGCCACAAACCTTGCCGGACGATACATTGAATTTCGCATCCAGCCACTCAGCTTTGGCGAGTTCAACCGCCTCTATCCTCAGGAAAATAAATCAGAAACTTTCATCAATTACATCCGATTCGGAGGTATGCCGGGGCTGAAATACTTTGATTTCCAGCGTGAACCAATCATTCAGTACCTACAGGGTCTCTACGACTCCACCGTCCTCAAGGATGTCGTCGAGCACAACGCAATCAGAGACGTTGACCTATTCAGCCGGACAACGCGTTATGCCTTCGCAAACATCGGAACAACATTCTCTGCCAGCTCTATTGCCAAGTTCTTAAAGAACGAGCGCAGAACCGCCAGCGTCGACACGATCCTTGACTACCTCGAATACTGTTCACAGGCTTTCTTACTCGACCGAGTGAACCGTTTCGACGTAAAAGGCAAAGCCGCAATGCAAACAAAAGAAAAATACTCTTGCGCAGACCATGGGTACCGGCTCGCTTTAGGTCTCAGCAACGAGAGCGACATTGAGCTGGTCTTAGAAAACATCGTTTACCAGGAACTTCGTTCGAGGGGATACGAAGTTCGTGTCGGAAAGGTAGGCAGCAAGGAGATCGACTTCGTCGCCAAAAAGGACGCCCAGATCAGCTATTACCAGGTGAGTTATCTGCTCGCGTCTCAAGAGACGCCAGACCGGGAATTCTCGGTTTTCGAAAATGTCTCAGACAACTACCCCAAACAGGTTCTGAGCATGGACAGCATCGATCTCAGCCGTGACGGAATAGTGCATAAGAGCATCATCGATTTTCTTCTCGAATGGCGTTAGATAAACGAAACGCCAATTAAAAAGAGCTGGCCACCCGATCGGGTGGTCAGCTCTTTTATTAGCAGTAATCAGTTCACTTCAAGTCCGCAAAGAACTCATCCCACGGCATCTCCAGCGGGTGGTCCTCCTCGACAACCGAATACAGGAAGCGGCACAGCGGGAAATCCTCTTCCTTGATCACGCCGCGCTTGGTCAGCGCACGCAGTGCCTTACCAACCACCGAAATGGCGGCGACGCCCTCCAGCGTCACGCCCTTCATGTGGACGCTACGCACCTCAGAGAACGGCACGCCCTGGCCGACGAAAGTGCCGGCCTTTACGTTACGTCCGCCCATGGAGGTGACGAACATGTCGCCAACGCCACCCAGGCCGATGCCCGTATTCGGATCGCCGCCCATCAGCTTGATGAACTGGATCAGCTCCTTAGCGCCCTGAGCAAACACGGCCGAGGAGTAGTTGTACATGACGTACTTGTCGTTCTCCTTGCCAGCAGCCTTAAGCATGCCCTTAGCGAAACCGGCAGCGAACGCATAGATGTTCTTAGTTGCAGCGCCGGTCTCGTGGCCAACGAAGTCCAACGAAGTCCACACGTGGTAGTAATCCGTGCGGAACATGTCAGCCAGATAATCCAGATCGCCCTGATCGTGGCCACAGAACACGACGCAAGTGTCGTGATGAACGGCAACCTCGCCAGCAATCGACGGGCCGACAACAGCGTTCCAAGAAACCTGATCGACAAGTTCCTTGGGCAGCGCGTTCTGAATAATGGTTGGCAGCAGATGCAAGGTGCCGTCCTCGTCTGTGCGCATGCCCTTAGTCACGCAAAGCAACTTCTGACCCGGCTTCAGCAGGGTCTTGAACTGCTCGGCGATCCACTCGATACCGAACGAGTTAACGCCACACATGACGACATCCGCACCCTCAAACGCCTCGGCAGCGTCCTCGAGCTGGTAAGCCTTGATGCCCTCGTTGACCTTCAGACCAAGATTAGGGTGCACCCCGGTCTTCTGGATTGAATCGATGATATCGCGGTCGAGATGAGTGCCGACAAGGCGAACCTCGTGGCCGTTCTCAGTGACCGGGAATGACAGAGCGGTGGCCATAATTCCACTGCCCAAAACAACCATCGTTGCCATAACAAATCCTTCCTATTGATTGAAGCTTTAGTTCTGGCCGTAGACGTTTTGGTAGCGTTCCCAGAGCTTGTCGATGGCCTCGGACTCAACCGGCACCACCTCGCCCAGGGAATTAGCGATCGCCACGGTCTTGGCGACCTCTTCCACCATCACCGCCGCCTTCACGGCTGCGGTTGCGTCCTCGCCCACAGTGAATGGGCCGTGGTTAGCCATCAGCACAGCTGGGGACCGCGAAGACTTGAGCGTCTCGACGATTCCCCTGCCAATCGAGTCGTCACCGATGATCGCGAACGGCCCAACGGGAATCTCGCCGCCGAACTCGTCGGCGATCATAGTAAGCACGCATGGGATGGGCTTGCGCACGGCAGAAAAAGCGGTGGCGTACGGCGAGTGCGTGTGCACAACCCCGCCCACCTCGCTCATGTGGCGGTAGACGTATGCGTGAGCGGCAGTGTCCGACGACGGGTTCAGACCCTTCGAGGTGTCGTCGTCGATCTTGTTGCCGTCAAGGTCACAGACCACCATCTTGCCGGACTCTAGCTCGTCGTAGCGCACACCCGAAGGCTTGATGACGAACAGGTCCTCGCCCTCAACGCGCTCGGAGACATTGCCCGCCGTCCATACAACCAACTGGTTTGCCGGCAGTTCGGCGTGCAGCTTTGCCACCTTCTCGCGAGTCCACTGAATGCGGTCGCGGATATCGGACGAAAAATCAGAAATGTGCATTTACTACTTCTTTTCCTTCTGCTCGCTCTGGAATGCCTTCATCCTTGCCATGATGTCGGTCTCGCCACGCCCGAAGTGATCGTGCAGTTCCTTGTAGAAGCTGAAGACCACGTCGTACTCCTTGGAGCTGGGCTCGTTCGGCTTGTACTTGTACTGCTCGGTCTGTGCCATTGCCTCAGCAGCTTCGAATACCGATGGGTAGATACCGGCGGCAGTGGCAGCGAAGACGCAAGCACCCAAGGAGCCAGTCTGCGGAGCCGTCGAAATCGTGATCGGCTTGCGGGTGATGTCCGCGAGCATCTGCATGTAGAACTCGTTCTTCAGCAGACCACCTGCGGCAACAATCTCGTCGATCTTGACGCCGTACTGCTCAAAGTTTTCGATAATCACGCGCGCACCGAAGCAGGTCGATTCGAGTAGTGCTCGGTAGATCTCTTCCGGTTTTGTAATTAGGGTCAAGCCCATGATCGTGCCCGAAAGGCGCGAATCGGAAAGAATTGAACGGTTGCCGTTATGCCAATCCAGCGCTACTAGACCGTGTTCGCCAATCTTCTGCTGCATGGCTAGTTCGCAAAGCAGCTCGTGGACGGAAACGCCCTTCTCCTTGGCGAGATCCTCGTACCTTGCAGGGATGCAGTTCTCGGTGTACCACGCGAAAATGTCGCCAACTGCCGTCTGGCCTGCCTCGTAACCCCAGGCACCGTCAACAGCGCCACCATCAACAACACCGAAGGTGCCAGGCACCTCGTGCAATTCCTTATCGTTAACTACGTAGCAACTGGAGGTGCCCATGATGGCGGTCAACTGACCAGGCTTGACGGCGTTAGCGCCAGCAACAACAACGTGCGCGTCAATATTGCCAGAAGCGACTGCGATTCCTTCAGGCAGCCCCAGAATTGCTGCAGGTTCGCTATGCAAACCACCAACTTTGGCTCCCAACGGCAGAATCGGGCCAGACATCTTGTCCTCGAAAACAGTGCCGAAGCCCTTAGAAACCGATTCCAGGTATTCGTGCGAGGGGTAATGGCCATCCTGGTACATGCGCTTGTAGCCAGAGTCGCCAGCCGCGTAAGTCAATTTTCCTGTCAACTTCCAGGTCAGCCAGTCCATCATGTTGACGAAGTAAGAAGCTCCGTCGTAAACATCGCGGGCCTTCTCGTAGGTCTCCAGGACCTTCGGCAGCAGCAGCTCGGAAGAAAGGACTCCACCGTAACGGGCCAGCCAAGGCTCGTTACGTTCCTTAGCGGCGGCAACCAGGCGGTCCGCCTGCTCCTGCGCACCGTGGTGCTTCCACAGCTTGATCCAAGAATGCGGATTATTCGCATACTTGGGTTTCTTGCAAAGCGGCACGCCGTATTTGTCCGTTACCAAGACGGTTGCCGACGTGCAGTCCACGCCAATTCCGACCACATTAGTGGGGTCGATTCCGGCGTCCTTGACGGCTCCAATAACTACACGGCGAAGAACGTACTCATAATCGCCCGGATCCTGTAACGCGTAGCCCGGCGGCAGCGCCTGGCCATCAGCGCTATCCAGCGTCTCGTCCATGACGCCGTGCGGATACTCGGCAACAGCAGTGCCAAGCATTTCACCGTTGTCTGCGCGAACCACAACAGCACGCCCAGATAGTGTTCCAAAGTCAATACCGACTAGATACTTAGTTTCTGGCATCTTCGCCTTTTCGTACTCGGTTCCTCAATACGAGGAGTTTTTGCTAGTTAACAAAGCAATGACCCAGCCCCTCCTTGAACTGAATCACTGATACTTTGCAACTTTACACGAAACTGCTTTCGCCATAGCTGGCTCTTCAATCTAAAAGCTAAAAGACAGGTCCCCGAACCCACCCTCGCCTCGCGATTTTTCAGCGTCCGGTAGTGAATCAATAAGCCATGCCACGCTATCGCGTAGTGCTCTTGTGCGCCGTGCATAGGCCCTGAGTGATTTCGGGCGGATTGAACGCCCTAGTCCGGGCCTATGTCGGACTGCCATGTGGCCGAAGCCGTCGGCCGCGGTGACGCTCGCCAAATTCGCGAGACTACCAACGAGTCTTTTTAGTTAAGTTCGGTCAGCCAGTTCAGCTGCTGGATTTTAGTGTCCAGAAGGCGGTATTCTTTCGCCGCCTCATCGGCCTGGGCGCGCAGCTTGGGCACGTCCACGGAAGAGACATAACGCACCTCGGAGCGAGAATAGACGTCTTGACGGGTGCTCGCAGCGTCAGCCGTCTCGGCAAGCAGACGCCTGCGCATCAGAGCGACGTCCCGGGCAGCTATCGCGTCGGTAAGCGTGCGGGTCTCGTCGAACTTCGTCACAGAGTTAGTGGCGTTAATTCTGCAGATTAGTTCTTCGAGCTGACGCATCAGCTCTTCGCTTTCTGAAAGCAGCTTGGCCGGATCTTCGTCGGGCCTCTCCCCTTCTTGGACGCGGGCCACCTTCAGCAACCTGCCCTTAAGGGAAGTCAGCCTGCGTTGGATATCGGCGCGCATTGCAAGCGCTTCGGCTAATAACATGCGCCAAGTTTATCTGTGAGCAAAAGCACCAGCGTAAAAACCACAAAGTAACCGTTCTGGGCTCTGATTGCCCGGAAAGCAGCTAAACAATGGGGGTGCAACAATCTCGAAAAGGCACTCTGGTTCTTAACGCCAACGTCAGCGTGCTGGCTGATCAGAGGACGGAACAGAACCAAGGCAAAAACAATGCTCAGGGCCCGAAGCGCGCGGCTAACGCCAAGAAGGCAGCCCGTGGTCTTCCGACCACCGGTTCCGCAGGCAGCCTGCCGCTCACCGAGCTGGCGCTGCTTGGCCTGGTCGCCCCTGCGGTTGCGGTCGCCATTAGGCGTCGTGACAACTAATTTTTCATAACAAAGCGGGGTGCGGCCGGCAGATAATCCAGCCACACCCCGCTTTTTATTTTCTAGTTTTTGATACTCCAAGATGCGTTAGACGCCGCCTCAAGGAAGTCACGGAACGGTCCTGGGATAACAGCCAACTGCGAGGGCGAGCCGACCTGGGCCACGTGGGCGCCATTCTCGCCGGGCTGCAAGAACACAACCTGATCGGCGTCTCGGATCGTAGATAGCCGGTGTGCAACGACGATCACCGTTCGCCCGGCTGAAAGCTCGCTGACCACCTTCGTGATCGCCGATTCATTTTCGCTATCGAGCGCGGAGGTGATCTCGTCGAGCAGCAGAATCGGTGCGTCTTTCAGGAATGCCCGCGCAATTGCGACGCGCTGGCGTTCGCCTCCCGAAAGGCTCAACCCAGCAGGGCCGACATTCGTTTCCCAGCCATTGGGCAGTGCATCAATAACCCGATCTAACTGGGCGCGCCGAGCAGCCACTTCCAATTCGCCGTCGGTGGCATCGGGCTTGGCCAGGCGCAGGTTTTCCCTAATGGTTGTGTCGAAGAGATAAACGTCTTGGAACACCAGTGATATGGACGCCATCAGCTCCTTTGTTGGGATGTTTCTGACGTCCACTCCCCCGATCTTCACCGACCCCGAATCGACGTCCCAGAACCTGGCTGCCAGCCGAAGGACGGTTGATTTACCGGCCCCCGACGGTCCGACGAGAGCCGTGACTTTGCCCTGCTGTGCGCGCAGCTCGACGCCGTCTAAAACTCTGCGCTCGGAGTCGTAGCCGAATGTCACACCGTCGAAGACGATCTCTTGGCCCTTCGTAACCTGAGCTTCGTCCCGGTCAGGTTCGGGCAATGGCCGAGCGTCCAAAATCTCGCACACCGAACGCATAGCTACCTCGGCGTTATTGAGCTCCGTGGACAACAGTGCGGCCTCGGTGAGCGGCAGCAACATCCGCGCGCTGATAGCCAACACCACCAGGTAACTGATCGGGTCTAGGTGATAGCCGCTGACCATCGAAACCCCCAGGCACAGCACGCAGGCGAATGCCAGGTTAACCACCAGGCTGAACCCCTGGGCGGGCCGGCCCTTGATTCTCAAGCCCGATAGCGTTGCGCGGCTGTCCGCATCGAGCGCCTGCACCACAGGCTCCCAATTCATCACTCGACCGGTGGCTCGCAAAACTGGTTGCAGTCGGGCGAACTCAATCAGGCGGCCAGCCACCAACCGCGATGTTCGGTCCTCCAGCTCATTGGCCCTGGTGGTAGCGGCCGACATCTTGCGCCAAATCAGGTAGAGCGGGACGATCACCGCGGCCATTATCAAAGCAAGCGGCCAAGACACGAAGGCCGTGGCCACCAGCACCACCAGAGGCGTGATGAAGGCATTGCACAGGCTCGGAATAACCAGCGAGGCCAAGTGTGAAAGCGTGTTAACCTCTTTCGAGTTGGCGTTTGCCACGGCCGCTTCGCGCTGGGCGTTGAACCAGCCGAGCGGCAGCGCCAGGACGTGTTCGGCAAGACTCGAAATCATCGAGTCACAGATCACGTACACGCTGACCCGATAGGACAAGAACATTGCCACAGCATCAATGACAAATGTGACTATGCCCAGCGCAACCACCACGATTAGCCAGGTTTGTGTCTGGCCAGACCGCGAATAGAAGGAGCGCAGGAACGGTATCATCGCGGCCAGCGTGAGCCCCTGAAGAATGGCCGAAACCACGAACCAAGCAATGTTCGAACGCAATTTACCTGCATCGACAATTCGAGTCATTAACTTCCACATGTTTATTCACCTTCCATCTGGAGGCTCCACATGGCGGAATATTTGCCATCATGCGCCAGCAGCTGATCGTGGGTTCCGCGCTCAACTATTCGTCCGCCATCGACGACGAGGATCTGGTCGGCGTCGCGAACCGTGGCCAGCCGGTGCGCGATCATGATCACCGTTCGGCCCTTGGCAAGACCGGATAGCGCAAGATGGATCTGCCACTCGGACTGCGGGTCGGCCTGTGCGGTTGCCTCGTCGAGAATCAGAATCGACGCATCCTGCAAATAGGCCCTAGCCAAGGTGACGCGCTGGCGTTCGCCGCCGGACAAGAAACCGCCCTCTTCGCCGAGCACTGTGTCGTAGCCATTGCGCAGTTGTGTGATTCGCTCGTGGATGCAGGCCCTTTTCGCTGCCTCTTGCACTTCTTCAAGACTCGCAGTCGGTTTGCCCAGGGCTATGTTGTTAAACACGGTGTCGTTCGACAGCGCAATGTCTTGAAGCACGATTGCCACCCTGGAAAGCAGCCAGGAGAAACTAGCTTGACGAACATCAACACCACTCACCTTTACAGTGCCCTCATCCAGGTCGTAGAATCTGGCGATCAGTTTCGCCAGAGTGGATTTTCCGCCGCCTGACGGCCCGACCAGCGCGGTAACCGTTCCTGGGCGCGCGACGAAAGAAATCCCGTCTATAACCGGATCTCCTGGCTCGTAGGAGAATTTCGCGTCGACCATTTCGACCTGGCCGGGAGCCTGGCCGTCACCGTCGGCGAAGTCGCCGGCGGGCATGGGTTCTTCAGATAGCAGCTTTGCCGTGGTCTGCGAGGCCAGCCTGGCGTCGTAAATATGTTGCGTCATGCCAAGCAGCACCGAAAGCCCATCGGGAACTCCCGGAGCCACCAGAAAGAACGGCAGCGTGGCAGAAAGCAGCATCCAGTCGTTATTGACGAATACCACCGACAGAATCGCCACAGTGACAAAAATGACGGCTGGACGAAGCAGCGCCCCTGTCGCGCTGATCGCCTTGCCGGACTGGCTGACCCATTCGTAGGAGATGTCCGAAAACTTTTCTCGGGCCCGGTTAAAGCGCGTCCTAGTGGCATCAACGGCCTGGAAGTTTTTGATCTCTTTGATGCCCTCCAACATCTCGACCGTCGCCGAGGCCAGATCAGTCTGGGCGACGCCGAATCGTTCGGTGATCTTCGCGTAGCCGCGCATGTGGGCGGCCTGCAATCCGACGACCACCACAATCCAGATGCCAAATAGCGCCAGGCACATCCGCCAATCGACGACCATGAGATAGACAAACCCGGCCAGCAGAGAAACGACGGCGTTCGTCGCATCGCCTGGCACATGGGCGACGAGCGTGTGGATGGCGGAGGTGTCGTCGCACACGATCTTTCGCAGCCGCCCGTGCGGAATGACCTCCACTTTGCCCAGCGGCAGCGACCCGATCGAGTCAACCACGCGACGACGAAGCTTGTGCCTCAGCTTCGCCTCGGAGAGGTGCGTCACGCCAAGCCCACCCATGTAGAGCAGCTGGGAGGCGAGCAGGCAAACCAGCGCGACAAGGGCAAGCACCCAAGGGTTGCCAGACCAGCCTTCGGGGTGTTTTTCACCCAGCCAGATTGCTGCCATCTGTTGCATCGCCACGAAGGGAGCTAACCTAAAAACCGCACCTGTGGCGGTTAGAAGCCCGGAAACTATCATCGAGGTTCGGGCGGGCCTCAACATATTGCTAATTGAAACACTCATTCACATTTCCTAATCAATCAGGCTGGCAAGAAAACCCACAGCCCCACCGCTAAGAGCCAAAGCAGAGCCACAACTACCCAATCGACGAGCCGCCATGGCACGTCGATTAACTCAGTTCGCTTTCGATAGGCGCCAAAGCCACGAGAATCCATCGACAGCGCCACCCGCTCGCCGTGCTGAACCGCAAGAATCGCCAGCGGCAAGAAAGAACCGAACCATCTGAGCGCGGGAGCCAACGGTCCTGCCTTGTCACCCACCCCGCGAAGCGCTTTCGCGGTTCTAATCAAGGCGAAATCCTCGCTAAAGCGGGTGACGAAGGCCACCGCAGCAGTGCCCGCCGAAGTTATTCGATACGGCACTTTGAATGTCGTGCTCATCGTCACCAGCAGTTCCTCCGGCTGGCTGGCCATGCCGGATAGGAAAATCAGCGAAAGCAACGCTCCGATGCCGCTGCCGGCGGTTAGTGCGTCGCCGGGGTCCTGCATTTTCGAGATGTTTTCCAGCACGTCTGCCCGCGAGAAAACCCAAAACAGAAATCCGGTGGCCGCCCAAGGCGCCAAGACGCCGATTAATGTGCGCATTCGCTGCGCCCTAGCTGCAAACATCAGCACAGTTTCCAGGCATAACAAAGTCAGATTCAGCGAGGCCTGTTTGACTACGAAGATCGTCACCATCAGCGGCAGCAGCGCGAAGAACAGCGTCAGCGGATTCAAAGCACTAAACAGCCCGCGACGATTCTCTCGCCCATTATGCCTAGGCTCGGCCGGCTGACTTTGCCTAGCTGGCAGGGCAATCAGGTGGCTGCAGTTATCCAACGCCAACTCGATGTCGTGAGTGGCCATCAAGACAGTGTGCCCCTGAGCGCAAAGTTGGCCAATGAAGTCCATCAGTTCACAGGTGTTGTCCCAATCTTGGCCAAACGTCGGCTCGTCTAGGACGATGATAGCCCGCTGCTCGGCCACCATCGTCGCAACCGAAAGTCTGCGCTGTTGGCCACCAGAAAGCGTCAACGGGTGTTGCTGACTGACCGCCTCCAGATGAAAGCGAGCAAGCAGATCTTCGACGGTTTGCGCATCGGCCCCGCCAACCGCCAGCTCTTTCTCGACGGTTGCCGCCACCATTTGATGTTCGGGGTTTTGGAACACGTAGCCGATGCCATGTTTGCCTTTGCGCAGACGCGAACCCTCCAACTGTGCTTGCCCGTCGAAGCTGAGCAGCCCGGCAAGCGCTGAGAGCAGAGAAGTTTTGCCTGCGCCGTTTTGCCCAAGCAGCCCGACAAATTCACCACCCGCCAACCGCGCTCTGATGGCAGGCGAACGTCCGGGAACCGCGAAGTCTTTCAGTTCCAGTTGCGGCTGGCCCTTCGGGCAGTTGTCGATTTCTTCGACCAACCTCCAGCCCGATGTTTCCTTGCGCCAGTAGCGCACCTGAGAGCCACAAACTTGCTCCAACCCTGGCAGCTCAATTTCGGCTTCCTGGCAGGTCAAGGCTTGAGTATTGCCTGCCCGCACCGCCCGCGGTAACCAGATGCCGGCCTGTTCGAGCTGGGTGGTGTGCTGATAAAAAACCTGCCTGGGTGGGCCAGCGGCAATGACTGCGCCCTCGGCATCAAGGGCAATTACCTGATCGACGATCGGCAGAATCGGGTCTAGATCGTGGTCTATCACCACCACGCCAGTGCCGGCAGCCACCAGCTGGCTGATTAGCTGATAAAACTGTTGACGTCCAAGCGCATCAATGTTTGAAGTTGGTTCATCTAAGACCAGCAGCTTAGGACTCATCGCCAACACAACGGCGATCGCCAGCCGCTGACGTTGCCCACCCGAAAGCGTCCAGGGGTCGGCCCAAAGGTAATCCGTCAGCCCAACCTTTTCGGCCGCATCGCGAACCCTCGTTTCAATTTCACAGCCGGGTAAACAAAGATTTTGTAGCGCGAAGGCGATGTCGTCGTGGACGCTTCTAGTGATGATGGCAGCATCCGGATTCTGACCGACATATGCCACCCGCTCGGCAATGAACTGGACGCTCGCGTCGGCGATCTCGACACCCTGCAGTTTGACGCTACCGCGATATTCGCTCGGCAGGCAGTGTGGCACCAGGCCGCAAATCGTGCGCACCAATGTAGTTTTGCCACATCCCGATGGCCCGACCACCGCGCTGACTTGGCCGGCTAAATTGCTCAGGCCAACCTCATCAAGCACCCAACGTTCCTGCCCCAAATAATGCGCCGATAGACCCTCGACACTTAGCTGAACGTCGCAAACTCCAGCGGTGCCCACCAGCGACTCAGGCACGGTTAGCCACGCCGACACCGGCCCGGTTAAGCAATTTGGTGATACCGATTGTCGCCAGGCCGCCCAGTAAGGCCGAAACAATGGACGTAACCACAATTAAGGAGTTCATTTTTGCGCTTGTAATGGAACTAAGCAGCGCCAGGTACATCATTCCATTCAGGGTGCCGAAAAGGCCAGCGCAGATCATGAACATCCAGTTGTTCCACCTTTTGTAGAGCGTAAAGGCCAAAGGCAACTCGATGAATGCGCCGCCGATCAGATTACCTATCACGGCGGACGGGCCGGCCGGAGTGGTGAAAATCGATATCACGCCCATGATCAACGAAGCCACCATCGTCGCACCTGGGCGCCGCACAACCGTCGAGGGCAGCAGATACGGAATCACCCAAAGGCCCATCATGGAGCAGCCGATCCAAACGGATTTAGGGGATGCTCCGAACGCTGGGGCGATGTAGTTCAAGGGGATAAGCAGTATCAATCCGACGACGGAAAGCGCCGCCACCATCATCAGGTTTCGGGTGCCCAAAACCGAATTCGCTAGCCCCTTACGCGCGGATGTGTGGACGGTCTCGCCGGCCTTTTGGTCTTGCGCCACTCTGCACTCCTAAGTTAAAAAGAAAACGATTCTCAACTAAGGGTACCCTTGGTGCTTAATTTTGTGAATAGCTTTCGATATTCGTTTTAGCGCATTCCACTGCCACGCCGGCCAATAGTGTTGCTGGCACATCAATCAGTCGCTGATTGGTGGAGCCGCGCCAAGGAAGGCTCAACGTTCTCTTAGCTAGAACGAAAGGGCCATCCACCAACACGTCGAGAGCATTCAGCCATGCGAGGATATCGGGTTGTGTGCGTGAGCGTTCGAGCAGCCGCTCGATTCGGTATCCCGAGTAAGACCACACGCTCATGCCCCTAGACTTTGCGGCTTTAGCTAGCAGTGCGCAAGCACCGGCCTGCAGGCTGGGTTCTCCACCTGAGAGCGTCAGACCGGTCAGCATCGGATTTGCGAACATATCCGCGCAAATCTGCTCAACGTCTAACTCTTTGCCACCGTTGTTGTCCCAAGTCGCCGGGTTGTGGCACCCCTTGCAAGCAAGCGGGCAACCCTGAGTGAACACCACGTAGCGCAGGCCGGGCCCGTCCACGATGGAATCACTCAAGGTGCCCGCGACCCTGATCTTGACCACTAGATCAGGGGGCTTCTTGAGCCGTGCTTGACGCGGTCTGCTTCTTCGGCGCGCTTGGCGTCGTTGAAGCGGTCGAGGGTGCCAACTAGATATCCGGTGATACGGCGGATGCGGTCAAACGGCTTATCGGGAGTTTCGTGACGGCCACAGTTCGGACACTCATCATCGATGCATCCGGTGAACTCGCAAACCGGGTCGCGGTCGACCGGGTGGTTGATGGCCCCGTAGCCAATTCCAGACGCATACATCTGCCTTACGACGGCCTCAAATGCACTGAGGTTCTTGGTTGGGTCGCCGTCAAGCTCGATGTAGGAGATGTGCCCGCCGTTGGTCAGCTCGTGGTAGGGAGCCTCGAGGCGGATTTTGTCGAAGGCGCTGATGTTGAATGCCACCGGAATGTGGAACGAGTTGGTGTAGTAGTCCTTGTCGGTGACGCCCTCGATGTCGCCGTAGCGCTCCTTATCCATGCGGACGAAGCGCCCTGACAGCCCCTCGGCGGGAGTGGCAATCAACGAGAAATTGAGCCGGTATTTCTCTGCGGCTTCGTCCGTGCGACGACGCATCTGGCGGACGATCTCCAGCCCCAGCGCCTGGGCCTTCTCCGACTGGCCGTGATGCTCGCCGATCAGCGCTATCAGGGTCTCGGCCAAGCCGATGAAGCCGATGGCTAAGGTGCCGTGCTTTAGCACTTCCGCCACTTGATCCTTCCAATCGAGCTTCTCAGAGTCGATCCAGACGCCCTGCCCCATCAGGAACGGGAAGTTGCAGACTCGACGCTTGCTTTGGATGGCTAGTCGCTCGAGTAGCTGGTCGATGACCAGATCGATTTCGGAATCTAGGCTCTTGAAGAACTCGGAGATAGATCCCCTAGCTTCGATCGCCAGTCTCGGCAGGTTGATCGACGTGAAGGACAAGTTGCCACGTCCGTGAGTGATCTCGCGTGTGGGGTCGGCGACGTTGCCCATGACGCGCGTACGGCAGCCCATGTATGCGACCTCGGTTTCCGGGTGGCCGAGCTTGTAGTACTGCCGGTTGAAGGGCGAGTCCAGGAACGAGAAGTTCGGGAACAGCCTCTTGGCGCTGACCCTGCAGGCCAGCTGGAAGAGGTCGTAATTCGGGTCGCCGGGGTTCAGGTTTACGCCCTCTGCGACACGGAAAATCTGGATCGGGAAGATCGCGGTTTCGCCGTGGCCCAGCCCTGCCTCCGTCGCCAGCAGCAGCTGCTGCATGACGAGCCTGCCCTCCGCGCTGACGTCCGTTCCGAAGTTGATTGAAGAGAACGGAGTCTGCGCCCCCGCACGGGAATTCATAGTGTTCAGGTTGTGCAGGAAGGCTTCCATGGCCTGATAGGTGGCACGACGAGTCTCGGTTTCGGCCTCTTTAAGAGCGAATTTCTGCACCTTGACAACGGTCTTTAACTCGATTCCGAGTGCCTCCGAGAGCTCTTCGGCCTCTTGCTTCAAAACGTCGTCGGTGGCAGAAAGCCTTGCGCGCAGCTCGACATCACCTAGTTTTTCGGCGGCTTCTTCGGCACCGAAAAGCCTGAACGCCTTCGCGAGGTTCGAGCGGTAGATGGAATTGAAGGTCATGCGCACGCCATCGGCCATGTCGTAGTCGAAGTTCGGCACCGCCTGGCCGCCATGCTGATCGTTCTGGTTGGACTGGATCGCAATACAGGCCAGCGAGGCGTAAGAGGTGATCGACTTGGGCTCACGGATGACGCCGTGGCCAGTTGAGAAGCCACCCTTGAACAGATCGCGAAGGCTGATCTGGCAGCAGGTCATGGTCAGCGTCAGGAAGTCTAGGTCGTGAATGTGAATATCGCCTGCGACATGAGCCGCGGCGTGATCAGGGTTAAGCACCCGAAGGATGTTGAACTGCTTGGCCGATTCGGAACCATACTGGAGCATGGTGCCCATTGCGGAATTTGCGTCGACGTTGGCATTCTCGCGCTGAGCATCCGATATCTCGGCGCCGAAGGTGATTTTGTCGAACGACTGCATCAGGCGGTTTTGCGCCTCCCGGGCGCGAGTGCGCTCGTTGCGGTAAAGAATGTAGGCCTTCGCGGTGTGAGGATAGCCGTAGCGCATCAGGGTGTCCTCGACGATGTTCTGCACATCCTCGACGCTCGGGGTGCTCAGCTCGCGACGCTGCAACTCTGCGAGCACTCCGAACGAAACCTGATGTGCGTGCTGCTTGGGGTTGTCTTGATCCGTGGCGGCGAATGCCTTGGTCAGCGCGTCGATGACCTTGCCTAGATCGAAATCGACGACCCTGCCATCGCGCTTGTGAATAGAAATTGGGGTAATGACGTGCGTGTGCGCGCGCGTTTCAACCGACATGCTTTCTCCTCGAAGCTCGGATTAAATCGCAAAACCTCTTTGCGATATGCCGGCAGGTATTCGGACTTAAGGGCTAAAACCTACTTAGCGCGCTTCCCAGCCTTTTTCAGCCAGTGCTTCTGTTCGCCGTTCGTTCCCTATTACCGCTGCGGGACAGCTCCGGATTCTCACCGGATTCCCTCTTGCGTCACCCCAAAACCACTGCATCTAGTGGCCACTGTGGTGAACCAGCACTAGATAAGGTACTCCTGATCTTGTGCCATATCCACCCGGACACACCATCGAACCGGTTAAACGAAAAGATTCTTGCGTCCGCCGAATGGGCCAAAATAGTCGATGCGCGTTCGTGCGGAGTGGGCAAATTAATAAAGATGTGGGCCACGCCCGAAAGCATGACCCACACGTTTAGAGTTTATTCGATTAAGAGTTCTTAGCTCGGTTGCGGGCCTTCGCGCGGTCGCGAGCGTCCAGCAGAACCTTGCGGACGCGAACAACGTCCGGGGTGACCTCTAGGCACTCGTCGGCAGCACAATACTCCAGCGACTGCTCCAGGCTCATCCTGCGTGGCGGAATCAACCGCTCAAGCTCGTCGCCGGTGGCCGAACGCATGTTGGTCAAATGCTTTTCCTTGGTGGGGTTGACATCCATGTCGTCGGGACGAGAGTTCTCGCCGACAACCATGCCCTCGTAGGTGTCGTCGCCCGGAGCAACAAACAGAGTGCCGCGCTCTTGCAGGTTGAACAATGCATAGCTATTGACGGTGCCCTGCCTGTCAGCAACCAGCGACCCGGTCTGACGGGTGCGCAGCGTGCCAACCCAAGGCGTGTAGCCCTCGAAGACGTGGTTCATAATGCCGGTGCCTCGAGTGTTAGTCAGGAACTCAGTGCGGAAACCGAGCATGCCACGGCTAGGCACTACGTATTCCAGGCGAACCCAGCCGGAACCGTTGTTCGACATCTTCTCGAGCTGCCCCTTGCGCTGACCAAGCAGCTCGGTGACTGCTCCAAGGTGCTCTTCGGGGATGTCGATGGTCAGGCGCTCGGTCGGCTCCTGAGTTACTCCGTCAATCTCCTGGGTGACGACCTGCGGCTTACCGACGGTAAGCTCGAAGCCTTCGCGCCTCATCATCTCCACCAAGACGGCGAGCTGCAGCTCACCACGGCCCTGAACCTCCCAGGTGTCTGGGCGCTCGGTGAGCAGAACACGGATGGATACGTTACCGATGAGCTCGGCGTCGAGCCTGTTCTTAACCAGACGAGCCGTCAGCTGAGTACCGGAACGCCCGGCAAGCGGCGAGGTGTTGATACCGATGGTCATTGAAATCGAAGGCTCGTCGACGTGGATAAGCGGCAAAGCAACCGGGTTCTCCGGGTCGGCGAGAGTTTCACCGATGGTGATCTCGTCGATGCCAGCGACTGCGATGATGTCGCCAGGGCCTGCCTTCTCTACGGAGACGCGCTCCAGACCATCGGTCATCAGGAGCTCGGAAAGTTTAACGTTCTTGACCGAGCCGTCACGACGGATCCAGGCGACCGTCTGGCCTCGGGTGATTTCACCTGCGACGATGCGGCAAAGCGCTAGGCGGCCAAGGTACGGCGAGGAATCGAGGTTTGTTACGTGGGCCTGCAGGCTCGCGCCTTCCTCGTAGGTCGGAGCAGGGATGGTGTCCATGATCACCTTGAACAGCGGCTCGAGCGTGTTACTGTCGGGCAGTTCACCGTCTGCGGGACGGTTCAAAGATGCCTTACCGGCCTTGGCGGAGGCGTAGACGACCGGGAAGTCGAGACCCGTCTCGTCGTCGTCAGCGATTAGGTCTAGGAACAGCTCGTAGGTTTCCTCCTCAACGGCCTCGATGCGGGCGTCAGGACGATCCACCTTGTTGATAACAACGATGATCGGCAGCTTCTTTTCCAGTGCCTTGCTGAGCACGAAGCGAGTCTGCGGCAGCGGGCCCTCCGATGCGTCGACGAGTAGCAGAACGCCGTCAACCATCTCTAGGCCGCGCTCAACCTCGCCGCCGAAGTCAGCGTGACCGGGGGTATCGATGATGTTGATGACCGCCTCGGCGCCGCCAACGTTGTGACGTATTGCGGTGTTCTTAGCGAGAATGGTGATGCCCTTTTCGCGCTCAAGATCCATCGAATCCATCACCCGTGTGGCAACATCCGCGCCCTCTCGGAAAACACCAGACTGCCAAAGCATGGCGTCAACGAGCGTAGTTTTGCCATGGTCGACGTGTGCGACGATAGCGATGTTACGTAGATCTTCACGTACTGGCATCAGTCTCCTTTAAGTTAAACCTCAAAAAGTGTACGCCCCGCAGGCCCGCTCGCTAAATACGGTTGACACCACCACTTTCATAACTCGCCCTAAAGGACGCAATAGTCCTGCCTAGGCGTTTAGTTTTTCGGCTTCTTCTGCGACGCCGAGCAGCGCATTTTCCACGACCTCGACGGGCGCCGGGTGCGGCCAGAACTGCCTGTCCGCTGCCTCCCTGGCGCTAAGACCGGCCACCATTGCGGAAATAATCGGCTGCAGCAGAGAAGTCGCCTGCGGGCCGACGATGTGCGCGCCGAGCAACGTGCCATCCGGCTTGGCCAGGATCTTGGCGAAGTGACCCTCGTCATTCATTGCCCAGCCCCAAGCCGTGTCGGAGAACTTCTGAGTGAATACCGCGTAGGGACCGATTTCCTTGGCCTCTTGCTCTGTAAGGCCAATGCTGCCGACCTCCGGAGTGATGTAGATGCCCATCGGCACAACGTCTTGATTGCGCGGGCCGGGCCTATCCTCAACCTTCAGCTCGTCGCCAGCGAGCTTAGCCTTGATGTCTGCGAGAACGACTCGAGCCTGCACGTTAGCGAGGTGCTTGAGCATGTGCGTGTTGCAGATATCGCCTATTGCCCAAATATGGTCTGCGCTGGTGCGCTGCAACTCGTCGGTAATAATCAGACCGGAATCGTCCAGCTCCACGCCAGCTTTCTCCACGTCCAAAACATCTGCGTTGGGCACGCGACCGATGACCGAAAGCACGATGTCCGCCTGATAGGTGTACTCGATGCCAGAAGAGTCCTTGGCCGTGACCACCACCCCGCCCTCGGGAGCCGCATCCACGCTCTGATAGCTCTGATTCAGCCTAACGGCAACGCGCTCGCTCAGCGCATCGGTGACGGCCTTGGCAATATCCTCATCCATCTTGCGAAGAAGAGTGCCGCTGCGGTTAATCACCGTGACCGTCGAACCCAATGCGGAGAAGATGTGGGCAAACTCGACGGCCTCGGTACCGCCGCCCAGAATCACCAAGCGCTCCGGCACCTCCTCAATGCGCATGACGGATTCACTGGTGTGGACGAACGGCTGCAGATCACGCTCGTTGAAGCCCGGCTTATCCGTCTGCCTAGGACGAGAGCCCGCAGCGATTACGAACCTATCGGCAGTTATGATTTCGTCGCCAACCTGGAGCGTGTGCTCGTCGAGGAAATGCGCGTAGTCGCGGAAAACCTGCACGTTTTCGCGGCTCAGCTGCCACTCAAGACCGCCATCAGAGATGGCATCCGTGCGGTTGAAAGTGCGCTTGCGAAGAGCATCGAAATCGATGCCTTGCGAGGTTAAGGAGACATTCATTCGTTCCGCGTCCGGCACCTGAGCGACGCTAGACGCAGGAATGGAGAGCATCTTCGAAGGGATGCAACCGGCATTCAAACATGTGCCGCCGAAAGCTTGGGTAGGGCCCGTGCCCGGATCGATCAGAGCCGTCTGCCAGCGCTCGGTAACCTCGGGCGGCATCACCGCAAGCCCGGATCCCGAACCAATTACACAAAGATCGAAGTGCTCACTCATGGTTCAATCATGACAGATGCCACCGACAAAAAATGAGCGCGTGTTCCAACGCCACGCCAAACCGTTATTTCCCGGAAGAAAATGCCCGGTTCGCATCGGCCCCTAACAGGTGCTTCGCCGGCTCCAGGTATCCAATACCCAGCAGCTCATCGTCACGGAACGCAAACGTCGTGACGCTACCAACCCGGCAGGTGCGCTTGCGGGGGTCGTGGTAGAGCTTCTTGCCCTCGAAAGCCAGCCGGCAAACCCAGATCGGCAGCTGATGGCTGACCATCACAGCCTGACCACCCGGGCCGACCTTCTTAGCTGCGTCACGAACAGCAGCCTGCATCCGCTCGGCAATCTCGGCATAGGGCTCTCCCCAGCTCGGCTTGAACGGGTTGTAGTAGTAGCGCAGGTTGCGCGGATCGAAAATCGCTTTGTTGTTCTTTCCGAACACCTGACCTGCCAGCTTGTTACCAGCCTCGATCAGGCGCTCGTCGATCTCCAACTCGCCGTCGTGGCTGGAGACGATGGGGGCAATAGTCTCCCTCGCGCGCTCTAGGGGGCTAGAGATGAACGCGCCCAACTCGTAGTCGGAGAAATGCTCGGCAAGCGCGTCCGCCATCTGCCGCCCATTACTTGAAAGGTAGAAACCGGGCAGCCGTCCATAAAGAATGCCCTCGGGGTTGTGCACTTCTCCGTGCCTGATCAGGTGAACCTTGGTCAGAGTCATATAAATATAGCCTTAACTGCGTTTCTTACGGCGCCTACGCCGCTGCGACGGGCGAAGCGGAAGTTTGCCGTCGGCAATCTGAAGTGCTCTGCGCTCCTCCACAAAATTGGCCAGCACCTCTACCAGGCAAGAAGGATTAGGCTCGGGCGCGATAGCAGCAACCTCTAGCCCCATCTCCTCGCACGTCTTCGCCGTGGCATCGCCGATAGCGACGACCACCATGCTGGCGTGCGGCTTGCCCGCGATACCGATCAGGTTGCGCACAGCGCTCGAGCTGGTGAACAGCACCGCATCGAAGTCGCCACCCTTGATCGAATCTCGAATCTCGGGGGACGGTGGAGCCGCGCGAACTGCCCGATAAACCGTAACTTCTTCGACCTGCCATCCAAGCTCTTCGAGGCCAGCCACCATAGGATCGGTCGCAACCTCCGCCTTAGGAACCAAGACGCAGTCGATAGGGTCGAGCAGATCATCGTGGAACGGAAATTCTTCCGCAAGCCCAGAAGCAGTGCGCTCGTCGGGAACGAAATCAGGGTTGATACCCCAATTCTTCAATTCGTTCTCGGCCTGTTCATCCGTGACAGCCACCCTGATACCAGCGAAGCAACGAGCGTCCAACCCGTACTCCTGCATCTGCTTGATGATGATGCGAACAGAATGGACGCTAGTAAAAACCACCCACTGATAGTTGCCCTCGACGATGCCGTGGACGCAGCGTTCCAAAGCGGTCTTGCTGCGCGGCGGCTCGATCGACATGGTCGGAACCGCCGTGTGCGTGGCGCCATAAATCTGCAGCCGGCGCACCAACGACGGATCCAGCGAATTCGTCACGGGAATCAGAACTTTCCAGCCGTTCAATGGGCGGGTCTGTGTCCACTCAATACGCGGGTTGTTCAGATAAGGGCCTACGGCGACAAGATGGTGACTGCCGTACTCGTCCTTGATTCTCGCTAGCTTACCGACGGTGGTCTGCTCTGGCGGAAGAATGTTTTGATCGCATGTAACCAGAAACACTGGCTCGGACGCCTTGTAGCCGGCCTTGCGAAGCGACTTGCTCGCCGCCTCCAGTGCCCCCGGTAAAACATGCAACAGCAAATCTCCCGTTTTAGGAAGGGAGACCTCCTCTTCCGCACCAATTCGAGCGCGGACATACGTGTTCGGCAAATGCATGCCGAACCGCATAGAGCCGATTTGGGGATAAGTCAGAGTCGCAACGACGCCGACCTTCATGCCGGCGGCAGAGCACAGCGCCATTACCTCGTGGACAGGACGGGAACAGATCTCGCCGTCCGAAAGCGGATCGCCAACACACAGCCACGCAACGATTTCGTCGCATTGACTGTTGCTTCTGACCGATCTGACTGCTGCGAACACCTCATCGAAATTGTTTACCTCGATTAAGGTGTGGTCTTTCCGCAACTGCATCTCTTCCTGTTGAAGGATGTGTCGCAATTGCGGTTCGATAATAACCAGACTCGCCTCAGCCAACACTCGTGTGCTCGATAGTGGCAGGTAGGCGGGTAGCCCGCCGGCAGAGCCCAAGAAAAATACTCGAGCTGCTGCGTTACTCGTGCGCTCCCGAGCTGGCTCGGCGCTCATGCAGAAGTCTTAGCTACTTACCTGCGCGTCGACGCTGGATACGAGTCTTCTTGAGCAGCTTGCGGTGCTTCTTCTTCGACATCCTCTTGCGACGCTTCTTAATAACGGATCCCACTAGATCGCCTTCCTTGATTTTCGAAAATGTTTACTGCAGAACCTTAATCGACGCGTTGCGTCCCTAGAAAGTTCTCGACAGACAGTTGACCAGTTTACCCACAGGGCAAACTCTAAATAAAGTTACTTTTTATCCGCTGCAACGATTTCGGCGATCTGAATGGCGTTCAGAGCGGCACCCTTACGCAGGTTGTCGCATGCAATGAACATGGTCAGACCGGTCTTGTCGGGCACAGACAGATCCTGTCGGATGCGGCCAACGAGGCTGAAGTCAGCGCCGGCTGCGTCGCGAGGAGTCGGGGCGTCGAGGAGTTTAACCCCGTCGGCGTTCTCGAGCATCTTCGTTGCCTCTTCGGGCGTGATCTCATCTTCGAACTGGGCGTGCACAACGAGCGCGTGACCGGTGAATACCGGGATGCGGACACAGGTGCCGGAAACCAGCAGCTCGGGGATGTGCAGAATCTTGCGCGATTCGTTGCGCAGCTTCTGCTCTTCGTCGGTCTCTAGAGTGCCGTCGTCAACAAGGTTGCCGGCGATCGGGACTGCGTTGAAGGCGATGGGTGCCACGTACGGGCCGTTGTCAACGTCGTCGATTGCGTGGCCGTCGAGAGCCAGCTTGGCGAAGTCCTGCTTAACGGCGGCCTCGGTCTGGTTCTTCAGGGTCTGCACGCCGGCAAGACCGGAACCAGAGGTGGCCTGGTAGGTGGCAACAGTTAGGCGAACGAGCTTCTTGGCCTTGTGCAGCGGGCTAAGCACCGGCATGGCAGCCATGGTGGTGCAGTTCGGATTGGCGATGATGCCCTTCGGCGGATTCTTGACGTCCTCCGGGTTTACCTCGCTGACGACCAGCGGCACATCGGGGTCGCGCCTCCAGCAGGAGGAGTTGTCGACGACGGTGGCACCAGCGGCTGCGGCCTTCGGAGCATACTCGCGCGAGGCGGTTGCCCCTGCGCTAAAGATCGCAATGTCCAGGCCGGCGAAGTCTGCCTTGGCCATATCCTCAACGACGACGGGCTTACCCTTCCAGTCCAGCGTCTTGCCCGCGGAACGCGAAGACGCAAAGAAACGGATGTCATCGGCAGGGAAATTACGTTCGGCAAGAAGTTGACGCATGACGCCGCCAACTTGGCCGGTTGCTCCAAATACTCCAACTCGCATGGGGCAAGCCTACCCGTTATCAAGATATTGAGAATATTCGTCCAGATATCGTCAGCGCTTGCCAATGAGTGAACGCATGAACAGGAGCAGGTTCGAGGGCCGATCCTCAGCCCTGCGCAGGTAGTAGCCGATCCAATCGGGGCCGAACGGCAACTGGGTGCGGCAGGTCCTACCGGTGTCCACGAGCCGACGCTGCTCGAACGTCCTCACCCCGTAGAACATCTGGTACTCGTAATCGTTGTAGCCGTGCTTCTTGACCAGAGCCTCGCTGATCTCGATCAGGCGCGGATCGTGGGTCGCGACCAGCGGCACTCCCCCGCCCTCGAACGCCTTACGCAAGCAGTGCACGTAAGACTGGTCGACCTTCAGGCGGCTATCGAAACTGTCGGCGTCCGGCGCCGCATAGCTGCCCTTCACGATTCTTATTCGGGCGTTCTTTTCTGCCAGCCGCTCAACGTCCTTCAGGCTGCGCTTCAAGTTTGCCTGCACGGTCACACCGATCCTCGGGAAGTCTTGGTGGAGTTGATCGTGAACGACTAGCACAGTGTGGATGTGCTCGAAATCTTCCATGTCCAGGCAAACATCGATATCAAGATTTGTCGCCGTGCGGGTGATCTCCCTGGCAAGCTCAAGCGTGATCTCCGGAAATACCTGCCCCATCCCCACCGTCGAAAGACGCAAAGAAAGCTCCGCCTTATGCGAGAAGCCGCCGTCTGAGATGCGCTG
This sequence comes from Propionimicrobium sp. BV2F7, assembly GCF_000510445.1. Classification (NCBI taxonomy): domain Bacteria; kingdom Bacillati; phylum Actinomycetota; class Actinomycetes; order Propionibacteriales; family Propionibacteriaceae; genus Propionimicrobium; species Propionimicrobium sp. BV2F7. Next base: position 277,234 of record NZ_AZIS01000005.1, on the reverse strand, counting down.
CAGAATCTGCTTATAGTCGTCCACCACGTAACGCAAATTTTGCACCCGCCCCAACTGCTTAGGCAGGAAATTAATCGAGACATCAAGGCCCTTCCAAACGTGATTGTCCACGACGGGCATCAGTTCGTCGAGGTCACGTCCAGCGATGTATCTGCTGATGAGCTCTCGAGTGGCTGGGCTTTTCTCGACGGCTTCGCGTACCCGCTCGTCGCCGGCTAGCTTATCGATGAGCTTCTTCATGCAGTTCGCCTCGCATTTTCGATGTGCATCCTTGTGGTTTCCAGACATTCTCGCAGCTTTTCCCGCCTAGCCTGAACCGACGGCATTTTTCGGGTGCTAATTTCGTGGATCACATGCCCGGCATAGCCGCTGCGCACTATGTGTTCGAGCACCTCCCAAGAGCGCATGTCGCCCTCGCCTGGAAAGAGGTGTTCGTCCATCATCGAATCGTGTCCGTCGGTTAGGTGTAGGTGACGAAGCCGCGAGCCCCACTCATCGACCATCTGAAACGGATCAGCACGGCCAATGGCTGCGTGAGACAGATCGAATGTGAGCGCATCATAATTGAAATTTGTCGGGTCCCAGTGCGGGTGGTAGGCCAAAATTTCTCTGCCGAGCACTCGCCAGGGATACATGTTTTCGACGGCGATAGTCACCCCGGACTTCTCTGCGACCTCCCGCACCCCGGTGACGAAGTTGGCCGCGTAATCGTGTTGCCAACGAAACGGCGGATGCACGACGACCACATCGGCACCCAGCCTCTTGGCGGCCTTGGTGGAGACCTCCAACTTCTCCCAAGGTTCGGAACTCCAGGTGTTTTGGGTGATGATCAGGCACGGCGAATGCACGCTGAGCACCGGCACCTGATACTTATCCCTGAGGCTCTCCACGTAGTTGATGTCAGTGCTCGAGCGGTCCACACCGACCATAAGTTCGACGCCGTCATAGCCCAATTCGGCAGCTGTCTCGAAGGCGCCAGCGGTGGTTTCTGGGTGAACAGTTGAGGTGCCCAATCCAACTTTTATTTTCTCGTGCACAGTTACACGCTAGCCCACTGTGGAAGATTCAAAAATTGCATTTCAACAAGCGCTGATCGGCCGGCTAACTGCAAATCTGATTCGCTATTGAGAAAAGAAACGGTCAAAATGGTGTCATGCATGTCGATCACCTAACTTTTGTTGCAGGGCCGGAGGGATTAGCCGATACCGTCGAGCAACTAAGCCACATTTTTGGTGACAGGTTCAAAGACGGTGGCGTTCACCCGAGTTTCGGAACTCGAAATAACATCATGCCGCTAACTGATGGCCGATATTTAGAGGTGGTTGAGGTTTTGAACCATCCGGCAGCAGATAAGGCTGTTTATGGGCAGGCGGTTCGTCAGCGCCAAGAGACTGGCGGCGGCTGGTTGGGCTGGGTTGTCTCCGTCGACGATCTGAGCCCATACGAGAAGCGTCTCGACCGCAAGTCGGTGAAGGGTTCTCGTCGCTTCCCAGACGGCAGGCTGCTGGAGTGGGAGCAGATCGGCGTTAAGGGCCTGATGACCGACGCGCAGTTGCCTTACTTTGTGCACTGGAAATCCGATGCAGAGGTGCTGCCGTCCGCGCTTCCCGGCGATGTGACTCTTGCGAGCATCGATATCGCCGGCTCGAAGCAGCGCGTAGAGGAATGGCTGGGCGCCCCGATGGATGCCAATTTCGACGGCGTTCACTTCGATTTCACCGCCCCGCACGGAGCGCCCGCGATCTTGGCTGTGACGTTCGACGTCCCTGGCAAGGGTTCGGTGCGAATCTAACTTTCGCTTTTTAGTTAGAGGCTCGGCCTGGCATTTTTTGTCAGACCGGGCCTCTATTGTTTTATCCATGGCTAAGAAACAAGACTCCTACGAGTGCTGCGAATGCGGCTGGACCACCGCCAAATGGGTCGGTCAGTGCGCCAGCTGCAAGGCTTGGGGAAGCATAGTCGAGCGAAGCGACTTCGAGGTTAAGGCTGCCTCCATCTCTGCCCCTTCTGCTCCAGCGGTGCCCATCACCGCGGTGGACGCCGAAACCGCCGAGCATTCTCCCACGGGCATCGGGGAGTTGGATCGCGTGTTGGGCGGCGGGCTGGTGCCGGGTGCAGTCGTCTTGCTGGCAGGCGAGCCGGGCGTGGGTAAGTCGACGCTGCTACTCGAGGTTGCTTCACGCTGGGCCAAGCACTCAAACAAGACGCTCTACATAACCGGCGAGGAGTCTGCCGCACAGGTAAGGCTGCGCGCGGGTCGAACCGATTCGCTTTCGGAAAATCTTTACCTGGCTGCCGAAACGAGCCTAGCGACTGTTCTTGGCCAGATCGAGCAGGTTCGTCCATCGCTTTTGGTTGTCGACTCGGTGCAGACCATAATTGCGGGCGAATCAAACGGCGTGCCGGGTGGTTTGACGCAGGTACGCGAGATCACCAGCGCGCTGGTTCGGGTGGCCAAGCAGCGCAACATGGCTGTGCTGATCGTCGGGCACGTCACTAAGGACGGCAACATCGCAGGCCCGCGCACTCTGGAGCACCTGGTTGATGTCGTCCTCGACTTTTCGGGCGACAAATCCAGCGGTTTCAGGATGGTCAGGGCGCAGAAAAACCGGTTCGGTCCAGCAGACGAGGTTGGCTGTTTCGAGATGGGCGACCATGGCATTTTCGAGGTGCCGGACCCGTCTGGAATGTTCACGACGAGGAAGGGCGAGCCCTCGCCCGGCACGTGCGTGACGGTGGCGATGGAGGGCAAGCGCCCGTTGCTGATCGAGGTGCAGGCGCTCGTCGCGCCGATTCCAGCGGAAGCGCCCGCCAGGCGAGTTACTCACGGCATGGACAATTCGCGGGTGGCAATGATCCTGGCGGTTCTACAGCGAAAGGCACACTTCCCGCTCTCGCGTCAGGACGTGTACGTATCTACGGTCGGCGGGGCTCGCATCTACGATCCGGCCGCAGATCTTTCAGTTGCGTGCGCGGTGGCTTCTGCAGCATTGGACAGAAACTTTCCGCAAAGAGTGGTCGCGTTCGGAGAAATCGGGTTGGCGGGCGATCTCCGCAGGGTTCCCGGCCTGGAAAAGCGCGTCGGCGAGGCCTCGAGGCTAGGTTTTGACCTTGCGCTGGTGCCCGCAAATAACAGGGACAAGAATCAACACATACCGAATCTAGGTGGGCTAAAAGTCGTCGAGGTCGACTCGCTCGCGCAGGCCCTCGCCACGCTAGACCTACGAAGAGCGCGTTAAACACAGGGGCAGGCACACGGGTTAGATGGCTGTAGCTAGGATTACCAACATGGGGAAACTTTTGGGGCACGACGAGGAAAGATATCGTCACTACCGGGCTTTATTGGCGCCCGGCACACCGCTGCGTAGTGGCCTAAACCGCATTTCACAAGGCCATACGGGGGGCCTGATCGTGCTCGGGAACAACGCTGTCGTCAAGGAAATCAGCACTGGCGGCTTCGAGGTAAACACACCGTTCACCCCCACCGCGCTTCGCGAGCTGTCCAAGATGGACGGCGGAATCGTCCTTAGCGACGACCTCGATGTCATTGTCAAGGCTGCAGTGCACTTCGTGCCGGACGGCTCCTTGCCCACCATCGAAACCGGCACCAGACACCGCACGGCAGACCGAATCGCCCAGCAGGCCGAGATTCCTGCAGTTACGGTTTCAGCCGCAATGTCCACTATCACGCTCTTCATGTCCGGGCTGCGTTACCCAATCGAATCCTCCGAACAGATTTTGATGAGGGCCAACCAAGCCCTTGACACCCTAACCAGGTTCCACGAGAGGCTAGACGAACAATCTGCCAACCTCTCCATGCTCGAGGTGGACGACCGCGTGACGGTCGCAGACTTCATCAAGACGATTCAGCCGGTTGCTATGATGCGTCGGCTCAACCAAGAACTTGAGACCTACGTCGAGGCGCTCGGCGTCGACGGGCGCTTGCTGCAGCTTCAGCTCTATGAGCTGACCAGCGACATCGACCAATTCAGTTCGATGCTCGAGCTCGACTACAAGCCCGAGGGCGCGGAGAATTTCCACCTCGACGACCTCTCCAACCTGCCCACCGGCGACCTCCTGGACGGCGTCACAGTCGCCGAGACGCTAGGGTTGCCCGCAGACCTAACTGCGCACATGACCAGCCGCGGCTTCCGCCAGGTGACACAGGCAGCCCAAATGTCGACGAAGATCGCCGGGTATCTTCTGGAGCACTTCGGCGGCCTACAGGCGCTTTTCACCGCCACTCCTAAGGAGTTGCGAGAGGTTAAGGGCGTCTCCGAGGCACAGGCAAGAGCCATTCGAGACGGGCTGACCCGCCTCGCGGCCCGCCTTGAGCGTCAGCACGGCTAGTTGAGGTCACTCGACCCTTGGAATCGACTCCGTAGCGTCAGGCACCTCGGCGGTGATGCGGCTGCCATCGGGACGCGTCCCACCGATGATCGGGTGGGTCGTCGCCAGATTCGGCAGTCTCACGCCCTGTCCTTTAAGCTCAACCTCGAGAGGCATGCCGGGCATCACTAGGTATTCCTTGTCACGCACGCGAACCGGTTTCTCGGTGCCCTCGAGGATCTCGAAGCGAATCTTCTTCCGCTCAACTCGAACCTCGAATAGCGTGTCTTCCTGCGTGAGCCGCAGCTGCAGATGATCCCACTGCCTCGGCAAACGCGGGTCGAATTCCATAACCGGACCCCACTGGCGCATACCAGCGAAGCCGCAGGCGAGCGAGTGCCAGACACCGCCAGCAGATGCAATGTGGACGCCATCGGATGCGTTGTGATGCAGATCTGCCAGGTCGACGTAGAGGCCCGCCAGGAAGTATTCGTATGCCATATCTTGATGGCCGACCTCGGCCGCAACAATCGACTGCACGACGACGGAAAGCGAAGAATCACCCGTGGTGATCGGGTCGTAGTACTCGAAATCTGCGCGCTTCTGCTCGCGGGTGTAGCGGTTGCCGAGCAGGAAATTCGCGAGCACGACGTCTGCCTGTTTTAGCACCTGGAAGCGATAAATCACCAGCGGGTGGTAGTGCAGTAGCAGCGGGAAGCGCTCCTTCGGGGTGTTTTCGATGTCCCAGAGTTCCTTGTGGATGAAGACGTCGTCTTGCAGATGGATGCCCAGCTGCTCGTCGTAGGGAATTTTCATGCCTTCCGCGCAGTGTGCCCATTCCTCGTTTTCATCTGCGCGAAGATTAAGGTTTTTCCGCAGCCTGGAGAGTTCCTCGGGGGCTTCTTCGTGCATCGTCTCGACGACCTTGCAAGCCAGTTCCAGGTTATTTTTGGCCATCACGTTCGTGTACATGTTGTTATTCACGACCGTGGTGTATTCGTCGGGGCCGGTGACGCCGTGGATCTCGAAGGTGTCACCGCGCCAGAACCCGAGGTCGGCCCACATTCTGGCCGTTTCGATCAGCAACTCTGCACCCTCGCCGTAGATGAACTCCGTGTCGCCCGTGACGTCCCAGTAGCGCCCAATCGAGTAGGCAATGGCTGCGTCTATGTGGTATTGCGCGGTGCCTGCAGCGTAGTAGGCGGACGCTTCCTCGCCGTTGATGGTTCGCCACGGGAAAAGCGCACCGCCAACGGACATCTCGCGCGCCCTCTCGCGGGCCTGCTGCAGCGACGTGTACCTGAAACGAAGCGCGTTCCTAGCCCAAATCGGGCTGGTGTAGGAAAGGAACGGGATGACGTAAACCTCGGAGTCCCAGAAGTAGTGGCCCTCGTAGCCATCGCCGGTGACGCCCTTCGCCGGGATGCCCAAACCGTCGGAGCGGCCACCTGCCTGCGCCAGCTCGAATAGGCACCAGCGAACCGCCTGCTGGATGCGCTCGTCGCCACCAACCTGGACGTCGCTTCGGCGCCAAAACCCGTCGAGCACCTCTTTGTGGGAGGCAACCATCTGCTCGAATCCGCTATTGCGCACGCGGTCGAGCGTACGACGAACCCGGTCGCTTAGTTCCCGAACGGGAACGGACCTGGAGGTGTGGTAGGCGATGGCTTTGGAGATCAGTATCGGCTCGCCCTGTTTGGCACCGATGCGGTAGATCTTGCGACCCATGTCAGCGGTGGTGTCGTCGATCTCTTCGAACTCGTTGTTGGTGATTATCTGGTGATCAGCGCCCACCCCGAGCGTCATGCCGGAGTTTGCCACTTTGTAGCCAAGGACCATGCGTCGAGGGCTGCACCAGTTGAGTTCGCCAAGTAGCACCCGGTGGCCGAAGCCATGGTTCTTGCGCGGATCCTTGATGCCCACCTGCTGGCTTTCAGCGGTGATGGGCTGCTGGGCGAGGCTGTCGAAGTCTTCCTGGTTGACGATCTGCGAGCTGATGACGATCGGCGCGTCGCCCTCCAGCATGGTCACCTCGAAGGTCATTAGGGCCAGGTGCCTGTCGGCGAGGCTGACCATTCGTCGGCTGCGCACCTGGACGCGCTTACCCGAGGGGGTGCGCCAGATCAGATTGCGCCTCAGCACGCCGTCGCGAAAATCTAGGGAACGCTCATAATCTACTAGGTCGGCCATAGAGATGATCAGCGGTTCGTCGTCGACGTAGAGCTTTATGATGTGCGAACTTGGCGCGTTGACCAGCGTCTGTCCGGTCTTTGCGAATCCGAATGCGTTCTCAGCGTGTTTGATCTCCCAGGTCTCGTGGAACCCGTTGATGAACGTGCCGTTTTTATAGCTAGGACGGGTCTCTTCCGGGGTGGCGCGGATGCCGAGATAGCCGTTCGCGGTTGCAAAAAGCGTCTCGGTTATTCCCAGGTCATCGTTGCTGGGATATTTTTCCACCAGCCGCCAAGGATCGATCGGGAAGCGCTCGGCATCCATCGGATCTTCGCGAGGTTCGGGAACGATCATTTCGTAAGCTCCTCAAGGTCGGATACCACCAGTTGCGCTCCGGACGCCTCCAGAGCCTCGACGCCCGCTCCCCTATCAACGCCGATAACAAGACCGAAGTTTCCTGCCGCTCCGGCCTGGACGCCTGAGATGGCATCCTCGACCACGACCGCAGCCGAATTCTGCTCGCCGCAAAGATGTGCTGCGTAAGAGTATGTGTCGGGTGCCGGCTTTCCGGCCAGCCCCTGTTCGCGAGCGATGTTGCCGTCGACAACGTGCTCGAAGTAATCGCGAATGCCTGCGGCATCGAGCACCGCCAGCGCGTTTCTCGAAGAGCTGACTACGCACATCTTCACGCCCGCATCGTGAAGCTGGTCAATCAGCCTCTTCGATCCCGGGTATGCCTCAATTCCGTCGCGTTCAAGCACTGCTGAAAAGTCGTCATTCTTCAGGTCACCGAGACGAACCACCTCTTCCTCGCTGACGTTCAGCCCCAGGCTCTCGAGGTAGTTTCTCACTCCCGCGTATCGGGGTTTGCCGTCGACAAACTTGTAGTAGTCGTCGTCGGTGTAGGTGCGGTCGTCGCCGATTTCGCGCAGGTAGTCGTTGAACATCTTCGACCACGCCTTGCGGTGAATCTGAGTTGTGGGGGTTAGCACGCCATCAAGATCAAAAAGTATGACCCGAAATTGACTCCAATCCATGGCTCTACCCTAAGCCAGCCGCACATGCTCACCAAAGTGCTGCACCCACGCGTGCAATGCCTACATCATCGGCGAGAAGGTTCGAAGGATCGCGCGCATCACCCTGCGTGGCACGCTGACCGACCGCGCTTCCTCCAAAGTGACGGGTTTGCTGAGGCGCTCAAGCTCATCAAAATCGGCCGCCATGTCCGCGATTGCGGTGGTTTTGAACATCCACACCGCGTTCTCCTGGTGCAGGTAAAAGCTACGGAAATCAAAGTTGATGGTTCCGATGATGGCGAATTCGTCGTCTGCAACCATCTGCTTGGCGTGCAGGAACCCTGGGGAGTATTCGAAGATTTTGATGCCTGCTTCCAGCAGCGGCGCATAGTTGGATCTGGTCACCTCGTAGACGACCTTCTTGTCGGGTATCCCCGGCACGAAGATGCGGATCCTTACGCCAGATTTTGCCGCAGCGACCAGCACATCGGTCTGCTCCTGCGACGGCACCAGATAAGGCGTCGTCAAATCTACGTAGTTCTGGGCGCGCATGATGAGCTGGCGGTATCCGGCCCAGCCTGTCGATGTGTTATCGAACGGTGTGTCGTCGAAAGCCAATGTGGCGCCGGGCTCGTCCCCGTCCCACTGCCGATCGGGTTTGTAGGCGTCGAGTTCGGTTACCTCGCCTGTGTTCAGGTCCCAGAACGAGAAGTAGAGGGTAGCTAGGCCCCACACGCCCGGCCCCTCCATGCGCAGGACGGTGTCTCGCCAGTGGCCGAAGCGCTCGATGCGGTTGACGTATTCGTCGGCGATGTTGATGCCGCCCGTGTAGCCGATTTCGCCGTCGATGACGAGCAGTTTGCGGTGATCGCGGTTGTTGTAGCGAAGGGTCAGGCCGGGGCCGAACTTATTGATCGGCTGCGCCTTGATTCCCATCTTGCGAAGCCGTTTCTCAAAGCCGGAGGCCACCTTCAGCATGGAGCCGAAGTCGTCGTACATGAAGAAGATCTTGACGCCCTCGGCGATTTTGCGCTCCAACACCTCGAGCAGCTCGTTGAGCATCGAGCCCTCGGCGACGATGAAGAATTCCAGTCCGATCCAGCGCTTTGCTTTCTCAAGGTCTTCGAGCATCTGGACGAAGGCGTCGTCGCCCACCGGGTAATAGGTGGTCTTCGTGCCCGCGTAGCCGATGAACGGGCCTGCGGCCTCGAAATATGCCAGCTGACGTCGGGCTCTCGGGTCGACGTCTGGGCCCACCGGGATCATGGAACTTTCCGACTTGATCTGTTCCAGCTCAGCCTTGCTGTCGGGGAACTCGGCGTCTTTCTTATTGCCTTCCGCCCAAGACTCGTGGACGGCAGCCGGACCGGCGGTTATCGCCTTGGGAGAGTTCACCTGATGGCGTCGAATGTCCTCTTGGATCTCCATGTAGCGACGCATCTGTTTACCTGCTCCGCTTCGAGCACCGAATAGCAGGTAGAAAACACCGCCAGCCAGCGGCACGAGCAAAATGACGATCGACCACGCCAGCTTGTATTCGATCTGCATGCGCGAGTTGAGGATGTAGGCGACCACCAATGCGCTGACCAGGACTCCAAGGGCGGCGACCCAACGCATGTAGGACGCGCCGACGAAGATGAGCATCACGAATAGAACCAGCTGCGCCAGCAGAGCTAGGGCGGTTAAGCCAAACCTCAGCCAGGTTGCGGCGAACCGCTGCCCCCTGGGGTGCTTGTTCTGGTTACGCGAGACAGCGCGCTTGCCTTGAAGATCTACAGACACATTCAAATTATCTAACAGAAGTTATGCTTTTCACATTGTCCCCCACTATTGACCAGTCTTCGGAGCGATACGCAAGGTGAAAATGCCACCCGAATTAGTGCTGCCAACAGATTTCGAGACGCTTGTGACCATGATGCGCTCGGTGGATTCGCCACGCCCTGTTTTCCTGCTCGACGGCGGTTCCGGAGCTGGGAAATCAAGGCTTTCGGGGCTGCTCATGCCGAGGCTAAAGGAGCGGTTCCCGGGCATCGAACTTCTAGCCTTGGACAGCTTCTATCAGGGCTGGGACGGGGTCTTCGAGGCAGCACGTCACCTCGTCGACGGAATTTTGACCAGCCCAAATCCGGGGTATCGTACCTGGGATTGGCATGAGAGCGAACCCGGCGAATGGGTTTCGCTGCGCCCAGGCGTCCCGCTGCTCGTGGAGGGTTGCGGGGCGATCACTCGGCGAAGCGTTGAACTGGCAGATTTGAGCATCTGGCTCGAGCGTCCCGAAGAGGACCGCAAGCGGCTTGCGCTAGCGCGCGACGGCGACACATTCGCACCTTGGTGGGATCACTGGGCTGCCAACGAACGTAAGCTACGCGAGAAAAATCCTCCGTCGCAATTGGCCGACGTCAAAGTCACGTTTAGTTAAGGCTAGGCTTTCGCTTGTGAATTCGACGCGAATTGGAAACCTGAGTCTCGCCCCCGGCCAGCGACCGAAGATTATCGTCCCCATCGCCTGCGCCTCGCCAGAAGAGGCAGTGGACGCGGCCAGGGCGATAGGGGCTTCGTCAGCCGACATGGCCGAGCTGCGCGTCGACGTGCTATCCGAAACCGACCTGCTCGCACTTTTGGACGAGATCCGAAACGCGCTAGCCGGCAAGCCGCTGCTGTTCACGTTCAGGACCGCAGCCGAGGGAGGCGCAGAGGTTACCCCTGAGCGTTACCTCTCGCTGATCCAGACTGCAGCCGGCCATGACTGCGTTGACGCAATTGACATCGAACTAGCCTCCCCCGTCTTCGAAGAGGCAATGAAGATTGCCGGGTCCAAGCCGGTTGTGGCGTCGTTCCACGACTTTTCCGCCACTCCGTCCAACAAAGAGATGGAGGCCAAGCTACGCAAGATGAAAGAGGCCGGCGCCCAGATAGCGAAAATCGCCGTCACCACTAATAGCCCAGTGGACGTCGCCAGGCTGCTAGAGGTTACCGCCCGCTGCGCGAAAGATTTTTGCGTGCTGACGATCGCCATGGGAAAGGACGGTGCGGTAAGCCGGATCTGCGGCCAAGCCTTCGGTTCCGTGGCTACCTTCGCAACGATCCGCGACTCCTCAGCCCCCGGTCAGCTAAGTCTGGAAGATACCCAAGCAGGCCTCGATAGATTCGATTATTGAACTAATTTTCATCTTCTAGGTGCTTGGCGCGTGCCAGCAGAAAAATTTAGTTTTTATTTGCACATTTGGTTTAGCCGAAGACGCTTACCTTCATGTCCAGGTATTCAAAAATGCCTTCGCTACCGCCCTCCGCGCCAAGGCCGGATTGCTTCATGCCACCGAATGGCGAAACCGGGTCGGAGACCGCGCCCGTGTTCACGCCAATCATTCCGGCGCGAATGGCACGTCGGGCGCGCATGGCGGCCGCGTAATCGTCGGTTACGACGTAACCCGCAAGCCCAAACTCGGTGTCATTTGCCAGCTTGAGCGCCTCCTCCTCGCCATTCACGCGGTAGATAGCGACGATCGGCCCGAAGATCTCGTTCTTGAAGATCTCTGCGTCGGTGGGCACATGGTCTAGGACGGTCGGAGCCATGAAACGGCCCTCCTCGTCGAGCGGCTTACCACCGGTCAGCACCTCCGCGCCGCGCTTAACCGCGTCGTCCACCAGCTCGGTCATCCTCGCCACGGCCTTCTGATCGATCATCGGGCCGATCTTGACGCCCTCGTCCATGCCGTTGCCCACCTTAAGAGCCTCTGTTTCTTCAACCATGCGTTCGGCGAATTCGTCAGCGAGGCTTTCTTCGACGATAAACCGGTTGGCCGCGATGCAGACCTGGCCGCCACCACGGTATTTAGCTGCCATGGCGGTTTCGATGGCTGTGTCCATGTTTGCGCCCTCGAGCACAACCAGCGGCGCGTTTCCGCCTAGCTCCATGGAGGTGTGCAAGATGTTAGGCGCGCTGTCTGCCAGCAAGCTAGAGCCGACGCCCGTCGAACCAGTGAAGGAGATTTTTGCCAGGCGCGGATCAGGCAGGAGCTGATCGCTGATGGCTTTCGAGCCGTGCGTCGGCAGAATATTGACCACGCCAGCGGGCAACCCAGCCTTCTCAAGAACCCGCACGAACAGCAGGGCGGTTAGGGGCGTGTTTTCCGAAGGTTTGAGGATGCTTGTGCAGCCGGCCGCGAGTGCTGGCCCCACCTTGCGGCCGAACATGGCAACCGGGAAGTTCCAGGGGCTGATCAGGTAGCAGGGGCCGACCGGCTCGTAGCTGACCACGCCCTCCTTGACGTTGGGCAGGGTGAACTGACGTCCATGGCCGCGTAGCGCTTCGGCGGCGAACCAGCGCAGAAAGTTGGCGCAGTAGTCCACCTCTCCCCTGGCGTCGGACAGCGGCTTGCCCATTTCGAGGGTCATGACGCGCGCGATAGTTTCCTTGTTCTCAAGCATGATTGCGTATGCATCGGAGAGGATCTGCCAGCGCTCGTTGGGGGTGGTGGCTCCCCAGGAATCCTGGGCCTTAACTGCGGCATCGAGGGCGGTTTTTGCATCTTTAGCGCTTGCCGAGGAGACATCAGCAAGCACCTTGCCGGTAGCCGGATTTTCGACCTTAAAGGTCTCGCCAGATTCTGAGGCACGCCAAACCCCATCGATGTAGAGCGCCTTAGAAAGGTCCGGAAGAAGCTCCAGCTCGGAATCCGAAAGTAGGTAATTAGCGTTTGCCATGCGTCCCTCCCAATAAATAAACCTGCGCAGCACCGCGCATTTGTTATTACAATATTAAGCTTTGAGTATCTGTAATTTTTATAAAAACACCTATTTGCAGACGCTCTTCTTTAATTGAAACTCACTAGAAAGTATTAAGGAGTGGCCAGCGCAGCCCGAATCGAGCTTCTAAACGTTCTCCTTTCTCGCGCTAGACTTACCCCATGACATTTCACCTTTACGACGAGCAGCTTGGCAAGGTTGTCGAATTCGAGCCAATCATCCCCGGCCAGGTTTCGATTTACCACTGTGGGCTGACCGTACAAGCACCGCCCCACCTGGGCCACATTCGCAAGGAGATCGTCTTCGACGTGCTTCGGCGGTGGCTCGAAGGCTGTGGACTGAAGGTGAAAGTGGTGGCCAACGTCACCGACATCGACGACAAGATCATCGCCAAGTCCGCCGAACAGGGCATCGAATGGTACGAGCTCAGCTACGCGATGGAGCTAGAGCTACACCGCGCATACACCGCACTCGGCTGCCGTCCGCCGGACTACGAGCCGCGCGCAACCGGCCACATCCCCGAGCAGATCGAGCTAATCCAGCGCCTACTCGAGCGCGGACACGCCTATGTAGCCGACGACGGCTCGGCAAACGTTTACTTCGACGTGCGCAGCTGGCCGCAATACGGCGAACTGTCCCACCAGAAGATTTCTGAGATGGTCAACGACGAAGGCGCCGACAACAAGGGCAAGAGAGACGCCCGTGACTTCGCGCTTTGGAAAGGCCACAAGGAGGACGAACCAGAAACCGCCTCCTGGCCGAGCCCCTGGGGTCGCGGCCGTCCCGGATGGCACCTCGAGTGCTCCGCGATGAGCCTGAAATACCTGGGAGCCGAGTTCGACATTCACGGCGGCGGCATGGATCTTAAGTTCCCCCACCACGAGAACGAGCTCGCGCAGTCGCGAGCGGCGGGCTTCGGCTTCGCAAAGTACTGGATGCACAACGCATTCGTCACCGCAGCCGGCGAGAAGATGAGCAAGTCACTAGGCAACTACGCTCGCGTCACCGAGGTCACCAAGCAGTACCCCGCCCGCGCGGTTCGCCTCTACCTGGCTCAGACCCACTACCGCTCGGTCATCGAGTTCTCCGACACGTCTTTGGAAGAGGCCACGGCACGCCTGTCCCGCATCGACGGGTTCCTGGAGCGCGCGGGCATCTCCGGGGCTCCACAGTTCAGGTTCGAGGACCTGCCAGAAGAATTCGTCAAGGCTATGGACGACGATCTCAGCACGCCTGCCGCGGTCGCCGTCATCTACGAGACAGTAAAGGCAGGGAACAAGGCCCTTGACTCGGGGCATGATGCAAGCGAGCAGTTGAAGGCGCTCCGCGCGATGCTGCACATTCTCGGCCTCGACCCGCTAGCCCCAGAATGGGAGAACAGCGCATCCGGCCCAGACCACACCGAGATCATCGACGGCCTGGTGAAGCTGGTTTTAGACCAGCGCACAGCGGCCCGTGAACGTAAGGACTGGGCAAACGCCGACGCGATTCGCGACACCCTGACGCAGCTCGGCATCAAGGTTGAAGACACCCCCTCCGGCGCCCGCTGGCAGATCGGAGGTTAAGCATGGCACGCAAAGTAGGTTCCGGCGGAAAGCACAAGCGCGCCCTGCGCGGACGCGGAAACACGCCGAAGGCTGAAGACCGTGTCTACCACAAGGCATACAAGGGCAGGAAGAACGGCCAAGGCAAGCCGCAGCAGAACCGCAAACCATCCAGCACGGGACGCGGCGCCGGCGCCGATTGGGTCGTAGGTCGCAACCCGGTGCTGGAGGCCATGAAGGCGGGTCTGCCGGTTAAGGCGGCATACGTCGCCGAAGGTAGCGACCGCGATAACAGGCTCGCTGACATCTTCAAGTATGCAGCCGAAAACTCCATCACCCTGCTTCAGACCACCCGTGGCGAACTCGACCGCCTAACAGGCGGCTCCGTGCACCAGGGCGTCGCCATGCAGTTGCCGAGCTACGAATACGCCGATGCCCAAGATCTGATGGCAGATGCGCTATACGACGACGACAAGCAGGCGCTGGTTGTGATGCTCGACGGCATCACCGACCCGCACAACCTCGGCGCGATCGTCCGTTCCGCAGCGGCTTTCAACGCCCACGGCGTCGTAATTCCGGAACGCCGCTCGGCTTCCATGACGGCAGTTGCGTGGAAGTCATCTGCGGGTGCCGCAGCGCGCATCCCCGTGGCTAAAACCACCAACATCAACCGGGCAATCGACCAATACAAGAAGGCCGGATACACCGTCGTCGGCCTTGCCGGTGGCGGCGACGCGGATATCGCGGCGACCCCCGGACTAGACGGTCCGCTCGTTATCGTTGTCGGTTCTGAAGGCGCCGGAATCTCTCGTCTCACCCAAGAAAAGTGCGACGCGCTGGCCTCCATCCCCATCAGCAATTCCGTCGAGAGCCTGAACGCATCCGTCGCCGCAGCAATTGCACTATACGAAGTTTCTCGCGTTCGCGGTTAGCACGGAAACAAGAATCGACCAGCGCGCTGCGATGGGCAATAATTCAGCGTAGCGCCTAACTAAACCGCTTTTTAACTACTTTTAGGAGCAAAATGTCAGACGTCGCCACCGCGAGCACTGCTTATCAGGCAATCTTGTCTCTCATTAACAAGACGGAGCCCCGCGTAGGTGCGGCAATCGCACAAGAGCTCGGAGACCAGCGCGAATCCCTCAAGCTGATCGCCTCGGAAAACTACGCATCCCTAACCACCCTGTTGACCATGGGAACGTGGATGTCCGATAAGTACGCCGAAGGCACCGTCGGTCACCGCTTCTACGCAGGCTGCCGCAACGTCGACACCGTCGAGGCTGTTGCCGCTGAGCACGCCCGCGAGCTGTTCGGCGCAGAATACGCATACGCGCAGCCGCACTCCGGCATCGACGCGAACCTGGTGGCCTACTGGTCGATTCTTTCGCACAAGATCGAGACCCCGGCGCTGGAGAAGGTCGGCGTGCGCAACGTAAACGATCTTTCCAACGAGGACTGGGCTAAGCTGCGCTCCGACCTCGGCAACCAGCGTCTGATGGGCATGAGCCTGGACGCCGGCGGCCACCTCACCCACGGTTTCCGCAACAACATCTCAGGAAAGATGTTCGACCAGCGCAGCTACGGCACCGACCCGAAGACAGGGCTCCTCGACTACGACGCGCTGGCCAAGCAGGCGCGCGAATTCAAGCCGCTGATCATCGTCGCAGGCTACTCGGCCTACCCACGTCGCGTTAACTTCGCGAAGATGCGCGAGATCGCCGACGAGGTTGGCGCAGTCCTGATGGTAGATATGGCGCATTTCGCTGGCCTGGTTGCTGGCAAGGCGTTCACCGGCGAGGAAAACCCTGTTCCGTACGCCGACGTCGTCACCACCACCACTCACAAGTCGCTGCGCGGCCCGCGTGGTGGCCTAGTGCTGGCCAAGGAAGAATACGCCGAGGACGTCGATCGCGGCTGCCCGATGGTTCTGGGCGGCCCGCTGGCTCACGTGATGGCTGCCAAGGCCATCGCGCTGGCTGAGGCAAGGCAGGAGTCCTTCCGCACCTACGCCGCGCAGGTTTGCGCGAACGCGAAGGCGCTGGCAGAGAGCTTGATGAGCCGCGGGGTCAAGCTGGTCACTGGCGGCACCGACAACCACATCTGCCTGCTCAACGTTTCTAAGAGCTTCGGCATCACCGGCCGCCAGGCAGAGTCCGCGCTGCTTGAATCTGGGATCGTCACCAACCGCAACTCGATTCCGCGCGACCCGAACGGCGCCTGGTACACCTCCGGCATCCGCATCGGCACCCCTGCGCTGACCTCTCGCGGTTGTGACGAGGACGACATGGACCGAGTCGCCGAGCTGATCGTCGAGGCACTCAAAGCCACCGAGCCGACCACCACCAGCAACGGAAACCCAAGCAGGGCCAAGTACAAGATGGCCGACGGCGTTGCGGAGCGCGTCCGTGACGGCGCAGCCGAGCTGATGGCGGCCAACCCGCTTTACCCCGGCCTGGAGCTTTAAACCGAAAAGGAGGGCGGCGTTCAAATTCGTTTGAACGCCGCCCTTACTGTGTCAATAATTCTTTGTGTCACATGCCGCAAAGTTTTTTAGTCGCGTCAGAGAGCTTCTTCAGTCTTGCGTTGGCTTTATCCCAGTCAGCTCCATCTGCAGGATCTAAAACAACTTCTAAATAGCATTTGAGCTTCGGTTCAGTTCCGCTCGGCCTTATAACAACTCGGGAATCGTTTTCGGTGCGTATTAGAACACCGTCGGTTCCAGGAGTCTCTCCGTATCCACCATTAAGGTCTACGTATTCGGTAATCGGATTATCTGCTAATTCGCTAGGCTCCAACTGATGGAGACGTTGCATTGCTTTAGTAATAAGTGATTGATCGCTGACTCTAAAAGTGAGTGGGAGGGTTTTGTGAATCCCGTACCGTTCTGCCAAAGCATCAAAAAACTCTAAAACGTCTAGGCCACTGTCTATTAAACTTGAAACGATGGTGGCTATAACTACCGCGGCAGAAATCCCATCCTTGTCTCTAACGTGATCAGGGTCTACACAATGCCCGATTGCTTCCTCATATCCGTAGGCTAAGTCAGGTACGCGTGCGATCCACTTGAAACCAGTCAACGTGGTGACGTGCCTGAGGCCATGCGCTTCAGCGATCTTACCCAGCAACCTGCTAGAGACGATAGACGACGCCAGCGTGCCAGTTTCGACGCGTTCCGCGACGTACTTCCCGATCAAAGCACCCGTCTCGTCTCCGGAAAGTTTCACCCAACCGTTAGCCAACGGCATACCAGCGCTAGGGGTCTGCCGGGCAGGAACAGCTACAGCACAGCGATCGGCGTCGGGATCAATTGCAATGATCAGATCGGCATTGACCTCATTGGCTTTCCCCACTGCAAGATCCAAAGCACCGTCTTCTTCGGGGTTGGGGAAAGCAACCGTGGGGAACTCGGGATCCGGCTCCCACTGGCTATCGACCTTAACGACGTCATTAAACCCTGCGGCTTTAAATACAGAAAGGGCGATTTCCCCACCAACTCCATGCATTGGAGTCAGAACTATCTTCAACTTTTTTGCGCGCCCCAGAGCACTTACAGCCTTCTGATAAGCATCTCGAGTATCGACATCGCTGACCTCACCGGAAAGCGGAATCTCGTCAGCGGGTGGCGCCGCATTGATACATTCGAAAATTTCCTTATCAGCGGGCGGCACAATCTGAACGCCCGAAGCTTCCCCCGTGGCCACACGTCCGCCTAGATAGACCTTGTAGCCGTTGTCCTTTTTAGGGTTGTGGGATGCCGTTACCATGATGCCGGCATCGGCGTTTAGTTCTTTAACGCTGAACGCGGTGAGCGGCGTCGGCTGTGAGAATGGCAACAACAGCGCCTGGCCACCAGCTCCTGAAACCACTTTTGCGACGGCCTTAGCGAACTTAACTGACCCGTGCCTTGCATCGCAGCCAATCACCACCCTTGGACGATCTACTTGAGAATTAAGCCAACTCATCAACCCGCTTGTGGCTCGCATCACAACAGCCTGGTTCATGCGCGATTCGCCAAAACCAATTTCACCGCGCAAACCCGCAGTACCAAATTCAAGAGGGCCGGAGAATGCCTTTTCCAACTCTTCTTCATCTTCTAAGACATTAACAAGAGCCTTTCGTGTTTCTGCGTCGGGATCGTGCCGAATCCATTTTTCAGCTTTTTCGCGAATGTTCACGATTTTCCTTTTTAGGTATAAACAATTTACCAAAATGATTCATTTACGGAATGCCAAATTTTTTGTGACTTAGTATTCGAATCAATCCAAAAAATCTTCAATTAGCCGCACGGCATGAACATTAGGAGTCTCGGATAGAGCTGCTACGAGTTCAGAAGGTTGTTTACGTTTGTGGGCTTTAACGCTGATGTGAGCTATAACATCGTTGTCTTTCTCAGAAATTGACGATTGAATAGCGTTCACACTCCAACCTGCCTTGGTTACTTTAGATAAGACGACCCTCAGAGCGCCTTTACCCTGCGGATAAGCAACTCTTAAGGTAGCTTCGGGACTCACTCTGGACCGGATACACATGTTCACTATTGGAGCAACTACCCATACGACTATGAAATGAAAACAGGTTCCGGCAAGTCCTAGCCACCACATGCCTGCACCACATGCCATACCGATTGCTGCAGTTTCCCAAATTGTCGCTGCAGTAGTCAGCCCATGTATGGCTCCGTGACGGGTCATGATGATGCCTGCACCCAAAAAGCCTATGCCAGAAACAATCTGGGCAGCCACCCTAGAAGGATCCAAACGAACAACGCCTTCAGCAAGAACATCCATGAAGCCGTACTTTGAGATGATCATCATCAGAGCTGCGGTCATCCCAACGATTGCCTGCGTTCGTAGCCCTGCGCTTTTACCTTGTATCTGCCTCTCCAATCCGATAAGAGCAGAGAGAAATAGCGCTATTAGCAGCAATACGACCTGGTTCAAATATTGATTTTCGAAAATGATCATTTCAAATAAAACTCTGCTATTGAGCTAAATACATACGCGCCCTCTTCCGGACGTTGATGGACTGTTACGAGCGCTACATGATCAAGACTCGCGGTGTAGAAGGAGGCTGCTCCGGACCTGTGCCTTTTTTCCTCAACGTTCTGAGCCTCAATGGCTTTAGCCAAATCCTCGGAGGAGCCATCTTTCACTCCGTAGCCGAGAGTCAAGTGGGCCCTAGGGACTCCTTCAAAATGGGAAGCCTCTTCACCGAAAATATTCACAGAACACTTACGGACCCCATCAACGAACTCAGTCCATCCACTATCTTTAGTTGCAAAACAGAGGACAGAATCTTTAGTTACTTCGGGGTAGCTAAAGTTGATTTCTGGAATCGGCCACTTAGCAAAGTGCTTACGCAATTCTTTCCCAAAAGCAGGAATTCGATCGCAAATTTCTTTGTCGTCTGCAAAGAATGGAAGCCGTTGGATAGTCGCGTGAAACGAATCGTTAGGTTGCGCAGCACAAACGCTGCTTTCCTGAAGGATTCCTAAATACGGCTGAGCCAACTCGGCAAAGTTTGTCCCGGGCAAGAGATAGGTATGCAATTGCCCTGCCGGATTGTCCCAGTTTTCTTGAGCATATTTAAAAAAATTAAGCATTTTTCACTTCTTGATATCCGAGTTTTGCTACGAAAGCCCAGCTGCTGAATCCAACGTTTCTGATGAAGGCGTAGACCAGGAAGCAATCAAACGACGGTCATTAGTCTGTTTATGATCACAACCGCAAGATGAGCCAATGACAAGATCAAAACCACTCATGGTAGCTCTGGTGAGTTTGGATAGCTCTGGGCTACTCAATATGCTAAAAGCACAATCCGCCATTTCTCCCCATGGTTGACGAATCGACGTCAGCGATGGCGTGGTAAAGCCTGAAGATGATGAGCCATTTAGCGCAACCAACGCCAAGTCTTGTGGGACTTTAAGGTTAATATCGGCACAAGCAGCTAGGATGCCTATCGCCTGACGCTCGTTTCCTGTAACGACCGCATCCGGTATTGTTCCCGCCTCGTAGGCCGTCTTCAGCCACGAATAACCTGCTGCCCTTGAATACGCGCGCCAAGATATGTTTTCTGATTCCAAGTCGCTATTCATCGCTTGGCACCAGCCTTTTGCCCTCACGAATGAATTTTTCATTCCTTTCGGGCCAGTCAGCATGGCTATTTTTTTATACCCATGGAGCACTAGATGCCTAGTAAGTGCATACACAGCCTGAGTCTCATCTATACGGACCGATGGGCACCTGAAATCCGAGTCTGCATAGGTTAAGACCACAACAGGTATGTCACTGTCTTCGAACAGATCCAGAGCCAAGTTTTCAACTGTGCCCATGTAAACGACGCCATCAACCTGATGAGAAATCATCAGCTTGAGTAGCTCCCGCTCCCGCGTCGGGTCATCAGCCGAATCGCCAAGCATTATCGTCTTACCCCTGGCCATTACCCTCGCCTGAAAAGCATGAGCTATTTCAGCAATGAACGGGTTAGTAATATTCGGAAGAACCAACCCATAAACATTGCTCTTTCCAGAGGCTAAGACTCTCGCCGCACGATTCGGCTGATATCCCAACTTCTTAACAGCAGCTAAAACTCTTTCTTTAGTTTTTGGGGCGACTGGTCTAGGCCCGTTGTTAAGCGAGTACGTGACTACCGCAACAGATGTACCAGCTTCTCGAGCTACATCTTCACGGGTCGGCCTTTTGCCCTTCATCTCTACTCCAAAATTAGTGGTTATTTAGCAGGCTTCTTCCAACCATTATTTGCCAAAACCTCAAGTTCCTCTAACGACTTACCTTTTGTCTCCGGCGCGAGGAACAGAGAAACCACCAATCCAATAACGGCTACACCGGCAAATAGCCAGGTAGAGCTAGCCATGCCCCAATTCTCAACCATCATCGGGAAAATACTCACGCCGAGGATGGCTCCGATTCGGCTAATAGAACCAGCGAATCCCGTGCCCGAAGCACGTAGACGAGTCGGAAACAGCTCATTTGGATAGACCATATCTAGAACACCGGGCCCCAAATTCGCTAGCAAGATAGCAGCAGACAGCAAGAAAATCAGAACACCTATAGATGGGTTAGGCATCAGCGCTAAAGCACTTAGAACTACGATCATGCCAACGAAACACCATATGATCTGGGGGCGACGTCCGATCTTCTCAACCGTGTACATGCCGATAGCTGCACCAGCAACGCCCAGAAGGGCGATAATTGAGGAACCAACATAAGCCAAGATCGTATTGCCCTTAGTGAACGGCTCCAAAATCGAAGGCGTGTACATCTGAATTCCGTAGAAGGATACCGCGAACGCGAACCAGAAAGTGCAGCAGAAAATCGTAGAGCGAATCATGTTCGGGCTAAACAGTTCCCACCAGGTGCCATACAAGCGAGATTTCTTGGCCTCCGACTCGTTCTCAACGTGTTTGGTTTCGTGCTCACCAAAGTAATCACCCTGGATCGCTGTGATAGCTTCCATAACCTTGTTGGCTTCTTCAATCTTTCCGTGCTGGCGTAGCCACCTCGGAGATTCCGGAACCTTGTGACGAAGTACGAGAGTTACAGCCGCCAAGAAGGCACCAAGACCGAGCATCCACCTCCACGCAGATGGACCGATCGGATGCATAACGATTCCAGTTACGTAGGCGAAGAAAGCACCCACTTGCCAAAACAGCGACATCAGAATGATGAACCGACCACGCCGCTTGGGAGCAGTAAATTCAGCAGTGATCGAAGAGGAAATAGGATAATCAGCACCGATAAAAAGCCCAAGCAGGAAACGGGATGCGACGAGTTGCCAAGCGTTCTGAGTTAAAGCCGCCAGCAAAGCAAAAATAACAAAGCCTGACAGGTCAATCATGTACATCTTTCGGCGCCCAAACGCATCAGCTAGTTTTCCGCCAAAGAGCATGCCAAGAAACATACCGACGATTGCAGATGCCGCGACGATGCCCTCTACAGCGCCAGAAATTTCCCATTGCTTCTTGAGACCAGGAAGCGCTACCGCAATAACCGATACGTCAAAACCGTCAAGGAACATTCCGGCTCCAGATAAAACCGCAACCTGTCTTTGAAAGTGCAGACCAGCTTTTTTCTGCTCAGACTGAGTCAATGAGCTCATAGTTATCTCCTCATCGAGAATATTTCCACACGCATTGTCTACGCGCGTAGATAAAGATAGTACTTCAGGCGGCTTGTTTCAAGATAAAAACGTAATTGCCCATTTCGAGGAGCCTTTAAAAGAAGCATTTTGGGTATTACCCCAGCATTTCGAAGTCAAACATTCAGCTCAATAACTCGATCTCGAATCCAATTCGCTGGATGCGAAACGATAAATTTTTTTAGTAACAGATTCATGATCAACGGGAACCAAAAAGCTCAACTACGAGCCTTTTGGTTCCCGATATAGTCGCCTAAAATTCACGCCAGGAAACATAAGAGCCGCGGGGCAGCTGCCCCGCGGCTCTTCCAATAGCTTTTAGCAGCAGGTTTAGTACATGCCGCCCATGTCGCCTGCAGCAGCAGGATCCATGGTTACCTTCTCAGGCTTGTCGGCAATAACGGCCTCGGTAGTCAGGAACAGACCAGCAATCGAGGCGGCGTTCTGCAGAGCCGAGCGGGTGACCTTCGTCGGATCCAGGATGCCGGCCTTGGTCATGTTGACGTACTCGCCAGTAGCGGCGTTCAGGCCCTCGCCAGCAGGAAGGTTGCGTACCTTCTCAGCGATGACGCCACCCTCATAGCCAGCGTTAACCGCGATCTGCTTCAGCGGAGCAGCTGCTGCAGACAGAACAATCTGTGCACCAATCTGCTCGTCGTCAGTCAGACCGT
This sequence comes from Propionimicrobium sp. BV2F7, assembly GCF_000510445.1. Taxonomy (NCBI): domain Bacteria; kingdom Bacillati; phylum Actinomycetota; class Actinomycetes; order Propionibacteriales; family Propionibacteriaceae; genus Propionimicrobium; species Propionimicrobium sp. BV2F7. The sequence goes on along the minus strand of NZ_AZIS01000005.1, from coordinate 254,602 downwards.
CGAGCTTGATGTCCTTGGTCGCCTGAACCAGAGCAACACCGCCGCCAGGCAGAACACCCTCTTCAACAGCAGCCTTAGCGTTGCGGACGGCGTCCTCGATGCGGTGCTTGCGCTCCTTCATCTCGACCTCAGTAGCAGCGCCAACCTTGATGACGGCAACGCCACCGGCCAGCTTGGACAGACGCTCCTGCAGCTTCTCGCGGTCGTAATCGGAATCGGTGTTCTCGATCTCGGCCTGGATCTGCTTTACGCGGCCCTCGATCTGCTCCTTGTCGCCAGCGCCATCAACGATGGTGGTGGCGTCCTTGGTGACGGTCACCGACTTGGCGGTGCCGAGCAGGCTCAGGTCGGCGGTCTCGAGGCTGAGGCCAACGGTCTCACTGATGACCTGGCCACCGGTCAGAACGGCGATGTCAGCCAGGATTGCCTTGCGGCGGTCGCCGAAGCCAGGAGCCTTAACGGCGACAGACTTCAGGGTGCCACGCAGCTTGTTAACCACCAGGCCAGCCAGCGCCTCACCGTCGACGTCCTCAGCGATAACCAGCAGCGAACGGCCGGACTGCTGAACCTTCTCGAGGATCGGCAGCAGATCCTTCAGAGAAGAAACCTTGCCGTCAACCAGCAGGACGTACGGGTCGTCCAGAACTGCTTCCTGACGCTCAGCGTCGGTTACGAAGTAGCCCGAAATGTAGCCCTTATCGAAGTTCATGCCCTCGGTGAATTCAAGGTCGAGGCCGAAGGTGTTGGACTCGTCAACGGTGATGACGCCTTCCTTGCCAACCTTGTCCATGGCCTCGGCGATTTTCTCGCCAACGTCAGGGTCGCCAGCCGAAATGGATGCGGTCTGAGCGATCTGGTCCTTGGAGTCGATCTCGGTGGCCATAGCCTCGAGCTTCTCGGAGACAGCAGCAACAGCCTTCTCGATGCCGCGCTTCAGCTCAATCGGGTTCGCGCCAGCAGTAACATTGCGCAGGCCCTCGCGGACCATCGCCTGGGCGATAACAGTTGCGGTCGTGGTGCCGTCGCCAGCGACGTCGTCGGTCTTCTTGGCGACCTCCTTGACCAGTTCAGCGCCGATCTTCTCGAACGGATCGGCCAGCTCGATCTCCTTAGCGATCGAAACACCGTCGTTGGTAATGGTGGGGGCACCCCACGACTTCTCCAGGACGACGTTGCGACCCTTCGGGCCAAGCGTTACCTTAACGGCGTCTGCAAGGGTGTTCATGCCCTTTTCAAGGCCCTTGCGCGCCTCGCTATCAAATTCAATTAGCTTTGCCATAGTATCCGGCATTCCTCCGGTTCACAGGATTGCCCTGCAAGTTGTAAATGTCTTTCATCGCGCCCTTGAAAGCTGCCCGCGACGGACGGCCCTTCGGCCTCAGCTATCTCAAGAACTTAGGTGGCACTCTATCCTTTAGAGTGCTAATTCATTTTTAGCACTCTAACCCCTAGAGTGCAAAAAACCCGGCTCGGAAGCCGGGATTTCACAGTTGAACCATAGGTTATCGGGTGCGCAACCTAGAAGCCGAACGATTACGCTGCCTGCTCTCACGAAGCCTGCGCAGCCTCTTGACCAACATCGGGTCGTGCACCAGCGCGGCCGGTTTGTCGATCAGCGAGTTAAGAATCTGGTAATAGCGAGTCGTAGACATGTCGAATTTATCGCGGATGGCCTGATCTTTAGGCAGCTTAGACGTCCACCAAGAACCCTCGAAATCGAGGATTGCGGCGTCCCTAGCGCTCAGCTCGGCCGTCACCTCTTCATATACCTGCGTACTCATAGCCCCCATTGTAGCCAGTTAATAACAATGGTGTAATTCCAGGCCCCACCAACAAGCAATACGCGCCGTTTGGTGTTACCTTGTTTATCTACACAGGTTCGGGTGCCGCAGAAGTCACGCGGAAAACTCAATAGATTTTTGATTTTTATGGAACTTTAAACCGACGCTTTTGGTGACAACACAACTAAGCGTGCAATACTCATTGATTGCTAATCTAAAAATAACGTCGAGGAGGCAGCGCACCGATGCAGCGAATTGTCGGAACTATCCGGCACTACGATTGGGGCTCGACCGACTTCATCGCCAACCTTCTTGGCAATCCAGTCACTGATCAGCCCGACGCAGAATACTGGCTGGGGACGCACCCGTCGTCGCCAACCCAGATTACCGTCGACGGCAAAACCAGCGACCTGCGCACTTACCTGGCTAATAACCCAGGCCTTCTCGGGAATAAGATCCGCGACGAGTTCGGCAACGAGCTGCCCTACCTAGTCAAAATCCTCTCCGCCTCCGTACCGCTAAGCCTTCAGGCACACCCCAACGCCGATGACGCCAAGGCTGGGTTCGAGCGCGAGAATGCCTCCGGCATACCCATCGACGACCCCCGACGCACCTTCAAAGACCCCCGACCCAAGCCGGAGCTGATCGTCGCGCTGACCCCATTCGACGCTCTAGTGGGCTTTCGCGACCCCGCCGAAAGCTATCGGTTGTTCAACGAGATTTGCCGTATCCCTGAGCTTGATTCCGTCATCGGGCCGCTGGAACACCGCAGGGGCAGCGCAGCCCTAGAAGAGGTTTTCCTGGACGCACTGAGCATCGACGAAAAGCGCAAATGGATCGTAAACGAGGTTGTCTCGGCGGCCATCAAGCACGTGGCCGATGCGGGCAAGGTTGGCGAATTCGCCCGCACCACAGTCATGCTCGACGAGCACTTCCCCGGCGACCCGAGCCTGCTGGCTGCCCTGCTGCTAAACCGCAGACACCTGAAGCCGGGCGAGGCGCTGCATGTCTCCCCCGGAACCATGCACGCATATCTGAACGGCTCGGGCGTTGAGGTCATGGCAAGCTCGGACAATGTGCTGCGTGGCGGCCTTACCCACAAGCACATCGACGTCGACGCGCTGGTGCAAGTGGTTACTTTCAAGTCTGATCCGGCGAAGGTGCTGGCGCCTTCCTACGTGCGCGAAGGCGTCGAAACCTACGACTACCCGGACTCCTCCTACTGCGTTTGGAGGATTAACCCGAATGGGCTTGCGATAGAGCTGCCGGCGATCTCCAGCGCCCGCATCCTACTTGCCATAGACGGCAGCATGTTGCTGACCAGCGGCGAGGACCAGACCCGTCTGGACAAGGGACAGGCGGTATTCATTGCAGCCAACGAGGAAGTGAAAGCGGTCGGTGAAGGCTGCGCGTTCCTGACCTCGATCGGAAAATAAAGACATATTAGATCTCGCCTCCCCACCTGGAGGCGAGATCTATTTTTTAATTGTTAGTCACGCTTCCTTGCAGCAAAGACCGGCAACAAACAGGAGCGCCGGCCCGAGAGATAGCGGGATGAGCGGCCAGACATTTTCTTCTTCCTTGAGTTGAATCGGTCACACCCAAGGTCCCAAACAAAGGTTCAGAAATTGTTTCGCGATCTTATCGCCATGGTTAACGGCACTTGGCTTCGCTCGTCAGGCGACCGCTTCGCGGACGAAGCACCTAACAAAAAGCGCCCGGCTAATTGCCGGGCGCTTTTGGCTTGTGCCTAGTTTTCGGTGTTCTCAGGCAGGTGATCGATTTCCTCGAGCTTCGGTGCCGTGCGGAACACGAACGGCTCCGCCGAATCCTTGTCGGCACCCTCTGCGACGTCCACCACGACGATAGAGCCGGCCTTCACCTCGCCGAACAAAATCTGCTCGGCGATCGGGTCCTCGATCTTGCTCTGAATTGCTCGACGCAACGGACGAGCGCCCAGCAGCGGATCGTACCCGATCTCGGCGATCAACTTGCTTGCCGCCGGGGTCAGTTCGATACCCATGTCCCGCTCGGCGAGGCGCTTCTCCACCTGCCCAACCATCAAGGAGACGATATTAGCGATCTCTTCCTCGGTCAGCTGGTGGAATACGACGACCTCGTCGACGCGGTTCAGGAACTCGGGGCGGAAGTGCTGTTTCAGTTCCTCGTTGACCTTGCTCTTCATGGTCTCGTAGTCGTTTCCGGCCTTACCCGAGTTCGAGAATCCGAGGCTAACCGAACGGCTAATGTCCTTCGTGCCAAGGTTAGTGGTCATTACAATGACGGTGTTCTTGAAGTCCACTACCCTGCCCTGGGCGTCGGTCAGGCGACCCTCGTCCAGAATCTGCAACAGAGAGTTGAAGATGTCCGGGTGAGCCTTCTCTATCTCGTCGAACAAGATGACGCTGAACGGCTTGCGACGCACCTTCTCGGTGAGCTGACCGCCTTCGTCGTAGCCGACGTAGCCTGGCGGCGAACCAAACATGCGGGAAGCAGTGTGCTTCTCGGAGTACTCGCTCATGTCCAGAGTGATGAGTGCGTCTTCGTCGCCAAACAGGAACTCGGCTAGTGCCTTGGTCAGCTCGGTCTTACCAACACCGGACGGGCCAGCGAAGATGAACGAGCCGGAGGGACGGTTCGGGTCCTTCAGGCCGGCGCGGGCGCGACGGATGGAACGCGACAGTGCCTTGACGGCCTCGTCCTGGCCGACGTAGCGCTTGTGAATCTCTTCCTCCATGTGGAGCAGCCTGGTGGACTCCTCCTCGGTGATCTGGCTGACCGGAACGCCCGTGGTGGTGGAAAGCACCTCGGCAATCTGCTCCTCGCCGATGACGGCCGGAGTATCGGAATCACCTTCGCGCCAGGCCGACTCGCGCTCATTGCGCTCGGCGATCAGGTTCTTTTCCTGATCGCGCAGGCCAGCTGCACGCTCGAAGTCCTGCTGGTCGATCGCGGCTTCCTTCTCCAAACGAACCTTGGAGATTTTCTCGTCGAACTCGCGCAAATCCGGCGGAGCGGTCATGCGCTGAATCCGCATGCGCGCGCCGGCCTCGTCAATAAGGTCGATGGCCTTATCTGGCAGAAAGCGATCCTGGATATAACGGGCGGCAAGACGAGCCGCGGCCTCCAGGGCGTCGTCAGTGATGGTGATGCGGTGGTGAGCTTCGTAGCGGTCACGCAGCCCTTTAAGTATGTCAACAGTCAGCTCGACGCTCGGTTCGTCGACCTGGATAGGCTGGAAACGACGCTCCAGAGCGGCGTCCTTCTCGATGTACTTGCGGTACTCCTCGAGAGTGGTGGCGCCGATTGTCTGCAGTTCGCCACGGGCAAGCATCGGCTTCAGGATGCTGGCCGCGTCAATTGCGCCCTCGGCAGCGCCAGCGCCAACCAAAGTGTGAATCTCGTCGATGAAAAGCATGACGTCACCACGGCGCTGAATCTCCTTGAGCACCTTCTTCAGGCGCTCCTCAAAATCGCCGCGATATCGGGAACCCGCCACCAACGAGCCGAGGTCCAGCGTGTAGATCTGCTTATTGCGCAGCGTCTCGGGAACATCGCCGCGAACGATCTGCTGCGAAAGGCCCTCAACGACGGCGGTCTTACCGACGCCGGGCTCGCCGATCAGAACCGGATTGTTCTTGGTGCGACGGCTGAGCACCGTCATCACACGCTCGATTTCCTTCTTACGGCCAATGACCGGATCGAGGCGATTCTCCCGAGCAGCCTGAGTCAGGTTACGGCCGAATTGGTCGAGAATACTCGAACCACTGCGCGGGGTGTCCTGCGGAGCCCCAGAGGTAGCCAGGTCTCCCTCGGCACCGCCTTGGTAACCGCTCAGCAACTGCAGCACTGTGCTGCGGACGCGGTTGAGGTCCGCGCCGAGCTTAATAAGAACTGTGGCGGCGACGCCCTCACCCTCGCGGATCAGGCCGAGCAAGATGTGCTCGGTGCCGATGTAGCTGTGGTTCATCTGCAGCGCCTCGCGCAACGAAAGTTCCAGAACCTTCTTAGCGCGCGGGGTAAACGGAATATGACCAGCGGGTTCGGTCTGACCGTGCCCAATCATCTCTTCGACCTGCTCACGAACGGCCTCCAGCGATATGCCGAGCTGCTCCAGCGCCTTCGCCGCAACGCCCTCACCCTCGTGGATCAGGCCGAGCAGCAAATGCTCAGTGCCGATGTAGTTGTGATTGAGCATCTTGGCCTCATCTTGGGCCAAAACGACCACGCGACGTGCACGATCGGTAAATCGCTCAAACAATTTATGACTCCTTGAATAGTCGACTTCGCCTGGAACTTTCCAGGAAAAGTCCAGTTACTCCCAGTGTATTAGGTGACACCTAGAAGGAGAATTACACCTTTTTATAAGGCACGGGATAGCTCATTTGTTCCCGGAGGAAAACAGATGCACACCGCCCTAAGCGGTGTGCATCGAAAAAGATCGGATCCGATTTACTCGGCGCCGCCGTTAGCCTTCTCGTAGGCTTCGCGAACCTCGCTAGGGACTCGGCCACGCGGGGAAACGTCGTAGCCGTTCTCCGTCGCCCACTTACGAATGTCGCTTGCGGCAGGGCCGTCCTGAACACTGCGACGGCCGGTGCTGCGTCGGCCACCAACTCGACGAGCCTTAGCGACCCACTCGTTTAGGCCTTCGCGAAGACGATCGGCGTTTTCCTTGACCAAATCGATTTCGTAATTAACTCCGTCGAGACTGAAACTTACGGTCTCGTCAGCTTCAGTAACCCCATCCAGGTCGTCAATCAAAAGAACTTGTGTCTTCCTAGCCATTATTGTCCTTTATTAAAATCTAAGCTTTTGCATAAAGGCGATCTCTCACCTTTGATAACCCTACGGGTCAACAATAAAACAATTTACACCCAGATATCTAATTTTCACAGTCCCCTGACAGGATTATACATATTTACATCCATCGGCTTAGACATTAATGCTTTAGTAAGCGTCCGACGGGGCGAATTAACGGGGAATTTTTCAATTCCACTAACGTCTAGTTGATTTATCAAATCAATAATTCGCCCCTGCGGCAATAGGGCCTCTGGATCGATCTCGGCCCAAGGCACTAGAACAAACCCTCGTAAATGAGCCGCAGGATGGGGCAGAGTTAATTCTGCAGAGTGACTTTCTAAATCATCAATGACAATTAAATCGATATCCAAAGTCCGCGGCCCCTTGGGACGACTAGGGTCCCTAAGCCGCCCATGCTTCTTTTCTATCGCCTGCGTCCTGCGCAGGAGAGTCAGGGGTGTGAGTGTGGATTGAACGCGAACCGCCGCGTTGAGGAAATCCGGCTGATTTTCGTCTCCGACGGGCTTCGTGCGATAAAACGAAGAAACGGCATCGACGTCCAAACCAGGGGTTTGCTCGAGTTCTTTAATTGCGGCAGCAATGGTAGCTAAACTATCGCCCTGATTTGATCCGATTGAAAATATGCACTTTTGGGGCAAATTAATCACCTTATTATTAGCTATTACCGCTGCGCACCTATAGAAACCTGCACGTCATCGAATTCTAATTTCATCGGCGCATTCGGCTTATGAACGGTGACATTAGCAGCCAACACTTTCGGATCGACCATAATCTGATCCAGCAATTTCTTGGCAAGCGTTTCGATAAGATCTACGGGCTCGCCTTCCACTACGCCCAAAAGTTTTCTAGCTATCTGCCCATAATCCACAGTTTGAGTCAGGTCGTCGTCTTCGGGAGTCTTAATTTTCAATTCCGCGTCGACTATGAATTCCTGCCCTTCCCTGCGTTCGTATTCATATACCCCGTGATAACCGGTGGTTTTTAGGCCTAAAAGTTTAATTATTGTGTGTTGCATCGTTAACCATTCTTAAATGTGCCACGACATCCACGGCATCCCGTTGCGCCTTGACCTCGTGGGTGCGGACGGCCCACACGCCAGCCTGGGCGCAGATGGTGGTTATCGCAGCGGTGGCTGCGTCTCGCTGTTCGGCGGGACGCTGGCCGATAGCACCTGCCAGGAACCGCTTCCGGCTGGCGCCGATCAGCAGCCGGTAACCCATCGAGTTGAAAAGACCCAGGTTGCCCATGAGCAGCCAATCTTGATCTCCGGTCTTGGCGAAGCCTAGGCCGGGATCGGCGATGATTTTCTCGGAGGCGATGCCCGCCTGCTCGCAAACGTCGATGCGCCTGGCCAGCTCGTCGTAAACCTCACGGACGACATCGACGTAGACGGCATGCTCATTCATCTGGTCGCCGTATCCGCGCCAGTGCTGGCAGATGTATTCGCAGCCGGCATCCGCGACAACCTGATGCATTCTTTCGTCGGAAAGACCGCCAGAGACATCGTTGATGATGGTGGCCCCCGCCTCGAGCGTCGCTTCCGCCACCTTCGCGCGCATGGTGTCGACGCTGATCGGAACGTGCTTGGCAAGTTCTCGAACCACCGGAACAACCCGCTTTAATTCCTCGTCCTCGCTGGGTCTGGTTGCCCCCGGACGGGTCGATTCGCCGCCGACGTCGATGATGTCGACGCCGTCTGCGATCATCTCCATGCCGTGAGTGATCGCGGTGTCCGTGGAGGCCCAGCGGCCACCGTCGGAAAACGAATCGGGCGTGACGTTAAGAATGCCCTGAACCAGGGTGCGCTGATAAGACATCTTGGCTTTCTTCTAGTTGTGGCCGAGCACGAGGCTCATCGCCTCCGCCCTAGTGGCGGCGTTACGCAGCTGTCCCCTGACAGCGGACGTCACGGTCTTGGAACCAGGCTTGCGCACACCGCGCATTGTCATGCAGTTGTGTTCACATTCGAGGACGACCAACACGCCCTTTGCCCCGAGCGTGTGCTCGAGTTCGTCGGCGATCTGAGTGGTGAGCCGCTCCTGAACCTGTGGGCGACGTGCGAACACCTCGACCAGCCTAGCCAGCTTGGACAGGCCAACGACCCGCCCGCTGGCGGGTGGGATGTATGCGACGTGGGCGAAACCGTGGAACGGCAGCAGGTGATGTTCGCACATCGAATGCACGTCGATGTCTTTGACTAGCACCATCTCGTCGTGACTGGCGTCGAAGGTGGTCTCCAACAACTCTTTGGGGTCTTGGCTTAGCCCAGCAAAAAGCTCCGCACATGCCCTGGCGATGCGTGCCGGAGTTTCCTTAAGACCATCGCGGTTCGGATCCTCACCGATGCCCTGCAGGATCTCTTTTACTCCGTGCTCGATCAGCGAATAATCGAAGCCGCCCTCGACCCGCTTGACCGCTCGGCGCGCCTTAGCGTTACTACTCATTTTCCACTCCAGACGTCCCCCACATGAATACTAACACTACTCGGCGCGGCTAGGCAGGCTTGGCGCGACGGGAGGAACCGTCGACGGAACCCGCCTGCTGGAACCGGTAAAGGCGCCTCGCTTCGGGTGACGCTGCAGGTCCTTGAAGATCTCGGCCACCTCGGCCTTGGTGAGCGTCTCCCTTTCCAGCAGCTGACGCACAAGTTCGTCGAGAATGTGCCGGTTGGCGACGAGCGTGTCGAAGGCCTCCTGATGGGCGTTCTCCAGGATTTCGGCAACCTGATCGTCGATGGCTGCCGCCGTCTGATCGGAATAGGGACGCGAATTCTGCGTCGCGGACATGCCCATGAACGGTTCGGAAGTTTCATCGCCGCCGAGTTTGACGGCGCCGAGTTTCTCCGTCATGCCGAACTGCGTGACCATTTTTCGGGCCAGCGTGGTTGCCTTATCGATGTCGTTCGCGGCGCCCGTCGTCGGATCGTAGAACACCAGCTCCTCGGCCGCTCGACCGCCCATCATGTAGGCGAGCTGATCAAGCAGCTCCCCGCGGGTCTGCGAGTACTTGTCGTTGTCCGGTAGCACCATAGTGTAGCCGAGTGCCCGACCGCGAGGAAGAATCGTGATCTTCTGCACGGGATCAGTGCCTGGCATGGCGGCTGCAACCAGCGCGTGACCGCCCTCGTGATAGGCAGTGATCAGGCGCTCGCGATCGTCGAGCAGCCTGGTGCTGCGCTGCGGACCTCCGATGACCCGGTCGATCGCCTCGTCGATCTCGGTATCGGTGATCAGTGAAAGGTCGTAGCGAGCGGTCAACAGGGCCGCCTCGTTCAGAACATTCGCCAGATCCGCGCCCGTGAACCCGGGCGTGCGTTGGGCGACGCCACTCAAATCCACCGATTCGGCCAGTGGCTTGCCCACGGCGTGCACCTTCAGAATCTGCAGGCGCCCGTTCAGGTCCGGTGCCTCGACGGCGATCTGCCGATCGAAACGACCAGGACGCAGCAGAGCAGGATCGAGAACATCGGGACGGTTGGTGGCAGCGATCAAGATCACGTTCGTCTTGGCGTTGAAGCCGTCCATCTCAACCAGCAGCTGATTCAGCGTCTGCTCTCGCTCGTCGTGACCGCCGCCCATGCCGGCACCACGGTGGCGGCCGACCGCGTCGATCTCGTCGACGAAGATGATGGCGGGAGAGTTCTCCTTCGCCTTGGCGAACAGATCGCGCACTCGGCTGGCGCCGACACCGACAAACATCTCGACGAAATCAGAACCGGAAATCGAGTAGAACGGCACACCTGCTTCACCAGCGACGGCCCTGGCCAAAAGAGTTTTACCAGTTCCGGGAGGCCCGTATAGCAGCACGCCGGCGGGCACGCGGGCTCCGACACGACGGAACTTATCCGGGTTGGATAGGAAGTCGCGAATCTCCGTCAACTCGCTGATTGCCTCCTCGCAACCTGCGACGTCGGAAAACTTATTCTGGGGCATGTCCGGATCTATCAGCTGCGCCTTGGATTTACCGAAGCTAAGCGGGTTGCCCATACCGCCCGCAGCCGACGAGCGCGACAGGTAAAAGACCAGGAAAATCAATAGCAGAATAGGCAAACCCATGTAGAGCAGAATGATGCCGAAGGAATCACCCGAAGTGATGCCCTCCCAAGTTTTAAGGGAGCCCGCACGAACTCGCGAATCTAGCCGCTTGGATAGGCCCTCTGCCTGCCCCTCCAGGTATGTCGACTGGTACTTCTTGCCGTTAAGCATGTCGATACGGATGGTCTGGTCGCCGGCAGTCATCGTCACTTGCCGGATGGGATCCGTGCCGTCGATCACCTGAACCGCCTTGGACGTCGGCACCTTCTCGTAGTTGGCGCTCACGATCACCTTTGGAACGATCAGGAAAGCGAGCACGACGACGATCGCGACCGCGATTATCGATCGCCGGAGAACGCGCTTGTCATTCTCCGGAGAGTTGTTGGGGGCCTCGTTTCGTTGGGCTTTAGGCATGTCCTACAGTTTTCCACAATGACGGCGAAATTGCTTCAGCGTATTCCCTTTTGAAACTTAACCGAGAGGTTATTGGCGCCCGGACACCGCACAGACAACACTCGGCTCGGGTAGCGGCAACTCGATTGCACCATCGGGGCGTGGACATTCTTGCGCCGACGACGCCAACTTCTGCACCTTCAGATAATGTTCGGAACGACAGTCGGTTTGTTTCCAGACGGAAAGTTTGTCTGAAACGTAGCAGGCGCCCTTTTCGAACTGCGGCGCAAGGCACAGGGAGCGGCGCACCCCGTCGCCAAACAGCTTCGGGCTGTAATACTGCCAATACCAGTCGCTCGGACAGGTGAGGTTGTCGCCGCCCTCGGACGCCACCTTGAATTTGAAGCCCCCAGATTGGCAATCCACCTTCAGGTGGGCAACTTCAGAAGGACCCTCGGGAGCCGGATTCTGGTCTGGTTTTGCCGCGAAAACCATGCAATCGCCAGGCTGCAGCCGCGAGAACTGTGTCTTCTCGAGTTGTTCCTCGGGGCCGATTTCCACCATTCCACTTTGCGCGGAGAGCAGAACGCCGAGGCCGCAGACCGCAATCAGAACGAGCCCGATCAGAACGCCGAAGAGCGCTTTCGTGAGTACACCACGCGGCTGCTTGCCTGAACGATTCATTAGCTATAAACGTGCGGAGCGAGAGTCGCCAGGTCGCGCAGGTTGCGGTAGCGTCCGTCGTAATCCAAGCCGTAGCCGACGACGAACTCGTTGGGGACGTCGTAACCGATGTACTTGACGTCTACTTCGCAATCGATGGCTTCCGGCTTGCGGAACATGGTCATGATTTCCAGGCTCGCGGGCTCGCGGGAAAGCAGGTTTTGCACGAGGTAGCTGAGGGTCAGACCGGTGTCGATGATGTCTTCCACGATAAGCACGTCCCTGCCGTGGATATCGGTGGATAGGTCCTTCAGGATCCGGACCACACCGGAGCTCTGAGTGCCTGCGCCGTATGACGAGATTGCCATCCAGTCGACGCTGCAGTGGCTCTTCATGGCCCTGGTCAGATCGGAAACGGTGATCATGGCGCCGTTCAAAACGCCAACGATGAGGGGTTCGCGCCCCTGGTAATCGGCGTCAATCTGCGCTGCGACTTCTTCGATGCGGTCTTCTAGCTGCTGCTGAGTGTAAAGAACGTGATCAAGATCTTGGCTAATGTCTGTTGCTTCCACTTCGCTTACCTTACCGCCTGCAACCTGCCTTGTGCACGCCGAATTCGAACTGAACCCGGCAAATCCACCCCGCGCTGCCCCTTCCAGGCGCTGACAAGGCGAAAAACCGCCTCAACGTGGTCGAAACCAACCTCTTCGATGCCCAGATGATTCAGCCAACGCCTGAGCACGCGCGTCGCGATGGCGGGGTGTAGACCAGCTAGCTGTTCGACGGATATCTCGTCGCCAGGGTTAGGAAGTTCCCTTTCCGCCACTGCATCCAGATAGTCCGCGTCGCGTCCGGCCATGGTCGCCGTCCTGGCAAGCGCCTGGGTGAAGCCCGGCCCGAGATCCTTCTCGAGGGTCGGCAGGGAAGATTTCCGGGCCCGTACTCGGGCAAAACGATCCTGAGCATTCTGCGGATCGTCCCAAAAGTCGATCCCCCAGTCCACCGCAGCCTGACGCAGCGTCTGGGCGCGCAGCCCCAACAGCGGCCTAACCACTCTGGTTTCGCCGCGCATAGATTCGACGGCCATACCTGCCATTGACCTGGTTCCAGACCCCCTTGACAGCCCGAGCAGAACCGTCTCGGCCTGGTCGTCCATGCTGTGGGCCAGAAGCAGCATCCCTTTGAAGTGGTCGGTGAGCGCCGCGTATCTGGCATCGCGGGCGGCGGCCTCCATGCCAACGCCATCGTCGACGACGTTGACACGCTCGACTCTGGCGGGCAGGCCGATGTTTCGCAGTTGTTGAGCGGCGTATTCGGCGACCTTTCCGGAGCTCTCTTGGAGCTGGTGATCGACGATCATCGCCTCCACCTTGGCCTCCGGCAGGCTACGCTGCTTGACGTGCGCGCAAGCAGCGGCCAGGCTCATCGAGTCCACCCCGCCCGAAACCCCGATGCGCACCGGCGCAACAGGATATTCGCATGCTGCCTCTAACCAAGCTCGCACGGCTTGCACAACCGCCAAGCAGGACGGGCTCAGATTACGAAATGCCATTGTTAGTCGACCTGCGGGTAGGCAACCCTGGTTAGCCAGCGCATGGGCGCTTTCAGTTCGTCGGCAGTTGGCAGATTTTCGGGCTTTTCCCAAACCAGGTTTAGGCCCTCGACGCCAACCTCGTCGATTGCCGCGCGGCAGAACCTAGCGCCGTCTTGATACTGGGCGAGTTTAGCGTCCATGCCGAGCAGGCGGTTCAGCAGCGCCTTAAAGATGTTCTTGGAGTGCATCGCGGATTTTCGACGATTCTGAAAACGTCGCCTGATTGTGCGCACCGACGGCACGGTCTGGGCGCCGACGGCGTCCATCATGAAGTCGGCGTGTCCCTCAAGTAGCCCCATGATGGCGTTGATGGAGTCCAGCTTTTTCGCAAGCTGCGGGCTGAGCGCGGCCTTGATGGCATCCAGACTGTTAGCCTTCTGCTTTTGCACCTCGCGCAGCTTGGCGACGTCGAAGTTCAACTTTTCGTCGTCCTCGAGCACCTCGTTGATGAGCGCCACCAGATACTCGCGCAGCCAAGGGGCGTTTGCGAATTGAACACGGTGGGTCTGCTCGTGCAGCGCCACCCAAAGCCTGAAGTCTTGCGGATTAACCTTCAGTTCTTCCTCCACCTGGACGATGGTCGGGGCGTTGAGCAGCAGCATCGGGCGATCGGCATATGGCACGTACTGGCCGAGGATCCTTGGGGCGAGCAGCGCTAGAGCTCCGCCCAGCGTGACTGCCCTGCTGGCCTCGCTGAGCTTTCCCAGCAGACCGCTTTCGGCGTCGCCCATGATGTTCTTAGCCGTCGCCACGTTGGCCTCGACCATGGCCTTACGGTCGACCACGAGCTCGAGGACATCGCCGGTCTCGGGCAGCTGCGTCACCTCTGTGATGATCGGCAGCGCCTTGCGGGCCGCAGCGCGGATCTCCCCGACTGCCTTGTTGTTCATCATCGGGTCGCCGGGTTTGCCGATAGGGACGATGGCCTTGCCGAAGTCCGCTGCTAGCTGCCAATTAATCATGTTTACAAGATTAGCCAGCGGCGCAATTGCATGCGGCCAACGACGAGGCAACGTGGTCGAACCAGCCCCTCGGGTCCTGGTCTTCCGGCAAATCGTTGCCGATCAGCGCAAACGCCACCAGCGAACCGTCGCGGGTCGGGGCGTAGCCGGCCAGCGCGGAAACCCGATCCAGGCTTCCAGTTTTAGCTCGTACCACGCCTCGTCCCGCGGTGCTTGCCTCGTCGGCGAACCTGATTGCCATCGTCCCGGTGGAGGCGGCCGCAGGCAGCACCTCTAAAAGCGGACGAATTTTAGGGTTATGCTGGGCGATCTGCAGGCCTTTTACCAGGTTACCGGTGGCGATCTTGTTGTCTTCCGATAATCCAGAACCGTCGTGGATGGCCTGCCCGTCGCTCCACAAGCCCAGCTCGTTCAAATTGGTGGTTTGGGCGCTAGCCCCACCCTCGAAGCTGCCCGGCTGCCCCGACGCGAGCGCGATCTGCCGGAACAGCACTTCGGCGAGGTAGTTGTCCGAATGCACGTTCATGCGCTCCAGGATGTTGAACAGCGGGACGCTCTGCACGCTTGCGACGGCCTCTCCAGTCGGCTGCTCGGCGCGGGAGACGTCGTCGCCGACATCGATGCCGTTGGCCCGCAACTGATCCGCGAAGATAAGCGCCGCAGACATGGCCGGATCAGCCTGATCCGAATGTTCCTTTGGCTTGCCCAAATCTACGGCCAAGGCGCTCACCTGTGAAACCCACTGGTGGTAGCTATCGTCCCAGGATGGCTGCCAGCTCGGCCCGGAGAAAAGCGAGTCGTCGAAGGCAAGCTTCACGCGCGTCGCGTCTCGCTGCTTCAGCCCTGCAGCGGTGTCAGCTGCCAGATGCGCCAGATTCGGCAAGTCGATCTCCTTCGCGTACGGATGCGAATCCGGGCTGGACGCGAGAAGTGGATCTCCGCCACCCTTCAGCGTCACGGTGGCGCCGTCGAAAATAACGCTCGTCGTGAACCTGGCATCTGCGGAGTATTTATAGAGCGAGCCGATGCTCGTCATCAGTTTCATCGTTGAAGCCGGGGTCAGCGCACGTTCGGAATTGTTTGAATAGCTAAGTCCATCGCCGTTCAGATCGCCGGCGGCAGCGCTGATCGTACCCTCACCAGGCCCGACGGCCTCGATGGCCGCCTTGATGGCATCGGCGGAGGCCGGCTTCGATTCGTCAAAAATATCGGGACCGATCAGCCCAGCCTTGCCTGCGCCAGGCTGCAGCTCGTCTATAGGCAGATTCGTAATCGTGGGTTCGCCGTTCGAAATCAGCCAATCTTTAGCGCTAGCCAGAGGCAATGTGCCGATCGCCGCGGTTGCCAACAACCCCACCGTAACCAGCCAAGCAACCCACCCAGGACTCAACTTACGAGAAGATTTTTGGCTGGAATCGGTAGAGAGTCGTCGCATTTTTCGTATCACTCCCGAAAAAAAGGTACGTTAAGGATCAGAATACTTTTTTAAAGGCAACAGGGAAACCTCAAAGCGAAGGATGGCCGTTGTGACCGACGATTTCCGCAAGGTGGAGACAAAACCCCTTTCGGCCCTTACTTTCGACATGACCGTCGAAATCCCAAGGGGCACCAAAAACAAGTACGAGATGGACCACAATTCGGGGCGCATCAGGCTGGACCGGACTCTCTTCACGTCCACTCAGTACCCCTACGATTATGGCTTCATTGAAGGCACCCTCGGCGAAGACGGTGACCCTCTAGACGCCATGGTCATCCTTCCCGAATCCACCTTCCCGGGCTGCCTGGTTGAATGCCGCGCAATCGCGATGTTCCAGATGCAAGACGAGATGGGTGGCGACGATAAGGTGCTGTGCATCCCCACAGCCGACTCCCGCCGCGACTACATGGACGACCTGGACGACATCCCCGAGTTCATGCTGCTGGAGATTGAACACTTCTTCACCGTCTATAAAGACCTAGAGCCCGGTAAGTCGGTCGAGGGCGCAACCTGGGTTGGCCGCGCCGAAGCTGAAAAGGAGGTGCTCGCCTCGCTCGAACGCGCGAAGGGCACCCCGTACGAACACATGAGCATTTAACTTTTAAAAAATTAAGCCCCAGGCGATCGCCTGGGGCTATTTTTTATCCTGCTATCTGGTCACCCAAACGGCGATTTCCTGACTATCGTCAGTTCCTTTGCAGGTGACTGCCTTATCGACGGCACAGCTGAGCTCGAACTCCTGCTTCTCCTCGCCGATGGTCACCTTGATCGTCTTGGGCTTCGTGATTTCTTTGACTTGATCGGCGGCGGCCTTCGCCAGCTCGCATGAGGTGTGTTCTCCCGCCCATACGCCGCCATCGCATTCCTTGGCGCCCTCGTCCATGTCCATGTCAGGACGATTCGCCGTGCTCGACGGCTCAGGGGCAACCGACAGCGTGCTTTCCGGCAGCGGCCTGTTGCCGAGCAGCGTCTTATCCAGGTTGATTAACTGGGCCATCAGGACGCCGGAAAAAGCTATCGCCAAGAACAAGATGATCAGCGCCGCCGTGACCTTCTGCCTCGGGACCCGCTCGGGCTCCAGCCCCAAACTGCGTTCGACCGCGCGAATGTTCTCGGTGCTGGGGTTGCGCACTTCGTCAAAGGTGGCCTGAAACCTGTCGTTAACCACCGCGAACTTCGCCTTAGCATTCTCGCGGGTTGAGGCGAATCGAGACTCCTTATCCTCCGGCTCTTCCTCATCTTCCTCAACGTCGACGGCCTCATTGTCGCTTTCCGAATCTTCGCCAGCTACAGATTCGCTATCTGCTGTGCCTTCATCGGGCTCTCCCTCATCTGCGGCATCTTCTTGCTGGTTTTGGTCGGGCTCTACTGAATCTTCCTCGGAGGGCTCTGTCTCGGCCTCGTCGTCTGAATCCCCTTCGCCAGGCGGGGTTTCCTCGCCAAGGCCAGTGGCTTCCACTGCGGAATCTTCAGCGTCATCGGCGGGCGAATAGGAGCCCTCTACCGAATCGTCGCCCTCATCGGCTTGCTCACCCTCGGAGCCTTCGTCCTGATCTAGGATTTGCGGGACGAAATCCGGGTCCAATTTAGGGTCGATGAGACGTATCGCGCCAGGAGAGTTCAAGGAGGCCGAGCACACAGCGCATTCGACGTCGCTGATCCCCACATGACTTCCGCAGCGAGAGCAGAACATCCTTACGGCCTCTTTTCGTTCTATAATCTGTGAAACTTGAGATTACCTTAATTAATAATCATTGAACCACCGACCGGCTACGAGACAGATGAGCAGAGCAAAAAAATTCGACAACGCACGCAAAACCAGGCTCGGCAAACTACGCGTGCCCGCCTGGTTTAAGAACGCGCCGCTTTGGCTGCTCGTTTTCGTCATGGCACTCATGCTGCTACTCGCAACCGTCTACGGCGCATCCAAATCCGGTGACGGCCCAGAGCCGTCCCCCACCACCACGCCGTCGCAGATCTATGAGGCCGAACCCGAACCCAACCCGAACATGGTCGAAGCCCCCGACCAACCCGAAATTCTCAAGGCAATAGCGGCCATCGAGGAATCCGGAGAGATGGAGGTCGGCGTCGCAATCTCGGCCATCGGCACCGTCGAGACCCGTCCACAGGACACGTGGAGCGGAGGCACCATAGTCAGCGGCCCCGCCTGGGCCACCGCGACGATACCCGCCGCAATCGCCATCCTCGACGAGGCCAAACAGCCCGAAGATCGAAAGTACATGTTCGAGAAATCTTTCGTGGAGGGCTCCCCAGCGGGCGACGACGCGTTGTGGGCCTACCTGGGCACCCACGATCAGGCGGTCTCCAAAACCCTGCGAATTCTGCACCGCTACGGCGACTGGGGCACAGCCATCCCCTCCGAGGAAGGGGCCGAAAGCCATCCCTATAGGCAGGTCCTCTGGCCGCTAAAAAATCAATCGGAGTTCATGGCCGAAGTGCAATGCGATTGGGTGCACACGGTGCCAGTCATGGCAAAAATGGACGAGCCGACGAATTCCCCGATCGGATTGCAGACCATCCCCAGGTCATTCAGTAAGAGCGGCGACGGCACTAAAGACGGCGTCTTCTCGCTTCGCCAGACCGGCCTGATCGATCTTTCAGACGGCACACCCGTCGCCGTGACGATAATGGTCAACAACAAAACCGGCGACAAGGAAGCCACCCGCGACGCCCTGACCACGCTGGCCAAAACGGTTGCGAGCCAGGCTAAGGGATTCGTTAGGCCGAGCTGCTAAGCCAGTTCCGAATCGATCTTCTCGACCTCGCCCAGGGCCGAGCGAACCGCGCCCTCCATGTAGCCGTTGAACTTCTCTGCGTACTCACAGCCTGCGAAGTGGATCGGACCAACCGGCTCGGCAAGCTGAACGCCGTCGGCAGTCCAGATGCCGGGAGAGAAGTGGGCGCCGTGGCAGCCCTCGCTGTACTTCTCCTTGCCCCAAGGCAGATCGATGTAATCGTGCTGCTGCTTAGCTTCTTCGCCGAGCATCGCGGAGAGTGCCTTCGTGAAGATTCGATCGCGGAGAGTGACAGAGCGGTTACACAACGTGTCCGCCTCAGACCCCGTGAAGAATCCCATGATCACGCCAACGCCGTGCCCCTCATCGGTTGTGTCGAACGTGACGCGAACCGCGCCGCTGTCGGAACTAGCCTGGCCAGAAAGGCCCTTCTCGCGCCACCAAGGCTTGTCGTAGATGATGTGGGCCTTGATGACGTTGCCCGGCAGCGTGTTCTGCACAACCTCGTCGCGCCAGGCCGGCAGCCTGGGAGAGTATTCCAGCCGCTGCGCCAGCCACGGCGGCAGGGTGTTCAAAAGTTTGCGTGCCGAGAACTGACGACCGTCGGCTAGGAAGCAGGTCACCGAATTGTTTTTCCACTCGACCTTGGTCACCTCGGCGTTCAGATACAGCTCGTCATCGGACAGCTCGTCTGCGAGCTTGTCTGTTAGCTGCTGCATGCCGCCGCGCAAACGAACCTGCCTGATGCCACCGTTGACTGCGAAGATCGACTCCATGTCGATACTCTCGGGAGAGTAGCCGAGGGCATCACGCAGGTTAGGATCCTCGATCTTTTCTCGCATCGCGAGGCTAACCAGCGAGAGGAATTCCTTCTTGGCGCCGGGAGTACGCAGATTGGTCTGGGTCCAGCGCTTCAGGCTCTGGTCGAGCCACCTGTGGTTTGATTGCGCCCAGGCATGGTCCTTGTCAAGCAACTCAGCGAGTCGGCTAAATCTGACAAGTCCGCGCCCCAGATCGGAGATCTCGAATGGTGAGAGTGCCTTAGTGCGATTGTCGTCCTTGGTTGAGACGAATTGGTGCCCACCAGCGCGAATAACTGCGTTGTCGGTATCGGCCGGAATCTCCTCGAAGCCGAACTCGGCGACGAGTTCCTCCATCATGTCGAAACCGCCCGCCAACCACTGACCGCCATGTTCGATGACGTGGTCTTTGACCATCACGGTCTGGATACGGCCACCTGTGCGTTCGCGAGCCTCGAGCACGACGACGCTGCGACCGGCTTCCTTCAGCTTGCGAGCGGCGAAGAGCCCGGCGATTCCTGCCCCGATAATTATGCAATCAACCACCTTCATAAGTTTACCTAACCATCTGGAGGGGGCGGCACGGAGTCCAGCTTTACGGCACCAGATAGCCCTCAGGAAGCACATTCAAGGTTAGTTTCAGGAATTTTCGACTCGTTGAAATAGTCGGCGACAATTCGGTCTGCACACCTGCTGCTACCGAAAACCCCGTGCCCGGGTGCTTTTCTCGTCACCAGAATCGAGTCTTTGAATATCCGGTTTGCGAGCACCGACTGCTCGTAGGGAGTCGCAGAATCTTCGGTGTTTGCCAACACGAGCACCGGGGTTTCGGTATCCCCGCTGAACGCGATCCTTGGCCGCGGCGCACTCGTCCAAACCGGACAGAGCGTGTCCGGGCCGATCAAGTGCCCCAGGACCGGGGCCTGGGCCTTTTGCTTGCTCCACTGGGCAAAAGCACCCTTCAAGCCGGAATCGGGCTGGTCTAGGCAGCCAATCCCGGAGGCGGCGGCGATCAGCGACGAGTAGCCGCCAGGTTCGCGGCCGGTCATGGCGTCCGAAGCCTGGAAAATCATCGTGGGATCACCTGCGATCGCCTTCGAAATGGCCTCTCCAGCTGCGTCGTAGAACGATTCTCCGGTGTAGAAGAAAAGCAACAGCCCAGCGACGGCCCGCGACTGGGTCAGCGTTCGACCATCCGGTGAACTGAGAGAATTTGAGTCCAACGAATCAAGGAAACCCTTAATGCTCTTCGTCACGGACTGCTCGTCCGAACCAAGCTCGCACGACGTTTTAGACGCACACCAGCGCGCAAATTCGCTTAGGTTCCTCTCGAAACCGACTGCCTGCGAAACCTCCTCGCTCGGTCCAAGGCTGACGGCCGAATCCAGCACGACCTTTCCGGTGCTATCCGGGAAAAGCTCTGCGTATGTGGCGCCCAACAAAGTGCCGTAACTGACCCCGAGGAAGTTGAATTTTTCCTGGCCGAGAAGCCTCCTGGCCAGGTCGAAATCGTAGGCAGTGTCGATGGTGCTGACGTGGTCCAGCAGCGCACCGGAGTTCTTCCTGCAGTCGGTGGCGAACCACCGCTCCGCGTCGAGCAGCGCGGCCACCTCGCCAGAATCATCGGGCGAGACATCGACGTCCAGGTAGCGGTCCAGCTCCTCTCCCGTCGAGCAGACGACGGGAGTCGATTTGCCGGAGCCGCGCGGATCCATGCCGACTATGTCGTACCTCAGCTCCTCGCCGAACTGGTCCACATAATCCAGCGCGCTGCCGCCCGGCCCGCCGGGATTGACGAAAAGCACGCCATGCGGATCGTCAATGGCAGAACGCTTCAAGGCGATCGTGACGGCCAAACCGTCCGGGTTCTCCCAATCCAATGGGGCAAGCATCTTCGCGCACTCGAACTCGCCGCACTGCGCCCAATCGAGGCGCTGCACGTAATAGCGGCCATAGCCCTGCCCCGCTGGCGGATCCACGACGCCCGGCGGACGCGCCTGAGACTCTACATATTTCATCCGATCCGAACTCTCGCCCACTACCCAAGCCCGCTTCGGCCAGGGCATCTTATGGCCGCTTCCGTCGAGAGCGACCGGCTCGACATCGAAAGCAACTGAAGGAGAGGGCGTAGCATCGGCTTGAGTTTTCGGGGCAGCCGAGCAACCGGCAAGCAGCAACCCTGCGGCCAACAGCGCGATTTGCTTTCGCATCTAACTCTTCAGGTTCTCCGCAACCGGGCAGGAGCTAGCATCGCACATCGGGGAATCCTCGTAGCGCAGGCAGCAGAGCAGCCGGCCACAGACGCCGGTTGCCGGCATCGCAGCGGAACGGGAATCGAGCGTGCGCAGGCTGATCGGTTCAAGCACGGGAAGGAAAGAGACGCAGCAAAGCTGACGCCCACAACGGCCAACGCCGCCAGTCAGCTGAGCTGCGTCACGAGACCCGACCTGACGCAGATCAATGCGCGCGTTTAATGTGTATGCAAGATCCGGGACGAGCGCGCGAAAATCCACCCTGCGCGGAGCCGTGTAGTAGATCGCGTACATCCTGTCGAAATCCTCGGAGCGATCGATCAGATCGACGCCCAGCACCTTCATCGGCAGACCATGACGCTCGATCAAATCGATAGCCGTGGCCTTGGCGCGCTCGCGGTCCTCGCGGTTACGAACGTCCCTTGCCAGGTCCTCGGCGCTGGCGTGCCCCAGGCACTCCGGAAACCCCTCAGCCGCGGATTCGCCCCGCCAAACCACGCGGGCCACCTCCGGCCCTCCCGAAGTCGGGTAGAGGACGTCGTCACCTACCCTAAAATCGTCGGCGTCGCCCGCCACGGAGAGGTAGTGCAACTCACCGTAACGCTCAAACTCGACGCCCAAAATCTTCATGGATTCAAGACTAGCCCTAACCCCGAAGCGCTTAAGGGCTAAGACCTTTAGCCTCCCCTAAATAAAAGTAGCCGCCCGCCAGCGGCGGACGGCTACATAATCCTAGACGTTAGTCCTGGTTCTTACGCTTATCGCGAGACCTGCGGTAAGCGGCATCGACCGACCAGCCGCCGGCGCCCAGCATGAACATCAGGAACGCGCAGACGGTGAACAGCAGGTCGCGGTCTCCGTAGAAACCGGTGTGGCCCTCCATGATCGGGTTGAATGGGCCGAAGCGGAAGAATGCCAAAACCGCGACTCCAGCAACGGTCAGCAGCAAACCGACGATTCGAGTGCCCCAGCCAATCAGCAGCAGGACGCAGGCCAGCAGCATACCGATGCCAGCGGCGAGCGCGAGCCATCCAGAAACGTTCGCGGGAACGCCAGCGCCGGTCAAAGCGTCAGCGTAACCACCCTGGTCGACCAGCACCTGCCAACCGATGACGGCCAGCAACGCGGCCATGACGATACGAAGCAGGAATAAACCGAGCGAGCCGAAGAACTTATCGGTGACCTTCTTCCCTTCCTTTTCTACGACGACAACCTCGGGCTCCGGATCCTGGCGGACGTTGCCCAGAAGCTTGTCGCGATCTTCAAGCTCACGGACCAGCTGCTCGTCGGAGGCAGCGGCGGCAGGATTACCCAGTGCGGCGTTTTCCGGCATCGGTTCGGGTTCAGACACCGGCGTTTGGAGCTCATCGGGATCTCTCGGCTTGGCCGGGCTAGCGCCGGACAGCCCGCTATTCACATTCTCGCTCACGGTTGCTCCTAGAGGATTGAGGGAAACGACTCGAAGTCATTCATCTTTCATGTAAAAGTCTATAGTCATCGCACCAAATTCGAGAATGGAGCGCCGATCAACCTTCATAAAGCTTTAACATTAACGACTCGAAAGCGAGAAGCGGGGCGACGTTGAAGTCGAGAGCCTGCCTGGTCTCGATGATCGCCGACATAGCTTTAATCGTCGAGCTCGGGTTGGTTGCGTCTGCGGCAGCCCTGATCTGATCCGCGATCGAACTGTTGATCAGCCCGTCGGTGGACTCGTCGATGTCGACGGCGCCGATCTGCATGGATAAGACATCGCGATACCAAGTCGAAAGTTCGGTCAGCACCCTATCCAAAGAATCGCGCTGGAAGCGCTTTGCCCGCATCTTCTGTTGCTTCTCCAGATCCTTCAGCGCGGCCTGGGCATTCTTCGGGCGCGTGCCCTTGGTGCCGAATCCGAGCGCCTGACGCAGCTCAGCTGTTTCTGCCTCGTCCAATTTGACGGTGGCCTCGCTGGCGTTCTTCGTGGCCTCGTCGACCAGGCTCTGGGCTATCTGTAGACAATCGGAGACCCCTTTGAGGCGTGCTGGCACCTGCAGCCAGCGCCGACGCGACTCGCGAGATTTCTCGTTCCTTGCCAGCCCACGGGCGCGCCCGATGTGCCCTTGCGCAGCCCTGGCTGCGTGGCCCGCGGTCTCCGGATCGATACCGTCGCGGCTGATCAACAGATTCGTGACGTCCGAATTCGACGGCGTGCGCAGATGAACCTGACGGCAGCGCGAACGAATCGTGACGATGACATCGTCGGGGGTGGGCGCGCACAGCATCCAGACAGTGCGCGGCGGCGGCTCCTCCAACGACTTCAGCAGCGCATCCGCTCCCCTATCGGTGACACGGTCGGCATCCTCGACAATGATGATCTGGTAGGCGCCAAGCGTCGGAGACATGCCGGCCCGAAGCGCGATATCTCTGACCTGCTCGACTCCAATCGAAAGCTGCTGGGTGTTCAACACGGTGGCGTCGGGATGTGAGCCGTTCGCAACCGTCCGGCACGACTGACACTCGCCGCAGCCCCCATTCGGGCACAGCAGGGCGGCAGCAAAAGCCCTAGCCGCATTAGATCGTCCTGACCCTGGGGGGCCGGTGATCAGCCAAGCGTGCGTCATCGAGCGCTGATTTTCGCCGCGGCCATGCGCGGCTTCGACTGCATCGGCGAGCAGCGCGATCGTGGGTTCCTGGCTGACTAGTTCATCCCAGACGCTCATAGCGATTCCAGCTCCAAAAGCTTGGCCACCTCAACCGAAATCGTATCGGAAATGGTTGATATTCTGTCGCGCGCGTTCAACACCAGGTAGCGCTGCGGATCGCGCGAGGCAAGATCCAAAAAGCCCTGACGGACCCGGGCGTGGAATTCGTTTCCGGCCGATTCCAGCCGATCCTTCTTGCCCTTGATCTCGACTGCCTGCGATGGGTCGACATCGAGCAGGACGGTGAGATCCGGACGCATATCGGAAGTCGCCCACCTGGCAAGGGCCTCCAGCTCGTCGGTGGCGATGCCTCGGCCAAAACCTTGATAGGCGAGCATCGAATCCACGTAGCGATCACACAACACCACCACCCCGCGGTCGAGCGCGGGACGAACCACCTCAGCAAGATGCTGGGCCTTGTCAGCGGAATAAAGCAGCGCCTCACAGCGATAGTCGAGTTCTTGATCGGTGTCCAGCAATAGACTGCGAACCACGTCGCCAGTTTTCGTGCCACCGGGCTGCCTGGTGACGATGTGCTCGATTCCTGCCGCTCTCAACCGGCGAGAGAGCCGGTTGACCTGGGTGGTCTTGCCGGCGCAATCCCCGCCCTCGAAGACGATGAATCTGCCTTTGCCCATCGCACCTCCTCAATGCCTAGTGGCCTCGAAAAACTAGCAGTCATAAATCTTGCCAGAGGCCACTGACAAGATTCGCTGATGCCCTAGGACTTCTTAGTGGTCTTGGAAGTCGACTTTTTGGCCGTCGTCTTCTTTGCCGTGGTCTTTTTAGCGGTAGATTTCTTAACCGTCCCACGGCGCTTAGGCGCGGGGCCCTTAGCGCGCTTGGCCGCCAGCATGTCGCTGGCCTGCTCGGGTGTCACGTCCTCGGGAAGAAGCGTCTTGGGCAGAGACTGGTTGGTCTCGCCGTCGGTGATGTATGGGCCGAAGCGGCCGTTCTTGATCACCATCTTTTTGCCCGTGGACTTATCCTCTCCCAGCTCCCTAAGCAGCGCAGAAGAGCGCGCTCCCCTGGTCTTGGGCTTGCTGTAGAGTTCTTCGGCCTCTTCCAAAGTGACAGTGAAAAGCGCCTCTTCGCTGGGCAGCTGACGGGTGTCCTTACCCTTTCGCAGGTATGGCCCGTAGGGGCCATTCTGTGCTGTGATCTCGACGCCCTCAGCGTCCTTTCCAACCAACCTAGGCAGGCTCAGAAGCTTCAGGGCTTCCTCAAGAGTCACCGTGTTCGGGCTCATTGTCTTAAACAATGATGCGGTGCGGGCCTTGGGCTTCTTCTTGCCCTCCTCGGCCTCGATAATCTCCGTGACGTACGGGCCATAGCGGCCATTACGAACCACGATCGGCACGTTTTTCTCCGGATCTAGGCCAAGTTCGCGCTCAGCGCCGGACGGCGTGACCAACAACTCCTTAGCTTTCTCGAGAGTGAGCTCGTCGGGTGCCAGATCCTCGGGCACGTTCGCCCGATCCTGCTTCGCATCCTCCAAGTAGGGGCCGTAGCGGCCGACTCGCAGCACGATGCCACTATCCTCGCCAATCGGGAAAGTGCTGTTGGCGCGGGCGTCGATGTCCTCGAGATCCTCGACCAGCACTGCCAAGCCCTGGTTACCGCCGTCGCCGTTGTAGAACTTGTGCAGCACCTCCAGCCGATCCAGATTTCCATTGGCTATCTCGTCAAGACGATCCTCGAGGTCCGCGGTGAATTTGTAGTCCACCAGCTGCGGGAAGTGTTCCTCCATCAAGCGGGTGACGGCGAACGCAAGCCACGTCGGCACCAAAGCCGAACCGCGCTTCCAGACGTAATCGCGGGCGGTGATCGTGCGGATGATCGACGCGTAAGTGGACGGGCGGCCGATCTCTAGTTCCTCTAGCTTCGCGATCAGGCTCGGCTCGGTGTAGCGGGCGGGCGGCTTGGTCTGGTGTCCGTCCGCCTCGGCGCTGACGAGCCCCAGGTCCTGAGCGACGTTCAGCTGCGGCAGCCTGGTTTCCTTCTTCTCACCCTCAGCCTCGACGTAAGCCTTCATGAAACCCGGAAAGGTAATGGTGCGACCAGAAGCAACGAGCCCGGCAACTCCGACCTTTGCCTCAGAGCTCAAGGCAACCTGCCCGTCGAGTTTGGCGTCGATCTTGACGCTGACGGTCTGGCCCTCGGCGTCGGCCATCTGGGAGGCGATCGTGCGCTGCCAGATCAACTCGTAAAGGCGGAACTGGTCGGCAGCGAGCCCGGCCTGCGCAGGGGTGCGGAAGTTGGACCCAGCGGGACGAATCGCCTCGTGGGCCTCCTGCGCGTTCTTCACCTTGCTGGAATAGAAACGCGGCTTCTCGGGCACATACTGGCTGCCATACAGCTGGACGGCCTGGTCGCGCGCCGCGTTAATAGCCTCGCCGGAAAGCGAAACAGAGTCGGTACGCATATACGTGATGAAACCGGATTCGTACAGCTGCTGGGCTACGCGCATGGTTCGGTCGGTGCTGAAACCGAGTTTGCGGCCCGCCTCCTGCTGAAGTGTGGTGGTCCTGAACGGAGCCGCCGGCCTACGCCGGTACGGCTTGTTCTCGATGTCTGCCACCGAGATATCGGCCTTCTTTAGGGCCTCGGCGATGCCGGTGGCGTCCTTCTCGGTCAGCGCGAAGACGCCGGAGGTCAGCTTGCCGGCGTCGTCGAAATCGTTACCACGCGCAATTCGGGTGCCGTCGAGGTTAGCGAGCCTGGCCGGGAACTGCCTGACGTCGGCGTCGGCGCCTGCGTCCAATTTGATGTTCAGGTCCCAGTATTCGGCGGGCACGAAAGCGATCCGCTTGCGTTCGCGATCCACCACAAGGCGAGTGGCGACGGATTGGACGCGGCCTGCCGATAGCTTCGGCATGACCTTCTTCCAAAGCACCGGGCTCACCTCGTAGCCGTACAACCGGTCGAGGATTCGGCGGGTCTCCTGCGCGTCAACGAGGTCTTGATCGAGCTCTCGCGGATTTTCCACAGCAGCCCTGATGGCCTCTTGGGTGATCTCGTGGAAGACCATTCGCTTGACCGGCACCTTCGGCTTCAGTTCCTGCAGCAGGTGCCAGGCGATAGCCTCTCCTTCGCGGTCCTCATCAGTTGCCAGGAAGAGTTCGTCGACATCCTTCAGCTCGTCCTTGAGCTTCTTGATCGTGCTGCGCTTTTCCGGGTTGACCACGTAGAGGGGAGAGAAGCCTTCTTCGATGTTCACACCGAGCCGGCTCCAGGGCTGTCCCTTATATTTGGTGGGCACCTCAGCAGCATTGTTCGGGAGATCTCGCACGTGTCCGCGGCTCGATTCAACGACGTAACCGTCGCCAAGATAGCTGGCAATCTTGGTCGCCTTGGTGGGCGACTCAACAATCACCAGGCGTCGCTTACCGGTCACAATAAACTCCTTAACTGGCACCGCTTATATCCTGCGGCTGCATTCGGGCGGGCAAACAATTTACTACTTTAGTCTGCTGGGCACCGCTGGCAGCTACATTACTTACCAGGCCTAATCGATGCGGAATGTTTTCAGTTTCGCACAATATCCGATACCGCAAGCCTTCCTTGGGCTGCAAGTATAGGGCTATGGCTTTTGGACTCTTGACTGATCGTGCGCAGGTTAGACATGTAAATCGTCGCCCTGCAACGGAGGGCACCACCGTCGACTGGCCGGCATGGGTGCCGGCAGAAGTGGTGGAGAGTCTAAAAGCCGGAGGTATCGAGCGGCTGTGGGCACATCAGGCGCAGCTCGCAGATCACGCAGTTGCAGGCGAACACTGCGTGATAGCAACGCCGACCGCCTCCGGAAAGACCCTGGCTTATCTTTTACCGGTTCTTTCGGCGACTGCGGTCGTGTCTTCTCGCGCTGTGGCCCCAGCCGGCAACGACGATCTCCGCACCAGGCTAGGAGTAGCCAACCACACTGCGTTGTATCTGTCGCCCACGAAGGCGCTCGCCCATGACCAATACATGAAGTCTCGCGCGCTAGCGCCCAAGGGCTGGTTGAGCACGACTTTGGACGGCGACTCTACGCAGGCAGAGCGTAGGTTCGCCAGGGAGCAGGCGAATTACGTCCTAACTAATCCGGACATGCTCCACCTTTCCATCCTGCCCTCACACAGCAGATACCAACGGTTCTTGGGCGGGCTGCGCTACGTCATAATCGACGAGGCGCACAGATACCGCGGAGTTTTCGGCTCACACGTGGCCAACGTCCTACGGAGGTTGCGCAGGGTATGCGAGTTTTACGGTTCTCATCCGGTTTTCATCCTTTCTTCTGCAACTGCTACAGGCATCACGAAGTGGGGCGCCCGGCTGATCGCAGAGCAGGCCCCAATAGCCGTCGTCGACGAGGACACTTCCCCGCACGGCGAGCGCGTCGATGTGCTGTGGCAGCCGATCGACACTCCCGCGCACGAGGCGGCCGATCTGATGGCCGAACTCGTCCGTGACGGGATGCAGGTTCTGACGTTCACGCCGAGCCGAAGCCAAGCCGAACTGGTGGCGCTACGCGCGGGGCGCAAAGCTCCGGGCATCGCTAGTTATCGTGCCGGCTATCTCGCAGACGAACGACGTGGCATCGAAAAGGCGCTATCCGAGGGAGAGCTTTGCGGAGTGGCGGCAACGAACGCGCTGGAGCTCGGCATCGATATCGCGGGTCTTGACGCGGTTCTGATCTCGGGGTTTCCCGGCACGCTAGCCTCCTACCGTCAGCAGACCGGGCGCGCGGGTCGCAAAAATCGACCGGCGCTAAGCGTCCTGCTGGCAAAAGAGGACCCGTTGGACGCCTATCTTTTCGAGAACCCGAGCCTGCTGTTCGATAAGCCAACCGAGACATGCATTTTCGACCCATACAACACTCACGTCCTGGGCCCGCACATTGCAGCGGCGGCGCAAGAGGTTCCTTTAACCGAAGATGACGGGCGCTACTTCGGTCCCACAATGGCAAGTCTTGCCGATCAAGCGGCCGAAGCGGGGCTGCTGCGCAAGCGTCCCACCGGCTGGTACTGGGTGCGTCCGGATCGGGCTGTGGATTCCATCAGCCTTCGGGGCTCTGGCAACAGGCAGATAAATATCGTCGACGAAGCATCCGGAGCCGTGATTGGGACGGCGGACGCGTCGACCGCGGATAGAACGGTGCACAAGGGTGCCGTCTACCTGCACAAGGGCGAGCATTGGCTGGTCAGCGAATACTCCCCCCAGGAATCGACCGCTCTAGTCCATGCAGGTGACCCGTCGTATTACACCCAGGCTAAATCCGTCAGCGATCTTAGGATCTGCACCAGGGACGAGGAGCACAAATTCGGACACGGTTTGCTAGGCCACGGAGAGGTGGAGATCGCCAGCCAAGTTATCGCGTATCTGCGCAGGGATAGCTCATCTAGTGAAGTCTGGGACGAGACGCCGTTGCAGCTGCCCGTAAGGACCTATCGCACGCACGCGGTTTGGTGGACCGTGCCAGAGGAATTCTGCGAGGGCTTGGGATTGAAGCCCCAAGAACTAGCTTGCGCAGCCCATGCCACCGAGCACACCTCGATCGGGCTACTGCCCGCGTTCGCGACCTGCGACCGCTGGGACATCGGCGGTCTATCGACTCTCTGTCACCCAGACACGAATGCCCTGACGGTGTTCGTCCACGACGGCGCGCCCGGCGGAGCAGGGTTCGCCGAGTATGGCTACCAGATCGCCGATGAGTGGCTGAACGCCACCCTGGAGCGCCTGAAGAATTGCCCCTGCGCTGCCGGCTGCCCTTCGTGCATAGTTTCCCCGAAATGCGGCAATGCTAATCAAACGTTGGACAAGCAGGCCGCCATCGTTCTGCTGAGCAACTACCTTTCATAAGCCTCCAGATTCACTCCGCGGACTCGAGATTCTCGATTATTCCTGCTTTGGCGCGGGCCTTTACTTCGCCCAGGCCACCCGGCAAGCGAGGTGTGGGCTCTTTTCTGAGCTCGACGGTGACGGCGAATTCTCCGAACCCGGTCTCGACATCACAGTTTTCTAGGCGTGTTTGGCCAGACGCGGTTTTGTTGTTCGCGGTTACCGCCGCTTTGGCCGCTTCGCAAGCTGACCTGGCTGCGGCCTGTGCCCTGGCAGCCGTCAGCGCCACCAGGTCGGCCTCGCTCCGCACCTTCCGGCATGACGACAGCCAACCCGACAGCAGGAAAGCGAGGAACGCCATCACCAGCAAGACGATGAGCATCGATGCGCCGAGCATCGTCCCGGAACCACGTTCGTTACGCATCTCAGCCCTCCTTGGGAACCACCGCAGCGGCTTTTAGCGCGACCGGGCCAAATCGCCCGAAGTAGGCGTCTTTAGTCACCGAAACTTGCACCCTGTCCGGGTACTCCGTCACCTGAACATCGGCCCCTTCAGGCGCATTCGCGCGGGCCTTTTCCGCGGATTCCTCGTCTCCCCTCGATTCGAACCGGGCGACCCTGGCAGCTATCTCTTCGCAGCGCGCCTGAGTTGCGACTAAACCAATCGACCAGGCTAATAAGGCTGCGACGATGGTTGCGGCCATTATAGAAATGGCCAATTCCGCAGTAACCATCCCGCGCGAATGCTTTACAGAGTTCATTTCACTTGGCAATTCGCCTAAAATTCAAAACACTTCTCAGCCGTCTTTAGGGCAACTGGGCGCCGACCTTCGCAATTAGGGAAACCACGAATTTAAGCATCGCCCCGAAAAAGTCTTTTCCTGTAATGATCTTCAAAAGTACAAGAGCCATAGCGACCGCAGCCAAGATTCCTACTGCATATTCAGCTGTCGCCATTCCCCTTTCGAAAGCCTTAGCTAACTTGCCTTTTTCTTTGATTTCAATCGCATTTAGGCATTCAAGCTGTTCGTCTACGCTCAGCCTCATGCGCTCCGCTTCAGCCTCCGCGGCGTCCTGCCAATAATCCTGAACATTCTGGATATCGCCAGACCCAAGGCAGGTTTCTTCCTTGTTTAATACCGAAATTGCAGATTCCACGAGAGTTTCCTTTCTTTAATCTTTCTCGTTTTCTGATGCACAAACATCATTGATCTCCGATTCGAAAAAATTCATCCGGACAACACCTTGTGGATATATCTGTTGATAAAAAGCTTTTTCGGTTGATAACTGCCGGTTTTATAGGATTCCGGAGGAAATCACACCGGCGATAATAGGCACCACTCCAACCAAAATAAAGCTTGGTAAAAAGCAACACATCAGGGGAAGAACGGATTTAACTGCCAAAGTTTTCGCGGCTGTTTCCAATTCGCTCGCGCAGGCTTCTCTGGCATCTTTTGCGTGCGTCAGCAGCAGCTTGCTCATCGCCGACCCAGACGCCACTAGTGCGGATATATCCGTCGCAACTGGCTCCCAGACAGGTTCCTTGGCCAATGACTTCCACGCCTGGATCTGGCTGCGGCCGACGTCCAAATTTCGACAGTAGGAATTGAGCAGATCTGCGGTGGCTGGCGGGCTGATCTCGGCCACCTCGCGCACTGCCTGGCTGACTGGCGCTCCAGAGCTAAGGCAAGCCGCCAGAAGCTCTAGCGTCGACGGCAGCTGTTCCCTCAGTTCTTGGCGCCTTTTGGTTTTCTGTCTTTTCTCTGCGTCGCAAAATGTGAGCACACAGATAGAAACGACAGCACCTATCGCGGCGACGACGACGTCACCGAAGGCAACGTAGCCGAAGAGTGCACCGGCCACCCCGAACGATACAAAACGCAGGTTTTTAGTCTTTTTAATCTTTTTGTCTTGCTGAGTTGGCCTTCGTTGCACGGGGAAGATCAACCAGCAAAAGCAAGCTGCAAATAGTGCAGAGACAGCCGCTTCGATCAACTGTTAGCCCTTCTTTCGACTCTCATCGCGAGCTTCTCCGTCCAAACGACGCCCGCACACGCCAGCAAGACGGATAGGGTCAGGCAGACGTTACCGGCTGTGGTCCCAGCCAGAAATTTGATCGGATTGCCGCCTGCAGCGAAGCCGAAAGCCAGCCCCACGACAGGCAAGCACGCCAACAACCGACCGGTAGCCTTGGCCGACGAGAGCTCCGTGGCCACAGTTTGGTTAGTGCGTTCCGTGCGTCTGAGCCCCGCGACAACCTGTTCGACTGCAGGCGCAACCGGCGCACCCGTGCGCTGGCACAACTGCCAGGCACCGGCAAGGCGCGCGAAGCCTTTTGCGCCGTCACATTCGGCTGCCCTGCGCATTGCGTCAGCTACGTTTGCGCCGACGGCCTGAGCAAGCACGATGCTTTCGAGCTGTGGACACTCTTGCGCGGCTACCCTGATGGCTCGCGCGGGTATCGTCCCGGTCTTCAGCTGGCCAACCAAAACATTGCAGCCATGGAGCACCTGCTTGCTAGCTGCCCTTCTGCGTGTAGCTTGCCGATTTAGCGCCAACACCCACGTGAAGCAGGTGTAAGCGACGCTCAAGATGAGCGCCCAATAGACGGCCTTTGGGGCAAGGAGAAAAACAATCAGGTTGACGGCAACGAGCCCAACCAAACGCATATTCAGGCTTCTACCGCGACGCGCCTGGCACTGCCGTATCCGAGTTTCGCCCGAAGCCGGAGCGAGTAAGAATGCAGCCAGCCCGGCGAAGATGGCGGAGAACACTGCGCTCATGCTGCCGCGACCCTAGGCAGGTCCAGCAGCTCGACCAACTGGGCATAAGCGGCTCGCGGCTTCAGCCGGGAGGGATCGGAGGCCTCGGCTTCGAGGGCTGGGACGACCTCGACCATCCCGTCTTGACGTGGGCGCAGCAGGCCAATTTGGGCCACTTGCCTCCTCCCGCTGGCAAGCCGTTTTACGTGGATGACCACTTGGATTGCCGAGGCGACTTGGGAATTGCACGCTTGGCGCGACAGCCCGCCAAGGGCCGCCAACGCTTCGAGCCGGGCGGGCACATCGACGGCGGAGTTGGCGTGGACGGTTCCGCACCCACCCTCGTGGCCGGTATTTAGGGCCCTCAACAAATCGCAGAGCTCTGCCCCACGGATCTCGCCCACCACCACCCGATCTGGGCGCATGCGTAAAGCCTGGCGAACCAGATCGGTCATGGTCACCGCGCCAGCGCCCTCCGAATTGGCAGGACGGCTCTCTAGCCTGACGCAAAAATCGTGCTCGGGCTCAAGCTCTCGGGAGTCCTCGACGATTAAGATCCGCTCGTTCTGCGGCACGATGCCCAGCAACCCCGCCAACAAAGTTGTCTTGCCCGAACCGGTGCCTCCGCTGATCAGGAAGGCGACCTTCTTCGAAACAATCCGCCTCAACAGCTCGGCGGTGGCATGGCTGATCGAGCCATTCTCGACCCAGTTTTCTAGGGTGAAACCAGCCCTAGCGGGCACCCTCAAGCTGATGCAGGTGCCGGGAGCAGAAATCGGCGACAAAACCGCGTGGAAGCGAATCCCGTCAGCCAACCGAGCATCGGCGTAGGGGCTCGAATCGTCCAGCCTCCTGCCCACGCTAGCCGCTAACCGGACGGCGAGCTGGCGGACCTGGGCGTCCGAATCAAACTTCACTTCGGTGGCGCGCAGTCCGTGACCACAATCGACCAGCACCCTGCCGGGACCGTCTACGATGATGTCGGTGAGGCCGGGAAGCTCGAGGAGCGGCTCCAAACGTCCGACGCCCATGCTAGTTCGTTTAAGCTCTTCCACGGTCAGCAAGACGGCTGCGTCGCTCACCACCATGCCGACGTCCTTCAACGCGTCTGCGACGTCCTGCGGCGTCCACGGCCTGCCCAAACCCGCTAGCACCACTCGAACGGCCTCGAGCTTTTCCTCATCCAGTTGGAGCGTTTTAACCATTTGTGCCCCCAGCGCTAGAAAAGACCAACTCATTCAAAATTTTGTCGCACGCTTTGACGAAAGCTCCCCTGCCGCTGCCTCCGGGAGCGCCTCCTCGGGCAGCCGCAGCTGCCATGCGTGCGTCGGTGGGCACGACCGCGCAAACCGGCATCCCGAGAGTCTCGCCAACCAGTTGCGGATCCAGACTCCAGACCGGAGATTTTCGCACAACCAAGTCGGCGTCTTGGAGGCTGTGTGCCTTGATCCGAGCCCTGGCTGCGAGCACTGCCTTAACGTCCGCGGCAACCACGATTAGATTCAGGTTCGCATCGACCGGCGAATCCTCCGCGAGGCCTGAATCTAGAATCACCATTTCGTGGCTTCGCTGCAAAGATCTGGTCACCGCGCGAACGGCCTGAGTCGACGGCAGCCCGACGTCGCTGCGCCCCATGCTCACCAGATCGACTCCATCGATGCTGGGCAGCTGATCGCCGATGTCGCGCACATAACCTGTTGCTGATGAAAGCTCTCCCCAGCGCCAGCCAGGCTGCTTTTCGGCACCAAAAGTCAGGTCTATGCCGCCGCCGAATTCGTCCAGCTCTACCAGCGCGGTCCTGGCCTGAAGAGCCGCAGATCTTTGAGCCATGCCAGCGGCCAGCGTCGACGCACCCACCCCGCCGCTGCCGCCGAAGACCTGAATGGTTAGAGAATCAGACTCGGACAGATTGGCTGGGCCCGAAAGCAAAGAGCTGAGGAACCCAGTCTGGGCTGGCAGCTCCAGCGCAGGCGCAGATAATGGCACCGACCAGGCGAGCAGCTCAGAGGCGTCCTCGCCGACCAAATGGACGTCACCGCGTTCCGCGAGCCCGAGACCGACCACCAACGATGCCAGGTCTGCTCCGACCAGAAGCAGGTCGCTCGAGCGCCAACACTTGCGGATCGTTTCCGAGTCTCCGGCAACGCTCAAGTTGGCGCCGACGGCAGCCGAAACCGACGAGACGGCATCACGAACCGAAGCATCACGGGTTATCAGAGTCGCTTTCACATATGCACTATTGACAACCAACGCAGAAAAAACCGCATTCGCCAAAAGATTTTTAGTCGAACTCGAGCCCTCCTCTGGCACGACTTGGATAGTGCCCTAAGCTTTAATTTGTGGCTACTAGACGTGTGTTTCCCTCCAGCGCCTTCAACTGGCAGCTGGGCACAACCGCGTCCACAGTGCTCAACCTTGGGGCGGCACCAGCGATGGTTTCCCGTCTCCTAAGCTCCGGCCATTCCGTCGTCGCCATCGACCCTGACCACGAGGCTATTGCTCGTCTCCAGCAGAGATTTTGGCAGGCCTACCAAGAGCGCAGACTGATTTTGATTGCCGGCAGCATCGAGCACCTACCGCTGCTGCCCAAAAGCATCGATGTGGCGATTGTCAACAAGTCGCTGAACGCCAACATCGATCTG
Organism: Propionimicrobium sp. BV2F7; assembly: GCF_000510445.1. Taxonomy (NCBI): domain Bacteria; kingdom Bacillati; phylum Actinomycetota; class Actinomycetes; order Propionibacteriales; family Propionibacteriaceae; genus Propionimicrobium; species Propionimicrobium sp. BV2F7. Next base: position 219,161 of record NZ_AZIS01000005.1, on the reverse strand, counting down.
CACAAGGCATGCACCGAGCTGGCAAATGTCCTCACCGACACTGGCTGGGTGACAGGGAACAACATGAGCCGTGACGACACCGTGCCGTGGGTGCGACGCCTCACGAAACTGCTGCGCAGCATAGACGAAACCGCGATGACCGGCGATTTCACCAACAAAAACCACGAGCGGCTACTCGAAAACAAATACTTCCCGAGCACCGACAGCCACAATTTCCGACTGTGGATACCCATCAGCCGTGTCGACATGCTCAAAATGGTCGAAACCCACCACTCAGTCAGCGCGCTTACCCAAGTGGCACGCGATGAGCTGCTAGCGCAGGCGGCCAAGATCTACGACGAAGCGGCAATCGGCGGCGACCTTCGCCTGCCATTCGTCCTCAATTGTTGGCGGGCATACGTCGATCGCGCCGAGATTACGATCCCGGTGAGTCTTGATACAGAGGCCCCCTGGTTTAGTCTGAAGTAGGATTAATCAGTAGCGACGCAAAATTTCGTAGCGAACCAAACTAAGCTGTGAAAAGTGATGGCTTAACACTAAGGAGATCTAAATGGCCAAACGCCAGTCGATTGCAACGGCGATCAACCAGATCAAGAACAACGCCCCGAAGATGTTTAGCCAAATTGCTGAGCTCGCAAAGTCGGAGTTGAAACCGGCCGCCAAAAACGCTGGCCTGGGCGCGGGAATCATCGGCGCGGTCGCGGTCATCGGTTCTGTAGCGCTGCTGATCGCACTCCTGACCATCGGTTTCGCGCTTTCGATCATCTACAACCAGGCGATCGGCATGTCCGCCGTAACTTCGCTGACGCTGGGCTTCCTGACGCTCTTCATTCTTTCGCTGATCATCGTCGTCCTGCTGGTTCTGCTTGCGCTGCGCTTCTTCAAGAAGGTTCAGAGCCCGAAGGCCACCATCGCGGAGACCAAGGCAAGCCTGAGCGCCATCGGAACCGCAATCAGCACTGGACTGAACAAGGATTCCCGGTCCGACCCGCTGAAGAGGGCGCTGGACGAGTAAGTATTAAAAGGAAAGATGGGCGAGCGATTTCGTTCGCCCATCTTTTGTGTCTCGAGTTTCGTTTGCCCGTTCAGCTCCGTCGCGAGGCTCGTGGATGGCCGAATCTCTCCGGCACCTCCATGACTCGCCCGTCATCCCAGGGCTGACTCCAACCGCCAGCCTTCAGGATCGCGTCAACAACGCCAGCGGTAAAGCCCCACAAAAATAGCTCCCCAAACACCCATGCCGGCCCACCTAGCCGACCGTTGAGGGCCCAGGTTACGCGATTGTTAGGATTCCGCAGATCTTCTATCTTCCACCGGTATACGGCCTTGACCTCGGCCAGGTTCGGCGTCAGCGTCTCGAAACCAGACCAGAGCCCGACGATCGGGCACACGTGGAAAGAACTTACAGGGACGTCGCCCGCGGGCAGCGCGCCCAGCGGTTCGACCAGTTCCGAGCCTAGCCCGATCTCCTCGTCGGTCTCGCGGAGCGCCGTCACTAACGGGTTTCCGTCAGCGGGATCTTTGCTGCCTCCCGGGAAAGATATCTGCCCGGCATGGTTATTCAGCTTCGAGGATCTTTCGGTGAACAGCAGATCGGGTTCAGGCTGGTCGCTAATGAGCGCCATCACAGCAGCGAACCGCTTAGACTCGTGCTTCTTCGCTGTCTCGTGTGCTGCGGAGCACCGCCTAGGCGCAAGCAGATTTGAAACTAGCTCGTCGAACACGCCCGGCTAGGCCACCGTAACGGTCAATTCGACCTCGACGGCAGCGTTCTTAGGAAGCACGGCCACCCCTACTGCGCTGCGGGCGTGTCGGCCTGCCTCGCTGAAGATTTCGCCCAGCACGTCGGATGCGCCGTTGGCCACATCGGCCTGCCCAGTAAATGTCGGTGCGCTGTTCACGAAGACCAGCACCTTGTCGACGCTTGCGATTTTGTCCACGCCTCCTGCGACATCGGCAGCGGCTGCAAGGGCATTGATTGCAGCGTATCTGGCCGCCTGGCACCCCTGAGCCACATCCAAATCTTCGCCCAGACGTCCCTCGACGAGTTTGCCCTCGAAGATGGGTAGCTGGCCGGAAGTTACTATCTGCGCCCCAAATGCCTTGGCAGGCACGTACGAGCCCAACGGCTTGATGACCTCGGGCAACTCAATGCCGAGCTCTAAGAGCTTTGAAGATACTGCGTTAGTCATTGGAGCCCTCCTCAACTAGCGGACGCTTAAAGTAGCCGACGAGAGAATCCGGGTTGGGACCGGGCGCGAGCTGAACTAGCTCCCAGCCCTCTGCCCCGAAATTGTTCAGAATCTGCTGGGCAACGTGGCTCAGAATAGGTGCGGTGAAATATTCCCACTTGGTGATCTGTTGACTCATGCCTTCAAGTATCGCACTTAGCACTGACAATTATTAGCCGATGCCAAACATGAAAATGCCCGGAAACCTGGGGCCTCCGGGCATCAATTTTATTCAGTAATTGACTTTACTGACGTCGATTCGGACTCTTCTCCGATGACCGCGACGTGTGTCTCGATGTAGCTTGAACCGTCGGGACGGTCGAAGCGTCGATCGATGACGCGAACGCCGCCTTGCTGAGCATCGACTGCAGCCTGCAGCACCTTAGACCAGGATTTGATGTCCGGCCGGGCACGCAGAACCTGTCGCCTCTCGCGCTCCGTCATTCCGCCCCAGACGCCCCACTCGATGCGGTTATCTAGCGCCTCTGCTAGACATTCCATCCGCACTGGGCATCCGCTGCAAATGGCTTTCGCGCGTTTCTGATCTTTGCCTTCGGGGAATAATGCGTCGTTTAGTCCTCGGCATTTAGCAAGTAGCTGCCAATCTTCCAGGGTGGCTATCATCACCGCTCCTTCCTTGGCTACGCCGGTGAAACCTTTCATAAAAAGGTTCATCGCTTGGACCCCTGTTTGTCCACAGCCAGATGTAGCACTGACAACCGCTTTCCAAATTACACCCTAACTAAAATTTACAACAGCCCCCCTCCCATCAATTGAGTCGCTATCATGAAAGTTTTTTGTCCCCAAGCGGAGAAAATCTTTCCCCTACTAGCCCAAAAGCCTCCGGTTTGAGGTTTTTTGCAGATTCGCGGAGGAGCTAAAATTTTTTCTCTGTCCCAAAGTTTTGCTTTCTTCCAAGTGGTGATATCCATTTTTGTCGGTTGCCTCGCGTACTCTTGTAGTCATGCGTTCTCCTCGTCCTAAGAACAGGGTTTCGATCCTGATGTTCGTGACGATCAGCGTCCTGATGGGTGTGTTGGTCGCGGGCATAACCGTGCCCGTAAGCGCGTTAGGTATCGGATTGATAAAGACGGCATCAGCTGCGCTCAGCCAGGTGCCGGCAGAATTGACGGTGCCGCCACAGCGCGAAAGTTCCAGAGTTCTGCTTGCTGATGGCTCCATCCTCACGGACTTTTTTGAGGAGAACAGGCAGTACGTCCCGCTGGATCAGATTTCCGAAACGATGCAGCAAGCCCAGATAGCTATTGAGGACCACCGGTTTTTCGAACACGGCGCTCTAGATTTGCAGTCCGTTTTGCGCGCGGCGCTCGGTAATGCCGCGGCTGGTGGCGTGAGCGGCGGTGGTTCGACGCTTACCCAGCAATACGTAAAACTAGTCCGCCAGCAAATGTGCAACAACGAGCCTTCGTGTATTGCCGAGGTGACTGCCCCGAAGTTCGACCGCAAGATTTTAGAGATGCGCTACGCGGTTGCACTGGAGCAGAAGCTCTCCAAGAAGGAGATCCTCGAGCGCTACCTGAACATCGCGTATTACGGAGATCGCGCGTACGGGGTCCAGGCTGCCGCCCAACACTACTTTGGCGTCAACGCATCGGAGCTCGACCTAGCCCAGTCCGCGTTGCTTGCCGGCCTGGTACAGAATCCTTCGACGAGCGACCCGGTCAACAACCTCGATGCGGCGCTGGCTCGTCGCGACGCGGTGTTGAACGCGATGGTCGAATACCAGGGCCTGCCCCGGGAGGAGGCCGATAAGGCTTCTGAAACACCGTTCGACGCCTCGAAGGTTTCCGTCAAGCCAAACGGCTGCGTTGGCACCAGGTACCCGTTCATCTGCCAGTACGCAGAAAACATTTTGACTAGCGACCAGATGCCAGGCTTGGGTTCCACGCCTAAGGAACGAGAGGACACGCTTCGACGCGCGGGTTTAACCATCAAGCTGAACATCGATCCTAAAATTCAAGACGCTGCCCAGAAAGCAGTGGAAAATGTTGTCGCTCCAACAGACGATCTAATCGCTGTTGCTGACACAGTAGATCCCAAAACCGGCAAGATTCTAGCAATGGCTCAAAGCAGGCCTGCAATGGGCGACAATAAGGAAGCCGGAGAGACGTACTGGAACTACTCGGTCCCCATGGAATACGGTGGCAACGATGGTTTTATGATGGGCTCGACGTTCAAGGCGTACGCAGCTGCGGCAGCCATCAGCAGCGGAAAATATCCAGATACAACAAGCTACACAGTTAGACAAACCCAGAGCTGGAACGGCAGGTCGTATCAAGACTGCGAGGGAAATACTCGAGTTTTGAACGATAACCCACCGTGGGTAACGACCAACGCAGTCGCAGGGCATACCGCTGGCACATTCAACATGGTTACAGGCATGATGTGGTCGGTTAACAACTATTTCGTTAACCTCAACCTGGATACCGGGCCGTGCAAAACCGCCGAAATGGCTGAGTTATCGGGCGTAGAGCTGGCTCATCCCGTTGCAGACGAAAACGGCTTCGGAGACGAACTAAAGGATTGGGGCTCGGCTCCCTCGCTCGTGCTTGGTGCACCGTTCGTTACTGTTCTTTCGATGGCTTCTAGCTATGGAACCTTCGGCAACAAGGGCGTTCACTGCACACCGATCATTTTGGATAGCGTCAAGACGAAGACGGGTGAAGATATCGAGGTGCCCAGCGCTAACTGTAAGCAAACTATTGATCCAAAGGTAGCTAGCGGAGTCAATTACGTCTTACACAAAACTCATACTTCCGGGCTTTCTGCGATGTCGAACATCCCGAATGGAATAGATCAAGCTTCCAAAACTGGTACGGCTGATGACTCGAACGGCGTTTCGGCGTTTGTCGGTTACACGCCGGATCTTTCTACCGCAGTGATCATTGCTGCTGACAGAGAATCCGAACGTTGGCGTTCAACGCCTGAAAATTTGCGTAATATGCGCACGTACCACGCGACTCCTCTCGGCGGGCCCCTCGGCTACAACAACGACCAACGCATCTGGCGGGCGTTAATGGAGCCTGCGATGGAGGGCATGCCAAAATCCAAGTTTGATCCATGGGTACCGCCTTCGGACGCAGTTCCCACCTGGAATAATTCAACGGCTCGTCCCGCTCCTCAGCCTGCTCCAAAACCGGAGCCGAAGCCAGAAGTTGAAGAGGAAGAGCACGAGGAGGAGGAAGAAGGATAATGCGATTGACGACTTGCCTGAAGCTCGGAACCGGGCTAGGCCTCGGACTCCTTGGCGGGGCGATCCTGGAGGCCGGCATGGGCTTCGTCCTCCGCGAAGCGGAAGTGGAAGCGCTGCGGCCTGGCCAAGAGCCGCTGCGAGTCCTACACATCTCCGATATCCATCTGATGCCCTACCAGAGGCAGAAGCTGAGCTTCATTTCAAGGCTGCACGAGACTAAGCCCGATCTTGTGATCAATACCGGAGACAACATCTCTTCTGCCGATTCAATCGAACCACTGATCGACGCCCTCGGACCTCTGATGGACGCGCCAGGTGGCTTCGTGTTCGGCACCAACGACATGGTCTCGCCGCTCCCCACGAACCCGTTTAAGTACTTGGTCAGGGATTCGAGCACAGATCAACCCAAGCAGCGCGATCCGCTGCCCTGGCGCAGGTTGCGCGGGGAATTCGAGGATCACGGCTGGGTGGATCTGGATAACGCGTCAGGAACGGTGAAGGTCGGTAACCGCACGATCGAACTTCGGGGCACCGCGGACGCACACGCGAACATCGACCGCTACGATCTCGTCGCGGGGCCCCGAAATGACGATTGCGACGCGAGTTTCGCCGTCACCCACGCACCCTATCAGCGAGTTTTGAACAGCTTCGTAGACGACGACATGGACATGATCTTTGCCGGCCACACCCATGGCGGACAGATCTGCCTGCCCGTGAACCGGGCGCTGGTGGCTAACTGCGACATTCCGCTATCACAGGCTAGCGGCGTAAGCGAGTGGACCAACAACGGAAAGACCGTTCCGCTGCATGTTTCTGCCGGTCTGGGAACTAGCCCCTATGCACCTATTAGGCTGTTTTGTAGACCAGAGGCGACGCTGTTGACGCTGGTCGCTAAAAAGTAATCGCTCTTTAGGAGAATCATGTTTTACTACCGCAAGGCGCTCCCGTCTGCTCTCCTGGTCACGCTGATCGTCATCATTAGCCAGGTTTTGACGACCTTGGCGAACATGCCCGAAAACATCAACCGTCACCTGATCTTTTGCGCCGCGCTTGATGTGATCATCTTCCTCGCCTGCTTCTTCCTATTCAGGCTGAGGCCTCAGGCGGAAAAGATGGATGCGACGACCGTCGAATTGAAAGAACCCGAGCTTTAAGTCTTTTGGCTGCTGAATCGGTGGTTTGAGCCACCGATTTGCCAGATTGGACCGGTGTTGAGTTAATATAGGCGTCGGCCCTTAAAACGGTCGGGAAAATTGCATATTCGGGGTGTGGCGCAGCTTGGTAGCGCGCTTCGTTCGGGACGAAGAGGTCGCAGGTTCAAATCCTGTCACCCCGACAAGTATTTGGTGGGCACGCAGAGTTACGTGTCCACCAAATTCGTATAGAGGTCGCACAGCCCGCAAAGACGATAACCTCGACAACTCAAACGGATAGCACAAACTCCGCTTTTATTTTCCCAAAGAAAAGTTTGAGTCCAGTAGAACTTCTTATAGCCATTCCAGGACTACGTCGGCAATCTTTTCGGCCTGAGCTTCGTTAACATCTGTTGGCAGATTCAATGCCCTGCTAACCAGATCCTTAGTCACTGGAAGATCGCTCAACTCAGGATCCAAGTTATATATTTTCGGGTTATCTGGACCGGGGAAAAGCGCGGGACGATACCACCGTCCGGGATAAAATCCGGCAGCCCTTACAGCACTGAATAGGTCCTCAGCGCCACGCCCTTGCGGAACGTATAGCGGCATCCTGACCAGGGGTTGGGTACCGTCGACGAGGGCTGGTATCTCAATTTTTCCTTTTAACTTGCGAAGGTAAACAGCGCAGGCTTTTACCCTCATATCAAAATATCGATCGTAATCGTTCAGGGCTTTGTCCATTGAAGATCTAACCCATTTAGAGGGAAGCTTTGGGCTCAAATCGTTTTTTCCTCTCCGCTCACACTGCGCGATGGGTGGGAGGAAAAAACCTAACCTGGTCAGAAGATTGCGGATGGGTCGATAAAGCGGAACGCGGGCGAATAGCCGTACCTGATCTCTATAGGTTCGAGCCGCGAAACGACCAGAGAAAGGCAAAGCATCGGCTTTCTCAAAAATATTAATCATCCCCGCGCGTAGCTCCTGATCCAATGCAGGATTTAGCCAGATAGCCCCTCCGAAGTTAGTGGGCAGCAGCTTTTCACCGCCGAAAGAGTGGATGGAGACGTCCGCCAAAGGCCCATTTTCGTCCCTAGCCATGCTGCCTACACAGTGCGCGGAGTCTTCCACCGTCAAAATATGTTGCTTTTTAGCATCCGAAATTATCCGAGAGACATTTTTATCGTCGATGATGCCGAAGGTGTGCTGGAGAACAATCGCTTTCGCGTCTTCGGGATAGTTAACCTCGCTGATTGACACAGAATCTGCAGATACATCCGCGTAGACCGGTTTCAACCCGGCGGCAACTATCGGATTCACCGCGGTGATGCAGGTATATGCCTGAGTCACAACCGAGCCTTCGCCTCGGTGCTCCCGAAGCGCATTGAACACGGCTTCCATGCCATGTCTAGCGCGGAAAAATAAAAACCAGTCTTCAGCTTTTGTGCCGGTTATTTCAGCTAATTGAACTCTGACGTCGCCCATTGTTCTCCCGAAGAGGATTTCGTAGAAAACTCAATGCCCCAAGGGTAGCATTGCGGTTAAACCATTCCAGGGGAAGGATCACATGCCCGTTCTAGACAAATCTGACGCGGTGGCCGTAGCAAAATTCTCGGAATTTGTTGCCTCCCATCCCCACACCTCATTGATGCAGTCACCTAGTTGGGCAAGGGTCAAGCAGAACTGGAATAGCGACTACGTCTACCTAGAAGACGAGAACGGCGAGATTCGCGCCTCACTCTCTATTCTGTCCATTTCTAATGATGGCGAGCATGCGTTCATGTACGCGCCTCGAGGCCCGGTTTGCGAGCCCGGCGATATAGAAACGGTAAAAAAACTTATTGCAGAGGCAGAGCCAATTGTTAATGACCGCAACGCTTTTCTGCTGCGCATGGACCCCGAAGTGCCCTACTCGCCAGAACTGATCTCTGAATACGGAAAGTTACCTAACTCGGTGATTAGAAGCAGAGAAGTGGAGAATCCGCATAGTTTCTCCAACCCTCGGCTCAACATGATCCTCGAATTTAATGGCCGGACCTACGACGAAATCGTTGCGAGCTACAAGAGAAAGTTCCGCTACCAGATCCGTAGAACGGTTACAGACGGGTTATCGACTCAAATAATCCGTCCACGTGACCAAGATTCAATAGAAAAACCGCTCAAGATTTTCTATACCTTGACCGAGGAGATGGCAGATAGACACTCAATTTCTCACCGCCCAATTGAATATTTCGAAAACCTTTTAGCCGCTTTTCCTGACTCTTACCTACTATTGACCGAAGACAATACCGGCGACGTCCTTTCTGCTGCGATAGCCATTCCCTTCGGGAAGAAGGTCAGTTATCTTTACGCAGCAAGCGCCAATAGGAAAGCAAAGCTTCAGCCCAGCGTTCAAATGATCATGGAGGCAATTAAGCTTTCGATCGCCGAGGGACGAGAGGAATTCGATTTCGGTGGGGTTTTCGAGTTGGATCTCGAAGACGGGCTATACCGCTACAAGTCTAAGTACTGCGGGATGGATGGATATCGCGAACTGCTAGGCGAAATAGACATCGTTTATGACAAGGATCTCTACGAAGATTTCCTCAACAAGCAAAATAGTTAAGCGCTTATTCGACGATAGCCGCGGTTACTGAACTAGACATAGCCGGATAAAAATAGAGTGCTTACCTGCCTGCACCAGACGTGTCCTGCTGCGGGCAAATTTTTTGGCTAGTCTTTTATCCATGCTCGTCATCGCTTATGCCACCCGCCGAAGCCTCGTGGAACCAGACTTTGCCACCACGATTCAAGAGTCTTTGACGGTGTGGGATGGCGAAGCTAAAAACACCCAGATTTTTCAGAACATTCACGATCTTTCCGTGACCGCGTCATCGACCCTCGGAACTAACCGTGCCGACGTGCTCGACCACCTGCGTTCCGTGCAGCGGGTTTACTTTATCGAAGTGCCGGAATCAGAGGCCGGGCAATTGGAGGATTGGGCGCGCCAGACCAGTTCGATACTGCTTGCCGGCGGAAAGCTGCTGGACCCGAGCGGGTATTCGCTGGCATCCGACGAGGCATCGGTGCCAGTTCTGGATGAGCGCTTGGAGCGAGCTAAGAAATGGCGGAAATTCCTACAGACCAGGTCTGTCGAAGTGCCCGACACTGTTCGTCCGGTTCGCGCTGCCGGCGAGGTAACCCCGCAGACAGATCAGGTGGTTGGGCTACGCACGCTCTCACTCGCGCTGTGCGTCATGGGCGAATACCTGACGTCCGAGAATCTGGACGCCCCCGACAACTTCTTGTTCCCCAGGGCGATCGCCGCGATGACGCAGAGCGAACGCGAAAACTACCCTAAGTCAGCACCTTTAGATTCTGCGGAAGCGCTTAAAGAGTTGCTGTGGGCAACAAGGCGTGTACACATCGACTGGCCGGACAGCCCCGTCGACGGGCTTGAACTCGCCGGCCCGCTTCTGCTGGGTAGCGAGGATAAGTTCGTCGCCAACACCAAGCTACGCAACGTCGAAGAACTTTTAGACGAGCAAGAGCGCATGGCTTCTTTGGCGTGGGCCATGAGTAATGGGCAGGAGATTGGCGCGGATGAGACCATCGTCTTTCCCAGGCTCGCAACCATCACCTGGCTGCTCAATCGGGTATACGGCTGGGACGAGATCTATCTGAACCCGTCTTTGACGTTTTAACCTTTCTGCCTCGCCCAGGCGACGGTTTTCCGAGGGGTCTAAGACCTTTAGCCATTAACGTCTAGATTCAGATAAGCTGGAAACGTTCCGGGCTATTTGTTCGGATTTTACGGCCTTCACCCCACATATAAGGACGAAATTTAATGTTTGAGCGTATCAGGTTGCGCGAAAATTCTGTTTTTGCCAAGTGGCTGGCGGTTCTGCTTGCCATGGTTTTGTGCATCACTTTTTTGCCCAGGCTGTCTGCGGCTAAGGCGGAAGAGAACAGGCAAGAGACCACGTGCATGAATCTGCCGAACGACATGACCTGTTCGGAAGACATGCTCTCCCAGATGATTCGTGACGCGGGCTCAACTCCAACCCGGATTCATCTTGGCGCAACCGACACGATGTTGACTAGAACGCTGGTGATTCCTGCGGGTGCGAACGTCGAGCTTGTCGACGGCACCAAGTACAAAGACTGGTTCGGCGACGGCCGTCTGAACCGTGAAGACGGATTCACGGGGACTATGGTCCACGTTGAGAAGGGCGCGAAACTTACGTTGAGCGGAACGCAGGGCGCAGACATGCTAATTGTTAGCCGCGGGGAATGGGTTCCGAGTTCCTCGCCTGTTGTTTTGGTGCAGGGCGAAATGGTGCTTAATGACGGCTCGTCCATCAGCGGTGCACGCGGCCTGAGCGGTTCCAATGTAGGCGCGGTGACCGTTACTAACGGCGGTCTGCTGACCATGAATGGCGGCGAGATCACCGATAACTGGCGCCGGCAGGACCCCGGTAGCACGCAATACGGCGCAGGAAACGTGGCCGTGTCGAATGGCGGCAAGCTCGTCATGAACGGCGGAGAAATCACACACGGACGTGGTTCCGCTACTAGCGGTGCATCATACGGTGAGGCCGGCGGCATCAGGGTCGGCGAAGGCGGGACCGCAGAGATCAATGGTGGCAAGATCTCCGAGAACCAAGGCTGGGCAGGTGGCATCCTTTTGATGCGCTGGCTTTGGAGTCCCTCTCTTGAAGAACTTGAGAAGGAGAAAGAAGCCGGATTCGTTAATCGCGCAAGGCTGGTGGTTAATGGCGGAGAGATCTCCAACAACCAGGCCGGTTTTGGTGGTGCCGCGATCAGCCTTTTTGGCGACACGGAAGCCACAATGAATGGCGGAAAAATCGCAGGCAACAGCGCACCTAATGGTGGCGGCGTTAACGCGATGGACACGAATGTATTTGGCGGCGCTTACCCAGGTGATAAAAAACCCGGAGAGAATCAAAAAGCTAAGCTCTCGGATCAAGAGTGGGGCGAATACGTGCCTGCTGCTTTCACCATGAACGGCGGCGAGATAGTCAACAACACCGCATCTAACACAGGGGGTGGTGTGAACGTAGTTTCCAACAGGGTGGTTCTTAACGCGGGGCTGATCGAAGGAAACTACGCGCCCCAAGGTGGCGGCGTCTACGTCGCTACGGCAACATACACCGCGCACATCAATAACGCCCTATTAACCGAGAACAGTTCCAGCTATATCGGCGGCGGCATCTGGAGCTGCCCCACCGGCTCGGTCAAGATAAACATGAATAAGGGTGTGGCGGTTCTCGCCGATAACAAGGCAAAGTCTTTTGGCGACGCGATAGCGCACGATAACTACGGCAGCGCCGGCTCTCCCGAATTCAAGCTCGAGCCCCGGATGCTTGGCGGCGGCAAAATCGACTGGTTCGATGACGGCGGCGACCCACAAAAGCCTCGTTACGATGCCGCTAACCCCGGGGACAACCATGCAGGCAAGACGATAAAGCTCAGCAACGCTGGAATGATTTCGGACTACACCGATGACAGTAAGGCCACCGCGCATAAAGATGCCAAGCTGATCATCAGGAAGAACACGGCTCAGCGAGGCGGCGGTGTCGGAACTAACGGCAATGTCGTGTTTGGCGAAGAAGGCGGCACCTTCGACGTCGACCTGACCAAGGATTGGGTGTTCGCCGAGGGCTTCAACAACACGTCAATCGGCGGCTACAACTCCCCCGACGCGTTGGCAAAGCTAACCAAGGACAAGGTGATTGACCTGGAGCTAGTTCGGGTTAACGGCAGTGACGAATTCGTCCTGGAAAAGGCCGAGATGAGCGCCAAGACCGATTGGAAGGCCAGCTTCAAGAGGCTGCTGGCAAAGGATTCCGACGGTAACCCGATCACATACAAGATCCGCGAGAACATCGGCACCGCGGACAAGCCAGAGTACAAGTACACCGATGCTTTCACTGCGAACGATCAGCTCGAGAAGATTTCGACTTCGCTGTCCAACGAAATCAACCCCGAAACCGTCTCCGTGTCCCTCAGCAAGCAGTGGGTGGACCACGAAGGAACTCCCCTTGCCGACGACAAGATCCCCGTGGCAGACGTCAGCTTCCAGCTTTTCGCTGCCATCAAGGACGGCGAGAAGATCAAGGTCTCAGACCCGGTGAAGTTGAACGCAGCTAACGGCTGGGCCCACGAATTCACCGGGCTGCCGAAGAGCGACGTCGACGGAAACGAGATCACCTACACGGTCGAAGAGACCGCGCTTGACGGGTTCACCTCGGAAGTGGCTTACGAAAAGACCGACGCCGGGTTGGTTGTGAAGGCGAAGAACACCAAGGCAAAGCCGACGCCTACCCCAACACCTACGCCCACCCCCACGCCGAGCGAGACGCCTCCGCCTCCGGCGATCACGCCTACTCCAACTCCGTCGAAGCCTCCGGCGCCCGGACTCCCGAGGACGGGTAACGGCGGCAGCCTGGTCGCCCTGCTGGGGCTGGCCGCCTTGACGGCTACCGCGCTGGTGGCAAGAAGGAAGAACTAACTAGAAAAAGAGGGACGGGGATGATTCCCCGCCCCTCTTTCATACTCGATTAACTCCTACGGAAACGCCCCAGCATACTCGTCACCAGATCGAAGTATTCGGTGATGCGCATGACCTTGGCGCAAACCGTAAAGATCGCGATGAAAACCAGGCAGCCGATGCCCAGAGCGACAACATGCATCAGCCAACCTGTGCTGATCATCAACACCAACTCCGCGCTACCCCAGGCGCAGAACCCGGCAAGGCCGGACGCGATCAGCAACCTCACGTATAGACGAAACGTGCCGCCAAGCGAGAGCTGACGCACCTGGTGGCGAGCAAACAGCACGAAGGCAAGCGCCCCAACGATGTACGCAAATGACTGGCCAGCTGTCACGATCATGACGCCATGTCTGGGATCAGCGAACTTGACCGCAAGCGCTGCGATACCCAGCTGAATGCCTGTCGTAGCAATCTGGAAAATAAGATTTGCCTTGCCCTGCTCAGATGCATAGCAGTAGCGAATCTGCAGGGTCTGAATGCCAACAGGCAACATGCCAATGCACATCACAACCAGCACCGGGGCCAAAGCGCGAAGCTCAACCTCCGAGTTTCCGGGAAACAACACGTGAACGAGTGGTCCAGCTAAAACCATGACCGCGACAGTCGCAGGGATCAGAAAGATTGCTGGTAATTCTAGACCTTGCTTCAGTAACTTTCGTAGAGCGGGCATGTTCTTAGACTGCCAAGCACGAGTCATAGGCGGGAAGATTGCCGTGATAACGCTCACAGCAATAATCGATTGTGGGAGCATAAAAATCATGAAGGCGTAGTTCATGATGTTGTTGCCTGCCACGAAACCCTCGATACCTCGCTCTGCGGCGATAGTAGGCATCATAGAGGTAACAGAGAGAATGACCAGCCCACCAATGGTCGAAACCAACAGAGAGACGAATGTCCAAGCCGTGTAACGAGAAAGGTGAGCGAACTCTTCGCGAGGGAAACCCCAGCTAGGACGCCACCTGAACCCATCCTTGATTAGTGGCGGAATCAAGATTAAGCCTTGTGCCACGATGCCTAGGGTCGCCGTGCCGGCGAACAACCAGATCATTGTGGCCGTCCAATCGCCCGGGTCATTCTTGCCGAAACCGTAGAGTGCGATGAATGCGGCTAACCCGGCAATCGAGATCAAGTTATTAACTGCGGGCGCCCACATCGGAGCTCCATAGGACCCCCTCGCGTTCAGCACCTGACTCAACACCGTGTAGACGCCGTAGAAGAACACCTGCGGAAGGCAGATGAACGCGAAAATCGTGCCCAGCCTCTGGGCCTCTGGCGTCAGATGTAGCAGCGAGAACAGCCAAGGAGCTGCAACAGTCACAGAGATGGTGACGACGGCCAGCATAAGCAGGGAAATCGTCACCAGTTGATCTATGTACTTCTTGGAATCTGCGCGTTTTGCCGCCTTCGCGATCTGCGGGACGATCACCGGCTCCAACAGGCCGCCGGAGATCAACAGATAGATGTAGTTCGGCAGCTGGTTTGCGCCGTTGAATGCGTCCCCAACAACGCCGAGACCGATCGCCGCACCCGTGAGGGATGTTCTGACTAAACCGAGCACCCTGGAAACCAAGGTGCCGGAGGCCATGACCGCGCTATTACGGCCGATACTGTGACGTTCTACGTCGTCGGCCTCAGCACTGAATCCGTCTTGGCTCAACGTCCCGTCCCCGCATAGACGATAGCTTCCGTGTCGGCGTCCAGATCGAAGGCCGAGTGTGCGACGCGGACCGCGTCGTTGAGTTGGTCGATGTCGACGACAACCGAAATGCGAATCTCGGAAGTACTGATCATCTGAATATTAATTTCGTTGTCAGCGAGCGCCTCGAAGAACTTCGCGGTCACCCCTGGGTTCGAACGCATTCCGACGCCGATGACCGAAATCTTTCCAACCTGCTCGTCGAAGAGCAGCCCGGAGAAGCCGATCTCTTCCTTTGCATCCTTGAGTGCACTCATCGCGCGCTCGGTGTCTTCACTGGGCAGCGTGAAGGTGATGTCCGTGGCGCCCGTGGATACCTCGGAGATGTTCTGCACGATCATGTCGATGTTGATGTTGTTTTTCGCGATCAGCGAAAAGATGCGCGCGGCCTTGCCGATCTGGTCGGGCACGCCCTGCACGGTGATCTTCGACTGGGAGCGATCGTGCGCGATACCGCTGATTAAAACCTGTTCCATTCGTTGCTCCTCTGCGGCGGTCAAATCGCCGTCTTCGATACTTCCTCGCACAATCGTGCCTGGCTTGTCGGTGAAAGAACTGCGGACGTGGATGGCCACGTTCTCGCGTCGGGCGTACTCGACGCAGCGAAGATGCAGCACCTTGGCGCCGTTAGCCGCCATCTCGAGCATCTCCTCGTAGGTGATCTCGTCGATCTTTCGAGCACCCTTAGCGATGCGCGGATCGGCGGTGAAAACGCCGTCAACATCGGTGTAAATCTCGCAGACCTCGGCGCCCAGCGCGGACGCAAGAGCAACTGCCGTGGTATCTGATGCGCCACGGCCCAACGTAGTGACGTCCTTGGTGTCGTAGCTGACGCCCTGGAAACCGGCGACGATGACGACCATGCCCTCCTCGAGGGATTCCGCAACTCGACGCGGGGTGATATCCAGAATTCGCGCGTCGCCGTGGGTATTGGTGGTGATGACACCAGCCTGCGAGCCCGTATAGCTCAAGGCCTCCACGCCCAGATCGTTTAGCGCCATGGCCAGCAGCGCGGCCGACTGGCGTTCACCCGTAGTCAGCAGCATGTCCAACTCGCGCGGACGGGGCTGAGGACTGACCTGCAGCGCCAGATCCATCAGATCGTCTGTGGTGTCACCCATCGCAGAAATAACGATAACGACCTGCTTACCGCTGCGCTGAGCCTGAGCAATGCGTGCCGCAACACGCTTAATCGACTCGGCGTCCGCGACCGACGAACCACCAAATTTGGCGACTATGCGGTTAGGCACCAGCTCGCGATCTTTCTCACAAGAGTGAGCCAGCGGTGTGGATTGAAATGAGGTGTCGTTGTTCACCATTAACGCCTTTCATTCGACGCGTTTACTCTAGTCGAACAGCCTTAGTTGTCACATAATGTCCCAATACTGCTGAAACCGACAAAATGAACGAGGCGAGTTCGCCGTTGAACTCGCCCCAGTCGCTTTCGCGATCCCGTCTGACCCACCCCTGATTCAAACGGTTATGAAGCCATTTATACCAACGAAGTTTTACGTCCGTGCACGGGGGTGGGGTTAACCCGAAAAAATGCTTAACCTGCTTTATTTCGGAAGAACGAGCGCAGCCGCTCCTTATTGACCGCGGCTACGGCCGTCAGCGGGATGCCGGCCGGACAGACTTCGACGCATTCTCCGTAGCTGGAGCACGGGCCGAACTCGGCGTCCAAAACCTGGGCCGCCTTCTTGGCCCGCAGCCCGCGCTCCTTGGCGCCGTGCGGAATCATCGCCAGATGCGTCAGCTTCGCTCCCCCAAACAGGTAGGCTGCGCCGTTCGGGCAGGCCGCGACGCAAGCCCCGCAGCCGATACAGGCCGCAAAGTCCAGCGCTTTCTCGGCTTGTTCGTGCGAGACGAGCAGGTCGTCGGCGTCGGGGGCGGTGCCCGCATCTACAGAAACGGTGCCGGCGGCGCGGATGACGTCATCGAGCCTGCTGCGGTCGACGATCAGGTCGCGAACCACCGAGAATCCCGCAGCCCTGAACGGCTCGATGCGAAGCTTCCTCGTGTCGCCGAATGCGCGCAGGTGCTGGCGGCAGCTCGGCGTGTTGGGTACAGGCCCGTGCGGGCGGTCGTTGACGCTAACGCCGCAGGCGCCGCAGACACCCTCACGGCAGTCCGACTCGAATGCGATGGGCTCTATACCCTCGTCGAATAGCTTCTGATTGAGCCTGTCGAGAAGCTCAAGCAGGCTCATCTCGGGGGTGGCGTCGTCGAGCACGTAGCTCTCGAAACGGCCCTTTTCGTTCGGCCCGGCCTGGCGCCAGACCTCTAGCTCGATCCTCATCGGTAATTCCTAACCTGTAGCGGAACCAGCTCGAAGCGCAGCTCCTCGCTGTGGCGGATGTGGCTGCCGTTCGGGGTGGTTTCCCACGCCGAGACGTTGCACCACTGTTCGTCGTTTCTTGCGGCCTCGCCGTCCGGTAGCGCGTATTCCTCGCGATAGTGGGCGCCACAGGATTCGTCGCGCTCGAGTGCGTCGAGGATGATCAGTTCTGCCAACTCGAGGAAGTCCGAGACGCGGCCGGCCTTCTCCAGCTCTTGGTTTAGGCGGTTGTCTTCGCCCATCACCAGAACGTCGCGGTGAAATTCATCTCGCAGAATTCGCACCTTGGTCAGGCCCTCGCGAAGGCTCGCCTCGTTGCGCGAAACCCCGCAGTGTTGATAAAGAATTTCACCCAAGCGACGGTGGAAAGTGGCCGGGCGGGTCTTGCCCGGGTTGCTCACCAGCTTGTCAATGCGGGAAACCGTCTCCTGTTTGGCCTGGGCCACCTCGGGTGCGTCCTGGCTGAGCACGTCCTGGCCAACCAGGCCGGCGAGGTAGTTTGGCACCGAAAGCGGCAGCGTGAACCAGCCGTCGACACAGGCGGAAAGCAGCGAGTTGGCCCCCAGGCGGTTGGCACCGTGGTAGTTGTTGCCGGCCTCGCCGCCGACGAACAGGCCGGGGATGGACGTCATCTGATCGAAGTCCGTCCACAGGCCACCCATCGAGAAGTGAGCTCCGGGGGCGATGCGCATCGGCTGGACGTACGGGTCCTCGCCGGTGGCGTCACGGTACATGTCGAACAGGTTGCCGTAGCGCTCCGCGATGATGTCCTTGCCGAGCGAGGCAATTGCGTCGCGGAAATCCAGGTACACCGAGTTCTTCAGTGGTCCGACGCCTCGACCAGCCTCGATCTCGACGCGGGCAGCTCTGGAGGCGACGTCGCGCGGGGTCAAGTTGCCGTAGGCCGGGTAGCGCCGCTCCAGATAATAGTCGCGGTCCGCCTCGGGAATATCGTTGGGCGCTCGGGTGTCGTCGGCGTCCTTGGGCACCCAGATTCGTCCGTCGTTACGCAGCGATTCGCTCATCAAGGTGGTCTTGGACTGCCAATAGCTGGAGACGGGCAGCGCCGTCGGGTGGAACTGAACGAACGCGGGTGAAGCGAAGTAGGCGCCTCGCTTGTGCGCGCGCCAGGTGGCGCTGGCATTGGAGTTCATGGCCAGCGTCGAGTGGAAGAAGACGCTGCCGTAGCCGCCGGTGGCCAGGATGACGGCGTGCGCCGTCCAGGTTTTCACCTCGCCGCTCACCAGGTCGCGGGTGACGATGCCCTGGGCCTTGCCATCAGCGACGATCAGGTCGAGCATCTCGGTGCGCGTGTGCAGCTTGACCGTGCCGCGAGACACCTGACGCTGCAGCGCCTGGGCGCTGTTGATCTGCAACTGCTGACCGGTCTGGCCGCGCGTGTAATAGGTGCGCGAAACCTGCACGCCACCAAAGCTACGGGTGGCGAGCTGACCGCCGTATTCGCGGGCGAAGGGCGCCCCGATGGCCTGCATGTGGTCGATGACGCGGATCGATTCCTCGGCAAGTCGAACCACGTCGGCCTCGCGGGCGCGGAAGTCGCCGCCCTTGACGGTGTCGACGACGAAGCGCTTGATGGAGTCGCCATCCACCTTGCGGGCGCGGGCCGCGTTGATGCCACCCTGCGCAGCAACCGAGTGGGCGCGTCGCGGAGAATCGTGGAAGGTGAAGACGTCCACCTGGTAGCCGAGCTCGCCGAGTGCGGCAGCCGCGCCGCTTCCCGCCAGGCCGGTGCCGACGACGATGATCTTCATCTTCTTGCGGTTGGCCGGGTTGACCAGTTTGTACTCGGATTTGCGCCGCTGCCAAGCCGTGCGGGGATCGCCGTTGGGCACGTGCGCGTCCAGCCCCTCGTGGCTGGTGCGCTGCTTGGACGCCTCGGGAGTAACGGAAACGTTCAGCGCGCGTTTGGCGGTCACAGGCTTGTCCGGTTCGGTTTCCAGCGTCTCGGCCTGGGCAAAAACTGCCTGTAGCTTCTTCAGAAAACTCATGACACAACTCCTGCCTGAACCATCACGGGGATGGCCGCGTTGCCGAGCAAAATAAGAATGGCTAGCAGCGAACCGATCAGCGCCCAGACCTTCCTGGTGCGCAGCGCCGTCACACCGAAGTCCTGCAGCATTGTGCGCGCGCCGTGACCGATGTGCAGCGCGATCAAAAGCATTGTGAAGACGTAGAAGGTGGCCATGCCTGGGCGCGAGAAACTACGCACGAGGTTGCCATAGGCATCGCCGGAGACAAACATTTCGGGCGCGCAGACCTTGCCGATGGTCAGGTCGAGCAGGTGCACGATGACGAAGACGCCGATGATCAGGCCGGTCGGCACCATCAGGCGGGCGTTATTGCCCATCCTGGAAAGCCGCAGCCGTTTCTTGCCGCGCGCCTTGCGGCCCCTGAAGTAGATCATCAGACCGCTGACGATGTGCAGGACGAAGGAGACCGCGAGCGTGATTCGCAGGGCCCACAGCACGCCCTTCTTCGGGATCAGCGGGTAGCCGACTTCGCGCAGCCAGCCCGCGTAGTGGTTGAACGCCTCGGGGCCTTGATAGACCTTGAGGTTGCCAAACATGTGGATGAACACGAAAGAGACAAAGATGACCCCCGTGATAGCCATCACCTGTTTGAGCAGGATCGACGAAAGACGGTGCCGTTTGGCTGTCCGTCCGCTCTCTACTAACGCGACAGTCATGTGGCTAGGATACCGGCTGCGGTACTAGCTCACGCGCCCAACCCCTATTTCTCAGGAAGTAGTTCGCCCGCGGAATTCGTCTCAAGGTCTTACTTGGGCTCAGCCGGACGCGGCTTAGTCGCCCACACCGAGAACCTGTGGGCCAGCTTGAAACCGAGCCGTTCGTAGACGCAGATGGCGTTTTCATTTTCCGCGTAGGCGCTAATGGTTACAGCCGAGTCGCGCTCGAGCATTTTGCGGCTGAGCTCGGCGACGATCGCGCTGCCCAATCCCCTGCCACGGTGTTCGGGATCGACGATGACGCCAGCGATGTGCCCGAAGCCAGCTTGGGTTCCGCGAACCGTGCCGCAGCCGATCAAACCGCCGTCGTCGCCTCGGGCACCGACCCAAAACAGATTCATGCCGTGCCCCGGTGAGCCCTCGAAAAGCGGATTGAGTGGAATCGCGAAGTTGTTGATTTCTTCGGCGTCGGACAGATCGTCGAGATCGACCAGGTCGTAGCCTTCGCCGCCCACGACGCGCTGGGCCCACATCCAGACCCAATCGGAACGATATTTCCACTCCGGCCTGGCTGCGATGTCGAGCTTGCCGTCGACAGAAAGCCAACTTAGCTCCAGGCCATTTTCTAGGCTGACCGACTCGAGCTCGCCGATCAGATCGGAGCCGTCAACCGAATCGTTAAGCACCGCAAGCGCGCCGGAAAGCACCCCGTCTTCAGCGGTGATAGTCGCCCAATAGTTGTCTGCCAGCAGGCAGATATCGTCGGGCCCCACCTGATAAGCGACGAGCGGGTCGCCAACCTCCGCCAACAGCTGAGCACGATTGATGACCTTCATGATTTTCCAGGCTACCCCTAGCTGGCGCAGTGTTCGTCGATTTCCTCGCGCGAAGCGTTCGCCAGGCGGGCGGCTGCGTCGAACTCACGGTCGATCGCCGGGTTGTGCTTGTAGGTGAGCTTAGAGACGACGATCGCCGAAAGCAGGCAAAGCCCGAAACCGGGGATGATCTCGTAGAGGCCGAACCAGCCCGCGGTGCCCCAGACGCCCACCGTCACGGCTCCCACGAGCATGCCGGTCAGCGCTCCTTGGGTGGTCAGTTTTCTCCAGTAGAGGGACAGGATGACGATCGGGCCGAATGACGAACCGAAGCCCGCCCATGCGAAGCTAACCAGTGCCAGGATCGAATCCGTGCGGAACCAGGCGAAGATCGCCGCCAGCACGGAGACCGAGAGGACGGCCAAACGCCCTAGATTGACGCCGGCGGAATCGGTCAGCTCGCGCCTGCTGACACCTCGGTAGATGTCCTCAACCACCGCCGACGAAGTAACCAGCAGCTGGGAAGAAATCGTCGACATGATCGCGGCAAGAATCGCGGCGAGCATGAAGCCAGCGACGATTGCCGGGAACAGCGACTGCCCCATCAAAATGAAGACCGACTCGTGTTGGTTCTCGCCCACATTGATTATTCCCGCCCGGTTTGCGGCGATCGCGACGATGGCCGTGCCGCAGGCACCGAGCACAGAGAAGATCATCCAGCCGACGCCGATTCTGCGCGCTGGCTTGGCCTCTTCCGGGCTGCGCATAGCCATGAACCTGACTATGACGTGCGGCTGACCGAAGTAGCCGAGGCCCCAGGCCAGCGAACTTAACACGCCGATCACCGTCGCCCCGCCGAAAGGCGAAATGAAATCGGGGTTCACCGCAGCAACGCCCTGCGCCACCTTGGCCGGTCCGCCGAGGGCGATCACGCCGAAAATTGGAACAGCTACCAGTGAGAAAACCATCATTATGCCCTGCACCATGTCCGTCCAGGATACGGCCAGGAATCCGCCAACTAGCGTGTAAAGCACCACAACGCCCGCGACGATCGTCATGCCGACGTGGTATTCGACACCGAACGCCGTCTCGAAGAATGTGCCGCCGGCCACCATTCCGGAGGAAACATAGAAAGTGAAGAAGACGAAGATGATCAGCCCCGCTACGACGCGCAGCAACTTGGATTCATCATGCATTCGATTACCGAAGAACGACGGCAGAGTGATCGAGTTGCCGGCAATCTGTGTGTAGGAGCGCAGCCTCGGCGCGGTGATTTTCCAGTTCGCCCACACGCCTATGGTTAGGCCGACAGCGATCCAGCCCTCGACCAACCCGGAAAGGTACAAGGCGCCAGGCAGCCCCATAAGCAACCAGCCGGACATGTCAGCGGCGCCGGCAGACAGCGCGGCGACCGTCGGATTCAGGTCTCGACCGCCAAGCATGTAGTCGTCAAGATTCTTCGTGCGCGTGTAGGCCCAAAGCCCAATCGAGATCATCGCCACGAAATATACGATCATGGCAATGGCTTGCCAGTTTGTATCGCTCAATTAATGCCTCGCCTTCAAACTCGGCTCAAATATTGGCACAACAAGAGGCGGTCGAAAAAGCGTCCTATTTCGTGGACGTTTCAGGATATCCGCGAGCGGCATGAAAAGCGAAGCCGTAACAAACGTGGTCGGCGAGCCCGGAAGCTCCTTTGCGAAAAGCAACAAGACGCTCTGACTAGGCAAAATAGAAGAGGCTGGCCGATTGGCCAGCCTCTTTAACCATGATTTGCCACGAGCTAGTTTGTATCAACCTTCGCTACGGCAACCTGGAGGCCCAGGTCGTCGTCGCAGGCCCAATCCATTCCAGCCTCGGCCTCGCGCATTTCAACTGCGAGCACCTCGCCGGCGATCATCTCGGAGTGTTCCTCGATGGCCTGCTTCAGCATGCGATCGGCGGCCTCCCAGCGCAGCGAGATGCGGTCGGAGACGTCCAGCCCGCTAGATTTGCGGGTCTCTTGGATGAAGCGGACGGCGTCACGGGCAAGTCCTGCGCGAACCAGATCGTCGGTCAGATTCAGGTCCAGGGCGATCGTCTGTCCGTCACCCTCCACGACGCTCCAGCCCTCGCGCGGGCGCTCGGTGATCAAGACGTCGTCGGGGCCGAGCTCGACAGCGCCCACCTCGGGGACGTCGATTGTGACGCTCTGTCCCGCGTGGATCTTGACTGCCAGGGCGGACGCGTCCGCCTCGGCAACCGCTTTGGCGACGATCGGGGTCTGCTTGGCGAACCTCTTACCCAGCGCGCGGAAGTTGGCCTTGGCGCTGTAGTCAACCAGATCCCCCGCCGCGCGGAACGA
Source organism: Propionimicrobium sp. BV2F7 (assembly GCF_000510445.1). NCBI lineage: Bacteria > Bacillati > Actinomycetota > Actinomycetes > Propionibacteriales > Propionibacteriaceae > Propionimicrobium > Propionimicrobium sp. BV2F7. Next base: position 196,127 of record NZ_AZIS01000005.1, on the reverse strand, counting down.
CTCGACCGCGCGAACGTTGAGCTCGGCCAGGATCTCTCCGACCAACTCGTCGGTCAGCTGATCGTGGGCTGCGGAGCTGACCAGGGCGCGAGACAGCGGTTGACGAGTCTTGATTTGCGCCTCGGCGCGGGCCGCGCGACCCAGCTCGACGAGAGTGCGGGTCAGCTTCATGGCCGACTCGAGCTTGTCGTCGAGGACGGACTCGTCGACGACGGGCCAGCTGGTCAGGTGCACGGACTCGGCAGCCTGCGGGTTGGTGGGCACGATCAGCGACTGCCAGATCTTCTCCGCGATGAATGGGGTGATCGGAGCCATGACGCGTGCCAGCGTCTCGAGGGTCTCGTGCAGGGTCCACAACGCGCTCGGCTCGCCCGCCCAGAAGCGGCGACGGCTGCGACGCACGTACCAGTTGGACAGGTCGTCGACGAATTCTTGGATCAGGATGCCTGCGTGCTGAGTGTCGAAGCTTTCGAGGTCTGCGGTCACGTCCTTAACCAGACGCTGGGTGGCGGATGTCAGCCAGCGATCCAGAACGTGGCGATCGGCCAGCTCGGGGGCCTGGCCTTCAGCCGGGGTCCAGTCGTTGGCGTGCGCATAGAGCGCCTGGAAAGAAACCGTGTTCCACAAGGTCAGCAGCACCTTGCGGACAGTCTCTTGCAGCGTGGTGTGACCGACTCGACGAGACGCCCATGGCGAACCTGAGCAGGCCATGAACCAGCGAACCGCGTCGGCGCCGTGCTTGTCCAGCAGCGGGATCGGCTCGAGAATGTTGCCCAGGTGCTTGCTCATCTTGCGGCCGTCCTCGGCGAGGATGTGGCCGAGGCAGAGCACGTTCTTATATGAGCTCTGGTCGAACACCAGTGTGCCGACCGCCATCAGCGTGTAGAACCAGCCGCGCGTCTGGTCGATTGCCTCGCAGATGAAGTCCGCCGGGTAGTGTTCTTCGAAGGCTTCCTTCGAGCCCTCGACATAGGGGTAGCCCCACTGCGCGAACGGCATCGAACCCGAATCGAACCAGGCATCAATGACTTCCGGAACCCTGCGGTAGGTGCCGGGCGTGCCGTCGATGGTGAAGGTGATGTCGTCGACGAACGGGCGGTGCGGGTCCAGATCGGTGAGGTCCTTGCCCGCCAACTCGCCGAGCTCCTTGCGGGAACCGACACAGATCAGCTTGGAGGGGTCCTCGTCGTTGCGCCAGATCGGCAGCGGCGTGCCCCAGTAGCGGTTACGCGACAGCGCCCAGTCGATGTTGTTGTTCAGCCAGTCGCCGTAGCGGCCGTGCTTGATGTGCTCCGGGAACCAGTTGGTTGCCTCGTTTTCGCGCAGCAGCTCATCCTTGATCTGGGTGGTGCGGATGTACCAGCTCGGCTGCGCGTAGTAGATCAGCGGGGTGTCACAGCGCCAGCAGTGCGGGTACGAGTGGGTGTAGTTCTGAATCTTCCACATCAGCCCGCGCTCAACCAGGTTGTCGATGACCGGCTTGTCGGCGTCCTTAAAGAAGAGGCCGCCAACGAGGTCCAAGGAAGCGTCGAAAACGCCGTCGGGGCCAATCGGGTTAACGAACGGCAGCCCGTATCCGCGGCAGGTTGCCATGTCCTCAGCGCCGAAGGCCGGAGCCTGGTGGACGAGGCCCGTGCCGTCCTCGGTGGTGACGTAATCGGCGAGCAGAATGTAGTTTGCCGGCTCATCGGAGTAGTCGGCGAAATCGACCAGCTCCAGCGGGCGCTGATAGTTCCAGCGCTCCATCTTTGCTCCAACCGTCTTTTCGACGATCTGCCAGGCCTCTTCGTCCTCACCAACAGCAAGGATCTTTTCGGCCAGCGGCTCGGCAACCACGACGCGGTCGTCGCCGCGCTGCGCCAGCACATATTCGACCTCGGGATGCACGGCAACCGCGGTGTTGGAAACCAACGTCCAGGGCGTGGTGGTCCAGACGATCAGGTCCGCGCCTTCCCACGGGCCGCTGGCGAGCTTCATGCGCACATAGATGGACGGTTCGGTGACGTCCTTATAGCCCTGCGAAACCTCGTGGTCGCTGAGCGCGGTCTGATCCTTTGGGCAGTACGGCGTAACGCGGTAGTCCTCCACCAGGCGGCCGTCGTCGAAGATTTTCTTCAGCGCCCACCATTCGCTCTCGACGTAGCTGGGCTTCATGGTCCAGTAGGCCTCGTCCAGGTTGACCCAGTAGCCCATGCGCTCGGTCAGGTCTTTGAACTCGCCCACGTACTGCTGAACCGAGTCCCGGCACTTGTTGTTGAACTTCTCGATGCCGTATTCCTCGATCTGGTCCTTGTGATCGAAGCCGAGCTCCTTCTCTACGGCGAGCTCAACCGGCAGACCGTGACAGTCCCAGCCGGCCTTGCGGTCGACGCGGAAGCCCTGCATGGTCTTGAAGCGAGGGAAAACGTCTTTGAATACGCGGGCCTCAATGTGGTGGGTTCCCGGGTGGCCATTGGCCGTCGGCGGGCCCTCGAAAAATGTCCACGTCTGGCCGTCGGAGGTTGCCTCCCAGCTTTTCGTGAATGTGTCGTTTTTAGCCCAGAAGTCGAGAACCTCGTGGTCCATCTCGGCGAGATCGATCTGCGCCGGGACCTCGGCATAGGTGCGGGCCTTAGGCGTTTCGCTCATTTATCCCTCTCTAGCGATTGTCACTAACGAAAGGGACGACGTCACCGCCGCGGTACCACCCTTAATTGGCAGATAGCTGCCCGCTTAATTTTATTGTTGCTGCCGGTTCTACTTGGTTTTCGCCGTTCTTCCAGCGGCTCCGAGGTGATTGCCTCATCAGCGCCTTGCAACACACACAATATGTCGAGGTGGAAAAACTGGCCAATTAGCTTCCACGATCTGGACTTAAAAAAATTTTTTTATTTTGTGTAACGAAACCACACCCTCACCGCATCGGTACTAATGAAGGCCGCTGAAAACAGTCTTCCTGGGTCTCCCAGAATTACCGGATGGGTATTTTCTTGGGTGACTTTTGCGACGAATATGGGGAATTTTTCGTCGACGATCTATTCGATCAGTTTTCGCTCTTCTAGCCTCGGTGTTGGGGACGCCGAGGCCAGACGAAAAAGATTCGATTGCACTGCTTAAAAATGAGAATGGGTGCCTGCATGGTAAAATGTGAAACTCGCACAGCGCGAGGCGTATACACATTTCCTGTACCTGTTTTCCTTAGAAAGGTCAGCGGTTGGCAACCAGGGAAGACTTCCAACAGTTGCTGGCGGAAGAGACGCCAGCTCTGTTTCGTCGTGCCCTCCTGCTTTGCCACGACTGGCATTTCGCCGAAGATCTCGTGCAAGAAACGGCAGAGAAAATGCTGAGGCAATGGAAAAAGGTCTCGGCAGCTGAAACTCCGAGCGCTTATTGCCAGCAGATCCTTACGAACATCTTCCTCTCCTTCGCCCGTAAACGTGGCTACCAGGAGACCCCGGTTAATGTTTTTGTCCCCGAGGAAGTCGATCCTTGGGAGTCAATCGACACCGAGTTGAGCGTCGCTAAGGCTTTAGCGACGCTCAGTCCACTGGAACGCGCAGTGGTTATTGGCCGCTATATTGACGACCTCCCGGTCGCTCAGATCGCTTCCATGCTCGGCAAGTCCGAGGCTTGGGTGCGGGTCAGTGCGCACAGAAGCCTCCAGAAGTTGAATTCGCTAGACAGCACAGCAGAGAAGGCGGGTGAGGCAAATGCTTGAGAAGCTTGAAGAACTCAAGAACACCCCTGCCCAGCCGTCCGCTTTCACTGACGCGCTCGCAGCGAATGCCTACAAGTCGGCCACCCACGCGCACCTCGTGCATCACGTTGTCATTGCGCTGTCCACCGTTTCCGGCGTCGGCATCGCCGCAGCCTTGGCCTTCGGTCTGGTGAGCGGTCAGCCCGATTCAGACGGCGACATCGCCATCACTCCTGGCCCGACCGCCTCGCGGTCTCGATCAGTGACGCCCAGCGCCACCCCAACGCCGAGCCCGTCCGCTAGTTCTGCGGACGCCCAACCTTCGGGAGCCGAGCCTTCGGCAGCTTCTGCGCCCGTCGTCAGGCCGCAGGACGTGGGCGGTTCTGATACACAGAATTCTTCGCGGAACTCGAACGGTTCTGATGGCCCGCGCGTTGCCCCGCGTAATGCGGGCGAGCTGCCCGATGCTGCTTCCCGGGTGAATGTCCCGACTGCGGCTCCTGAGCAGCCGTCCACGCCTGCGGCCACACCCAGCCACAAGCCTGCGCCGAGCGTAAAGCCCTCGACCGAGCAGACCCCGGCACCGAGCCCGGATAAGTCCGTCACTCCTAAGCCGACGCCGACACCGGAGCCCACTCCGACACCGACTCCGAAACCAACGCCAGATCCTACTCCGGTGCCCACTCCCGAACCGAAGCCGAGCGTGCCCAGCGCACCCAAGTCGTGTTCTGAGGTTGACGGTGCTTTCTCGCCGTTCATCAGGGATAACTCCGAAACCGGACTGGTTGAATGGGGGCTGACGTTCAAGAACAATTCCGACGTCGAATGCGTGATCGACACTAACATTCGCGCTTACCTGAAATGGACGCGTCACGACCCGGATGGCGATAGACAGATCAGCCACGAGAGGGTCTGGCGAGGCGTCAACGAGAAACCGCTAGTGGCGGCCGGTGGCGAATACGAGTTTCGCGCCGACCTGGTTTTCAGCAAAATCGATTCGGCAGAATCCAGCAATTTCCGGGCCTATTTCTGGACCAATTCCAAGCCTGACGACGACCGGAAGAATCCGGAGATCACGACCACGCTCCGCTAGCCTTCGCCTTGTTATTCTTTAACCATGCCAATCAGCGAAGATGAACGCCGCGACGCCCAGGCAAAACTGTCTGCCGCCTATGCGAACAAAATGTTAAGCGACGAAGATTTCAACCGCAGGGTTGAACGGGTTTGGGGCACGCAGGACTCTGCCGAGTTGGCGTTTCTGATCAGTGACCTCAACCAGGGCTATCAATGGCCGCTAGTTCAAGATTCTCACCGCGCCGACGAGGTTGTTAGCAAAAACTATGGTGTCCCTATCAGTTATTCTTCGAAGCCTGGTGAGGCCGGCAGGGAATTTTCTGTTGGCATTTTAAGCGGTCAAGAGATGGTTGGGCCCTGGGTTTGCCCTTCGAGGCACGTCACGATTTCCGTCATGGGCGGCTGCGAAATAGACCTGCGTTACGCGAAGTTTCAGTCGCAAGAGGTCGAGATTTCGTGTTGGAATCTGATGGGTGGCACAGAGATCACGGTTCCCCCGGAGATGCAGGTCAGCATCAAAGGCTTCGGGATCATGGGCGGTTTCGGCTGGAAGAAGCCGCAGATGGCCTCGCCGTGGCGGGAAACGCCGGAGGGCTCTCCCCGAATCACGATCACCGGTCTGGCTTTGATGGCTGGCGTCGAGGTAATCCGAAAAGAACGTTAACTGTCACGTTCACGAAGGGTAGAGCGCGGCAGTAGCGCTAGCTTTGTGCGAGGCCCATCGCTAGCTTTGTGCGAGGCTCATCGCTAGCTTTGTGCGACGCGGCGGCCGCTGAACGCCCTCCCCAACGTGACCTCGTCGGCGTATTCAAGATCGCCACCAACGGGCAGGCCGGATGCCAGCCTGCTGACCTGAACGCCGGGTGTTTCGGCGAGCAGCCTGGTCAGGAAGGTGGCGGTTGCCTCCCCCTCAAGGTTCGGGTTGGTGGCCAAAATGATCTCGGTGACGTTAGTGTCGGACAGCCTCTTGAGCAACTCGGCGATGTGTAGGTCGCCGGGGCCGCGGCCGTCGATCGGGCTGATGGAACCGCCAAGGACGTGGTAGAGCCCACGGAACTCGTGCGTGCGCTCGATGGCGACGACGTCTTTGCTCTCCTCCACCACACAGATTTTCGTGCGGTCGCGGCGGTCGTCGCGACAGATTCGGCACACTTCCTGGTCTGTGACGTTGAAGCAGATCTCGCAGAAGTGCACCTGCTCCTTCACCACGACAAGGGCGCTGGCTAGCGCTTCGACGTCCTCTTTGGGCTGGTCTAGCAGCCAGAAGGCGATGCGCTGGGCGCTCTTCGGGCCGATGCCTGGCAGCCGCCCAAGCTCGTCGATTAGGTCTTGAACTGGTCCGTCGTACAAGTCTTAGAGCCCCATACCGCCGAGGTCCGGCATCAGGGACTGTGCGCGCTCGGTGACCTGGCTGGCGGCGTCGCGGACAGCTGCGATGATCAGGTCGGACAGCGAGTCCAGGTCGTCTACGTCGACTGCTTCTGGAGAAATTTTCAGGTCGGTCAACATGCCCTGGCCGCTTACGGTTGCGATGACGAGATCTCCGCCAGCCGTGCCGGTGAACGTCGACTCGGCCAGCTGTTGCTGGGCCTGCTCAAGCTGGGCCTGCATTGCCTGCGCCTGCTGCAAAAGCGCGTTCATGTCCATGCCTTCGGGTAACATCCAATCCCCTTAAAATCTTCTCCGGCGCGGTTTCGTGCCGGCTATTTAGCTTACCTGGTTGTTGTCTGGGTCCGAATCGTCGAAGATCAACTTGCCACCCAGCTTGGAGGTGATCAGCTGGTCGACGCTGACGGTTGGGTCGTCGATGACTTCGTCGTCTAGGGACACGCCTTCGACGACCGCTTCGGAGACCGGCTCCGCATCTTCCTCTTCGGACTCTTGCCTAGGCGAATGCTGCTGACCGTCGTTGGTGACCGTTTTTATTCGCAGATCCGCCCCGATGACGGACTTCAGCGCCTCGAGAAGAACCTCTTGGCTCTCGCCACGCTCGTATGTTTCTAGCGTGCCCGGCGAGTTGAAGCCCAGCGTCAAAACGCCGCCCTCCAACGCCACAACGGACGCGTTTTGGCTCAGCAGTGCGTGCGTGAACCGCTTGCGGCGCTTCACCTCTTCGAGGACATTCGGCCAAAGCCGGCGCACGTCCACCACGCTCAGCGGCTCTCCGTCGGGCCTAGCGCCAGATGGTTGCTGAGCGGCCTGCTCTGCCGAATGCTGTTGGGGCGCCGGACGCTGCTGCGGAGCCTGCTGCTGTGCAGGCTGACCCTGATTGCCCCGGTGCGCTGAATCCGAATCTGGTTGCGGAGCTGCCTGCTGGGGGGCAGGTCGTTGCTGTGGCGCCGCCTGCTCGGGGGCCGGGCGCTGCTGCGCTGGCCGCTGCTGGGCAGGTCGTTGCTGCGCGGGTGGCTGGGAACCTTCGGCGGCCGCGGGCCTTTGTTGAACCGGGGTCTGTTGAGCAGGACGGTGCTGGGCTAGCCTCTGCTGCACTGGCTGGGCGGCACCCTGCGGAGACTTCCTCTGATCTGGCTGCGCCTGCTGAGCATGCTGCGGCTCGGAGTGCCTGCCTCCACTGCGCGCCGGCATCTGCGGCATGTCCAGCCTGCGTTCGATGCGATCCAGCCTGGCGTTGATTCCCGCGTCGTCGTTATCGGCGGCCGGCAACAAAACCCGCGCGCAGATCAATTCCAGGTTGAGCCTGGGCGCGGTGGTGCCGCGCATCTGCGTCAGACCGGTTGCGAAAACCTCGGCCGCACGAGTCACCTCGCCGGCACCCAGCGCGCCCGCCTGAGACGTCAACCGCTGGGCTTGGTCGTCGGAAACGTCGATAAGGCCGGAGCTGATGGCGTCGGGCACCTGAGCGACGATCACCAAATCGCGCATTCGCTGCAACAGATCCTCGGCGAAACGCCTGGGATCCTGACCGACCTCGATCACCTTGTCGATGGTCTTGAACACGCCCTTACCGTCGCCGGCGGCGAAGGCGTCGACGATCTCGTCGAGCAGGGCATCGGGCGTGTAGCCGAGCAGACCCGCCGCCTGCTGATAGCTAACCTCACCCTTATCGGCAGCGCCGAGCAACTGGTCGAGCACAGAAAGCGCGTCACGAACCGAGCCTGCACCCGCGCGGACAACCAGCGGCAGGACGCCCTTCTCCACCTGGACGTTCTCGGCCTCACAGATCTCCTCAAGGTAGCTGGTCAGAATTCGCGGCGGAACCAGCCGGAATGGATAGTGGTGGGTTCGCGAACGAATCGTGCCGATGACCTTCTCCGGCTCGGTGGTGGCGAAAATGAACTTGACGTGCGGCGGCGGCTCCTCAACCAGCTTCAGCAGAGCGTTGAAGCCCTGCGGCGTGACCATGTGGGCCTCGTCGACGATGTAAACCTTGTAGCGGCTGGCGACCGGGGCAAAAAATGCGCGTTCGCGAAGCTCACGGGCGTCATCCACACCGCCGTGGCTAGCCGCGTCGATCTCGATGACGTCAATGGAGCCTGGCCCGCCCGTCGCCAGATCTACACAAGACTGGCAGACGCCACACGGGTGCGCAGTCGGGCCCTGTTCGCAGTTAAGGCAGCGGGCCAAGATTCGCGCGGACGTGGTTTTACCGCAACCGCGGGGGCCGCTGAACAGATATGCGTGATTGACCTTGTTATTTTCGATCGCCCTCATCAAAGGTTTGGTGACGTGATCCTGACCGATGACTTCCTCGAACGAGTCCGGGCGGTAACGCCGATACAGCGCCAAGTGTGCGTCGTCTTCCTCATCGGCGACGGCCTCAACCTGGTTCTGCAGCTCGGTTTTCTCGACCATCTCGGTCACCTGATCGGGGGGAGCGGGCTCCTCGTCCTCTTCGATCGGGACGACCTGCTCCTCCTGCGACAGCTGAGCAACCTCGGCAGGCGGCTCGTGGTTCACCGGAGGTTGGGGAGCGTCAAAAAGCCCCGGACCGTCCTGCTCAAAGAAATTATCGGGCAGTTCGGCTTCCGGTTGGGTGCCGTAGTCGTCGTATTCGGGGTCGGAGTCAATCACGTCATAAAGCCTAGAGTCCCCCACTGACATTTTCGATATCGCTCTGAAAAGTTGGGCAAAATCCCGTCCCGCCCAGGTAGGCACCCACGAACTGCGTGACAAAACATGGACACTAACTATAAAAATCTGGCAATGCGGCGCAATAAAACCTTCCGGCTAGGCACTTTACAAAAGGAAGCAAGAAAGACTGGCCCTGACAGACCACGTCTTGCCGGAACTCGCCAAAATAAAACCCCAAGTTCAAAGGACTACAGTCAGATGGTTTTTAGGCATAAAAAGGGGTTCCCCGCGCACCCGGTAGAGCTCACTTACCCTTGCTGCCTTCCGACCCTGGGGGAGTTGGGCGAGATTCCGCCGCGCGGAGAACCTTGATAAAGGTTAGCACATCAAATACATACCGACCGCATCCACTCATTTGACTAACCCGCGCACCTATCCGTTAAGATGGTCCGCGGAGGATTCGCCTAGAGGCCTATGGCGCTCGCTTGGAAAGCGGGTTGGGTTCACGCCCTCACGAGTTCGAATCTCGTATCCTCCGCCATTCGAGTTGAAGCCCCCGTCTGGGGGCTTTCACTTTTTCTAGCCGAGGCGTCCGCCTCACCGGACGAGTGGCCCGCCGTACCCGGATCTGACGACGGTCGAGGCAGAAGAAAATCATGCACTGGTTAATACTGATCGTCTCCGGAATGCTCGAATCCGTCTGGGCCACCGCGCTCTCCCAGTTGTCCCAAGGCAACAAGCTGCTCTGGAGTTCCGTCTTTCTCGCCGCCTGCGGTGCGTCGATGGGCGGGCTCGCCTACGCCCTCCGCGCGATCCCCGTCGGCACTGGCTATGCCGTCTGGGCCGGCTGCGGAGCGTTCACCACCGCCCTCGTCGGAATCATCTTCCTCAGCGAACCCGTAACCGTCGCCCGCATCGTGTGCCTAGCGTTAATTGTGACGGGAATCGTCGGGCTGCAGCTGTTCCACTAATCCCGAATCCCACAACCTCCATTAGCTGCCAGACCAGCAACCGCCCCGAAGCAGTCGGGTCAGCAGCCGACCTTGAACGTCCAGGCCAACCACCAACCGAGAACGTCCAGACCTACAACGACGTCGACGAAAAACAACGGGGACGGAAAAGTCCGTAGACGAGCTTTTATGCACCCGTTAAAAATTCTCAAGTTAGCGGGAACCAAAAGATCTGACTACGAGCTTTTCGGTTCCCGCTAATGCGTCGAAAATTAAAGAGAACCAAAAGGTCCGACTATGAAATTTCCTGCACCCGTTAATCAGTTTTGGCGATCAGGTTCCAGAGCACTCGGGTGCCGAACTCTACGGATTCGACGGGGACGCGCTCTTCTACGCCGTGGAACATGCGCGCGAACTCGTAGCCTTCTGGCAGTTTGAGCGGGACGAAGCCGTAGCCGGAGATGCCCAGCCAAGAGAACGACTTGTTGTCGGTGCCTGCGGACATGCAGTAGGGAACGAGTCGGGCGCCGGGATCTTCGGCGGAAAGCGCGTCGGCCATTTCTTGAACAAATGGCGTATCGATAGGCGCCTCGACTGCAGTGCCGGTTTTGTTGACGATCAGTTGGGCGTCGTCGCCGCATAGCTCGCGGATTTTGTCGAGGGAGCTTTCCTGGTGGCCGGGCAGGAATCTGCAGTCGATCTGCGCGGTGGCTACAGAAGGTATGACGTTTCCGAGGTCGCCGGTGCTCAGACTGGTGAGGTTCGATGTGTTGGACACCGTGGCCTCGACAAACGGCTTGGCGGCACCGAGAAGCCCGAGCACTTGGGCGGGATCGTCGATTCCGGTTATCTCAGTCAGGCCGTCAAACATGGACCTGACGGTGGTTACGTATTCCTGCGGCCAGGAGTATTCGGCGATGCGAGTCAGGGCGCGGGACAGCTTGGCGATGGCATTGTCGTCGTTCCTAAGGGACCCATGGCCGGCGGTGCCCGTCGCCTTGATGGTGGCCCAGTGGAAACCCTTCTCGGCGGTTTGCAGCAGGTAGGCACGTTTGCTGTCGCCGTCGGGTGTGGGCAGCGAAACTGAGTAGCCACCGACCTCGCTGATGGCCTGATTGCAGCCGGCGAAAAGTTCCGGATGGTTGCGCACTAGCCAGCGCGCACCGTTCCAGCCACCGGCCTCCTCGTCTGCGAGGAAGGCGAAGACGAGGCCGCGGCTGGGCACGATCTCGTCGCGGGCGATTTTGCGGACGATGGCCAGCATCATGCCAACCATCTCCTTCATGTCGACCGCTCCCCTGCCCCAAATGCAGCCGTCTTTTATTTCGCCGCTGAACGGGTCGACGCTCCAGTCGTGCGGGTCTGCGGGAACCGCATCGAGATGGCCGTGGACGAGCAGACCGTCACGGGATTTTCCGGCGATCTGCACGACGACGCTGTGGCGTTTGGGCGCTGCAACGAAAGTCTCTCCGCTCAGCCCCACCTCCGCCAGGCGGTCTAGAACGTATTGCGCGGCCTCTTCTTCTCCTGGGCCGGTGCCGTCGCCGTAGTTTGAGGTGTCAATCCTGATCAATTCTTGCGTGAAGCGAATCGCCTCTTCGCATAATTCGATTAGATCCGTGTTTTCCATCTCATCCCTTCGGTTTGGACTATTTCCATCTTCTTCGAAAATTTCGTCTGGAAAAAATTTTGTTAGCGCTTTTTGAGGTTTTCCTTTCACGCTTTGAGCGGAAGAAGGGGGTCGAACGAGCGCAGCCAGCGTAACAAAGAGGGTTAATTTGTTCGGTCTGCACAATTTAGTGCGCATAACTTTTTAGTCTCTGGCATATGCGCCTTGAGCGTTTTATTAGCGTTCGCCTATAAAATTAAATTCACATTTCTAGGCATTTTCAGAAAGCGGTTACGGATGTCTTTCCTGGACTACTCGAACACTCGGGATCTAACCTACTGGCGCAAATTTGAGGAACGCGAGTCGGACTGGCGAAACGGCGCGTGTATCTATCAGATCATCGTGGACAGGTTCGTCCCTGCGGCTAATCTTGACGCCAAGAGGCATCTGTATGAGCGCCCGAAGCAGCTGCACGACTGGTCGGAGGAACCCCGGAAAGGCCACTACCTGCACGAGCACGAGGTGTGGAGCCACGAGCTAGATTTCTGGGGTGGCGACCTGCAGAGCACCCGCAGCCGCATCGATTATCTTAAGTTTTTGGACGTCGACGTCCTCTACACCACCCCGATTAACCCGGCCTGGACCAATCACGGCTACGACGGAATCAGCTACCGGGGCGTCCGCGATGAATACGGCACCATGGACGATTTCCGCGCGCTGGCTAAAGATCTACACGACAACAATCTGCGGCTGATTCTAGACGGCGTCTTCAACCACTTGGGACGCAAGTCGCTGGCTTTTCAGGAACAGCCAAACCCCGATAACGCGAGCCGCAGCTGGTTCGAGATCGACCCGAACCTGCCCGATGGCTCACGGAACTGGGCGAATGTGCGAAACCTTCCGGAACTGGTTTTGGAGAATCCTGCGGTTGCGAAGCATCTGTGGTCGGGCGCGGATTCGGTGGTGCGTTCATGGCTGCGCGAGGGCGCGGACGGGTGGCGCCTGGATGTGTCCTACGAGCTGGGCATGTATTTCTTGGGCAAGATCACCCAGGCCGCGCACCAAGAAAAGCCAAAGTCGCTGGTTCTCGGCGAGATGCCTAACTGGCCGGCCGAATGGTTCCCCGAATTGGACGGAGTGCTGAATTTCCCGCTGCGCGAGATAATCATTCGCATCGCCGACGGCCGCATCAGCTCAGCACAGGGTCAGCGGATGATGGAGCGCATGTTCGACGAATGCGATTTCGAGCACATGCTCAAGTCGTGGGTTTACCTGGACAATCACGACACCGCCCGCATCACGCACGTGTTGCCGAACGAGCGGGAGCGTCGCCTGGCGATTTTCCTGCAGTTCACGCTGCCAGGGTCGGTGAACCTCTACTACGGCACGGAGCTCGGCATGACCGGCGGCGAAGAGCCTGAGTCCCGAGCCCCGATGCGCTGGGATCTGGCGAACGATTCCAACCAGACGCTCGCCCTATACCGCGACTTGATCAAACTGCGTCGCGAACACCGCGCGCTGCGCATCGGCGATCTGAACTGGCTGGTTGCCGAGAAGCTGCTGGGCTTCGAGCGCCGCACGAACCGCGTTAAGGATTCGGTCTTCGTCATCGCCAACCCCGGCAAGGAGACGGTTACCGAGACGGTTCTGCTCGCCAACTCGAAACTGATGGATCACGCGCTGCTGCTCGACGAGTTCACCGGACAGCGCCTCGAGATCATGCGTTCGATGGTCGACATCACGTTGGAGCCAGGCCAGGTAGCGGTGTTGACGCCGCTGGTCGAGCCGGTTGACGGCTACTCGCCGTATAAGCGAATCCACTAAAGGATAAAGGGCGGGACCTTCGGGCACCGCCCTTTATCTATACGGAAAGTTTCAGTTTTTCGAGCTCGGATTTCGCGTCTTCTGGGTCAAAGTCGAGGTTAGCCGCGTGGCCGCGTCCGAAGAACAGCATGACGAGTTCGCCCGGCTCACCAGAGATCGTCATCGGGTTTTCGCCAAGCGAAACGGACTCGGAGGCCCCTCCCCACTGGCCCTCTCGGTGCAGGATCAGGCCCCTCTTGAAACCTCTGAGCCTTACTTTCGCAAGTTTTTTGACTGCCGACCAGAGCGCGTCGTCGAGATCTTTGGGCAAGGTTCGGGGATCGTTGTCGCCGTCGCCGCGTCGCAAGTCCTCGTGGTGGACGAAGCACTCCAGTGTGTTGCCAAGTTCGTTTACCTTGGAAATCTTGAAGAACCCGCGTGGGCCAGCGGCGTACTTACCGACAAGGTCGTCGAAGTCGTAGCTACTTTTGACCTCCTCCATTTTTCTGATGGTCTGCTTGGCTAGCGGCGGAAAAAACATGCCGGCTGCCGCGATCGGGTCGGTTTCGCGCAGCCAAAGATGGGCAAGCAGGTCGTGGGCGGACCAGCCGTCACACAAAGTCACTGCATCCGGGCCGACGGCATGCAGCGTGTCGGCCAGTTTCTTGCGTTCAGAATTCGCCAAACTCATATCTCCACGCTATCCAGCCGGGCAACTGAGGCGTAAGAAAAACAAAAGGTGCCCAAAGAGAAATAAAAATTGTCAGAGGGCTAGATTATGTTAAATAGTCAGGGACTCCAGAGTAGGGTTAGTGTCCCTTTTAGTTCCGACTGGACGAAAGGCCAGCGGCTAGAGAAGTTTCGATTAGCAAGGACAATCTGATGAACCTCGAAAAAGTGGTGTTTGGTTTCTTCATCACTATGGCTGCGGCCCTCAACTTCGGATTCTGGTACGGGCCGATTTCCGAGCCGGCGATGCACAATGGCGCTGAGCTGATGGCCGCTTTGGTGACGAGCTTGATCGCCACGGTGCTCAAGTTCGGCGATCGAACCCAGCTCGGCGCTGTGCACCTGTCAACCAGCCTGGTTGCCGACCTGCAGCTAATTGTTGGCGTAATCGTCTGGGTGATCTGCTCTGAGATGACCACCACCGGTCTGACGTCAACGCACATCTCCGTCGTAGTTTCGCTGTCTGCAGGCGCGATGCTGGCCAACGCGGTCTCAGTAGTTTTGATGGTCGGCGAATTGTTGCAAGCACGCAGGTAGCGCTCAAAGATATGCAGACTCACGATCGCGATTTGAGGAAGCAGGGCGTCATATCTGACGTTTTCTACCTCGTCATGCGCAGGATGCGATTCCCCATCTTGTTGCTGATCGCAGCTTTTGCTGTAGCCACTGCCGGTTACACGATCATTCCGAGCACGGATGAGCTTGGCAACCTGGTGGATCCGCTGAACCCGTTCGAGGCCTTCTACGTCGTGGTTTACACGGCAACCACGATCGGCTTCGGTGAGATCCCGATTCCGTTCAACGCGGCCCAGCGAATGTGGACGCTGTTCACGGTGTTGCTGACTGTTAGCTGTTGGACGTATTCGCTGTTTGCGATCATCGGGCTGCTGCAGGATAAGGCGTTTGGCGAGACGCTACGGGCTGCACGTTTCAGCCGCAGGGTAAAGGCCATTAGGGAACCGTTTTATATCGTTTGTGGTGTCGGAGAGACCGGCATCCTGGTGATGCACGGCCTCGACCACCTGAACCTACGTTTCGTCGTCATTGATAAGCAGGAAGAGAAAATTAGCCGGCTGCGCCTGGAGGATTTCTCCGTGGATTTTCCTGCTTTGACCGGCGACGCCTCCAAACCGAATGCGCTTGTTTCGGCAGGTCTGATGAGCCGCTACTGCAAGGGTGTGGTTGCGCTTGCGGAGGACGACTCGGTTAACCAGGCAATTGCCGTCACCGTCCGCCTTTTGGCTCCGAAGGTGGCCGTCCTGGCTCGAATCCGAAACGCCGAGACCGAGACGCACTTAGGTGTGTTCGGCGGCGACCTGGTCATCAACCCGTTCGAACGTTTCAGCGACAATCTGGCGTCCGCCATCACGACGCCCGAGCGTTATCGCCTGCGCACCACACTCACAGGCCTAACCGGCGACCCGATCAGCCAGATCCACTACCCGCCCGCCGGCCACTGGATCGTCTGCAGCTACGGACGGTTTGGCCGCGAGATGACCGATAGCCTGCGCTCGGTTGGTGTGACGGTGACCGTCGTCGACAGCCAATACTTCGAGGATGGCGGGGTTGATGTTAACGGCACCGGGACCAAGAGCGACGACCTGAAGAAGGCGGGTATTGACCACGCCCTCGGTCTGGTTGCCGGCAGCGATTCGGACACCCGAAACCTGGCGATCGGCGTGACGGCCAGGGCGCTACGACACGACTTATTCATCGTCACCAGGCAGAATCTCCGGGCCAACAAGCCGCTTTTCGACGCGTTCGCAACGAACGTTGTCATGGAGCCGAGCCGTATCGTCGCTCAAGAGTTCCTGGCCAGAATCACTACCCCGCTGCTGAGCAGGTTCCTGCGTTTCTTCCCGCAGCTTTCCGAGGCCGAATGTCACAAGCTGACGGAAAAGCTGCTTCTGCTCGACCACGGCAGGATCCCCGAAATCTGGGATCTTGTCATCTCCAACCGTCGCACCCCTGCTGTCTTCGAGGCGATGCAACAAGACCGCCCGTTCACAGTGCGTCACCTGCTCACAGACCCGCACAACCGAGAAGAACTTTCCGATGCGATGGTGTTATTCGTTCGCCGGGGCACACAGAACATTGTGCTTCCGGAATTCGACTACGAGTTTCAACCAGGCGACCGCGTTCTGCTGGCGGGCTCTTCGCGGGCGAAGATAGACACAGAAGTTGGTCTTATTAACCCGATGGAACTTGCGTACATTCAAACCGGCGTCGACCGCTCCGGCGGCTGGCTGTGGGGCAAGCTCGCCGGCTTGCGCACCAAAAAGAACGACACGGTCAAAAAGGACACCGAGGACGAGATCGACATCGACGAAGATCTGACCACCGGGGAGCTCGGGGTAATCAGGGACGACGAATAGCTTTTAGTAACCGGCTACCCTTGATAGTCGTGACGTAGGGAGTGGTTTTGACTTACCAAGATGTTCAGCCCACCAAGGAGCTCGAACGCGTAGTCATCAGGTTCGCAGGCGATTCCGGTGACGGAATGCAGTTGACGGGCAACCGTTTCGGTGTCGAGTCGGCGAGGCTGGGCAACGACATCGTCACGCTCCCCGACTATCCCGCCGAGATCCGCGCACCGCGCGGCACGATCGGCGGGGTCTCTAGTTTCCAGCTTCAATTCGCCAGCACCGACATCTCGACGCCTGGTGAAACCGTCGACGCGCTGGTTGCCATGAACCCGGCGGCGTTGAAGAAGAGCTTCGACCTTGTGAAGCGCGGTGGGCTGGTGATCGTCGACAAGTCGGAGTTCACCGCACGCAACATCAAGAATGCGGGTTACAACGCCGACCCGCGCACCGACGGATTGTTGGCCAATTACCAGCTGGTTGAGGTGGACATCACTTCCCTTACCAGGGGAGCTGTCGAGCAGTTCGAGCTGGGCCGCAAGGGCGCGGACCGGTGCAGGAACATGTTTGCGCTTGGCCTGGTCAACTGGCTCTACAGTCGTCCAAACGAGCCGACGGAAGCATGGCTTGAGGAAAAATTTTCCAAGAATCCGGCGGTTAGGGACGCCAACGTTGCCGCGCTTAGAGCCGGCCACGCCTACGGCGAAACCGTAGAGGCTTTCGCGGTTCGCTATCGCGTCGAGCAGGCCGATCTGCCGCCCGGGCGCTACCGCCAGGTCAGTGGCACGCAGGCCCTGGCGCTTGGTCTATTGGCAGCGGCGAACAAGTCTGGCCGCCAGCTGTTCTTCAGCGCCTACCCGATCACTCCCGCCACCGATCTGCTGCAGGACATGGCCAAGCGCAAAGCGCAGGGCGTCATGACGTTCCAGGCCGAGGACGAGATCGCCGCGGCGGGGGCTGCGCTGGGCGCAAGCTACGGCGGCGCGCTGGGCGTCACCTCCACTTCGGGGCCGGGGTTCGTGCTCAAACAAGAGGTCGTGAATCTGGCCGTCATGACAGAGCTGCCGCTGGTGATCGTCGACGTCATGCGGGCGGGCCCATCGACGGGCATGCCCACCAAAACCGAGCAGTCCGACCTGTTGGACGCGATGTGGGGCCGCTCGGGCGAATCCCCGTTGCCGGTTTTCGCCGCGCGCACCCCGTCGGACTGCTTCCGCGCTGCTTTCCAGGCCTGCAAGGTGGCGCTCGAGGCGCGCACGCCCGTCGTGCTGCTGGTGGATGCCTACCTCGCCAATGGCACCCAGCCGTGGCGCTATCCGAGCCCCGCTGATCTGCCCAGCATCGAGCCAAATTTTGCTACGGAAAACAACAACCAGGACAAAAAATTCCTGCCCTATCTGCGCGACGAAAAACTGGCCCGCGCGTGGGCCCTGCCCGGCGTGGCCGGCACGGAGCATCGAATCGGCGGCATCGAGAAGGACCACGAAACCGGCGACATTTCCTATGCCCCCGCCAACCACGACGAGATGGTGCGCACCAGGGCGGAGAAGATAGCCCGCATCGAGGTGCCGGACGCCTACGTCGACGACCCGGACGGCGCGGATGTGGCAGTGGTCGGCTGGGGTTCGACGTGGGGCGCGATAGCCACGGCCGTCGAGATCGTGCGGGCTAGGGCCGGCAAGATCGCGCACATTCATCTGGATTCGCTGAACCCGCTGCCGGCCAACCTCGGCGACGTGCTACACAGCTACAAGAAAGTTGTGGTGGCCGAGGTGAATCTGGGCCAGCTTTGCATGATCTTGCGCGCAAAATATCTGGTTGCTGCCGAGAACTACAACCGGGTGCGCGGGCTGCCGCTGGCCGCCAGCGAGCTATCCGACTTCCTGCTAGAAAAATGCGAGGCGAGCAATGAGTAACGGCCTGACCGGCGTGCCGCTGGCCATCAACCCACTGAGCCGCAAAGATTTCGTCAGCGACCAGGACGTGCGCTGGTGCCCCGGCTGCGGCGATTACGCGATCCTCTCCGCCTTCCAGCAGTTGATGCCGAACCTGGGCATACGCAAGGAAAACACCGTCATCATCTCGGGCATCGGCTGCTCGTCGAGGTTCCCGTACTACGTCGATTCGTTCGGCATGCACACCATTCATGGGCGCGCGCTGACGCTAGCCACCGGGCTGGCGATGACCCGCAGCGACCTGGCCGTGTTCGTGATCACCGGCGACGGAGACGCGCTTTCCATCGGCGGCAATCATCTGATTCACGCGCTGCGGCGCAACGTCAACCTGACCGTGGTGCTTTTCAACAACGAGATTTACGGCCTGACGAAGGGCCAGTTCTCCCCCACTAGCGTGCTCGGGAAGGTGACCAAGACGTCGCCAATGGGCACGGTCGAGCCGCCGGTTAACGCGTCTGCGCTAGCGCTTGGGGCCGGGGCGACTTTCGTCGCGAGGGTGTTGGCGTCGGACCGCAAGCGGATGTCTCAGGTGCTCGAAAAGGCCGCAAAGCACCGAGGTGCCAGCCTGGTTGAGGTGTACCAAAACTGCCCGATCTTCAACGATGGCGCGTTCGAGGACGTCAACTCCGATGGGCTGATTTGGCTCGAGGACGGCCAACCGGCCGTCACCGCCGATGGCAAGCTGGGAGTTGTCGCTGGGCCCGATGGCATTGGGCTGGCCGACGCGTCGGGCGCGGACGTCATCAGCCACAATCCGCACATCGCCAACCCAAGCAGGGCGTTCGAGCTCAGTCAGCTGTCCAGTGCAGAACGTCCGGACGTTTCCGTAGCCGGCATCCTGCGCGAGGTGGAGGCCCCGACGTTCGACGACCTGAGCCGCGCCCAAGTTGATATCGGCTGCCCGAGGCCGTGGGGCGAGAACCCGCTGCAGCCGGCGCCTGCGTTGACCGATGACCAACTCGCGGATGCGATTGCCGGCCCAGACACCTGGGTGATCGACTAGAAATTTGGGGACTGGCTAGGCTTGGATGCGTGAGTGCATTGCAGCTAGATCATATCGATAACGAAGTTAAAGCCAGTCAGGACCTGTTTCGCCACGCAAACGGAAAGTGGCTCGATTCCGCCGAGATCCCGGAGGACAAGGGCGGCTGGGGAGCCTTCCAGAAACTGTCGGAGGATTCCGAAAAGGCGGTGAAGGAGATCGTCACCGGCATCACCCCGGACGACGACCCGACCACCGAACGTTCCAAGATCGCGAACCTTTACGCGTCGTTCATGGACACCGACCGCATCGAGGCCGTCGGCGTCGAACCGATCGTCGAGCTGGCGAAGAAGGCCGACGAGATCACATCTATCTCTAAGCTGTCCGGCTTTCTGGGTTATGCCGCGCGCTACGACCTGGGCGGGCTGTTCGGCATCGGAAACGACTCCGACCCCGGCAACCCCAACCGCTACCTGATCTTCGTCGGCCAGGGCGGGATTGGACTGCCCGACGAGGAGTACTACCGCCTTGACGAGCACGGCGACACCGTGGCGAACTACCGTAGGCACATCGAGCGCATGTTCGAGCTGGTCGGCTACGAGGACGCCGACGAGCAGGCCGACCTAGTGGTAGATCTTGAGACGAGGATCGCCGCCCACCACTGGGACAAGGTGCGCACCCGCGACATGGTGGAGATGTATCACCTGCAGACCTGGGACGAGTTCACCGCCACCTGCCCAGCGTTCGATTGGGACGCGTTCCTCAAAGAGGCCGAGCTGCCGAAGGAGGCAGTGGCGGAGGTCGTCAACTGCCAGCGCACGTTCCTGCCGGATGTCTCCGAGCTGCTCACCGACGTCTACCTGCCTGCTTGGCGGGCCTGGGCGCGCTGGGGTGTAATCGATTCCCTGGCCGGTGTCGGCCCGCAGGATCTTGTAGAGCAGAACTTCGAGTTTTACAGCAAGCAGCTGCAGGGCATTCCGCAGCTGCGCGAGCGCTGGAAGCGCGGCATTTCGCTGGTCGAATCCGTGCTGGGAGAGGCCATCGGCAAGATTTACGTCGCCGAGCACTTCCCCGCTGCCACGAAGGCACGCGCGCAGGAGCTCGTCGATAACCTGATCAAGGCTTACCACTCCTCCATCAGCAAACTGGATTGGATGACCGAGGCCACCCGCTCCGAGGCGCTCGATAAGCTGAGCAAGTTCCACGCCAAAATCGGCTACCCGGACAAGTGGCGCGACTACTCCGCGCTGCAGATTTCACCCGACGATCTGATCGGGAACGTGCAGGCGTCCAGCAGCTTCGAGTTCGATTACATGATCGAGCAGCTGTCCAAGCCCGTCGACCCCGACGAGTGGATGATGTATCCGCAGACGGTCAACGCCTACTACCATCCGCTGCGCAACGAGATCGTGTTCCCCGCGGCCATTTTGCAGCCACCGTTCTTTAATGCGGAGGCTGATGACGCCGTCAACTATGGCGGTATCGGAGCCGTGATTGGCCACGAAATCGGCCATGGATTCGACGACGAAGGTTCCACATGCGACGGCGATGGCCGTTTACGCAATTGGTGGAGTGACGAAGACCGCAAGGCGTTCGAAGAGCGCACGGCGTCGCTGGTGGCCCAGTACAACGAGCTGTCGCCGGCCGCCGCGCCAGAGGTTAAGGTGAACGGCGAGCTGACATTGGGTGAGAACATTGGCGACCTCGGCGGCCTGGCCATCGCGTACAAGGCGTGGCAGATTGCCTGCGGCGGCACCGAGCCGGAGCCGATCGGCGGACTGACAGGTGCTCAGCGTTTATTCATGAGTTGGGCCCAGGTTTGGTGTGGCAAGTCGCGTCCCGAGCGCGCACGTCAGTTGATTGCTATCGACCCGCACTCGCCTGCCGAGATTCGCTGCAACCAGGTGGTGCGCAACCTGGACGCGTTCCACGAAGCGTTCAACGTCAAACCGTCTGACCCGATGTGGCTCGCTCCGCAACAACGCGTCAACATCTGGTAATTGGGTGCCCGCTGTGCGTGTTACGGTCGCACAGTGGGCACTTTTGCATCAAATGGCGAAAACAACGCGGTTTTCGCAGCTTTAGGTGCAGTTAAGTAATACCTTCGAGAGTGCGGGTGCCGCAGGCAGTCCTCCGTCTGCTAGCGAAAACACGCCTGCAAAAAGCCATGTTTTTGAGTTGTTAACCATCAAGAAACTTTTAGTTAGAAAACCTAGATAGGTTGTTCTTAGTATTTTGCTAAAACGAAGGAGAGCCAAATTGGGTTCTACGGAAAAGGATCCGAAGAAATCTAGTTCTTCTGATATGCCCGCGCTGAAACGCAATCGCGTGACGCTCTACCACACCAAGCTGGCTCTGCGACACCCCGCCACGATCATGGGGATAGTGCTGCTCGCTTTCTTCGCATTGATGATCCTGGCGCCCGTGGTTTCGCTGTTGCTGTCGTCCGTCCAAACCAGCTACGGCGACGAGTTCCGCACCGGCGGCGCGGGCGGTTCTTTCACCACCTACTACCTAGAGCGGGTTTTCGGCTCTGCCATTTCGCCGATCATGTTCTGGCATCCGCTCGTCAACACGCTCGGCCTCGGAGTGGTGACGATCATCGGCGCCCTGCTGATCGGTGTGCCGGTGGCCTTCCTGCTGGCCCGCAGCGACCTGCCGGGCCGCAAATGGTTCTCGACGGCGCTAATCGTCCCCTACATGATTCCTGCGTGGACGTTCGCGCTGGCCTGGCGGACGATCTTCAAGAACCGCAAGGTCGCCGGCTCCGTCGGCTGGCTGGAGAGCCTGGGCTTCACCCCGCCGGACTGGCTGGCGTACGGCCCCGTCCCGATCGCGATCATCTTTATCCTGCACTTGGTGCCGTTCGTCATTCTGCTGGTCACCAACGCTATCGCCAACATTCCCGAGGACCTGGACGAGTCTGCGCGTATCTTCGGTGCGACGCCACGCCTGCGGGCGTTGAAGATCTACCTGCCGCTGCTTCGGCCCTCGACGATCTCGGCCGCGACGCTGATCGTCGCCAAGGTAATCGGCGAATTCGGTGTGGCATACGTTTTGGGCACGCCGGTGCAGTTCAACGTGCTTTCCACGACCCTCTACCAGTCGCTGAACACGCAGCAGTCCGGCCCTGCGGCTGTGATCGCGCTAGTCATGGTGACTATCGGGGCGATCTCGTTGTGGATCGACTTCACGTTCGTCCGCAACATGAAACGCTTCACTACCGTCTCGGGCAAAGGCATGTCCAAGAAGATGCAGCGTCTGGGCAGCCTAAAGCCGTTCGCGTTTGCGTTCGCCTGCCTGATGTTCCTGGTTTCAGTGGTCATCCCGCTGGGCGTGCTGGTTTCTTCGACGATTATGCGCACCCCCGGCGACTTCAGCTTCGACAACTTGACCGCGATGTACTGGCTCGGCCACAACCTGCCGTTCGCCAACTTCAAGGACGGCGTGCTGCTCAACTCGGCCACCTGGAAGGCGATGAAGAACACGCTGCTGTTCGTGGCCGCCGCCTCGATCGGCTCGGGCGTGCTCGGCATGATGGTCGGCTACGTCTCGGTGCGTTCGCCGTGGCGCTGGCTAGGCACAACGCTTCGCACCATCACGTTCACACCGTATCTGGTGCCAGGCATCGCCTTCGCGTCGGCATACATTTCGATGTTCGCCGTGCCGCGCGGGCCGCTGCCGGCGCTCTACGGAACAGCCTGGATCTTGATCTTCGCCATGATGATGGACGAGATGCCGTTCGCGTCGCGTTCGGGCATTTCCGCCATGATGCAGCTCGGCAAGGATCCGGAAGAGGCCGGCCAGGTTCTCGGCGCAAGCTGGTGGAAGAGAATGGCCACGATCGTACTGCCTATCCAGCGCAGCGCGTTGGCCTCAGCGATCCTGCTGCCCTTCATCTCCGGCGTGCAGGGCCTGTCGCTCGTGATGGTTTTGGCGACGCCAGGCACCCAGTTGATGACCACCATGTCGATGAACCTGATCGACTCCGGTTACGACCAGGCGGCAAACGCGGTAACAGTAGTCATCTGCGCCCTGGCCCTGGTTGGCACCTGGGCTGCCCGCAAGCTGTTCAAGGCCGACCTGTCCTCGGGCATGGGTAGCTAGAAAGTCTTTTTGAGTAGAGGAAAATTATGAGCATCATTTCGCTAGAAAATGTCACTAAAAGATACCCCGGCGCCAAGGAAGCGGCAGTCGACGACATCAGCATGGAGATCAACGAGGGCGAGTTCATTTGTCTGCTCGGCCCCTCGGGTTGTGGCAAATCAACCACGCTGCGCATGATCGCTGGCCTGGAGTCCCTCAGCGACGGGAAGATCACGATCGAGGGCAAGGTCGTAGACGACGTGGCCTCCGGCACGAGGGTGCCGGCCGAGGGCCGCAAGCTGTCGCTGGTCTTCCAGTCATACGCTCTGTGGCCGCACATGAAGGTCTTCGAGAACGTGGAGTTCGGGCCGCGCTGCCAGAAACTCGGCCGCGACGAGGTCAAGAAGCGCGCGCAAGAGGCGATGCGCAAGCTCTCCATCGAGCAGTACGCCGAGCGCTACCCCTCCGAGATGTCCGGCGGCCAGCAGCAGCGCGTCGCGATCGCCCGCACGCTGGCGGCAAAGCGCAACATCATGCTGCTCGACGAGCCGTTGAGTAACCTGGACGCCCGCCTGCGTCTGGAGATGCGCTCGGAGTTCCAGCGGATCCACCAGGAGACTGGCGCAACGATGATCTTCGTTACCCACGACCAGTGGGAGGCCATGACTCTGGCAACCCGGATCGTCGTCATGAACGAGGGCATGATTCAGCAGTCCGGCACCCCGCTGGAGATCTATCAGCGCCCAGCCAACCGCTTCGTCGCAGGCTTCATGGGTTCCCCGCCCATCAACATCGTTGAGGCCGGTATCGACGACGGCCCCGGCAATCGCCTGAAGGACTGGCTGCGCGCCGAGGGCCTTGCTGCGGCGTCAGCGGGCATCCGTCCCGAAGATCTCCACTTCTCCTCCCGCGAGGAGATGCCCGCTGGGGGGCTCGGGATCGACGTACGAGTGACCGGCATTCTGCCGACTGGTGGCTCATGGATCATCGAGTCGACCGACGGCTCCAACCGTTACTTCGGCACTTCCACCCGCAAACCGAACCTGGCCTTCAACCAGGACACCGTGGCGTGGGCCGACCGCGAGGATCTGCACATTTTCGATGCAGACGGCAGACGGGTCGACTTCTCTTAAAAAGAGAAACCTACAACTGAATAGCTAACTGATAGAAAGCGGCCAGTTTCCGTCGCTTTCCCAAGAAAGGTAACAAGATGCGTAAACGCAACTGGCGTATCGGCTTCGCGGCCGGTTTCGCAGCCCTAGCGATGACCGTCACTGGTTGCGCTGGCGGCAACCCTAGCCCACAGGGCCCCGCGTCGGGCGATGCGATCAAGTCGCAGGTTGACGATAACTTCAACCTCGACGAGTTGATTGCCGCCGCCAAGGAGGAAGGCCCGATCACCATCTACGATAACGCCTCCGCAGTTGAGAAGATGGCCAAGGCTTTCACCGAGAAGTACGGCATCAAGGCAACCGGTGTTAAGGTCGACGCCGCCGAAGCGTTCGAGATGGTCACCCGCGAGGCGCAGTCGGGCAACGTGCAGGGCGACGTCATCGCTATTCAGGACGTCCCCGCGCTGACCAACAACCTGCTGCCGAACGGTCACGTCTACTCATGGATCCCCGGCGACCTGGTTGACGACATCGAGGAAAGCCAGCGCGACCCGCTGGTGCTCATCAACGACCCGAACTTCTTCAGCTACAACACCGAGGTTTACACCGAATGCCCGGTTAAGAACATCTGGGAGCTGACCACCGACAAGTGGGCAAACAAGATCGCCATGGAGGATCCGGCGGGCTCGAACAAGATGCTCGACTGGTTCAGCCAGATGAGCCAGTTCGGCGAGGATGAACTGAAGAGCGCCTACAAAGAGCAGTTCAACGAGGAGTTTTCTGGCGAGTCGGCAACCAAGGAATGGGTCAAGCGCCTGGCAGGCAACAGCCCGATTTTGACGAACTCCAACGAGGACGTCTCCGCCGCTGTTGGGGCTCCCGGTCAGGCCAACCCGCCGATCGGCCTGATAGCATCTTCGAAGTTCCGCAACGTCGAGGAGAAGGGCTACCACCAAGCCACCTGTGACGACATGAAGCCGTGGGCTGGTTTGGCAGCCCCCAAGTCGATCGTCATCGCCAAGGGCAGCAAGAACCAGAACGCAGCCAAGCTGTACGTTCACTTCGCGATGACCGAGGAGGGCATCGCCCCGCAGATCAAGGACGGAAAGTACTCTTCCAACACCTCGATCCCCCAGCCGAAGGATCCTTCCAACGCTGCTGAGCTGCGCGACGACATCTTCTTCTTCAACAACGCAGGCTCCACCACCGACTGGCGATCCCGCCAGGATTGGACCGACCTGTGGCGCACCTCCGTTAAATAACTAAAAATCCCCGGTTGTGCCTAACCTTTATGGTTAGGCACTACTTTTTTGGGGCGCAGAAAGGAAAACCATGACGCCACGCGGCCTACTACTTGATTTCGGCGGGGTAATCGTCGAAAGCACCTACAACGACGACTGGCACTTGAAGGTTGCTGACGAGCTGGAAAAGATTTTCGGGGACGAGCTGGCCGCCTGCGGCATCGACAGGCAGCGGCTTGAGATCGACGTTTTCGCCTCCGAGACCTCAGTGAAACTGCTGCGAAACGCGCAGGCACGTCCGCTCTACAGCAGGGACCTTTCCCACACCGAGTACGTGCTGGACTATCTGGGAGCCGACTGGCCCGCTTCCCTGCATCCCAAGCTCGCCCAACACGCCGACAGGATCTGCTACCTGATAGCGAGCCTGACGGAAAACCGTGTGATGCGTCCGGGCACCGTGGAGCTGCTGGAATGGTGCAAGGAGCGCACTATCCCCGTCGGTATCGTCTCCAATGCCTTGTCAGGGCAGGTTCACCGGGACTGGCTGACGGACGCCGGGATCCTGGGCTACTTCACCGCGGAGGTTTACTCTGACGAGGTCGGCGTGCGTAAGCCCGACCCGCGCCTGGTCTGGATTGGAGCCGAACGCATCGGCGTGCCCGTCGAGGAATGCTGGTACGTAGGCGATCATCTAGACCGTGAC
Source organism: Propionimicrobium sp. BV2F7 (assembly GCF_000510445.1). Taxonomy (NCBI): domain Bacteria; kingdom Bacillati; phylum Actinomycetota; class Actinomycetes; order Propionibacteriales; family Propionibacteriaceae; genus Propionimicrobium; species Propionimicrobium sp. BV2F7. The sequence continues at coordinate 169,815 of NZ_AZIS01000005.1, read as the reverse complement.
GTGCTCTGCGGCAACCGGGCGGGCGCAGGCGCGTCGGTTCTGATGCCAGCGCCGAACGCTGCGAAACGCCCGTTCAAGGTTTTCGCGACCCCCGACGTGACCGTCGCTGACCCAGCCGGGCTACTTGAGGTTTTGAAGGAAACCGAGAACTAGATGAGCAAGCAGCAGGCTATCGAGTTAGCCGAGGTCTGCCGCGGCGCTGCCACCAGCGTCGCGGCAGGGCTGCGGGAGGTTTTCCGCAGCAACATGGACGTCGAATATAAGCGTGACGTGCACGATCAGGTCACCGAGCATGACCGCGCCTGCGAGGCCGCGATCACCGATTTTTTGACTAGCCGCTGGCCCGGTGCCCGGGTGGTTGGCGAAGAGTTCGGTGCCGCTGGCGACGGCGATGTGACGTTCTACATCGACCCAATCGATGGCACCACTAATTTCGTCCAAGGTCTGGCGTTCTTTTGCACGAGTGTGGGTGCGGCCGTGAACGGCAAGCTGGTCGCCGGGGCGATTTACAACCCGATCTCCGACGAGCTGTTTTCGGCAGATGCCAAGGACGCCTGGCTGAACGGTGAAAAGCTGGTGGCTAAGGATGCCCTGCCGGCAGGCGCGGCCACGTTGATCACCGGGTACCCGACCGCGGCCGATTACCAGGCTGACGGGGAGTTAGCAGGCGAGATTTTCGCTGACCTGGTCGCGAACTTTTCGTCGCTCCGCCGCACGGGCTCAGGCGCGCTCGGGCTGTGCCACGTGGCCGCGGGCTGGACGGACGCCGTCCTTAACGCGAGCACGAGCCCCTGGGACGTGGCGGCTGGGATCCAGATTCTGCGTAACGCCGGCGGCTTCTACCAGCCGCTGTGGTATTCCCGCGAGCGAGGCCCGATCCAGGACGCGCCGGCTTACTTCGCGACCGGCCCCGGCGGCGACTACCCCGCGCTGACGCGCGCGGCGGAAAAGATAGTCGAGAACCGCACAAAAACCGGCTAGAAACCTTAACGTGTCAGTTTTGGCTCGTAGTCGAACCAAAACTGCCGCAATAAAGGTATTTGCGACGCTCCCCGATCATTTGCCTATCTCTGAGGCATATTCGGACGGCGACTATAGCGGCGTTTGGTACAGCTCCCAACGTAAGCACATGGAGAGTTGGTTTAACACCCAGGCGACGAAGGGCAAGGGCCAATATTCCCGTGAAACTCCGAACCGTTCGGCGAAGACAGCGTATAACCGGCTACTTTGCGATCAAGCGCTGCTGTGGATCAATGAGGCGCTCGGGCAAAAGGCTTCCAAGATCAAGGCGGCTGCGGATGCCGCAAAACAAGAGAAGGATCATCGTCGCCGGTGCGCAATAATTCGCAAGCACCTGCCCTGGGACGAGGTCGCCGAGCTTGCCGAGAAACAGCTACAGCCCCAAAAGAAGGTTCGCCCGAAGCAGAATAAGACGCCCTGGTTCAACATCTTTTAGCAAAACTTTCGAAGCTGTTTGGTTCTAGGCTGGGGTTATGAAATTTGGGATGCGCAAACCTTCTTTGACTCGTTCTTTGAAAGCCCGCACGACTGGGCGCGCGAAGCGGGCGATAAAGCGCGCGGTGATTCCCGGGTACGGGCGCAAGGGCATGGGGTTCATCAAGAATCCGAAGCGCTCGGTGAAGAACTCGATCTACAAGAAAACCACATTCAGCGTCTGGGACCTGTTCAAGTAGGCTCAAAATACCTAGGCAGAAACGTTATCGTGGTGCTTTTTATCCGACTACGGATGAAAAGCACCATTGGAAGATTTTTTGCTGCCTAGGCTGCACCCGATAGTGATGACGAGACCCAACGCAAGGCCATTGTCTTCGTCGGAACCTTCGCGATCTTACTTAATTGAATTACTCATCACTAACGATCTTTCCACTCGAGCTGGGCGAATCGCGGCGAAAACCGGATCAATACGTCCTTTTTGGCTCGACTACGAACCTTTTCTTTCCCGTTAATTCGCGACCCAACCCCGAAGCCTGACTAGTCCTCGATCTGGACGTCCAGTTCTTTTCTCAGCAGCAGCGTCACCAGGTAGCAGCAGAACGCCATACCGAACACCGCGAACACCAAGGCCACCGTCGCCCCGAGCCTCGGCGACTGCAGGGCCAGCAACACCGGCGCCACAAAAATCACCACGCCAACCACCGTCTTAGGCAGGTAACGAAACCCGGCCAGCAGCGACGCCTTCGCCAGCGTGGGCAGATAGCCAACCCCGGCAGGACGATCCTCGAGCGCCCTACGAGCCAAAACCGGCCAGAACCAGACATTCACAATCGCCAACAGGCCCAAAGCCAAAAACAGCACCACAACAATCGCGTAGCGCAGCGCGCCAACCGAAATCCTGCTCACGACAAGCAGCTCCCAAGCAATCAGCCCGCCAACCAACAGGTCGAAAAGCCAAGCCATAGTGGCTGGCAAAAATGCCTTACCGAACGAGCGGAAAAAAGTTCTGAGGACCTTGCCGCCTCCGATCAGGCTCATGCACGCGGCGAACGCTCCGACCAGGGCCGCGCCGCCAGTCACCACAACCGAACCGGTGAGGGCCCAGCACAGACTGATTATCACCAGCGACGAAACCCACGACAGCGCGCTATAAAGCGGAGTGTCCGGGGCGAAACTACCACTCATCGCTGGCCCCTAGGCGGGGCAATGCTGCCACCCTCCTTGAACTGCGCAGACACCAGCTCGTGACGAGTCGGCTTGCCCTCCATGCTGTCGAACAACAACTCGCAGCTCAGCTGGGCAATCTGCTTAGCAGGCTGAACAATCGTGCTCAGCGACGGCGTAATGAAAGCGGTGACCGGTATACCATCAAACCCGACGATCGAAAGCTCCTCGGGCACGCTCATTCCTCTGCCCTGCGCTGCCTTCAATGCACCGATGGCGATGACGTCGGCAATTGCGAAAATCGCGGTGACGTCACCGTGCTCATCCAAAAGTTTGTTGGTGACGTCAAAACCATATTGATAGCTATAAGGAGACTTCCTGCCGATATCCGAATGCGGCACCAACTTCGGATCATGCTTGATGCCGGCCTCGGACAGCGCCGCATTGTATCCCTCGGTGCGCAGCCTCGCCACGGAGGTGTCCAGCGAATCGCCACCCACAAGTGCGATCTTGCGGTGCCCAAGCTCGATTAGCCGTCCAACCGCCTTCTTCGCCTCGGCGAAGTCGTCAACCGCCACGGAAGAATAGACATCCTCGGGCACGTCCTCCACCCTGCTCATCGTAGAAAGCACGAACGGCACGTTGAGTTTCTTGAAGAGGTTGGTCTCGTGCGTGAAATTACCACCAAGGAAAATAATTCCGCTGACAACATCCTCGTTGACTAGCTTCGCCGCCTCCTCGATCTCGTCGGACCAGTGCGGCACCTTGACGATCGACAACAAATAATCGCGGCTACGTGTTGCTGTCTCCATGGTGTCCAGCATCTGCTGGAAGAACGGGTTATCGATGCCCTTAATCATCAACGCGATGTTCTTATTGTTGGCTAGCTTCAAAAACCTGGCATATCGGTTAGCCCGATACCCCATCTCATCGGCAACAGCCTTAATGCGCTCGCGAGTCTGGTCGGAGACGCCCTCCTTGTCGTTCAAGGCGCGCGAAACAGTGACCACACCAACCCCGGCCTGCTTAGCCACGTCCTTGATAGTCGGACGATTAGCTACCACCTAAATCAGCCCCGTTCTGCCACCCCAACTAGGGTAGCTATTCTTGCCAACACCTCGTCGGTGAGTTCGCCATCCTTCAACCGCCACTGCCAATTATTCTCTGAGCTGGCGGGCGTGTTAATTCGTGCTTGACTACCTAGACACAGATAATCAGCCACCGGGATGATCGTGGTGTCCGCAACCGACGTCATTGCACAGGTTATCAGCGACCAGCAGAAACGTTCGACGTCGTTGCCCAGCTCGTTGACGTACACCTTGGCCATCTCGAGGTCCTTCGGCCTGATTCCGTCCAGCCAACCGGCGAGAGTGTCGTTATCGTGCGTGCCGGTGTAGCAGACACAGTTCTTGGTGAAGCTGTGTGGCAGATAGTCGGCGTCTTCGCGGGTATCGAACGCGAACTGCAGCGGCTTCATGCCCGGATATCCGGTCTGCTCGCGCAGCTGCTCCACCTCGTCTGTCAGGTAGCCCAGGTCTTCCAACACCAACGGCAGATCGCCCAGCTGGGCGCGCACCGCCGCGAAAAACTTCATGCCCGGCCCCTTGCGCCACTCGCCGAAGCGGGCGTCCTCGCTGCCGGCAGGCACCTCGTAGTAAGACTCGAGACCGCGGAAGTGGTCGATGCGCAGAATGTCGACGCGTCGCATCTGATACGAGAGCCTCTGCACCCACCAGGCGAACTTTGTGCGCTCGTGTTCGGCCCAATCGTAGATCGGGTTGCCCCAGAGCTGGCCGGTGGCCGAGAAGCTATCGGGCGGGCAGCCGGCCACCGTGATGGGCAACAGTTCGTCGTCCAGGTTGAACAGTTCCGGGTTGGCCCAGGTGTCTGCGGAATCGTAGGACACATAGATGGGCAGGTCGCCGAAAATTTTGACGCCCCTGCTGTTCGCGTAGTCGTGCAACTCGTTCCACTGCGTGAAGAAAACCCACTGCACCCACTTCTCGAACGCGATTTCGCGCTCATGGTCTGCTCGGAACTCAGCCAACGCACGAGGATCCCTGCGACGAAGCGGCTGCGGCCAGTGATCCCAAGACTGCTGGCCGTGGGCATCCTTAATCACAACGTAATCGGCGTAGTCACCCAACCACGGGTTGAGCTCGCAGAACTCCAAAAAGCTCGGGTCGGCTAGGTCGTCCGAACGCTCAAACGCCTTGCGCAGAATCAGCCCGTTGTTAGCGTGCACCAGGCCGTAGTCGACGCGCCCGTCGTCGCGTCCCCAATCGATATCCAGCTCGCTCTGGTCGATCAGTCCGGCCGAAACCAGCCGATCCAGATCGATGAAGTAGGGGTTGCCGGCATGCGTCGAGAAGCTCGAATAAGGCGAGTCCCCGAAGCCCGTCGGCCCCAGCGGCAGAATCTGCCAGATGGACTGGCGGCTTTCGACCAGCTGATCCACGAATCTCCTAGCCTGCTCACCCATCCTCCCGATGCCGTACTTGCCCGGCAAAGAGAAAATCGGCAAAAGCATGCCGGCAACCCTGTTATCTGTCACTTTTCAGCCTTTCACAGCACCAGCTACGACGCCCTCAATGATGTACTTCTGGCAAGCTAGGTAGAAAATGACAATCGGAATGATCGCCAGCACTAGCATCGCCATCAGCGCACCCATGTCATTAGAACCGTGCGAACCTACCAGCTGCTGAACCACAACCGGAATCGTCTTGTACGGAGTAGAAAGGCCGATCACCAGATACGGCAGCAGGTAGTCGTTCCACACCCACATGGCGTTCAAAATCGCCACGGTGATTGTCACCGGCTTCAGCATCGGCAGCACCACTAGGAAGTAGTTCTTGAAAGGCCCGCAGCCGTCGATCATCGAAGCTTCCTCGATCTCCAGCGGAATGGACTTAACGAAACCGGTGAAAATGAACACCGACAGGCCCGCGCCGAAGCCCAGGTACAGCAAAATCATGCCGACCGGGTTAGACAAGTGCAGGATGTCCGCGATCTGAACCGTCGGAAACATGACCGCCTGGAACGGAATCACCATCGAAAAGACGAACATAAGGTACAGGGCCTTCGTCCACCACGTCTTGACGCGGGCGATGTAGTAGGCGGTCATCGCGCAGAAGAACACTATGACGATCACCGAGCATATCGTGATGAAGAACGACCAACCCATTGCCGAGAAGAAGTTGGTGGCAATCAGGCCCTCAGTGTAGTTAGTCAGCCCGACCCAAAGCTCGTCTAGGGGCAGATCGAACGGCTGATCCGAGATGAAGAATCTGCCCTTGAACGAGTTCATCAAGATGAACAGCAGCGGACCGAGGAATACGGCCGTCAGCAAACCGAGCGCGACATAAATCAGCGACTTAGCAGCAGGGCTCTTGATCCTGGACTCAGCGGGCTTAGCCGCTTTCTTGACCTTGCTCACGCCTCTACCTCCTTGCTCTGAGTGGCACGAAGCTGCAGGAACGCGATGCCTGACACCAGCAGGAAGAAGATAATGGCCTTCGCCTGGCCAACACCGCTGACGCCGTTACGCGCGAAGAACGTGTTGACGATGTTCAGCGCCGCCATCTCCGTCGAATGGCCAGGCGCACCGTTCGTCAAAGCCAAGTTCTGGTCGTAGAGCTTGAAAGAATTAGACAACGTCAAGAAGGTGCAGATCGTGATGGACGGCATAATCATCGGCAGCGTGACGTGCCGCAGCACCTGCCAGCGATTAGCGCCGTCGATGGACGCGGCCTCGGTCAGCTCCGGCGGAACGGCCTGCAAACCAGCGATATAGATGATCATCATGTAGCCGACCATCTGCCAATTCAGCAACAGAATCAGGCCGATGAAACCGTACTTAGTGTCGGTCACCAGCGTCGTGTTCCAGTGGCGAAGAACCGCATTGATGATGGTCTGCCAGGTGTAGCCCAGGACGATTCCACCAATCAGGTTCGGCATGAAGAACACGGTTCGGAAGAAATTAGTGCCGCGTAGTTTAAGCGTCAGCAGATAGGCGATGCCGAACGCGAAAATGTTCACCGTCACCACCGCGATAACAGTGATCAACGCGGTGAATAGCAGGGCGCTCACGAAACCCTCGCGCTCGCCGAACGCGTCAATGTAGTTTTGTACGCCCACGAAAGACGCGTTAGTCACCGTCGTGAATTTGCAGAACGAAAGGTAGATACCAATTGCGAACGGCGCCAAGAACGCGATGCCGAAAGCCAGCGTCGTCGGCCCTGTGAAGACCAGACCGCATTTTTTCAAACTCTTAATCATGATTACCCCTACCCCAAAACGTGGGCCGGGCCGATCGACCCGGCCCACGTTTTGGGAGCTAGACTAAGCAGTCTGCTTTTCGGCTTTCCAGTTGGAAACGAAGTTCGCCTTGACGTCCTTCCATTCCATCTGGCCGGACGCGTAGCTGGCCAGATCAGCGCCGAAATCATCCTTGAACTGCTGCGACGGGAAGGTCGTGAAGTCCCAGGTGACATTCTTCAGCTTGGAATCGGTCAGGTAGCGGGTGACCTCCTTGGCCAACGGATCGTCAGGACGCTCGGCGTCGCTGAAAGTGTCGAATGGCGGGATGAAGCCGAGCTCGTGAACCATGTAGTTCTTGCCCTTCTCCGACTTGATCAGCCAGTTGACGAAGTCTATGGACGCCTTCTGGTCTGCCTCAGAAGCCTGAGAGTTGATGGAGAAGAAGTTCTCGGTTCCGATTGCGATGCCCTGCTCGGAATCGTTCGGCATGCCGGTGTAGATCGGCATCATCTTGATGTTCTCGGCGGTGACGGTGTTGCCGGCAACCTCGGAAACCTGCGAGAAAGCCCAGTTGCCGTTCTGAACCATTGCGGCCTTGCCGAGGGCGAACTCAGCCATCGAATCGGAGACAGCCTTTGAGCTGGCCAGCTTCGGATCGATCGTCGAGTTGTTCAGATAAAGATCGAAGATCTTCTTGAAATTTTCGTCGTACTTGAACTCAACCTCGTCCATGTTGTCGGTGTTGTTATCCGCGTACTCGCAGTGGATCGGCAGGTTTGCCAGGTGGGTCTGCCAACGCCAATCCTCGCCGGGCTTCAGCGACGTCGAGGCGAAGACGCCCTCGATGCCGAGCTGGTCCTTCTTGGCCTGCATGTCCTCGACGACGGCCTTCAGCGAATCGAAGTCCTTGATCTCGCTGGTGTCCTTTGCTTTAGCGCCGGGCAGCGCGAAGTACTTGTCCATGATGGCCTGGTTGTAGATGATGCCGTAGCCCTCAGAAACGTACGGGACGCCATACGCCTTGCCTCCGTCGGTGACGGCCATCGATTTGTCGATCAGCGCCTTGTAGAAGTCGGTGTCGGTGAGGTCGGCGGTGTAGTCCTTCCAGTTCTGGTAGCCCACCGGGCCGTTGATCTGGAACAACGTCGGGGCGTCCTTCTTGGCGATCTCCGCCTTCAGGGTCTGCTCGTAGGTGCCCGAGGCCGCGGTGACGATCTTCACCGGAACGCCGGTCTCTTTGGTGTATTCCTCACCGATCTTCTGCCATACGGCGTCTTGTTCCGGCTTGAAGCTCAGGTAGTAGACGCTGCCGGTTGCGTCGGAGCCCTCTTGCGTAGAGTTCGAGCCACATCCAGCCAGTAACGCGACCGAAGTGGTTGCAGCCAGCACGCATGTTAATGCCCGTTTTACGGCCTTTTTCATTTGTCCCCCTTTGGACATAGAAACCTAGACGGATTGAATGCAACTTCGCATCCAACTAACGGAAGCGTTTCCTGGAAACGTTTCCGTTAGTTATTAAAGCTCATAACAAGGTTTCTCGCAACCCTTTTTGGAAAATTAGTTAAAGATTTTACCGTTAATCGGGCAACCCGATTCCGTCCTAGCTCTGATTAGGTATGGCTCGACACCATACAGACCAACTGGAACCAAAAAATTCGACTACGAACCTTATGGTTCCCACTAATTTTTTACAACAGAACGGGCACCAAAAGGACCGACTATGAACCTTTTGATGCCCGATAAAAAGCTAGGAGTTATGCCGAACGAGTGACGACCTCGTCGCAAAGCTGCAACAGCCCGTCTTTGGCCTCCCCCTCGGGCAGATCTTTGATGGCGCCCCTGGCCTGATCCGCGATCTTTTCGATGCGGGCGCGGGCATCGTCGATGACGTGGTTCTGACGCAACTGCCCCAGCACATCGGCCAACACGGCGTCGTCGGAGAGATCGCCCTGGATGCGCTCGAACAGCGCCATGTCTGTGGGGTCTTCGGATGCAGCCAGCAGCAGCGTCGGCAGGGTCGGAATACCCTCGCGCAGATCCGTGCCCGGCGTCTTACCCGTGACGTCAGAGGTGATATCGATCAGATCGTCGGAAAGCTGAAAGACCAGGCCAACCGCGGAAGCATACTCAGCCAAAGCATCAACGATCTTCTGGTCTGCGCCGGCGATCATCGCGCCGAAGACGGCAGACGTGCGAATAAGCGAACCTGTCTTGCCTGCCAGCACCTCGAGGTGGTGATCGATGGGGTCTGTGCCCTCGGCCGGCCCAACAGTCTCGGCGATCTGGCCGGTGACCAGCTCGGCAAAGCACTCCGCCTGCAGTCGCACATAGTCCGGCCCCAGCCCGGCAACCAGGCTAGACGCCTTCGCGAACACGAAATCGCCGATGAGGATCGAGACGGAATTGCCATAGCGCACGTTGGCGCTGGGCACGGCGCGGCGAAGCTTCGCCTCGTCCATGACGTCGTCATGGTAGAGACTTGCGACGTGCGTCAGCTCAACAACCAAAGCGGCGTCGATTAAGTCTTTTTCGTCATAGCCGGTGCCAAACTCGGCGCAAGTCAAAACCATCGCGGGCCTGAAACGCTTACCGCCGGCCTCGATCAGGTGACGAGCGGCCTCAGTGACGAAAGGATTCTTGCTTAAAACCGCGTCGCGCAGGCCTTCCTCGACCAGGCCAAGCTGCCTTTCCAAGCGGTCCGCGAGGGCACCCTCTGCTCGATTCCCCACAAGATTCCTTCCATAAAGCCATTAGTACCGGCTACGCCAAAGCCTAGCCGGTACTAACTAAATATACGTAACCGCTTTAGCGCAGCGGCAGGATCAACAAGTCGGTGGACGAGGCCAGCAGATCCAGCAGCGGACCAGGCGCAACACCCAGCACCACAGTGCCGAGAACGCCGATCCAGATCACCAGCTGCGTGCCGATGCCTGCCGGGGCCACCGCTACGTCGTCCTGCGCCGGCTCGCGGCCGAACATGACGGCGATCAGCTTGAAATAGAACGCCATTGCCAACACCGAAGCCATCACCGCGACGCACACCAGCCACTCGAAACCGCCGCGCCAAGCCGAAGTGAACACCAGCAGCTTGCCAACGAAACCGCCGGTTAGCGGGATACCAGCCATCGACAGCAGGAAGATCGTCATCAAGATCGCCAGCAGCGGGCTGCGACGCCCAAGGCCAGCCCAGGCGTCGAACCCGGTGGCCTCCTGCGAGCCGCGACGAACCATCGTCAGAATCGCGAAAGCGCCGAGGGTGGCGAAGCCGTATGCACCAAGGTAGAACGCCATCGACGCGTACGAACCGACATGGCCATCCGCCAAACCGCTCTGCGCGGCCACAGCACCCAACATGCCCACCAGAATGAAACCCGCGTGAGCGATAGCCGAGTAGGCCAACAGACGCTTCACGTCGTTCTGCCAAAGCGCAACCGCCGAACCGATGAACATGGTTGCGACGGCGATGACGGCCAGCAGAACCTGCCAGTCCCAAGCCAGTGCACCCAGACCGACGTACAGCAGCCTGGTGAGGCCGAAGACTGCGGCTATTTTGGTGCACACCGCCATGAAAGCGGTGACCGGAGTCGGGGCGCCCTGATATACGTCCGGCACCCAGTTGTGGAACGGAACAGCGCCCATCTTGAAGGTGACGCCGACGCAGACCAGGCCGAGGCCCGCAAGCAACAGCCATGGAGACTGCTGCTCATACATCTGCGCCAGACCAATCTTCGTCAAACCGAAGCCGCCCGCGTAGCCGTAGATCAGGGCGACGCCATACAAGAACAGCGCCGAGCTGAGCGAACCCAGCAGGAAGTACTTCAGCGAGGACTCCTGGCTGAGCAAGCGACGGCGGCGAGCCAGGCTGCACAACACGTACAGCGGCAGGCTGAGGATTTCGAGGCCGACGAACATGGTTAACAGGTCGTTGGCGGCGACAAAGATCATCATGCCGGACAGCGAGAACAGCATGAGGCCGAACACCTCGGAGTGCTCCTGACGGGCAGAGATCGCGGAACGCTCAGCCTGCGACCCAGGAGGTGTCGAGGCAGCGGCGGCGAATGCCGTCTGGCCGTCATAAACCTTGCGTTCGGCAAACAGCGCAACCGAGCCGAGCGCGAAGATCAGCAGCAAGCTCCAGACCACCCAAGTGGGTCGGTCGAGGGCCAGAGCGTTGACCGCGCCGAAGTCGGCGAAACCGTCCGCCCACAGGTAGATCGTCGCGGCAAGCGCGATGACAATGATCAGGGCGCTCCAGGTGGCCTGAGCCACCGGACGGGCCAGCCTCGGCAGGACCGCCTCTAAGACGATCGAGATGATGCCGCCCAGCAGAATCACTAGCAGCGGCACCGCCGGGATGAAACTCTCAAGCATTCCCTGCATGATTACTTGCCTCCCCGCGGCCCATCAACAGAGCCGGTGTTAGCGCCGTCCAAAGGATCGGCTAGTTGTACGCTCGTCATCGAATTTTCAGCAACCGGCTGCACCAACTGCGTGAACGGCTTCGGGAAGAATCCAAACACCAACAGCAGAGCGATCAGCGGAGCCAGCGTGACGCGCTCCAAAACGGTCAGGTCGGTGCGCACCCACTTGGTGACCGACGGCGTCGGCTCGCCGGTGAAGACACGCTGGTATGCCCACAGCACGTAAACCGCGGCCAGCACGGTGCCGAGCACCGCAAACGCAACCAGAACCGGATGCCTGGTGAACGCGCCCACCATGATCGAGTACTCGCCGACGAAGTTCATCGTGCCAGGCAGACCCATCGTCGCCAGTCCACCCAGCAGGAACACGCCCGCAATCAGCGGGGCGATCTTCTGGACGCCACCGAAAGCTCTGATCTCGGCACAGCCACGACGCTTAATCATCATGTCGACGACCAAGAACAGCAGCGCGGAGCTGACACCGTGGCCGAGCATGTAGAACATCGAGCCGTTCAGCGAAGTCGTGGTGAAGGCGAAGATGCCCAACACCATGAAGCCAAAGTGGCTGACCGAGGTGTAGGCAACCAGGCGAAGCAGGTTGCTACTCGCGATGGCCAGCACGGCGCCGTAAAGGATCGAGATGACGGCAAGCACCAGGATCACCGGAGCTGCCCACTTGCTGGCCTCCGGGAACATCGTCAAGCAAAGCTTGATCATTCCGAAGGTGCCGATCTTGTCGAGCACACCAACCAGCAGCGCGGTGGCGCCCGGGTTGGACTGTTCGGCAGTGTCGGGCAACCAGGTGTGGACCGGAACCATCGGGGCCTTGATCGCGAACGCGATGAAGAACGCCACGAAGATCCACTTGCCAAGAGCACCCGTCGGCTCGAGTGTGAAGTCTGCGATCAGGAAGCTCGGGGAGCCCTGCGCGGACGTCACGGCGAACACGCCGACGATGCCGAACAGCATCACCAGGCCACCGGCCAGCGAGTAGATCAGGAACTTCATCGCGGCCTTCGAGGCCTTGTCACTACCCCAGCCGACGATCAGGAAGTACATCGGCAGCAGCGTGGCCTCGAAGAAGATGTAGAACAACAGCACGTCGTCGGCCAGGAAGACGAAGAGCGCGAAGCTCTCCATGATCAGCACGAGGCCGCCGAAAATGTTCGAACTCCAGCGCGGATGCTGAACGTAGATGTCCTCGGCGCGCGGCTCGCTGGAACCGCGATCGGCGATGTTCCACTGCGAAAGCAGAACGATCGGGACCAGAACAACGGTCAGCAGCACCATCGTGCGGCCCATGCCGTCCAAGCCAAGCGCGTAGTGTGCGCCAATCGCCGGGATCCACGAGTGGAGTTCACCCAAGTCGGTGTCACCGGCCATGAAGAAGGCCAGCAACCCAACTACGGCGACCAGCAGCGAGAAGACAAACGCGACGATCTTGCCGGAGCGGCCAGCGAACAGGAACGCCAGCAGACCACCGATCAGGGGCAGCAGCCCGAGAATTGTAAGTAGCGGAATAGTCATCTTTGGTCTCCTCCCCTAGGCCAGCCGACCGAGGATCAAAACGACGCCCACCGCGACGGTGCCGACCACCATCGCCATAGCGTAGTTGCGGACGTAACCACTTTGCAGCTTGCTGAAGCCCTTACCGACAGCCTTGCTCAGGCCCGAGGTAGCGCCGACCAGCAGGCCGTCCACCGCGACGGTATCCAGCGCGCCAACCACGTTGACGACGGCGCCGCCACCGCGAACCAGGACCAGGTCGTTGAAGTCGTCCTGGAAGAGGTCTCGACGTCCGGCCGCAACCAGCGGATTAGCTGCAGGGGCCTCACGAGGCACCTCATTGCGGAACAGCAGGTAGCCAAGAACAACACCAATCGCCACCAGGGCCAAAGTCGCCCAGCCCTGCCACGGAACGTGCAGCAGCGAGGTGGGCTCGGGCTCCATGCCGGTGACCGGGCCAAGCCAATCCTGAATCCAGCTGTTCATCAGAACACCCAGGACGATGGCCGCGGCCGAAAGGATAACCAGCGGAACAACCATGACTGCTGGCGACTCGTGCGGGTGCTGATCGTCGCGCCAACGCTTGTTGCCCAGGAAGGTCATTGTCATCAGACGAGTCATGTAGTAAGCGGTGAGGAAGGCGCCGAACATCGCAACGGCACCGAGCACCCAGGAGCGCTCCCAAGCCACCACAATGATGTGGTCTTTGGAGTAGAAGCCCGACAGCCCCGGGAAACCGATGATGGCCAGGTAGCCGATCGCGAACGTGTAGAACGTCCACGGCATCGCCTTCGCCAGAGCACCGAACTCGCGCATATTCACCGAGTCGTTCATGCCGTGCATGATTGAGCCGGCACCGAGGAACATGTTGGCCTTGAAAGCGCCGTGGGTGATCAGATGGAAGATCGCGAATACCGCACCGGCCGGGCCGATCGCGGCGGCGAGCATCATGTAGCCGATCTGGCTCATCGTGGAACCAGCCAGCACCTTCTTGATGTCGTCCTTAGCCGAACCGATCCAGGCACCGAAGATCAAGGTAACCGCGCCCACAATCGAGACGGCGATGGCCGCGGCCTCGGAAAGCTGGTAGACCGAACCGGCGCGAACGATTAAGTAAACGCCGGCGGTGACCATCGTCGCCGCGTGGATCAGGGCCGAAACCGGTGTGGGGCCCTCCATGGCGTCCAGCAGCCAGGACTGCAGGGGAACCTGGGCGGACTTACCACAGGCGGCCAGCAGCAGGCAGAAGCCGATCAGCGTGACCCAATTGCCGCTGACGCCACCGATAGCGGCATCGACGTCGACGAAGTTCAGCGAACCAATCTGGGAAAAGATCGCGAACATGCCGACCAGCAGGCCGAGGTCACCGATGCGGTTAGCGACGAACGCCTTCTTACCGGCCAACGCGGCCGTATGGCGCTGCTGCCAGAAGCTGATCAACAGGTACGAGGCGAGGCCCACACCCTCCCAGCCGAAGAACAGCAGCAGGTAGTTGTTAGCCAGAACCAGCGTCAACATCGAAGCGACGAACAGGTTCAGGTAAGCGAAGAATCGCCTGCGGTTCGGATCCTCGGCCATGTAGCCGATGGAGTAGATGAAGATCAACGAACCGACGCCAGTGACCAACAGCACGAACAGCATCGAAAGCGGATCGAGCAGGATGCCGAAGTCAACATTCAGCGGGCCCGTCTGCAGGAAATCGAACAGGTGCAGGTCGATCGAGCGTTCGTCCGGGCTCAAAGCAAGCATCTTCACGAACATCACGATGCCCAACACGAACGAGGCAAGGATGCTCGCCGTGCCCAGCCAGTGGCCCCACGAGTTGCTCGCCTTGCCGGCTAGCAGCAGGATCGCGAAGACCGCAAGCGGGATAGCTATTAGCAGCCAGGCCGAAGTGAAAACTCCGGTCGCTGCGACAGTTTCAAGCGGATTCACCAGTTCCCCCTTCTAATGCTTCAGTTGATTCTGATCGTCAGCCGAAGCAGAACGACGGGTTCTAAAGATCATTACGATGATTGCCAAGCCGATCACGACTTCCGCAGCCGCCACGACCATGACGAAGAACGCGGCCACCTGGCCGGACAGATCGCCGTTGACGTTAGCGAAAGTGATCAGCGCCAGGTTCGCCGAGTTCAGCATCATCTCGATCGACATGAACATGATCAAGACGTTGCGACGCAGCATGAACGCCAGCAAGCCGATGGTGAAAAGAATCACCGACAAGACAAGGTATGCGTTGGGGCTCATCGCTCATCCTCCTCCGATTCAATGGCGGGAGTCTCGGGCCGCTCCAAAGCCGCATCAAAGTAATCCTTCGCGACGTCAGTGCCGTCCAGTTCGTCCCAGGCCTGCGCAATCTCGCGTCCAGCGGCCAGGTGCGGAGTGGACAGCCCCTCGGCCTCGACGATTGCTGAACCACGAACCTTGAGCGTCGGCGAAACCGACTTCTCGGCGATCTTGCCGTCGGGCGTGAGGCCCGGGTAGGCGATCGAGTCGTGACGGGCGTAAGAACCAGGGCCAGGACGAGAACCAGGATGCTTGCCCTCGGTCTCGAACTCGCGGATCTTGCGGTCCGCGCGCTGACGCTGCCTCTCGGGCTTCGTCAAGCGCTCGCCGTGCGTCAAAATCATGGCGGCCAGCGCAGCAGTAATAAGCAGTGCGCCGGTTGCCTCGAATGCAAAGACGTAATCGGTGAACACCAGGTGGGCCAGGCCCTGAACGTTTCCACCCTCGGCGGCGTTGGCGGTCGTTAGGCCGTCCGGGTTGGTGTGAACGATGCCGTTAATCAGCGCCGAGCCGACCATGATCAGGAATCCGAAAGCGCCGATGAAGGCCAGCAGCCGCTGACTCTTCAGCGTCTCAACCAGCGAATCCAGGGAGTCAATGCCGATCACCATCATGGTGAAGACGAACAGCATCATGACCGCGCCCGTGTAGACGATGATCTGCGCCACGAACAGGAACGGGGCATCCAGGCTGGCGTAAAGGCAGCCGAGGCAAACCATCATTCCGGCCAGCGAAAGCGCGGAATGCACGGGCTTGCGGCTAAACGCCATGCCAAGGGCCAGCGCGATGGCCAACGGCGCGAAAATCCAGAACGCGACCTGCTGACCGGTTACCAGAGCAATCACTTTTTGCTCCCCCCTTGGGCTTGCTTACGACGGTTTTCGATGGTGTCCAGCACACCGGTCGGCGGCAGACCCAGGAAGTAATCCTTCTCGTCGTCACCCAAGCGACGCGGGTGCGGAGGCTCCTCCATGCCCGGCAGAAGCGGGGCAAGGAGCTGATCCTTCGTCCAGATCATCAACTCGCGGGTGCGATCGGAGAACTTGAAGTCGTTGGTCATGGTCAACGCGCGGGTCGGGCAGGCCTCAATGCACAGGCCGCAAAGAATGCAGCGGGTGTAGTTGATCTGATAGACCCTGCCGTACCTCTCGCCGGGGCTGAAGCGAGCGTCCTCGGTGTTGTCGGCGCCCTCGACGTAGATGGCGTCCGCGGGGCAAGCCCACGCGCACAGCTCACAGCCGACGCACTTCTCCAGGCCATCCGGCCAACGGTTCAGCTGATGCCTGCCGTGGTAGCGCGGAGCGGTGACCTTCTCTTTACCTTTTTCCGGGTAGCCCTGAGTGAAGGACTTCCGGAACATTGTTCGGAACGAAATTCCGAACCCGGACCAGGCTCCCATTAGGAATCAGCTCCTTCTTTAACTGTGCCGACGCCTGCCCCAATCTGCTTAGCCGAGGCGGACGCGTTGATGGCGTTGATCAGATCATCACTGAGCACCGGTGTCGGATAGGCACCCGGCAGCGACTTCCTGGCCTCCGCCTTCTCCAGCGCGGTGGGCTCCGGGGCCTTTTCGGAACCGGAGAACCAAACGACTGCGAGAATCGCGACGAAGATGACCGCGACGGTGATCAGGAACGCCGGCGAAGTAAACCAGTTCTCGTGGCCAGCCGTGCGGAACAGCGCAACCAGCATCGTCCAGACCAGGGCGACCGGAATCAGCACCTTCCAGCCCAGGGCCATGAACTTGTCGTAGCGGTAACGCGGCAGCGAACCACGAACCCAGACGAAACCGAAGATCAAAACCTGAACCTTCAAGATGAACCAAACCAGCGTGAACCAGCCGTCGTTCAGCCAGGCGATGTTGTTTAGCGGCCAAGGCGCCGTGTAGCCGCCCAGGAAGACGGTGGCGCAGATGGCCGAGGTCGTCGCCATGTTGATGTATTCGGCGAGGAAGTACAGCGCGTAGCGGAAACCCGAGTAGTCGGTTAGGTGACCACTAACGATTTCTGATTCACACTCGGCGAAGTCGAACGGCAGACGGTTGCACTCGCCCACCATCGAAATCAAGAAGATGATGAAGCTCGGGACGAGCAGCAGGAAGTACCAGCTGGGCAGATCCGGGACGCCGCCGGGAAGCGGTAGCCAGGTGGCCTGCTGAGCCTTGACGATGTCACCCGTCGATGCGGACTGCGACAGGATGAACACCGGGATCAGCGACAGGCCCATGCAGACCTCGTAGCTAATAACCTGCGCGGTGGCGCGCATCGAACCGAGCAGCGAGTAGGTGCCGTTCGACGCCCAACCTGCCAGCACGACGCCGTAGAAACCAACCGCGGCGACCGCCAGGATGAACAGGATGCTGACCGGAAGATCCGTCACCTGAAGCCTGGTGTCGACGCCGAAGATCGTGACGTTGCCGCCCAACGGAATGACCGTCCACACGGTGAACGCCGCAACTGCGGTCAGCATCGGGGCGATCGAGAAGACGAACGCGTCGGTACGAGCCGGGCGGAAGTCCTCCTTGAAGATCAGCTTCATGCCGTCGCCAAGGGCCTGCCCCAAACCGAGCGGACCGTTCATCGTCGGGCCACGGCGGTTCTGCATCCGGCCAATGACTCGACGCTCAAACCAAACGTTGAAGATCGTCCAGGTCAAAAGCAGCACAAAAACCGCAACGACCTTAATGATCACGAGCCACAGCGGATCGTTAAGTGGGTTCAGATCGTGACTCATGCCGCACCTCCTGCCAAAGATAGTTGCACCCGATCGCCGGCACCAGCCTGCAGCGCCTCACTCACCCGAACGCCAGTGTTGGCGGGCAGCCAGACGACGTCGTCGACCATGCCGTCAACGATCACCGCCGGCGCCCGGTAAGAACCGTGCTCGTTTGAGACGACAACCTGATCGGCTGCCTTTACACCATATTTATTAGCAGTGGCCACTGACATTTTTACGACCGCCTTCGGGGCAGACTCGATCAGGCCGATAGCCCCATCGACCGCACGCGAATCGTCGATCATGTAGTGCCAGACGGCCAACTTCAGCGGGCCGCTGCCACGGTTCTCGATGCTGTCGGCCGCCACCGCGCGGGGCTCGGTGGAAGTCCAATCGGCGATCTCGTCAAAGCTCGCGCGGGCCTGCGCCGGGGAACGGAAACCAAGATCCGAGCCCATCGCGTCGGCCAGAGCGGCCAGCGAGCGCACATCAGTCATCGGTGTGACGCGCTTGTCTATCACCTGATTGACCGGGTTGAATCGGTGCTCCCAGCTGACGAACGTGCCCGACTGATCTTCAACCAGCGCAACCGGGAAAACCACGTCTGCGCTATCAGTAACGTCGGAGGCCCGCTGCTCAAAGCTGACCACGAATGCCTGCTTGAAAGCCACCTTCGCCAACAGCGGATCGGGCATGTCAGCGGCCTCCAGGCCGGCAGTAACCAGGGCCTTTAGCTCACCGGAGGCGGCCTGCTCAACCATCTGCTTAGCGTCCAAGCCGGGCTCGGCGGGAAGATTAACTCCCCAAGCCGCCTGCAGATCAACTCGGGCCTGAGCGTCATCGACTAAGCGACCACCTGGCAGCAAGCTCGGCAGACAGCCGGCCTCGATGGCGCCCAACTCACCGGCTCGACGCGGGATCCAGGCCAGGCGGGCTCCCCGCTCCTCAACCTTGGCCAGCTCAGCCATCAAACCGTGTACCTCTCCAGCGCGTTCGCCGGCAAGAACGATAGTGTCGGCATCCAGCTCGAGACCCGCCAAGGCCGCCGTCTCGTCGCCGGGCGCAGTGGCCACGAGCTGCGCGGAAAGCTTCTTGTTGCCGCGGCTCAGCATCGGGGCAATCGCCACCACCTGCAAGCCCTTCTTGCGCGCTGCCTTGCGCAGCCGCAAGAAAACCGGACCGGTGTCTTCCTCTGGTTCGTAGCAGACCAGGACGACCTTCTTAGCATTCTCCAGGTCTGCGTACTGGACGCTTTCTGCGAGCTTTCGTCCCGCCACCTTCGAGGCCAGGAAAGACTCCTCGGCTGGGCCATAAGGCCTGGAACGGAAATCGATGTTGTTAGTGCCGAGCGCTGCGCGAGCGAAACGCGAGTAAGCGTAGGCGTTCTCCAGGGTCAGACGGCCACCGGTCAGCACGCCCACGGCCTCCCCAGCGGACTTCAGACCGGCGACAGCGCGGTCGATGGCATCGGGCCAGCTCGTCGCAACAAGCTTGCCGCCCTCGCGAACCAGTGGCGTGGTCAGGCGGTCGGCCTGATGACCATAGTGGAAGGCGAAGCGGCAGCGGTCGGCCAACCACTCCTCGTTGATTTCCGGATTGTTGCCGGCCAGCCTGCGCTTCACCTGATAATGCCTGTGGTCGGTTCGCATCTCGCAACCGCCAGCGCAGTGCTCACACGTCGTGGTAGTTGATACCAGGTCGAACGGGCGGGCCTGGAAGCGGTAGTCAGTGCTGGTCAGCGCGCCAACCGGGCAGATCTGGACGATGTTGCCCGAAAAATAAGACTCGTACGGGTCCGTCTCGTAGCTGGAGATCTGCGAAAGCGCGCCACGCTCGGCCAGCGAGAGGAACTCGTCGCCCGAAATCTGTGCCCCAAACCTTGTGCAGCGCTGACATAGGACGCAGCGCTCGCGGTCGATCAGAATCAGCGGCGAAATCTGCACCGGCTTCGGGTAGGTGCGCTTGGCACCCTCGTAACGCGACCCCGCCGGCCCATGGCTCATGGCCTGGTTCTGCAGCGGGCACTCGCCGCCCTTGTCACAAATCGGGCAGTCGAGCGGGTGGTTGATGAGCAAGAACTCGAGCATTCCGGCCTGATGCTTGGCCACCTTCTCGCTACCTTCGGCGGTCTCGATGACCATGTTCGGCATGGCGGTCAACGCACAAGCGGGCTGCGGCTTCATCGCGCGGCCATTGCCGGCGTCCGGAACCTCAACCATGCAAGCGCGGCAGCAAGCCACCGGGTCCAGCAGCGGGTGGTCGCAGAAGCGCGGAATGTGAATTCCATTGGCCTCCGCAGCCCTAATCACCAGCGTGCCCTTGGGCACCTCGATGGGCTTACCGTCGATAGTGAAAGTGACTGTTTCCGGTTTGACTTCGGGTTTGACGTCGGTGCTCACTTGGAACCTCCCTCAACCGTGATCTGCTCCCGGCGGTGTTCCGGGAAGTAAACGCTCTTCTCGTAGGGGAACAGCTCCCACGCTGGCGTGTGGTAGCCGGCCTCGAACTCGGAGCGGAAATGCTTAATGGAGCTGGTGATGTTGGCGACGAAGCCGTCGGCCAGCGTGCAGAAGCTCTTCATCGAGACGTTGTCGCAAACATCGAGCAGCTTGTCGACGTCCCCCTCTTGGCCCTTACCGGCCTCGAGGTTGCGCAGCGTCTGCACCAGCCACCAGCTACCCTCGCGGCAAGGTGTGCACTTGCCGCAGGATTCGTGCTGATAAAACTCGGTGTAGCGCAGGCAAGTGCGAACGACGGAAACAGTCTCGTCGTAAGTCTGCAGCGCCTTCGTGCCGAGGATCGAGCCCTTGGCGACGACGCCCTCGTAATCCATCACGGTATCGACGTCGTCGGCGGTCAGGATCGGGGTGGACGAACCGCCCGGCGTGAAGAACTTCAAGCGATGACCGTCGCGAATACCGCCAGCCAACTCGAGCAGCTTGCCGTAGGTGATGCCCATCGGGGCCTCGTACTGGCCCGGGTACTTGACGTGGCCCGAAACCGAGTAGATCGTCGAGCCGGGGCTCTTCTCCGAACCCATCGAACGGTACCAATCGACGCCGTTCTCCAGAATCGCTGGCAGCGAACAAATGGATTCAGCGTTGTTTACCACCGTCGGGCAGGCGTACAGACCCTCGACCGCTGGGAATGGCGGACGCAGCCTCGGCTGGCCGCGGCGACCCTCCAGAGAATCGAGCAGCGCAGTCTCCTCGCCACAAATGTAAGCGCCGGCACCAGCGTGAATCACGATGTCCAGGTCGTAGCCGGAACCGAAGATGTTCTTGCCCAGGTAGCCGGCCTTGTAGGCCTCGTCAACCGCTGCGCGCATCCGTCGAATTACGTGCGCGACCTCGCCACGAACGTAAGCAAACGCATGGTGGGCGCCGACCGCGCGGCAAGCGATGATGGCACCCTCGATCAGCGTGTGCGGGGTGGCCATCAGCATCGGCATGTCCTTGCAGGTGCCAGGCTCCGACTCGTCGCAGTTAATAACTAAATACTTGGGGTTCGGGTTGTCCTTCGGCAGGAAGCTCCACTTGACGCCCGTCGGGAAGCCAGCACCGCCGCGGCCGCGAAGCCCAGCGTTCTTGACCATCTCGACGACGTCGCCCGGCTCCATCTCCAGAGCCTTACGGGCGCCCGAATAGCCGCCGTTAGCGACGTAGTGATCCAGCTTCCAACTGCCCTCTTCACCCCAGTGCTTAGTGAGAACCGGGGTCAGGGTGTCGACTTTGAGTTCGCTCACTTGGCGGCCTCCTCATCTGCGGGCTTAGCCGCGGCAACCTCCGCGGCACTCGGAGCGCGCCAGCCGTTCTCCTTGGCCAGCTTCACTCCGCGAAGCGAGGCGTCCCCAGCGCTCGGGCCCTCATCGGCCAGACCGTCACAGAAACCGGCGAGCATTCGCTCGTTCTCCTTGAAGGTTGGGATGCGCGGGCCACGGGTGGAATGAACATCCCTGCCGGCACGCAGGTCATCGATGAGCCTGTCGGCCAGCTCCGGGGTCATGGCGTCCATGAACTCCCAGTTGACCATCATCACCGGCGCGAAATCACAAGCCGCGTTGCACTCGACGCGCTCCAAGCTGAACTTGCCGTCCGGGGTGGTCTCGCCTGGCTCAATGCCGAGCTTCTGTTCCATCTGACCGAGCAAGACGTCGCCGCCCATGATCGCGCAAAGCGACGTGGTGCAGACGCCGACGTGATATTCGCCGGCGGGCTTGCGGTGGTACTGCGTGTAGAAGGTGGCCACACCGTTGACCTGGGCAACAGGAATGCCCAGCAGGTCGGCGCAAAGCTCGACGCCGGCAGCCGAAATGTAGCCGTCAACCGACTGAACCAGGTGCAGCATTGGCAGCAACGCCGAACGCGGCTGCGGATAGCGGGCCATGATTGCCTTCATATCAGCAATGGTCGACTCGTCGATGTTGGTTTCGGTGTTGGCGTAATCGATGCGACGTTCGTCGCTGTAGTTCGGGTTGAACTCGTGCGGAAGCGGGAGCTTCACGGATTCGGAACTCAAGACTTCCTCCTTCGGATTTGCGCTCATCGGTCGACACCACCCATAACCGGGTCAATGGAGGCGACGGCCATGATCATGTCGGAGAGCATTCCGCCCTCACACATCAGCGGCAGCGCCTGAACGTGGTGGAACCCTGGGTCACGCATGTGCGAGCGGTAAGGTTTCGTGCCGCCGTCAGAGACGACGTGCATGCCCAGCTCGCCGGACGGGCCTTCGATGGCCACGTAAACCTGGCCGGCGGGCACTTTGAAGCCCTGAGTGACCTTCTTGAAGTGGTGAATCAAGGCCTCCATGGACTGCCCCATGATCTCCTTGATGTGCTCGTTCGAGTTGCCCTGGCCGTCCTGCCCGATGGTCAGATCGCTCGGCCAGTGCAGACGCTCGTCCTCGACGCGGAACGGTTCGCCGCGGGTCTCGACCAGCGCGTCGCGAACCTGCTCGATGATGCGAATCGACTGATACATCTCGTCGCAGCGAATCTTGAAACGGCCGTAGGCGTCGCAGGTGTTCTCGTAGCAGACGTCGAAATCGTACTGGTCGTAGGTCAGATACGGCTGCGTCTTGCGCAGATCCCACGGGATGCCAGCGGCGCGCAGCACCGGGCCGGTCGCGCCCATCATGGTGCAGCCAGTCAAGTCGAGATAGCCAGCGCCTTGCAGACGCGCCTTGAAGATCGGGTTGCCCAGCGTGTAATCGGCGATCTCGTGAAGATTGTTCTTCATGTCGACGATCAGCTGATCGAGCAATTCGATGCCGTCGTCGGGAAGATCCGCCTGAACTCCGCCCGGACGGATGTATGCGTTGTTCATGCGAAGGCCCGTGGTGGCCTCGACGAACTCCAGAATGCGCTCCCTCTCGCGAAGGCCGACCTCCTGCGGGCTAGTTGCACCCAGCTCCAAACAGTTAGCGCCAGTGGCGGTCAGGTGGTTCGCGATGCGGTTGATCTCAAGTTGCAGAACACGCAGGTCCTGGCCGCGACGCGGAATCTTGTCGTCAATGCCCAGCAGCTTGTCCACGGCCATCGAGTAGACGGCCTCATTGTGGATGCCGGACACGTAGTTCATGCGGGTGACGAACGCGCTGCCCTGCGTCCAGGTGCGGTACTCCATGTTCTTCTCGATGCCCGTGTGCAGGAATCCGATTCCCGGGCGCATCGACTGAATGGTCTCGCCGTCCAGCTCCATCACAAAACGCATAACGCCGTGCGTCGACGGGTGAACCGGACCGACGTTAACGACGATAATCTCGTCGGCACGCTCCGACTGAGAGGCGATGACGTCGTCCCAATCGTGGCCGTTCACATAGTAAGTGGCGTCGCCGGTGGCCTCCCCGGGAGCCGCGTAGATGTCTTCGTTCATTTCACTCATGCCTGATAGCTCCTGCGCTCATTCGGTGGCGGAACAACGGCGCCCTTGTATTCGATCGGGATGCCGCCCAGCGGGTAATCCTTGCGCTGCGGGTGGCCCACCCAGTCGTCCGGCATCAGGATGCGAGTCAGGCCGGGGTGGCCGTCGAAGACGATGCCGAACATGTCGTAGGTTTCGCGCTCGTCGTAGTCGGCCATCGGGTAGACCGGCACGAGCGAATCGACGTGCGGATTGTCCTCGGGCAGCTCCACCTCGAGACCGATTCGACGGTTGTGGGTCATGGACAGCAGGTGGTAGACCACGTGCAGCTCGCGGCCCTTCAGGCCCGGGTAGTGCGCGCCGGACAGGTTCATGATGACCTCGAAGCGCAGCTGCGGGTCGTCGCGCAACAGCTTAGCCAGCTCGATGAGCTTCGACGGGTCCACGACAAACACGATCTGGTCACGCCAAACACTGACGCGGGTTGCGAAGTTCGGCACCAGCTCCGCCATGCGGTTAGCGACGTCGTCGAACCAGCCACCGAACGGCGGGGTGACGCAGGCACCACCCAGTTCGACGCGGCGAACCAGGCCGTTGAAGCCGCTGGTGTCGCCGGACTGGCCGGAACCATCACCATATGCGCCCTTGCGAACCTCCAAAAGATTGTCTGTAACAGGACCGCTGGCCACGAACAGCTCGCGAAGGTGCGGGTGGGTGGCGTAAATGGCCTGTTCTTCTTGACTCAGCTGCGCGATTTCGTTCTCGGCCGCTGGATTCTGGTCGGCGGTCATCGCATCAAGCCCTTCTGCTCAATCAGCGCCGGCGCGACCAGCGCAGCTGCCTCGTTATCGGCGATCTCCTTCTCGCGATGCGCGCCCATCTTCGCCTTGTAGACCTCGCTGTTGCGCAGCTTGAAGATGGCGTCAATCAGCATGTCGGGACGCGGCGGGCAGCCGGGAATGTAAATGTCAACCGGAATGATGTGGTCGACGCCCTGCACCACCGCGTAGTTGTTGAACATGCCGCCCGAACTGGCGCAGACACCCATCGCGATTGACCACTTGGGGTTGGGCATCTGATCCCACATCTGGCGAACTACCGGAGCCAGCTTCTGCGGGACGCGCCCGGCAACGATCATCAGGTCGGCCTGACGCGGCGACGCACGGAAGACCTCCATGCCCCATCTGGCACCGTCGTGACGCGGGCCGCCGAACTGCATCATCTCAATTGCGCAGCAGGCCAGGCCCATGGTGAGCGGCCAGAAGGAGGTTTTGCGCATCCATCCGGCGATGGTTTCGACTGTGGTCAGAGCCACGCCAGCGGGGATTTTATCTTCCCAACCCATGTTTACCTCTCTGCTCGACTAGTCCCAGTCCAGGCCACGACGGCGCCAGACGTAGAGATAAGCGACGAAAACTACGGCGACGAACAAGATCATCTCGATAACCGCAAATAGCCCGAGCTTGTCGAAGGACACAGCCCAGGGGTAGAGGAAGACGATCTCGATGTCGAAAATAATGAACAGCATGGCGGTCACGTAGTACTTAACCGAGAACCTTGCGCCGCCGGACGGTTGCGGGGTCGGCTCAAGACCGCACTCGAAAGAATCGTATTTGGTGAGGTTGTAGCGGGCAGGACCAACCTTCGTCGACAAGTAGATCATGACTACGACAAACAAAGTGGCCAGCACAACCATGCCGACGATGGGGATGTATGGACTCATCGACCATCCTTTCATCTACCCTGCCCGGCATCTACCGGGAGAAACCCCTTCGGGTCAGCTTCATTGCATCCAACTCAAAGGGCACAACGGTTCAATAGTACGCCTGTGGTCATATTATTTCACCAGCGAAACAAGACTGTAGCCGCAATTTAGATGTTTCTCGGCAAGCTGCAGTAATATCTTAGGCAACCCTAAGTTGATACATTTGCCACAACCAAAGGGCAGTTGTGTTGGCATTCAGAAACCTAAACACCCGACCATCGCCAGAAACAATGGGAACCGAAAAGTCCGTACTCGAGCTTTTCTGCACCCGCTAATAATTCTCTAGTTAGCGGGAACCAAAAGGTTCGACTACGAGCTTTTTGGTTCCCGCTGTTTTTCGGTGACGTGGTGGTCGGCCTGGTTGTGTTTTGTCGGTTGTGGGATTCGGGTCTTTGCGTCACTGGCAACGTGTCATCCGAATTATTGCGTCAAAAAAGGCTCGACTACGAGCCAAATCTGCCGCGATAATGCGGAAAGTGCTTAGGCGCTGGGCACGGCTTTATCTAGGAACGTGAGCAGCTTGTCGGCCCAGTTTCCGCCGCGGTCGACGGTCAGGTTGGCGAGCATCTTGTGCACGAGCTTCATCAGCGCGGGCCGAGGCAGGCCGTATTTGACGCACAGGTGCATGATTTTGGGTTCGCCGATCAGCCTGGCGAAGATCGTCCCGAGTCTGAAGTGCCCACCGACGTGGTCGGCCATTAGCTGCGGGTATCGACGAAGCGCCAACTCGGCATTGTCGGTGCCGACGCCTCGTCCGAATGCCTCGACGATGCAGCCGGCGGCGATCTCGGCGGCCTCCATCGCGTAGTCGATACCTTCACCGTTGAACGGGCTAACCATGCCACCGGCGTCGCCGACTAACAGAACGCCGTCGCGGTAGTGCGGCTTGCGGTTGAACGCCATCGGCAGGCCGGCGCCCTTGATCTCGCAGAGCTGGTTGTCCTCGCTAAAGCCCCACTCCGGGTCGGTGCTGGCCAGCCATTTGCCCATCAACTCTTTGTAGTTGGTGTTACCGAAGGCGGGAGACGAGTTGAGCATGCCCAGGCCGACGTTGCAGACGCCGTCGCCCGCGGGGAAGATCCAGCCGTAGCCGGGCAGCAGGCTAGAGTGGCCTGGTTTGCCGTCCCATAGCTCGAGGTGGCTGATCATCCAGTCAGATTCGGCGAGCGGCGACTTGTAGTAGGCGCGAACCGCCACGCCCATCGGGCGCTTCGGGTTGCGTTTGATGCCCATGCGGGTGGCTAGCTTCGCGGAGATACCGTCCGCGCCCACGACGATCGGGGCTCGCAGCTCGTGGCCGTTGGCTTTGACACCAACAACCCGCCCGTCCTTGTCGTAGATGGGCCCGTCGACGCGGGATTCCGTCATCAGCCTGGCACCGTAAGAGACGGCGAGGCCGGCGAGCATGTCGTCGAAGACCTCCCGCCGGCAGACCATTCCGTAGTTCGGAAAGCTGGAAAGCTCGGGCCAAGGCATGTCGAATGGCTCTGGACGCCCGCCGTAGACGCGCAGACCAACGTTATGAGTCCAGCCGGCTTCTTCACTGGTGTCGACGCCGAGCCTGTTCAGCATTCGAACCGCGCGCGGGGTTAGGCCGTCGCCACAGATCTTGTCGCGGGGGAACTTGGACTTCTCCACCAGCAGCACGTCGATGCCGTATCGTGCCAGGAATGCGGCGGTGGCGGAACCGGCGGGACCTGCGCCCACGACGATGACCTGCGCGCTCATATCGACGCTAACCTGCTCGGCTTCAAGCTTCGATGCCCTTGGCCCTGAGGTGTGCTCGCTCATCTTCGCCATCCTTAAAGCTATATAAAGAGTCTTTCCAACCTTAGCTAAACGCTACCCGAATCGACGACAGCAACTTGGTGCACACAGACAGCCCCATTTGACTAGGCGATATACATAAACAGATCATCGACTTGTTCGTAATCTGTTGATTTTTCACGAGTTTTCACTACTGTTCAGTAGGTGCTTGTTAATCCTGCTTCATCAAGGCTTCACGCTTCAACCATTCAAATCAAGGATCCGGGCAAGCTACGAAAGTTTCTTAGCCCGAACGGGATGTATTTCGGGCGTGGACAAAACTGCTTCGTCACAAACGGCGAGATAACCAGAATCGAAACGGACTCAATGCAAGAGGCCGAAGACTGGTGGAACACGCTGCGCGACAAGATCGAGAACGAGACCGAGATGCCAGGCGCCTTCGGCATCGGCCCTCTGGCGATCGGATCTTTCGTATTCGATCCTGCCGCAACCAAGCAGAAGTCGGTTCTAATTGTTCCCGAGACCATCGTCGGTCACCGTGACGGCATCTTCTGGCTCACTAAGATCGGCTTCGACCGGGTGACGCCTACCCTGCCTCCCGTCCAGGACCCGCCGGAGCCAGCGAAGAATTTGCGCTTCGAGCAGGGCCCACTGAGCGACTACCAGTGGATGATGGAGGTCAAGCTGGCCCGCGCGTTCATCCGCTCCGGGGACGCGCAAAAGATTGTGCTTGCGCGCAAGACTTACGCCCACAGTGACGAGCCCTTCGACCCCCGCTGGGCGCTGCTAAAACTGGCCGGTAACTATGCCAGCTGCTGGAACTACATGGTTGACGGCCTGGTGGGTGCGACCCCTGAGATGCTCGTCATGCGTAGCAACGGGCTGACCATTTCCCGCATTTTGGCCGGCACCATCCCGGCACTCGAGGACATCTCCGACGAAAACCAGGCTGCGAGGCTGATCAGCTCCAGCAAGGATCTGCACGAGCATGAGCTCGCCGTCGAATCCGTTGTTCGCCAGTTGAAGCCGTACTTCCAGGGCATGCATGTGCCCTCAGCGCCCTACGTTCTACGTCTGCCGAACGTGCTACACCTTGCAAGCGACATCGGCGGCGTAACCTACCCCGAGTACAACGTTCTTTCGCTGGCCAGGGCCGCGCACCCAACCGCCGCGGTCTGTGGCACCCCGACGGACGTCGCCCGCGAATACATCGCCACTAACGAGCGCATGGATCGCGGCCGCTACGCCGGACCCGTCGGCTGGATCGACACTCAGGGCGACGGCGAATGGGCGCTCGCGCTGCGCTGTGGCCAGGTGGACGACGAGGACCCGACGAAGATGCACCTGTATGCAGGCGGCGGCATCATGGCCGATTCTCGCCCGCACAGCGAACTTGTCGAGACGGAGAGCAAGCTAAACCCGATCAAATCGGCTCTGCGCGAGAACATCTAGTTTCAACACCCATTGATAAGCACGCTAAAAGGCCCGCCACTTGGCGGGCCTTTTGCTTTGTTAGCTCGGTTTTTACTTCTCCCCGATGGTGTAGCCCCTCGGCGTTCCGGGCTTGCGTCCGGACCTGGAAATGACCTTGCGTTCGGCCGTCGAATTCGCCTTGGCCTCCTCCAGCTCCTTCTTAGCCTCTGCCTGGCGCTCCATCATCTCCTGGGTGTTCATTCCTCCCGAGCGCGCGATGAAGTATGCGATCACCAAAATGACGACGCTGATCCACGGGCTGAGTCCGAAGACCAGGGGCAGAACGGTGACGGCCACGATGTCGAAGCCGCGCAACAGGTTGACGATCATGCCCGTCGGTAGTGCGCCCATGCCGGTGGCAAGCATCGGCGCGGAGTAGTCCGGCGGCCTAGCGCTCACCCAGCGGATCGCGGCAACGTAGCCGGTGCCCGCGGTGATCAGGGCGAGCAGGAACGAGTGCGCGATGGACTGCGCGCTGACCGTCTCGGCAGACAGCAGGAAGGCGGGCGTGACCATTACTGCCCAGCCGAACGCCAACACCGCGGGGACGACGGTGGCCGAGCTACGCAGCTCGCTGTCACCGATCGGGAATGCCCTCGCCAGGCCCTTGGTGCGGGTTAGCACGCGCAGCGAATCGAAGAACGGGATCATCACGAAAAGCATCATCAGCGCCGAGATCAACACGCCGAAGACACCCATGCCCAGCGCCTCGGTGGCGTAGGGGATGACCGCGGAAACCAGCAAAACGATCAGGTTGATCGGGTTGCGCAACAGACGCTGGGTGTCGCGCCAGACGACGGCACGGGTGCCGATGCCCTTGCCGCGCTTGGGCTTGACGTGGCCGCGCGCCAGGTATTTACGTTCAACCAAGATGTCGCGCATCAGCGAGAAGTCCAGCGCGAACGCGGCGCCCTGCATGCCCGATAGCAGATCGCCGCCGCTGACCAGACGGGCCCTGCGCAAACGGTTTAACCTGCCGAACGCGATCACCGCGAAGATCACCAGCACAACGGCGGCAACACCAAGCATGGCGTACGACGACGAGAGGCTCGTCTCCGGGTCCAGCGGCATGGCGATCCAGCCGACAGAAACCGCGATCACGGCAAGCAGCACGACGGTCGAAACGGCGCCCAGCAGCCCCTGAACCAGGCTGAACAAAATAGCGGAATCCCTGCCCTGCTGGGAGGCGGCGAACGCCGTCGCTGCGGTGGCGCCGAGCCCGGCCGCCACACCCCAGATGGCAGCAGATAGCAGCGACAGGCCGAGCAGCACGCAGATGAGCAGCGTCAAAGCGCCGGCGGCAAAGAACGACAGCGCGAGCACGCCGACCAGACGCTTACGCAGAATACGGCTGCGTCGAATCGGAGCGTCGAGCAGCCAAGACCCCTCGGCCGCAGACGCGACCACCGGGCCGAAAATCTTAGAAAGGCTGATGGCCAGCAGCGTCATGGCGCACACCAGCAGCCAAGGAACCAGCGACTTCGCCGTGTTACAGCCGGTGGTCGTGCAGCCGGCCGCCGTGTTCTGAGCCTCCATGATTCCGCCGACCAGCATCGCGCCGATGACCAGAACCGCGAAGACGACGTTGTAGCCGTTGGTGATGGCGTCCCAGATGCTTCGGGTCGCCCTACCCTTGCGCCAGTCGCGCATCAGCAGCATCAGCGAACGCTCGTCGGCGACGCCAACCTCGTAGTCCTCGACATCCTCGAAATTGCCCGGCTCGTACTCGGCGATGGCTGCTGCCCTAGCGGCCTCAATCTCCGCTGCGGACGGCTGGACGATCGCGGGCTGCTTTGCAGGCTTAGCCTGCGGCCTCCTCCTGCGACGTTTACTCACAGCGCATCGTCCTCCACCAGAGACTCACTGACCTGCGCGTCCGAACCGACACGAACCAGGCGCGCACCGACGGCCTCGACGAGGCTTGGCTCGTGGCTAGCCATGACGACCGCAAGGCCCTTGGAAACCTCGTGCTTCAAACGTTGGCCGAGCCATGCGACGCCCTCGACATCCAGACGCTGCTCCGGCTCGTCGAGAACCAGCAGCTTCTTGGGACGGACAAACGCGGTGGCGAGCGCCAACCTGCGACGCTGGCCGCTAGACAACGTGCCCGGCAACTGGCTGGACTGCGGGACGAGGTTGACCTCCTCCAGCACAGAATCCACCAGATCGTCCGGGTCCTCCAGCCCGTGGGCCCTGGCCAGGAGGTCCAGGTGTTCCACCACCGAGAGGTCCGGGAAGAAGTCCAGATCGTCAACGACGGTGGCGACGTCTTGGCGGAACTGCGCGTCCGCCTCGTTCACCTTGTTACCGAAGATCTCCACTCGCCCGTCGCTGGGACGGTCGGCGCCGATCAGGCAACGCAGAATCGTCGACTTGCCCGAACCGTTGCGTCCGGTCAGGGCAACCGCCTCGCCGGAGTGAACTTTCAGGTTGAAACCGTCGACGATGATGTGATCGCCGTACTTCTTTGTTAGGTCGGTGACTTTCAACACCAATTCTCGCTTGGCCATGTGCCTATTCTTGCCCCAATCACCAAACCTGCCAACACCGATAGCCGCGGATGCAAAAGATCTGAGCGTTTGAGCAGGTACAAGGAAATAATTTGTGGCACCCTTTATAGAGTGTCGACCCGAGCAGATCTAGGTAAGAAGACGGCAGAAGTAGCCGCGATGTTCGACGGCGTAGCCCGGCGCTACGACCTGATGAATGATCTGATGAGCTTTGGCCAAGTCAGGCGCTGGCGCCGCGAGACGGTCAAGGCCATTGACCCCAACTCGT
This sequence comes from Propionimicrobium sp. BV2F7, assembly GCF_000510445.1. NCBI lineage: Bacteria > Bacillati > Actinomycetota > Actinomycetes > Propionibacteriales > Propionibacteriaceae > Propionimicrobium > Propionimicrobium sp. BV2F7. The sequence goes on along the minus strand of NZ_AZIS01000005.1, from coordinate 138,361 downwards.
CGCATCTGGTGTTAGACCTAGCCGGCGGCACAGGCATGTCGTCGCAAGCGATCCGCGACAAGGGCGCCGAGGTGCTTCCCACAGATATTTCGCTGGGCATGCTTTCCGAGGGCAAGCGCCGTTTCCCCGAGGTCACATTCGTGGCCGGCAACGCACTACAGCTGCCCTATAAAGACGATTCTTTCGACGCCGTCACCATCAGCTACGGCCTGCGAAACGTGCAAGACACAGCTGCGGCGCTCAAAGAGATGCTGCGCGTCACCAAACCCGGCGGTCGAGTGGTTATCGCCGAGTTCTCCACGCCAACCTGGAAGCCCTTCCGCATGCTTTACCACTGGTACCTGTCCAGCGTGATGCCAGCGCTGGAGCGGTTCAGCAGCAACGACGTCGCATACGACTACCTGGTGGAATCCATCATCACCTGGCCGGATCAACAGGGGCTGACCAAGCTGATGCGCGAGGCAGGCTGGGCCGACGTGCAGTGGAAGAACCTGACCGGCGGCATCGTCGCCCTGCACCGCGGTTGGAAACCTTGATTCACCAAGACGAAAACTTCATGCTCTCACCCCGGGCCGCTGGCAGCTGCCCGGTGAAGGTGCAGAACGAGTACGACCCGAACACGCCCCTGCCTGGTGAGGACGTGGAGGCTCCCGGGCGCGCAGACCCGAAGATGCTCGAGATGATCCGCAAAAACGCCCAGGAATTCAAGACCGCGGTGCTAGACGTCCTTGCCCTACAAAAGGACATTGCGGACCTGCGCAACCTGACGATGACCAACCACGCCCTACGCCTGCAGGCGACGAAGCTAGCAGCCGAATCCGGCCAGCAGATCATCATCTCGCCCGAGCTGCCCTACGACGAAGAAGATCACCGCATGGGCAGCCCCGACATGCTGGTGCGCTGCGTCGACCAAGAGGACGGCAAACCCAGGTATGCGCCTGCGATCGTCCGCAACCACCGGGTGCTCGAGCGCAACGACAACCCCAGACCCACCCGCATCAACTACCTGTCTGAGCCGGGCTTCAAGAACATCGTGCTGGCGCCGGGCGCCCAGTTCCGCTACAACCGCGAGGCCGATCTGCTCGAGCTGGCGCACTATTGGCGGATGATGGAGAAGCTCGGCTGGGCTGGCCTGCCGGTGGGCGGCGTGGTCGGCAGCGACCGCTTCGTCGAAAAGGGTGGCAGCCTGAGGCTGCAAGGAAACCACAGTTGGACCACCATGAACGGGCTTGTCATCTCGTGGGCCAGCCTCGACACGCAGAAGATCCGCACCTTCTCCAGAAGGCCGTATCCAAGGTTCCGCTACCACACCGCGCTGTCTCGCTACGAACACGAATTCAATTTCCGAACCAAGGTTGCGAAGTCAGCAATGACAGGCAAGCGAATGGTGTCACCGATCGTCATCGAGGAATGTGAGACATGCAGGTGGTGGCCGGTCTGCGCCCAGCAACTGCCGAAGGCAGACCTCAGCCTGCGCATCGAGAAGGCTCCGCTGGACGCCCGCGAGGTCAGCACGCTGCGCGCGCTTGGCATCAACACCATCGAAGATCTGGCAAACGCCAGCGAAGTGGTGTTGCGCGACGAATACTTGCCCAACGTGCAGCACCGTCCCCACCCAGACGAGCGGCTAAGGCGGGCACGAAAACGCGCCAAGATGATGATGACGGGTGTGGAGCTGGAGCGCACTTCGGAGGGGCCGATCGAACTACCGCACAGCCGCTACGAACTAGACCTGGATATCGAGTCGAACATCGAAGACAAAATCTACCTTTGGGGCATCCTAGTGACCGATCGCAAGGCGCCGGAGCCGCAGAGCCACTACGTCAGTTTCGCGTCCTTCGAAAATATGACGGACGCGTCCGAGGCGAAACTCGCCGCAGAGGCGCTGACCTGGCTGTACGACTTCCTGATGGCACACCCCGGCTCGTTCGTCTACCACTACTCCGACTACGAGCGCACCCACATCAAGAGAGTTGCCAAGCGCATCGACGACCCGAAGGTCAAAAAGCTGGTTCGCATCATGCGCAATCGCTTCTTCGACCTGTTCGCCGTGATGAGCAAAAACTTTTTCGGCGCGCACGGCCTCGGCCTGAAGGCGGTGGCCACCGGGTCCGTCGGCTTCCACTGGCGCGACGAAAGCCCCAGCGGGTTGAACTCGCAGAGTTGGTTCGACATGGCAGTGAGCGCAGCCGACGTAAAAACCCGCGAGCACTACCGGGTGCGCCTGCTGGAATACAACGAAGACGACACCCGCGCCACGCTCGCGCTGCGCGACTGGCTAAACGAGAACTACGGAGACTCTTACGAGGTAGAGGCGGGAAAAGCTAAGCAACCGGAGGCATAGCCGCCACGACGACGCTCAAGCCATCGATCGGCTTGGAAAGCGCGCTATTCAACCCGTCCAAGGTCGTCACTTTTTGCGCGTCGACGCCGTAGCCACGAGCGATCGCAGCGAGATCGTGGCCGTGGGGCATCCCGAATGCCTGGGTGAAGTCGTCGGCGAACTCGGCCGCGCCCACCTCGAGAGAACGGAAGATGGCGCCGCCGTCGTCGTCTAGAACTACGACGCGCAAGTCTGGCTGGGGCTGGCCCGCCGGGATCAGCAGGGCGCCAGCGTCGTAGAGGAAGGTCAGATCGCCCATGAGCGCACTCGTCGGCTTTCCGGAAGCTAGCGCGATGCCCGCTGCGGTTGTGATTGCACCGTCGATACCGGCCAGACCGCGGTTAGCGTAGCAAGTTCCTTTGGGCCAATTGGCGCAGTTATCCGCGTAGCGGATCGAGTTTGACGACCCGAAGAAGATGTTCTGGCCCGCGTGGCTCAAAAATTGTGCGACCGCGGAAGAGCCGCTTAACTCGCGTTCGGGCTGTGGCTCGGGGCTCTGCCAGCTGCACAGCCAATCGGACTTATCCGGCTCGACGCGAACCGCGTCGACTACGCCGGTGACTGTCAGGCCAGGATCTGGCCAATCGGCGAACTGCCCCACCGCGATCACCTGATCTGCGCTGGAAAGTAACTTCGTAACCGGCCTTGAAAGCGTGGGGTGACCGTAAACGAGCACCCGATTGATCTCGTCGATGCGGCCTGAGGCCAACTGCGGAACATAGTTCCAAATAGCATTTGAGCTATGCCTGGCGTTACTGCTCGGTTCCGCTAGCAACGGCAGGCATGCTTTTTCAGCGACCTGTGCGGCCGCGGCTCCTACGTCGGCAGAGGCATCGGCGGCAAGCACCACCGTGCCGGGCACGTACTCGAGATCCTCGAGATGGAGATCGCGCGGGGCAGGCAGTGAAAAATCTACGCTGGCGACGAGCGCTGCCAGGCCGGGGCCTTCCTCCGGCGTCAAAGGCGTGTCGAGGCCAAGATTAATCTGCACCGGCCCAGGGCGGCAGGTGCGTAGCCCGAGCCCGGCAACCACGGCTCGACGCGTCTGGCTAGCCCAGGCGGCAGGAGAATCGTCGTTGGAATAGAGATTGGCGGTGTGCACGCAGTGCGCGCCGAATATTCCAGACTGGCTGGTGGTCTGGTTGCTGCGCGAAGCCTGCAGGGTGGCCGGTCGATCGGCCGAGATCACGATCAGGCAGACCCCGCTGGCGTGCGCCTCCATGACAGCAGGCAGCAGATTACCCACCGCGCTGCCGGAGGTAACGACGAGCGCGCAAACACCCGTCACCTTCGCCACACCGAGCCCCAGAAAGCCCGCAGCCCGCTCATCCGTGCGTCTGTGCAGGTTGACCAGCCCCTCGCGGGCGCAGCGCACGAGCGTCAGAGAAAGAGGTGTGTTACGCGAGCCCGGGCAGAGCACGAAATCGCGCACTCCTGACGCGATCAAGTTGGCTAGGACGTGTTGGCTGAGCCCCCAGGAACTCACGCTTGCTCCTTAATCCGTTCGCGGCAGCGCTGCAGGCGATCCTTCCACCACCGAGCCCTAGGCTTGGGGGCGGCGAACTCTTCCAGTAGCTCATCCGTGGGCGTCGGGGTCTCTCCCAACACAAGCTCGCCGTCCTTGGCGATCAGAGGGTTCCGGACGACGTCACCGGTGAACAGCCGAACAGTATTGATGCCACAGGCAAGCGGCGCATCGGGCAGCTCGCAGGCAGCTTTCAGGCTGGCGTGAATGCCGACGGAAGTCTCGAGCGCAGAACTAATTACCACCTTGCGCGGAGCCAGCTGCTCGGCCAGCTCCAGAACTTTGGCGGCGCCGCCCAGCGGCTGCACCTTCAACACGACGACGTCGGCAGCGTCTAGGGCCGCCACCCTGAGCGGGTCCTCAGCCCTGCGGATGGATTCGTCGGCGGCAACCGGCACAGCTAAGCCACTCTTTGCCAGCTCCTTGCGCAGCCGAGCTAGATCCTCGACGCTCGCGCAGGGCTGCTCAGCATATTCGAGCCCCACCTCGCCCAGGATCTCCAGCGCTTCAAGGGCCTCTTCGAGACTCCAAGAACCATTGGCATCAACCCTGACATGGCCCTGCGGCCCGATCGCCTGGCGGACCGCCCGGACGCGCTCGGCGTCCTCGGTAAGGCTAGACGAACCGGCCACCTTGACCTTCGCGGTCTTGCACCCGGAAGTGGTGACCAGTTCGTACGCCGTATCCGGGCTCACCTCGGGAATCGTCACGTTAACACTCACCCGATCGCGAACCGGGGTGCGGTTCTCGGTCAGTTGATCTAGAGTTCCGCGCAGCCAGCGGGCTGCAATTTCGTCGTCGTATTCGACGAATGGGCTCCATTCGGCCCACTTGCCATCGGCATCGATAAGCACGCCCTCGCGAACGTTGATGCCCCGGAAGGTGTTGCGTAACGGAATTGAAAAAACGTGGACGCGCAACTACATCACCATCGCGATCAGCACGCCGATGAAGACGCCAGCACCGGCGGTCAGCTCGGCGACGCTCGTCCTCTTGAGCACCTTCACTAACTCCATGCCGGTCGTTCCCGCCATTATCTGACGGCAGGCAGGCAGCAGCAGAATGCCAGGAATGAATAGCCCGATGAGGGCCCACGGCGAGGTGGCGGCAACCACGACTCCCAGCGCGACCAGCGCGAAAATCACCAGAGCAACGTAGAAGAGCCTCGAGCCGCGATCCCCCAGGCGCACGGAAAGCGTGATCTTGCCTGATTGCGCGTCGCGCGGCAGATCGCGCACGTTATTACAAACCAGCACCGCGCAGGCCAACAGCCCCATGACCACAGAGCCGGCCCAGGCGGCAGCGGGCACCGACCCAACCTGCGTGTAGGTGGTGCCGGCCGTCGCCACCAGCCCGAAGAAGATGAAGACGAAAACCTCGCCCAGGCCCATGTAGCCGTAGGGATGTTTGCCGCCCGTGTAGAACCATGCTGCCAGCACGCAGGCGACACCGACCGCCAGCAGCCACCAGGCACCGCTCAGAGCCACCAGCACCAGGCCGGCGACGCAGGCGAAAAGATAGCAGTAGATTGCGGCGCGCAGCACCTGTTTGGGTGTCGCAGCTCCGGAGCCGATCAGCCGCTGCGGGCCGACACGCACCTCGTCGGTGCCACGCACTCCGTCGGAATAATCGTTGGAGAAATTCACTGCCACCTGCAGCGCCAGCGCAACCAGCGCGGCGAGCACAGTGCGAAGCCACGAAAGGTGCCCGACGCTAGCCGCGACAGCCGCACCCATCAGCACGGGAGCCACCGACGCAGGCAGCGTGCGTAGCCTGGCGCCCTCGATCCATTCAGCAGCAGTAGCCAACGTTCCCTCCAAAAATCAACTGCTTAAGATCATGCCACTTCGCACTGACAAAATTAATTTGCCCGCTCACGGAGGGCCGCAAAGTCCACCTTGCCCGATGAAGTCCGGGGCAGCGCGCCGGCGAGCACCTGCTTGGGCAGCGCGGCCTTCTGCAGCCGCCCGGAGAGCTCCTGACGCCACCACTCGATCGGCCGGGCGGCCTCATCGGCGATGAGGATTTTTGTTCCCCACTCGTCGTCGGGCACCCCAAATAGAACCGCTGGCTGGGCACTCAGCTCGTCCACAACGGCTTGTGCCGCGGCGAGGTCCACATTCACTCCCCCGCTTATTACGACGTCATCGAAGCGCCCCAATAGTTCCAATTGCCCATCGACGAAACGCCCACGATCATTCGTGGTGACTATGTTCCCCTCGAGCACTTGCGCGGTCAGCTCCGGCAGTCCGCGATAACGGCTGAACGCGCTCGGCGTCTTCAGCCGCACCCGTCCTTCGTCGATCAGCACCTCGACCCCGGGCAGCGGACGCCCATCGTAAACCATGCCCCCGCAGGTCTCAGACATGCCGTATGTGCGGGTTACAGTGATGCCTAAATCAGCTGCAGCCTCAAGGGTCTGGGCGCGCAGCGCGGCGCCACCGACTAGCACCTGGTCGTAGCTGGCAAGGGTCTCGGCCACCCGTGCGTCATGGATCGCCCGCTCCAGTTGAGTCGGAACGATGGAGATGGCGTTCGGGAAGTTAGGGTCCGGAGCCAGATCGGATAGGTCCTTCGATGCGAATCGGACCCCTCCCCCTCCGTGCTCGCGGTCGGCCAGCCCCCGAACCAAAACCATCAAACCGGCGACGTAGCTGGTTGGCAGCACACACGTCCAGGTGAACGAACCGAGCGCCTTTCGGGTGGCCTCTGCCGAGACCAGCAGCGCTGCGGCGCTCAACTCAACGCCCTTCGGCGTGCCGGTGCTGCCCGAGGTGGTGACCACCACCGCGATATCGTCGTCGATGGGTTCGTCGAGCAACAGCGCATCCGGCGGGGTTTGCCCGGCAGCCAGCGGGGCCAGCGAGGCTTTCCCCATCAGCGCATCGGGCAGTCGGGTTAATAGTTGGTCGGCAGCGGTGACTTCAAGCACACACTTCATCTTAGGTTGGTGGCGATAGTGTTGCGCGGGTCGATAGACTATCTGCATGGCCCGAGTAATTTTGCTGATTGCAGTCGTGGCATTGACCATCTACTGCACCGTCGAGGTAGCGCAAGCACCCGCTGGCAAAGTTCGCGTCATGCCCAAATGGCTTTGGGCCGTGTTCGTCATCATGGCGCCCGTCCTGGGCCCATTCTGCTGGCTGTTCTTCGGTCGCCCTCGCTACGGCCACCCCCCGTCGAACAGAGGTCCGCGCTACGGCGCCCCGGACGACGATCCAGATTTTCTGAGAAGCCTATAAATCAATCAACAATCGAGGTGAGCGATGCGCAAGATGTTCAGCTCGCTTGCGATCATAAACTACCGAATCTGGTTCACCGGTTCGTTGGCCAGCAACATCGGTAACTGGATGGTTAGGACCGCGCAGTCTTGGTTAGTGCTGGTCATCCTCACGGACAATTCGGCAGCCGCGTTGGGCTTTTTGACCGCCGTCACTTTCATCCCGAACCTGATTCTTAACCAATTCGGTGGAGCAGCGGCCGATCGCTTCGACAAGCGAAAGCTGCTGCTAGTCATGCAGGTGGAGGGCGCTATTTCGACGGCGTTGGTTGGCACACTAGTTGTGACCGGCAACGCGCAGCTTTGGATGATCTACCTGATTGCCTTCATAGACGGCATCACCATTACTTTCGACAACCCGGCCAGGCAATCGATGGTCAGCGAGATCGTCCCCAGCCATCAGCTAGCCAATGCCATCGCACTTAACTCAACGTCGTTCAACTCCGCCCGTCTGATTGGCCCAGGCATCGCCGGCTTGCTGATCGCCATCGTGGGCACCGGACAGGTGTTCTTCATCGGCACCGCCAGCTACGTCTGCATGTTCATCTGCCTACTGCTTTTGGACGGCAAGAAGATGACGCCAGCGAAGGCTCAGCAGGCAGACAGAGGCATCATCGCGGGTCTGCGCTACGTGCGTCGCCGCCCGGACATCATCGTCGTGCTGGCCTGCGGCTTCGCGATCGGCGGCCTGGGCTTCAACTTCCAGATCTCCAACGCCGTCATGTCCACCGCGCTTTACGGCAAGGGCGCTGGAGAATTCGGGGCGCTCGGCTCAATCATGGGCGCGGGCGCGCTCACCGCAGCGCTGGCTGCGGCCCGAAGAGGGCGCGGCAGGCTCCGATACGTGCTGATCGGCATGGCCGGCTACACCGTATTCTCGGCACTGGCCGCGATCAAAACCAGCTACCTGATCTTCGCGCTGCTGCAGGCGCCGATCGGGTTGTTCACCATCACCGCGCTGGTGACGGGCAACACGCTCGTCCAGACCGCGTCATCGCCAGTGATGCGAGGGCGCATGCTGGCTCTGTGGAACCTGATGATCATGGGCGTCGCTCCGCTGGTCTCCCCGTTAGTCGGCTGGCTCGGCGACGCGCTCGGCCCGGAATGGACGATCTGGTTCGGCGTCATCTGCGTCGGCGTGGCCACCCTCGCGATCACCGCGCTCGTGATGCACAAAGACCAGCTGCGTTTCGTCCTCGACCACACCCGCCGCTGGCCGACAGTCAGGCTGCTCCGCAATGGCGGCCCCAGCAACGACGTCGACGAGCCGAAGGACCGCTAAGGAGTGCGAACTGGGCTCCAAGCCGGCGTATCGGCGTGCGCTTTGGCCTAGTTGGCTTTAGTATTTGATATTGAATATGCGAAAGGATCGCCGCGATGACAGATAACAACCAGGAACACCGCTACGAACACCTGTTTGACGCCAAAGTTGTAGATCAAAACAACGACCGAATCGGTAAGGTCGAGCAGGTCTACCTTGACGACAACACCGGCCTGCCCACCTGGGTGACGGTGAAGACCGGAATCTTCGGTTCCAAGGAAACTTTCGTTCCGCTAGAACGCGCGATCATCAGCCCAGACGAGATCCAGGTTCCCTACGAAAAAAGCTTCGTGGAGGACGCCCCGAACGACGACCCTGACCGTCACCTGGATTCCGCCAAAGAGGCCGAGCTTTACGGCTACTACGGCTTCGATGTCCCGGCCAAGACCGACGACGAGATTCTGCCTGCCAGCCAGCCCTGGACCGTGAGCGGCCAGGCGGGCGACGGCGTCGACCCGGAGGATTACGGCCCAAGCTTCGCAGGCCCGCAGCGCGGATTGCCCGACGAGGAAGAGGCAGATGAGGCCCCGAGCCAGGCGCAGCCATGGAAGGCTCCGATCGACAGGTCGCGACGCGGTTTCGTCCCGTCTCCGGTGCTGGCTTTAGGGCCGTACGAGGTTTCCGAGGACGCCCGCGAGGAGGCCGCCAAGCAGACCCGCCCCGAGGACGAGCGAGTGTTCCTGGCTTCCCCAGTGCCCACCGAGGGCCCGTACGGCAAGGACCCCGCCGACGAGCTGTGGGAAAAGTTCAACCAGTCCTAAATTTTTAGCTGGCTAAAACCCGGCAGAGGCTAGCGCTTCTGCCGGGTTTTTGCGTATTCCTGAGCGTGGGCGATATCATCGCTGAACTCGTCCACAACCAGCACTTCAGACTTCGCGCGGCCGGCCTTGAACGCCGCGTTGCTGAGCATGTGCGCGGAAATCGGCGCGGTGATGAGCTGAAAAATCACCATCAAGATCAGAATGCCGGCGACAGAGGCGGACTGCAGGACCAGCGAACCTCCAACGCTAAGCAGCATGAGGCCGAGCACCTGCGGCTTCGTGGCGGCGTGCATCCTGGCCAGCAGATCGGGAAGCGCGAGCAGACCAATGGCGGTGATCAGCGTGAGCAGTGCGCCGAGAAAAACCAGTACGACGCCGATGCCCTTGGCGATTACTGAAATGCTAAGCATCCTCACCCTCCTCATTCATCTTGCCGATCACGGCAGCCTGGGACATCGTCTCCTCCTTGCGTTCGACGGGAGCGAAGCGCGCAATCACCGTCGACGAAACGAAGCCCACCGCCGCCAGCACCGCCACCAGCACGGTCAGGTCGGTGCGGCCGTGAATGACCATGATCACGACGGAAGTGCAGATGATGGCGCTGGTCAGCACGTCGAGCGAAATCGCACGCTCCATGACCGTCGGACCGCGAAGCACCGCGATCAACACGAGAGCCATAGCGATGCCCAGAATGATCAGGGCCGCCCAGAGCAGATAAATCATCGGCTGGCCTCCTTGCTGTTCAGCGGCACGTACGAGTCCTTAGCCGACTTCTCCAACCTGCCCGCACGCATCGAACCGCTCGGCACGTAACCCGCCTCAATCAGCACCTGGTCGCTGGCCAGCGCGCGCAGGATCCTCTCCTCCTGCTCTATGACCGTGTCGTGAGCTTTTTGTAGCCCGTCTTCACCAGAGACGTCGAAGAAGTGCACATACATCATGCCGGTCATGCGGTGTGCGTCAATAACGATCGAGCCCGGCACCATCGCGGTGAACCCGCTGGTGACGGCCAGGAAAATGTCAGATTCTGCCCTGGTGTGGACTCGGATGATGGCGGCCTCGAGCTTCTTGCGAGTGAGGATCGCGTAGGTGATTTGCGCGGACGCCTTAACCACGTCAAGGAGGAAGACGACGATTAGCCTTGCTAACGCGATGGGGCGAACCGTGATTTTCTCGTTGGTCGCCCGGTGCATCGGCAGCGCGTACATGACGATCAGCGTCATAATCAGGCCACCGAACAGCGTCTTGAAGCTGAAATCGCCCCACAGCAGAGCCCAAACCAGGGTCAGCCAGACCAGGTGGAAGAGGCTAGCACCGGGATCCTTCAGGCTGGGCAGCCTGGGCGGCGTTATAGCCTTCAGCGTGCCGGTGGTTTTGGATTCTTGTTCCATCACTCATCACCCCTAGTCGTGGCGGCCGAAGCCTTGGGCGTGGGCTGCATTGGAGTTGCGGGGGCCGCCGACGGCTGCGGAGTCCGCGTTTCGTCCGTGCTCGGCGTCGGAGAGGCACTCGGCTTCTTGATCGGCGCTGTGGCCGTCACTGCGGGGGCCGGGCCGTCAACGCTATCTTGCGACTGCCCCGAACCGCGCTGGTAGTCGGGCAGCACCGTTTGAACGTATGGGTTGCGCTGTGTCAGGTTCTCAGCGGCATTCGTGGTGAAGCTATACAGCGGAGCTGCGAATACCGTCAGCGCCAGCGAACCGACAACCAACAGTCCGGTGGCGAACGGCATCACCCACGGCACCGTGCTCTTGTCGGCGAGCGGCGGCGCGTCCTCGGAGAGCGGCTGCCAGAACGACATGTTCCAGGCTCGGGCCAGCGCGAACAGCGTCAACAGGCTCGAGACCAAACCGCCCGCGATCATCAGGTAATGCGTCGGGGTGCCGACCTGGGCCGAGGCCTTGATCAATCCGATCTTGCCCAAGAAGCCAGACATCGGCGGGATGCCGGCAAGGTTGAACGCGGGCACCAAGAACAGAACCGCCAGCAGCGGCCACGCCTTCAACAGGCCGCCCAGGCGCACCAGAGACGTCGTGCCGCCCATGCGCTCCATGATTCCGGAAACCAAGAACAGCGCGGTCTGCACAATAATGTGGTGGGCGGTGTAGAAGATCGCGGCGGAAATGCCGTCGACCGTGCCCGTGCCGAGACCCCAAAGCATGAAACCGATGTGGCTGACCAGCGTAAAGCTGAGCAGACGTTTGATGTCGTCCTGCGCGACGGCGCCCAAAATGCCGACGATCATCGTCAACAGGCCGATGCCGAGCAGCCAAGGATTCAGCTTCGAGTCGCCGAACAGGATCGTTTGCGTGCGGATGATGGCGTAAATGCCGACCTTGGTGAGCAGGCCAGCGAACACGGCCGTGACCGGGGCCGGGGCCGTCGGGTAAGAGTCAGGCAGCCAGGCCGACAACGGGAAAACCGCGGCCTTGACGCCGAACGCAACCAGCAGCATCACCTGAATCAACTGTGCCGTTCCAGAGTCGATCTGCGGCAGGCGGATGGCCAACTGAGCCATGTTGACCGTGCCCGTGGCCGCGTAAACCATGGCCAGGGCGATCAGGAAAATCGACGAGCTGACCATCGAGACGACCACGTAGACGGTTCCAGAACGCAGCCGGTCTCGGGTGCCGCCAAGCATGATCAACACGAAACTGGAGACCAGCAAAATCTCGAATCCGACGTACAGGTTAAACAGGTCACCGGTGAGGAACGAGTTAGACACTCCCGCGGAAAGAATCAGGAACGTCGGGTAGAAAACCGAAAGCGGGACGCGGTCGTCCTCGAAGACCTCGGATGACGAATAGATCATGACGCATAGCGTCACGAACACGCTGACCAGCAGCATCAGTGCCGACAGCCTGTCCGCGACCAGGCTGATACCGACCGGGGCGGCCCAGCCACCGACGTCCAGCACAAACGGGCCGAGCCGCGAATGCCAGAGAATCACGACCGAAGCGGCCAGCACGATGCCCAACGAGCTCATACCAACCACCCGCTGCACGCGGTAGTTGCGCGGCAGCAACAGGGAGATCGCGGCACCGACGAACGGCACCAGGACGGGAAGAGCTAGCACCCAGTTCATCGGGCACCTCCCTTCGGGTCTTCGAGCGGATCGGCATTCTCGCGCCTCTCCTTCTCTTTTTCTTTCGCCTTAACTCTGGCCGGCATCTCGTGGTTACCGGCGGCGGACGTCTCGTCGTAGAAGTCGTCGGCACGCTCGGCGGTGGTCTCACCGATGTCATCGGTGGTGCGGGCGTTGATGCGATCGTGGTTGGCGGCGAGGGCGATTCGACGATCCTCGCGGTCGTCCTGCACCTCGTCGTTGCCGTTGAGCTGCCAGGTGCGGTAGCTCATTGCAAGCATGAAGGCCGTCAGCGCCAAGCCAATGACGATGGACGTCAGCACCATGGCCTGCGGAAGCGGATCGGACATGTCCTCGACCTCAGTCTGACCGATGATCGGGGGTCCGCCGGCTCGGCCGCCAGCCATCAAGATCATCACGTTTACGCCGTAGGTGAGCAGGCAAGCGCCGATTGCCACGCGCGAAAGCGAACGTTCCAGCACCAGCGTCACGCCCGTTCCTACCAACACGGCGACCAGCACCAAAAGCGCTAAAGACGGGGTTGTATCTATCATTTTTCCTCCCCGATCTTCCTAGCTTTCTGGTCGGTGACGGCTGCCACACTCTCGCGCAGATCGACGAGATCGATGGTCTCGGATTCGAGCTTGTTCGGGTTGTCGAAGGCAACTTCCCTGGGCCGCACGCCCTGCTCCTCCGCCTGGCGGTCGATCTCGCCGCCTAAGCTGGCGAGCACGCCGGCGACCATACCGATGACAATAAGGTAGACGCCGATATCGAAGAACAGCGCCGTCGTGATGTGTGCTTTGCCCCACAGCGGAAGCTGAAAGTCGAAGACGGTGGTCTGCAGCACCGTGCCGCCGAACAAGACTGGAGCCAGCGCGGCTACCGTTGCGATCATCATGCCCCCGCCGAGGAAAATACCCGAGCGGTTTCCTCGGGAAGCCAATCGCAGTTCGTAGCGGCCTCCTGCCAGGTAGCGAATCACAAACGCGATGCCAGCTACCATACCGCCGGCGAACCCGCCGCCCGGCGCGTTATGCCCTGCCATCAGCAGATAGAGGCTGAATATCATCAGCGGGAAGAAAATGAGCCTTGCCCCGATTTCGAAGATCAGGGAACGACGAACCCTTGCCAGCGTCAGCGAACCTGCCAACCAGACGCGTCCGCGCCTGGCGCTCGGCCTGCGACGGGGCATGGCGAGGGCTGCAACCTTATCGGTTTGTCCGGCCGACCAAATCTTCTTGGAGTGCACGGCTTTGGCCAGGTTGGAGCGCAGATCTTGCCTCGGGCGCATCCGCAGGAAAATCAGACTGATAACGCCGGTGGTGGCGGCCAGCAGCACGGAAATCTCGCCGACGGTGTCCCAGGCTCGAGTGTCGACGAGCGTCACGTTCACGATGTTTAGGCCGTAGCCGTATTCGTAGACCTCAGCCGGATAGTCGACGGTCACCGGCTCGTGGATTCGGGCGGACGCGGCAAACCAGCCGAGCAGCGCCGTCGCCACACCGACGATGGTGCCCAACAGAATTCGCGAGATGCGCGACGTCGTCCAGGGCCGATCGGAGAAGTATTTTGGTAGGCGGCGCAGCACCAGCACGAAGACCACCAGGCTGACGGACTCGACCACAACCTGGGTGAGCGCCAAGTCCGGGGCGCCCTGCAGCACGAAGACCAGAGCGATCGCGTAGCCGATAAACGCCATTACGAGCACGGCCTTCATGCGTCGCCGGGCGCGCACGACGAAGATGGCGGCGACGCTGGCAAGCGCGCAGACTATGCCCTGGATGGGGCTGTCCCACAGCCTAAGTTTCGTTGGCATCACCGGAGCCGTAAGCAGGAGAACGAGCAGCACGCTGCCGATCATCACGTTGAACATCGTCGACAGATAGCTGGGCAGCGAACCGCGCTGGACGATCGCGGTGATGTCTGCGGAGAACGTGTTCAGTCGACGAATCAGGCCACGGTACAGGTCCTCGGAACGGGCGATGATTGGCTGCTGCTCCTCCGCGTAGAGCGCCCTGCCGTTAGCGACGAAAAGCCAGATGCCTGCGCAGATGATGACGACGGTTCCACCCAGCGCCGGGCCAATTCCCGCCCATAGCGCCAAGTGACCCTCATTGCCTTCATACACGGCAGCATGACCGGACAGGATTTCTTGCAGCTGCCCAGCCATGAAGCTGAGCGAGACGCAACCGAGAGCCGTCAAGGCCATCGGGGCGATCAGCAGCCAGCTGATGGTTCGGGGCTTCTGCGGTCTGATGCCGGGCGTATCGACGAAGGCACCCCACAGAAAACGCAGCGAATATCCGAGCGTCAGGATCGAGCCCACGACCACGCCAATGAACGTCGCCTGGCCAACCGTGCCCGCCTCGAACAGCGCGCCGAGCGAGGCCTCCTTACCCAGGTAGCCGAGTGTCGGCGGAAGACCCGCCATCGACGCGGCCGCCAGGATGGCGATGACCATCAGGCCCGGCATGATTTTCGCCAGGCCGGAGAGTCTGCGCAGGTCTCGGGTGCCGATCTCGTGGTCGATGGTGCCAACAACCATGAAGAGTGTCGACTTGAACAGTGCGTGGGCCAGCAGCATAGTGATGCCGCCAAGCGCCACTGCCCTGTCTCCGAAGCCGACGAGGAGAATGATGAAGCCGAGCTGGCTGACTGTGCCGAAGGCGAGCAGCAGCTTCAGGTCGAACTGGCGCATCGCGCGGTAACCGCCGAGCAGCATCGTGCCGAGCCCGGCGATTAGGATGCTCCAGCGCCACACTCCCAGGTCCGAGAATCCGGGGGCTATGCGGGCGATCAGGTAGACACCGGCCTTCACCATCGCGGACGAGTGCAGATATGCGCTGACCGGAGTCGGCGCCGCCATCGCGGCCGGCAGCCAGAAGTGGAAAGGAACCTGAGCGGATTTGGTCAGCGCTCCGAACAGAATGCACAGCACCGCGGCGGAGCAGAAACCGACACCATTTTCGGCCACCAGCGTGCCGTCGGCAGCTGAGGCAACCAGCTCGCTGAGCGCGAAGGAACCGCCCGGGGCAACGCCCAGCAGGATGATACCGGCCAGCATCGCCAGGCCGCCGGCCGTCGTCACGGTGATGGCCTGAGCAGCCGCGATACGCGAAGCCTGACGGTCGTGGTAGTGGCCGATCAGCAGGTAGCTGAACACCGTCGTCAGCTCCCAAAACAGATACAAGGCCAGCGTGTTATCGGTTGTGACCAGGCCGAACATGGCGCCGGCGAATGCGACGAAGACGCCCGCGAACCTGCCCATCGCTTGCGCGTCGCGTGCGAAGTATCCGCTGCAGTAGACCAGGATGAGGGAGCCCACCCCGCCCACGATCAGACCCATCAGCCAGCTCAGGGTGTCCAGCCTGAATGTGATGTCCAGACCGAGCGCGGGTAGCCACGAAAATTGCTGCGTCGGATAGTTGCCCGCTAACACATTGTTGGTTTGCATGGCTGTCCAGACTGCACCGGCAGCGGGCACGAGCGCCAACAGCAGGTACGCCTTGCCATGCAGTAAACGTATGAGTAGCGGAGCAAGCAACGCAGCAATCGCATGGGCAACGATTATCTGCAGCACTGCGGCTCCTTAAGATTTTTTCAAAACGACTCCTTTTATCCTATGGGAATAAGCCAAAGCTCGCGCTTGAGCGTTTGACACGGCATATCAGACGTGAAGCTTTTCGTCGTAGTTGATCAAGAAGGTTCCGCCAGGCGCAACAATCGAATTGTGGAGAAGAGGGCGGTTGTAACTGGAGCTTCTAGCGGCATCGGGGTGGCGACTGCCCGGGCTTTAGCCAAGGCTGGTTTCAAAGTCTTTTGCGCGGCTAGGCTGCCACAAGGTAACGAAGCTCGCCGAGGAGAGGTGGCGTAGCTGTTGCTTGTGACGTCTCCGACCAGCGACAGGTGGGCCATCTGACGATCAGGCCCGTGGCGCAGGCAGCCCAATACAAGGTTGCCCGCGGTTAATCGATTTATTGTGTTGCTTTTCATCCGACTACGGATGAAAAGCAACACAATAAACAACTTGTGGGGACGAGCATCGCCCATCCCCACAGTTTTTAGTTAGCGTCCGCGTCGCCTGAACGCGGTGGCTACAACGGAACTATTTCTTATTCGGCTGCACCCCATAGCTCGACATGCCCTCTAGGGCATCGGCCATCTGGGCGTCGGTGAGCAGTTTGATCGGGGCACCACTAGCCATTGCTCTCAGATGCACCTCGCAGACGTATTCCAGGACAGGAAGCAGATTGACGGCCTTCTTGACGTCTGAGCCAATCGTGATCGCGCCATGGTTCGACATCAAAGCACCTTTGCGACCTTTAAGTGCGTTGGTCACGTTCTCTGCCAGTTCGTCTGTCCCAAACTCGGCATAAGGAGCGACTCTAATAACGCCGCCAAACATCGCTGAGTAGTAATGCGAAGGTGGAATCTCATCGACGACCAAGGAGAGCGCGGTAGAAGCAGGAGCATGGTTATGCGTGATAGCCATAGCATCCGTTGCGTGATACACGCTCAGGTGCAGGGGGAGCTCGGAAGACGGCTTCAAGTCTCCTTCGACATGGTTTCCATCGATGTCGTAAACGACGACGTCCTCGGCCGTCATCGTTTCGTAGGGAACACCCGACGGCGAAATCGCCACCTGGTCGCCAACCCTGATGGAAACATTGCCCGCGGTCGAAACGATTAGCCCCTCACGCTGCATAAACAGGCAGGTATCGACAATGTCTTGACGTTCTTTTGCTAACAGCATGAAATCATCCCTTAATTGTTGTCTTCTAAAACCTTCGGATTGGCAAGGTGCTCAATGTCCTCGCCTTCCACGAATCTTGCGATATCCGCAGCACCGATCCTTGCCGCCAGACGAGCGGAATCCTTAGACGCACCGCCCAAATGAGGAGTCAGCGCGATTCGTGGCGTGGAAAGCAGCCGATGTCCGGATGGCAGAGGCTCTTCTGGGAGCGCGTCGAAAGCAGCCGCATACAAATGCCCACTATCGATGGCGTCGCAAACGGCGTCGTAGTCCACCAGCGAACCTCGAGCACAGTTGACGATGACACCACCTTCAGGCATTAGCGAAATCATTTCGGCGTTAATCATGTGCTCGTTGTCTGCAGTCGCACGCGCATGAACCGAGACAATGTTGCTGCGCTTGAACAGATCCTCCAACGAGTCAACGAATGTGATCTCCTTTGGAGCAGCTGATTGATCAGCCCACGGATCGAAAACGACGATCTCTGCGCCGGTGGCAAGAAGCGTCTTCGCTACCAGTTTTCCGACTGCGCCGTAGCCAATCAATCCGACGGTAGCAGCGGCCAGCTCCGGCCCCACGTTGTCGAAAATGTAGTAGTCCGAACGCCAGTCGCCGCCCACTACCTCTTGGTGGCGCTGGGGGATCTGACGCAAAGCTGCATAAATCATGCCTACTGAGTGCTCGCTAGTCGCAATCGCGTTGCGCCCAGGCGTGAAGGATACCTTAACGCCGTGCTTAGTCGCAGCGTCTAGATTCACGTTCACCGGACCGCCACGACAGATAGTAATCATCTTGAGGTCCGGGCTTGACGCGATCACCTTCTCGGTGAATGGGAAGGTGTGGGAGAAAGCAACATCGCAACCTTTAAGTGCGTCGATTAGTTCATCTTCATCACCCAAAGCCTCTTTAACTTCAGCGATGTCTTTGAACGGAGGCACTGGCCAAGTTGATGAGATCGCCGCAACTTCTACATCCGGCAGTTCAGCGAACAGTGCCTTACGCAGAACTTCTTCCGTAACAAATTGATCGCCAGCCAACAATACTTTCATTTTTCTACCCAACCTTTCTATTCAGCGTCGACGGTTCGTAGTTCACGAAGTTCGGGCCAGACAGTCCTGGCTGCATCTCGAGTCTTCTTGAATACTTCATAAATGTGCTGATAGCGATCACGAAGTTCGGGATTGGGGTCGAAGATCTCCATCTCGGTCCCGAGAGCACCGGACGCTTCCTCGATCGTCTCGTATCTGCCAGCGGAGACCAATGCCAGCACTGCTGCACCGCGTGCACCAGCTTCCGGAGTGTCCTGCCTGAGAACTCGCTTTCCTGTTGTGTCCGCGAGGATCTCGCAGACCAGATCGGAACGGAACCCGCCGCCCGAGACGATCAGGTCGCCCTCGATCTTCAGCACATCGACGCACTCGGCGAGAGTAAATGAGACGCCTTCGTAGACCGAGCGGAGAATGTCGCGCTTCTTTGTAGTAAGCGACAGACCTTGCCAGGAAGCAGACGCATTAACGTCGGAGAACGGGGCTCGCTCGCCACCCGGAGACGCGTAAGGCAGGTACACGACGCCGTGCGACCCTGCCGGAGCACGCCTTGCCCTTGATTCGATCTCTCCCCAATCAGCATCGTCGAGACGAAGAACCATCCTGATCCAGTCAAGGTTCGGAGTTCCAGTCATCGGAGCCATGAACTCCAGCACCTGTTTGCCGTTGCCCGTGGCAAGGACCATCGAAAGATCAGAACGACGCTGTTTGGCATCGGGCAGCAGTGTGCCGACAAAGCCGGTAGTACCAAGGATTAGATAGCTTGCGCCGTCCTCGATTGCACCCAGCCCCATTGCCGTTACTGCTACGTCGATCATTCCAACACCGACCGGTGTGCCGGCAGGAATGCCGGTCTTCTTCGCGGCCTGTTCGCTCAGCCCAACGGCAGGGCCCGCAGGATGACGCACCTCGGGCAGAAGCTCCAACGCCTCTTCCATACTGAGGTCTTTTGCCAGTTGCTCGTCGAATCCTTCCCCGGTGAAGATGTTGAAAAACGAGCGCGATGCTTCCGTGTAGTCAGTGAGGCGTTCACCGGTGAGTTTGAACCGGATCCAGTCTTTACAGTTCAGATGAGTGGCGGACCTGGAGATCGTCTCCGGCTCGCTTTCACGAAGTTCTTCGTAAAGTACGGGAAACAAACCACCGAAGATTGTGGTGCCAGTCACGTCTAGAACTTTCTTCGCTCTGCCGTCGGAGTTCCATTCCTGAACTCTCTTCGCAGCCCTACCATCTAGCCAGTTGGCGGCGGGACGAACCGGTTCACCTTCTTCGTCGATCAGCCAGGCGCCGTCACCTTGGCCGGTCAGTCCGATGCCGACGATCTTGTCCCCGCGAGTGGCGGCGGCGACTTCATGCAAACAATTAGCCACCGCTTCCCAGATCATGTCCATGTTCTGTTCGGCTTCACCATTTTGCCCGTATTGAACCGGAACGGATTCGTGGTGCAGCGCTTTAATTTTTCCATCGAGGTCGAACGCCACTGCCTTTACAGCTGTCGTTCCACCGTCGACACCAATAACAATTTCGGCCATGAAAGATCTCCTTTGTTTCCATGCCAGCTGAACGCGACATTGCGCCCTTGCTTTGAAAAAGTTTAACACTATTTTCAATATTTTTTCATTATTTCTGAAAACTTTTCATAAAGATTCTCAATCCGCGCCCGTCAGATGGCTATCCTTATCTTTAGGTTTCTAAAGATGGAGCAGAGCATGCCACCGAATAAGAAGATGAGTCCGACCCAACGGCGTAAGGCGCTGCTCCAATTAGTGATCGAAAACGGCACGATTAAAATTAACGATGCTGCGCAAAAACTAGACGTCTCCCCAGTGACGGTTTATCGGGACGTTCAGACTCTCGAGGAAATGCGTACTCTTCTGCGCACAAACGGCGAGCTTCGCGCGTACCCGACTTCGACTTCCGAGATGCCCCCAGAGCTACGGTCTGCACAGGCAATTCCAGAGAAACAAGCGCTTTGCGCTGCGGCAGCGAAACTAATCAATCCCGGGGACGCAATTTTGCTAGACGATTCTTCTACTGCCCTACCTATCGTTGACATGCTTCAAGAGGTGTCTCCTCTAGCGGTCATTAGCAATTCTCTGACCGTATTCGAGAAAATCAAAGGCAAAGATGGCATCCAGCCAGTGCTCATCGGCGGGCGTTACGTGGAATGGGCGAACGCTTTTTATGGCTCTCTAGCCACCACGCTGCTACGTGAATTACAAGCAGATATCTGCTTCACTTCAGATGCGGCGGTGAGTCTTTCGGCCACATATAACCCCATCGATTACGTGGTGGACTTCAAGCGCGCAATGTTTGCTGCTTCTAAGAAAAAGGTTTTACTTGCCGACCATCAAAAGTTTTCAAGAAGCGCTTTTCAGGTTACGGCTTTGCTTAGCGAGTTCGATTACATAGTTGTCGATCGGCAGGTGCCCAAAGATATCTTGGCCGGCATGCGAGAAAGCGGATGCGACATCTTACTCGCTGAATAATTTTCAACCCATAAAAACTTGTGGGGACGAGTTGAGCTCGTCCCACAAGTTTTTAGTTAGCGTCCGCGTCGCCTGAGCACGATAGCCGCTGCAGCAGCTAGCCCAATCGCGGTGATGGCGAACATTTCACCCGCGTTACCCGTCCGAGGGAGTTTAGGCTTCTTCGGCTTCGGCGGGGTTGTCGGTGTCGGCGTCGGAGTAGGAGTCGGCTCAATCACCTTGTTGGTAATCACAAAGCCGTGCTTGGCGTCCCCGCTGACCTTGCTCTCGTAGCTTTCGACAGAGACCTCTCGAACGGAGTAGTCCAGTTCCTTGCCATCTTTATACTTAGGCAGCTTTTCGAACTTACCCTTCCAGGAGTTGTCACCGTTCAGCGTCAGCTTCTGCCCGGAGGCCTTACCGTCAACGACGAGCTCAACATCGATCGATTCGGGGCGCAACTGGTGTTTGTTTTCGAAGTCGTCCCAGGCCTTCTCGACAGGCACCTCAACTAGCTTTCGGTTAGTGAGGTTGAAGGTGTAGACCTTGGCCTGGTCGTCTCCTTCTTCCACAACTGCGAGGTCATAGCCGTCAGCGCCCGACTCTCTGAAAGTGATGGGCAGCTTCTCGCCGGTGCTCGCGTCGATTAGCGTAGCCGGGTTCGGGAAGTTCAGGACCTCGGCAGTCCAACCGTTGTCTTTAGACAGATGAACCTGATCGACCTTGAACTTACCGACTAGAACATCAACATCGATCTCTTCAGGACGCGTATTCGGGTCATCACTGTCCCATGCCTTGTTGATTTTAAGTTTCCAAGTGTCCTCTGTGCCGAAGATCAGCTTGCCGTTGTTGGCGATACCGCCTCCGCTGATGCCCAAGCCGGCTTGCGCAGCATGACCGTAGGACACATCGTTGCCAACTACGTTTCCTTCGATCACTACCGAAGCTAATTTTTTAGCAAGTTCCTTAGAATCATTTTCTGGCACAGATTTGAAAACTTTATTTTCATTAATGGCGGTATCAAAAGGAATCCTGTTATTTTCTCCACCTTCAAGGTACCTAGGAAGCTGTTTTTCTTTAGCCCAGTTGCCATGAATGCCGTAGAGCGAGCCATCTTGGTACCAAACTCTTTCGCCACCGCCGAGAAGTCGTTGGCTCAGGGTAACTGGCTGTCCCTCTTTAGGAGTGCCCGCAAAGTGCTTCGTGACGCTCGCAAAGTCATCTCCTGCACCTGCATATTCCTTATTCGGACCGGCATCTGGAGCCTTGTTGTCGAAAATCGCGACCCCGTTAGTGATATTAAAAACGCTCGAGCCAGTTGGACAGTTCCAAAGGCCCCCACCTTGTTTACTTACTGGATGGTCACCGGCTCCAATGAGGAAAGTCTTTTCGGCGATCGCATTATTAATAATCGCGGTGTTTAGCATGGTCAAAGTCGAATTTGTATCGTTATAGATACCACCACCGCCCCAGAATCCTTTGGCAATATTACCAGTGACGTTTAACGCCTCAATAGTGGCTTTGGCATCACCTAAAAATGCCACACCGCCGCCAGATTTAAGGGCAGTGTTCCCCTCCAGCACTCCGCCTTTGATAGTCGCCTCACCACCGTGGATAACTAAGCCACCACCAAAGCCATTAGCAGTATTTTCAGTAAATTTTCCGCCAGAAATTTCTGTAGAAACACCATCTAGCAGTAAACCACCGCCACGGCCGTTGTACTCGCCGTTACTATTTTTGCTGAACACCCCGTCACTCATCTTGAAGGTGCCGCCAATTTGCATCAGACCGCCACCATATTCTGTTGAGTTTTCCGAGATCTTGCCACCAGTTATGCCGATAGCGGCATTTTCAGCAAATATTGCCCCGCCTAAAGCGTTTTTCGTAGGGTGCTCAGCATGGTTTTTCGTTATTTTGCCGCCGGATATGTTTAACGCAGCCATTTTCTCTGTGCTGCCCCAAAGACCGATTGCTCCGCCCTTAAGGATATTGCGATTGCCGCTGATCACTCCACCTTTGACGTTTACCGTGCCGTCATAAGCGGTAATCGGGGCATATTTTTCATTCTCTAAGCCTTCTGGAGAGATCTCCCCTTCCGTGCCCGAAACGTCGTTGCCGGAGAATTCCGCGGTGCCATCGATTGTTAGGGTTCCGCCGTTAACGAAGATAACCGGGCCACGAACTGCAGTGTCTTTGATTGCGCCAGCGGTGAAGTTCATTTCGCCGTCGACCAAGAACTGCGCCTTGGTGAAGGACGGCCCACTTAGGTTCAGTATTGCCCCCTTCTCAACCTTGATTGCGGGTTTTCCGGCACCAACAACGGTTCCGCCACCGGTCAGCGTTAGAGTGCTGCCCGCTTTCACCACCAGTTGAGGAGAGTCTGGGGCCAAAGTCACATCGCCGTCAATGGCAGCCTCGACCTCACCGGCTGCTTGTGCTTTTGCCACGATCTCGTCCCATGGCGTCGCGGCGTCAGCAGAAACGACCCCTGCCGGCCCGATGATTGTGAAAAGAACAAGGACTATTGCGCCGATTGCGCCAAAAAGTTTTTTATGCACCGAAACCCCCAGATTTGTGACGAACTTTATAAGGCTACAGTACTATCGATAGCTTTACATCTGAAACTGCTCTGGGTTGGGCGAAATTATGCCACCCTAAGTCGAAACGAAACGCTAGTGATTGATCAACTACAGCTGCTGTGAAACCACCGTCACCTACGGGCTGATTCTCGCCCCGCTTCGAATAGCGGACTCGACTCTGGACCCGTGGATTAAAGGACACCCCGATAGTTCACGTCGAAGAGAACATTCTGTACATGCCCGATTGGAACGAAGCCAAGAGCGTGACCCGTATTGAGCCGACGCTCTAAGTGGCTAGGTTCATCTGATTTTATAACGGCTGTCCACAGAAACACTTAGGTCATCGAAAATCTTATCGACGGCAGCTGGACACTCCATCAGCAAGAAACGCATCATCAGATTGCCTTCGTTGTT
The DNA here is from genome assembly GCF_000510445.1 of Propionimicrobium sp. BV2F7. NCBI lineage: Bacteria > Bacillati > Actinomycetota > Actinomycetes > Propionibacteriales > Propionibacteriaceae > Propionimicrobium > Propionimicrobium sp. BV2F7. The sequence continues at coordinate 114,743 of NZ_AZIS01000005.1, read as the reverse complement.
GACCAAAAACTCTTTTTGTCAGCACAATATTTTTTTGGCCATCGAGTTTACTGAGAGCCGCCTAACACTGCTTCACCTTAGAAGATGCCGTTCACGCAATCTACAACCTGAATCGGCTAATCCTCTTTATAAAGTTTGCGCTTTTTTAGTCTTAGTTTTACGTCAGTGTCATTAGCGAGCTGTTTTGAGTGGGTGACGACGATGACGCATTTCCCTTGGTCATGGGCTGCTTTACGCAGAATCTGTGTCACGTCCTCTGCTGTCTCTTCATCCAGGTTACCGGTTGGCTCGTCAGCAAGAATGATCGGCGCCTTAGAAACCAGCGCCCGACCGATCGCCACCCGCTGCTGCTGACCACCGGATAGTTGAAGCACATTGCGGTTCGCCTGATCTGCAGATAACCCAAGAGCCTCAAGCGTCTGCGGTTTGGCTTTGCCATCGACCAGACGCAAATTTTCCAGCGGCGTCAGGTACTCGATCAAGTTGTAATTTTGGAAAACCAGAGAGATCTGTTCCTTGCGATGATGGCTGTAGCCTTTTTCGGCAATATCGCGGCCATCAAATAGGATCCGTCCCTCTGTCGGGCTATCAAGGCCAGCCAGCAGACTCAACAGAGTGGACTTGCCTGCCCCAGAGGCTCCCAGAATCGAGTAGAACTTACCCTTTTCAAAGGACGCATTTACCTGGTCAAGAATCCTTGAGGTGGTGCCTTTAAAGGCGTATGTGACGTTATCAAGCTGAAGAATAGACATATTTTTTCCTAACTCATTTTAGCCAGAATCGCCCTCGGCGACTGGCGAAGAATTATTGCGCTAGCGCAAGTCAAAATTAAAAAGGCAATTAAATAACCCACGCCCAATGCAGCAGCGACGGGAAGGACTTTCAAACCAACATCGCTGGCAGCCAGCTGCGGAACATTAGCGACAGCGAAGATCCTTTTGGCGAGCAGCCCACTAAGCGCCCCACCGATCAGCACAGCCAGCAAACTCGCTGGCAGCGATAGCAGGAACAACTCGGCGACGAACTGCGCGAATATCTTAAATTTCGATCTGCCCAAGGCAAGCATCACACCTATCTCTGCAACCCGTCCACGCAGCCAAAAGACCAGACTCAGCCCGAGCACAGCTACTCCTACCGCTCCTGCTCCGATTGCCAGAACCCCAAGCATCTTTTCCACCTTGGCGATAGATTCAAGAACCGGGCTGAACCGTTGTCCGTTACTTTCAATCTGCAGGCCTGGGTTGATTTTTTGGGCTTCGGTCACGATGTTTTCTAGGTCGTCTGGTTGGTCAACCAAATATCTCGCGGCACTCAAATTCTTATCGGCAGAAAGACTGTTAGCTGCGGAAAGATTGGTGAAGATTTGGTTTTCGGCGGCTTCAAATGGCAGCCCCGATCGATTTTCGTTCTTACCGCTAAACAGAGCAGTAAGCGTCAAAGACAGCGCCTTGCCGTCATTTACAACCTGAATCTTGTCGCCTACCTGCAAGCCATTTTGGTCGGCGAAATCTTTATGTACGAGCGCGCCATCCTCGGGTATTTCGCCCACAGTGGACTCAAGACGATAAATCTTTGAGGCAAATTCTGGCTGCAGCATCACATCAGATAGGCCGGTTAGGAACATTTTGCTCTCACCGCCGGCATCTAGCTGTACACCGCCAGTACCGGTGACTGGTTTGGCGCCCTCGACATCGACCAAATGTTGTTTCTCGTAACTCGCTTGTTTAACCCCAGCGAGCTTAGCAATTTCATCCGCATCAGCTTGCGCGAGATTTTCGCCGTGGGCGCTGAATCCAGCACCGACATTTTGTTTGATTGCTCCTCGGACATCAGCCATCACGTTCCTGGCGCCGACCTGCGCAACCAGTGCGGTAAAGATCACGGCCATGATCGCAAAAAGCAGCAGGCTTCGAGTCGGCCTACGGCGCACCGAAAGCCAAGCGAGCTTGGTTAATTGGTTCCTCATCGGATATTCACCAACAATTCGCGCGGCGATTTACGAAGCATCACGGCAGAAACAATCGCGACGCAAATGATCATCACGCCAATGCCAATCAGTCCCGGCTGAATTAAGGTCTGAGCACCAAGCGCTACGGATATATCGTCAAGAGTCTTTGCAGCTGCAGAAGATTCCATGCCGCCACTCAGATTCATTCCTGACCCCAACTGCTGTTTTGCGGATTCATTTACCGAAGACAGCACAGAGTTGCCAATGCCTTGGGCAACCACCGACGAGAGCAGCCAGGCAAATGCGAAAGCGAAGACGCCGGTTATTACGAGCTCCACCAGATATTGCGCCACTATGCCAAGTTTCTTCGTCCCGATCGATAGCAGCACACCGGTTTCTTTCTTGCGGTCATTGAGCCACAAAATCAGCACCAGTGAAAGAACTATTGCAGCAAAGACAACGGTCGCGATCGTCACCGAATTCATCGTTGAGCTGACTGCATCCACAGCGTTGGTAATTCCTGACATGTACTGATTGCTATTTGCCAGCTGGAATTTGCTCCAGTCGATGCTTTGTTCGCCTGCTTTTTTAACGACATCGTCAAACTTTGCATCCTTGGCCACAAAGAATGTGGCGTCCTGATAATTCGCGTCCGATGGGCTGGACTGATAAATCTGGCTAGACGTTTCCAGGTCTGTATAAACCGTATTCGCGTAATGCTCGAAGCGCACAGAGATTTTGCCGTCGTTGCTGCCGCTGAATATGCCAACAATTTCGGTTTCTACGGTTTGCGTAGCCTGCTTGACGTTGTCTGCGTCATAAATATTGCCCTTGAGCTTCAGCTTATCGCCTATCTTTAGACCGTTAGCTTTAGCCAGGTCCTCGTGAATTAGCGACTTATTTTTATCGCCACTGACCAGGCCACGCCCCGCCACCAAATTGATAGTTCCGCTTCGGAAATTATTATCTAGCTCTGAATCGGAGGTTCCCCAAACCTGAACTGCGTTACCAATTTTTTCTTCTTTGTCTGGGTCTAGGTCTTTAGAGTCGAGACGAATGTTTTTCGCATCGACCAGGTCTGCGAAAACGTTCTGCCTTTCAACATGACGCTCGACACCTGGCACATTTGCGATTTTTTCGATGTCGGCAGCTTTGACGACACCGCCACCACGAGAAGTGCCCATGTTTGCCTGGTAGTTGTTCGACAGCGTAAAGCCTTGAGCAACTTTCCCGGTAAGTTCTGCACCGCTTTTATTGGCTGCACTGCTAACAGCGTTAGCAGTGATCAGTGCTGTGAATAGCACTGACAAAATCAAAAAGATAATTGTCGACTTTGTTCTCTTTCTGGCGACATACCGCCAAGCGCGACCTACAAATGACACGTTCTTCCTTTGGTTGGGTTAGGCACGTCACCGTGCATTTTTCTGGTTAGACTATGCCACCCTTAGATGTGTATTTACTGTGGCCAAGCTTTGAGTGGCATATAATTACCGACCTTCTCGTCTTCACCTAAACGGAAAATCCAACATCGATGAAGCTTCCTTAAACTTAGAAAGACGCGACAAACCATTACACCGATCATCTAGTTACTCAACGGCTACATGAGGTGGCCAGACAAGCTAAAAAACGCGAGCCCATGCCGAAGAAGCCCAGAAGGAAGCGAGTCAAAAACTTGCTAATGCAGCAGCCGAACTATACTCGCGGGGACTCCCCTACAGAGATATAGGTGAATTGCTTGGAGTAAGTTTTCAGCGCGCCCAAAAACTAGCTGTAGGCAAATAAAGCACTCGAAACAGGTTCTCAGCTGACACCTTTAGCTACTTCAACTTCTCATAGGGGGGGGAGATTTAAGCTTACACAAGCCGATTTGGGCCACATGCTTGGCTTAACGCGAAGCCAAGCTGGAAGAAAATTAATATGCTTACGCCGTTTACGCTCGACGTGCTGGCGAAATAGTTTTCCGTAACTCCCCAGGTTCTGATGGGGTTTGCGTCAGAGTCAAAACCGTGCGCCCACAGGGACTCGAACCCTGGACCCATGGATTAAAAGTCCACTGCTCTACCAACTGAGCTATAGGCGCGTTGCGCAATGCAACTAGACCAGGATAGTCGAAACTTTGGCTTTTTGGGAAATTTTTGGTCTCGGCTACAGCTTCGCGACGGAATCACGCTCGACCATCGTCAACGGCACATGCGTCAGAGCCGGTGGTTTCTCGTCGCTGGTATTCATCGACGGCGACCGAAGCCTACGGATCGTTTCAGAGTCCGGCAAAACCAAGCTGCACGTCAAGGCGTGGAAATTGGAGAGCATCGGCCTGGACTGAGCGAGCTGAATTAACCGAAAACTAATTATCGGGTGCATTGAACCGAGCAGAGGCAAGGTTCGTGTACCCGATATTTTTATGCTTTAAAGGTACGCTTTCGCCCAATGTTTCATGTGCGAGAAAACTTTTTCCCGCACGGGAAGCGTCGAGAGGACCAGATCGTGTATGCCGTCCTGAATGCGGCAAATGGTCACCAGCTGCCCTAGATTTATTGAGGCCCGAGCCAGATTATCAACATCCAGCACGGTGTCTGCGTGCAGAAATTCCGGATCCCATTCCTTCGTCTGGCTCATCGACTTAGTGCTCATCATCGAAAGGACGGGCGTGTCGATGTTCAGCCCCTCCGAGACGGCCTTGTGGCCGGCTAGAATAGCTTTGCCCCAGCCGAAGCGCACGACGAAAGCCTCGTTGGACTTGTAGTTCGGGTCGATACCCCAGTCACCGGTCTCTTGTAACGTGCGTCTATAGATGCCGTAGTCGGTGATCTGCAGCGACGTCGTCGGCTGCAAGAAAGCCACCGACGAAACCAGCGGCGAAAGCGCAGACCAGAGCATGTCGGTGCCTGCCATATCCAGCCAAGGCGAGTTCAGGATCAAGCCATTTAGCAGGTGCGGCGCCTCGGACGCCCAAAGGCTCGCGATCAGACCACCGGTGGAATGCCCCATCAGCGTGATCTTCGAGTGTCCCTCGTCCTGGATGCGCACGTACGCGTCGTCGATCTCCGTGAAGTAATCGTGCAGATCGGTTATGTAGCCCGCGAACAGGCCAGGCGTGAGGTTACGACCATATCGACGCAGGTCGATGGCGTAAAAATCGAAGCCCTGTTCTGCCCAAAAATCGGCCATGTGCGACTGAAAGAAGTAGTCGTCCCAGCCGTGGATGTACAAGACCGCACGATCTTGGCTAGGCGCGTTACGCCTAACCAAGGTTGCCGTCAACGGATTATCCGTCGGCTCGCCGTCGGCAAACTGCGCCCCCTCGATCGGCCAGGAAAGCTTCTCGAAGCCTTCCAAAAAATCGTCTGGGACCCACATTTGCTTAGCGGTTTTGCTGGCGGATTCAGTCGTCGTACGAATCGTGCTCGTCGTAGTACCGGTTGTACTTTGCTGCTATGTCTGCGTACTGCGGAGGTACGTCGTCGTAGCTGTTCTCAACCGGTTCTTTTTCGCCTCGTAGTTCTCGCTCGAGTGAGGCAAGATCGGGTTCAACGGAGCGGTACTTCAAGCTCCGGGCTACCTTTGTCTGTTTTGCCTTTTGTCGGCCGCGCCCCATATCGGGTCGACCTCCTCGCTTTGTCCCTCGCGGCTATGCCGCGGAATCTGATAAATCTTTCGTGGTTCCTAGAGTACCCAATACATGCCTAGGTATCCAACGCCATCTAAGGGGTTGGACAAATTTTTTGAAAAATTATGCTCAGCTGATCTTGTAGTCACCAACGAGTTCGACGCGTTCACCTTCGACGATCTCGCCACAAATCCACGACTCGATGCCGCGGCCTTCGAGCAGCTCGACGGCCTGGTCTGCCTGCTTCGCAGCAACAGCAGCCACCATGCCCACGCCCACGTTGAGGGTGGCTTCGACGTCCTCGCGGCTCAGCTTTCCGTAGGACTTGGTCAGCTCGAAGATGGCGGGCAGCGCCCAGGTTCCCCGCTCCACCCTGGCGCCGACTCCCTTGGGCAGCACGCGCTCCAGGTTTGAGGCAAGGCCCCCACCAGTTACGTGGCTCATGGCGTGCACCTCGACGCCCTCAATCAGGGCCAGAACGTCCAGCGCGTAAACACGAGTCGGAGTAAGCAGCTCGTCGCCCAGTGTGCCGCCGAGTTCGTCGAATTCCTTATCAAGGCTGACGCCGTCGAATACCGCGCGAACCAGGGAGTAGCCATTGGAGTGCAGGCCGGAGGAGGCCATAGCCACCAGCTTGTCGCCAACCTTGACGCGGTCGGGCCCGAGCATCGCGTCCTTTTCGACGACGCCGGTGGTAGCACCCGCAATGTCGAAGTCGTCCTCGCCCATCAAGCCTGGGTGTTCGGCGGTCTCACCGCCGATAAGAGCGGCGCCCGCAGCGTGCGTAGCCTGGGCGATGCCGGAGACGATCGTCGAGATCTTCTCGGGAATCAGCTTGCCGCAGGAAATGTAGTCGGTGACGAACAGCGGCTCGGCACCAACGACGACTAGGTCGTCAACGAGCATGCCGATCAGGTCCCAGCCGATGGTGTCGTAGACGCCCATGGCCTGCGCGATCGCAACCTTCGTGCCGACGCCGTCGGTGCTAGTGGCGAGCACAGGGTGAGAATAACCGGCTAGCTTGGAGGCGTCGAAAAGCCCGGCGAACCCGCCGAGTCCACCAATAACCTCAGGACGGCTCGCCTTGGCGACGTGTTTCTTCATCATCTCGACGGCGGTCTCGCCCGCCTCGACGTCGACACCAGCTCGGGCGTATGCGTTCTTCATTTCTCTCCTGGCGTTAGTCGCCGCAGGCTCGCGGCGCGTGTGATGGGATCTGAATCGGATAATTTCCGCTAAAGCAGGCGGCACAAAGCTGGCTCTTTGGCAGGTCGACGCACTCGGCCATGCCATCCAGGCTCACGTAACCGAGGGTGTCGGCGCCGATCTCGCGCGCGATCTGCTCGGTGGTCTTATCGGGGGCGATGAGCTCCTCGCGGGTGGAGAAGTCGATGCCGTAGTAGCACGGCCAGGTGACGGGCGGGCTGGAGATGCGCACATGCACCTCTTTGGCCCCGGCCTGGCGAAGCATTTTGATGATGGCCCGCTGCGTGTTGCCGCGCACGATCGAGTCGTCGACGATGACCAGGCGCTTGCCCTTAATGGCCTCGGGGATCGGGTTGAGCTTCATCTTGATGCCAAGCTGACGCATTGTCTGGGTCGGCTGGATGAAAGTGCGTCCGATATAGGCGTTCTTGACCAGGCCAGTTCCGTATTCGATGCTGGACTGTTTAGCGTAGCCGATGGCCCCGGGGACGCCGGAGGCCGGCGTCGCCATCACCATGTCGGCGTCAACCGGATGCTCGATGGCCAGCTGTCGGCCGATGCGCTCGCGAACCATCTGAACCTGGCGGTCGGCGATAACCGAGTCGGGACGGGCGAGATATACGTATTCAAAGATACAGCCCTTCGGCTCGGGCTTTGCGAAGGTGCTGGAGTGGATGCCGTCTTCGTCGACGCGAATGATCTCGCCGGGGGCGATCTCGCGCACGAATTGAGCGCCGATGATGTCCAGCGCGCAGGTCTCGGAGGCGAGGACCCAGCCGTCCCCGAACTTACCCAGGACGAGGGGCCTAACACCGTGACGGTCGCGGGCGGCCCAGAGCTTCTTCTCGGTCATCAAAACCAGGCTGAAGGCCCCGGCCAGCCTAGGCAAGACTTCCGCGAGCCCCGCGTCAATGTCGTTGCCGTAGCTGGCTAGCAGGGCGGTCACCAACTGGGTGTCGTTGGTGGAATCCATTTCGTACTTGAGCAGCTGCTCACCCGTGCGCTCCTCGAGCCATGCCGAAAGCTCGTTCGTGTTCGTGAGATTGCCGTTGTGGGCTAGAGACAGACCGCCCTTGCGCCTGCCGTCGCCGGGAAGTTCACGATAAGTGGGCTGCGCGTTCGACCACTCGGAAGAACCCGTGGTGGAGTACCGATCGTGGCCGATTGCCAGATAGCCGGTCAGAGAATTCAGCGCAGATTCGTTGAAGACCTGCGAAACCAGGCCCATATCCTTGAAAACCATCGTGCGATAGCCGTTGCTAACGGCCATGCCGGTGGATTCCTGGCCCCTATGCTGCAGAGCGAAAAGCCCCAAATAGACCAGCTTTGAGACCTCCTCGCCGGGAGCGAAGATTCCGAAAACTCCACACTCGTCGTGCGGAACATCATCAGTTACGTGTGGAGCAGCCATCACGAGTCAACTCTACTCGTAATAGTGGCCGCGGTGCCCAACTTTCGTTGCCAAGCACTGCAGCCACTACGCGATTTGGCTACTTAACAGCCATCCGGTTGATCAGAAGCGCCAGCGCGTGTGCGGTGTTCTTCCAGTCTTCGATGGTCAGCGATTCGTCGATGCCGTGCATCCTCGAATCGGGGTCAGAAGTGCCGCAGCCCAGCACAAACGCCTCGGGGAATGCATTCATGAAGTCCGCGATCATGCCGATGGAACCGCCGGTGCCCATCGGAACCGGGCGCTTACCGAATGCGTCCTCCCAGGCCTGCAGAGCCAGGTCGTACATCGGGCCGGCAGCCGGCAACACGCTGGGCTCGGAACCTTCATTGCTGTAGACGTTCAGCTTGGCACCCCACTCGTTGTGCTCCTCGAGGTGTGCCTTGACGTGAGCCAGCACGTTCTCGCTGGAATCGCCTGGGGCGACGCGGACGCTGATGCGTGCCCGGGCGGTGGGCAGCAGCAGGTTCGCGGACTCGGAAATCGGCGTGGTGTCCATGCCGATGACGCAAATGGACGGCTTCAGCCACAGCCTCGAGCCGAGCGGACCGGAGCCGAGCAGCTTCACACCGTCGAGCACCTGAGACTCGTTGCGCAGCTGCTCCTCGGTGTAGTCGATCTCGCACTCATCGGTGCCGACGAGACCCTTGACCGCGACGTTTCCGTCGGCGTCGTGCAGGGTGGCGAGGAGACGGCAGAGGGTGGTCAGCGCGTCGGGCAGCGGGCCGCCGTATTCGCCAGAGTGCAGGCCGTGATCGAGCGTCTGAACCTCAATGATGCAGTCGGCGACGCCTCGCAGCGTGGTGGTGAATGCGGGCTGACCAGGCGCCCAGTTCCCGCAGTCGGCGATGACGTAGAAGTCGGCGCGCAGCTCGTCCTTGTTGGCCTCGAGGATGTCGGCCAGGGTCGGAGAACCAATCTCCTCCTCACCCTCGAACAAAACGGTGACGTTGACGGGCGGTTTGCCCTCGAATGCGCGCAGCACAGCCAGGTGGGCGGTCAGGCAGCCTTTATCGTCTGCCGGGCCACGGCCAAACAGACGGCCATTGCGCTCCACGGGCTTGAACGGGTTGGAGTGCCACAGCGAAAGATCGCCGGTGGGCTGGACGTCGTAGTGAGCGTAAAGCAGAACGGTGGGCAATGACTCGTCGACCTTGTAGTGACCCAAAATGGCGGGCTTGCCACCCTCAACCACCTTGCGGACGTCGTCGATGCCGGTGTCCTTCAACTGTTCGACCAGCCAATCGGCTACGGCCTCGACATCTTCGTTGTGCTCAGGCTGCGAGCTGATCGAAGGGATGCTTACAACGTGCTTCAGATCTTCTAATGCGCGTGGCAGCTGCGCCTCGACGCGCTCGGCTAGCTGTTCCTCGCTCAATACGGAATTAGTCATACCCCAAAGGCTAGACCCAATTAGAAAATACGGCTTCTCACAGCTAGAGGTTAGGGCATTCTTGCAAGCTGGCGTGCTGAGTGGATGAAATGCAAGCACGAGCTCCAGCCACGAAAACGAGTAACGAATAGGCATGAAAAAAGGCACCCAAAGGTGCCCTTTTTCGTTTGAAGACTTACGGCTTGATAACCCAGATGCCATCGGCCGTTTCAGGAGCGATGCGAACCTGCCCCTTCGGGCCTGCCAGCGCAAGGTTGTCGTTAACGATGCGGGCCTTAAACGGCAGCCCAGGACGCATTCCGGTTTCACTGCTGATCGCCGCCAACGTAGCGGAGTCGTTCTGCACGAACTCGCTCACGCGGCCGAGCTTTCCGGCAACCGTGTGCTCTTCTTTAAGCATGTCGCTCAGCTTCAGAACTCCGTCGCGGAACACTCCCGGATCGACGTCACCACTCATCGGTGGAATAGGTGTGCCGTAAGGAGAAACCCTGGGTTCGCCCAGAAGCTCGATCAGCTTCTTCTCCAGACGGTCGCTCATGACGTGTTCCAAGCGGCAGGCTTCGTCGTGCAGGTATTCCCACTCGATGCCGAGCTTCGCCAGACCGACCTCTGCGAGTCGGTGCTTGCGCATGACGTTGATGGCGCGGTCCCAGCCCACCTCGGTGAACTGAAGGTGACGGTCGTTTTCAACGGTCAGCAGGTTGTCGCGCTCGAGACGTCCGACTGTCTGGCTGACTGTGGGGCCCGACTGCTTCAGGCGCTCAACGATTCTGGCGCGCAGCGGCTCGACGCCCTCTTCGAGCAGCTCGAAAACCGTCCGCAGATACATCTCTGTGGTATCGATCAAGTCACCAGACACTTTTGTCCACCGTCCTCATTCATCTGATCGCTAACAGCCGCAGTTAGCGATGCCTAAGCTATCCGGTTATTTCGAAAAACTAAAATCTAGCCCGGGCAAACTAAGTTATAAGGCCAAGCTTACTTGGTGAAGACGTCAAAAAATCACATTTCCGCAGCTAAAACACGCAGAACTTAGTCAAAAATGACACGGTCAGCGTGCATAGTGTCCAAAACTGGCTCAGGCAGCTTCGTAGAACGATTCTCGCTGACAACGCTCGAATGCCCCCCACAGCCGTGGTCGGCCGAGGTGGCGGTGGCGTCAAAGGAGGAGAAACCGTTGGTGCAGACACCGAACATGCGTCCCAACTGACCGCTCAGCCGAACCCAATAGCCGCAGTCCAGACACACGCCAGGAGCCTGCCTGGTGTCCGGATTGTCCTTCCCAGAACGGCCAGCCAGCCAACGCTCGGCGGCCTGCGCGCGGCCCTCCGCAGAAAGGACGCGCTCCTTATCCAGCCCGAGATCCGCCGCGATGGTGCGCGAAAGCGCCCAATCCGCCGGGTCGTCGTCCGCGTTCAGATCGGTGCCCGTGTAGCCGGGCTCCAGGCGGGGATCGTTGTCTGGGGTTGGCAGCAGAGTGCCCGGCTTGATATCGCCCGACATAAGACGGTCGGCCCACGGCACCCATTCAGGCGCGCGAAGGGACTCGTCGCTGGGCACAAGCACGACCTCGTTCACGGTGGCCCTACGGGCGCGGGCGGCGCGGACCATAGTTACGGCCCATCGCCAACCCGCATAGCCGCTATGCTCACACGCGAAGTAGTGGGTGACCTGACGAACGCCCTCGACGGAAGCGCCAAGGTACTCCCCGACGCCAAAATCTTTGGCGGTGTCTTCGGCGGCCTCACGAGCCTGATCTACGGCTCCTGAAGTTATCTCGTCTAGGGCAGCAGCCATTAAAGCTCCAATTCGTCTGCCACAGCGCGAAGCATGTGAGCCAGTTTCTTCGCCTGCCCGGGCGAAGGATAGCGGCCATGCCGGTAGCTGTTACCGGTCTGATCCATGATCTTCAATAGGTCTTCAAAGACGACGGCCATCTGTTCGGGCTTCTTGCGACGCGCCTTCAACACCGAAGGCGGCTCGTCGAGAATCTCGACTGACAGAGCCTGCTCGCCACGTCGGCCAGCAATCACGCCGAAGTCGACGCGCTGGCCCGGATGCAGGCTAGTGACACCTTCGGGCAATGCCGAAGCGTGGACGTAGACGTCTCCGCCTTCGTCCTTGGCAATGAAACCAAAGCCTTTTGCCGCGTCAAAAAAACGCACCTTGCCGCTGGGCACAACAACTCCTGTTTATTCGAACCGGCGGGCGAACCCACCGAAACTGTCCTCGCCCCTCGAGGCGAGCGCCGGAGCGATTCCGGCTTAAAGATTAAAGTTTACTCACTGAGGTTAATTTAACCGTTAGGCGCAAATTTAGAAAACGTAGCGCCAACTCTTCGGCCTAAAGCTTTGCGCAGGCACCAACGGCTTGGGCCTTGCCAACTACAGTTGGTTTCATGGTTGCTTTTCGACTGCCCCATCTTTGTGTCAACACGGAAAGGCCGTGACGAAATGAGCAACGCGCACAAAAATTACCTTCGGAGCCTAAACACTATTCAGCTAGAGCACCTGCTTAGCCTGCGCCCAGAACTCACCATGCCCACCCCGCGCGATATGGACGAGCTGGTGGAGCGCATCTGCACTCGCGCGGCTACCCAAGCCGGCATGGAAGGTCTGAACGCTTGGCAGCTTCGAGTCCTCACCGCATTGGCAGCCACCGGGGACGCAGACGTTCTCGCGGAAAACCTTGGCGTCAGCGAGGAGGACGTCGAAACCGCGATAGAGGATTTGCGGGAGCGGGCGCTAGTTTGGGGCAAACCCGCACGCATAGCCCAACAGGTCAACTCGGTGCTCGGCCCGTTCCCAGCCGGACTGGCTCGGCCGTCGACGGAACAGATGGCCGAAAACAAGATCGCGAAAGCGCTGGCGAACATGGGCGAGGCAGAACACAAAGTACTTGCCCGCCTGGTTTGGGGGCCACCCACCGGCGTCGTCCACAACGCGACCAGGCGCATCGAGAACCCGAGCTCACCGATCGAGCGGTTGCTAGTCTCCGGGCTGCTGCGCCCCGTCGACCACCAGAGCGTCGTGCTGCCGCGCGAAGTTGCGCTGAAACTCCGCGAAGGCAAGCTCTTCCGCGATTCCGTTAGCCCACATCTACCCGAATGGCCTGAGAAATCGACAGGGGTGGGCAGCGAGCTTTCCGTACCTCTTATTAATAGGGCGGCGATCGGCAGCGCCCAAGAGCTGACGTCACACGTTCTTGCGGTGGCGGAGTTTTTGGACGAAAACGAGGTTGCCCAACTTGCCACCGGGGCTATCGGCAAGCGCGACTTCAGGTCGTTGGCGTCGCGAATCGGAGACGCAGAAACCTGCGAATTCGTGCTGTCGCTGGCAGCTGCCGGAAAGCTGATTTCCCGCAGCTCAGGCCGCTGGATCCCCACCACCCAGTTCGAGCGCTGGGCAGACGGCGACGGCTGGGAGCGCTGGCGGGCGCTGAGGGCCGCCTGGGACGTAATGCTCGACTGGCCCGACGAAGACCTAAATGTATTAGACCCGCAGCGCCGACAGCCGCAGGCCGGAGAACTGCGTGGCGCGATCGCTCATCAGCTGGCCGAGGCCGAGGACGGCCAAGCGATCACCGCGGAGGTGCTCGCGGCTCGACTCTCGTGGCTGATGCCTGTCCGAGACTCGGCGGATCTGCCGGAAACCTGCAAGCGAGTTATCGACGAGGCCGCTTGGCTCGGCCTGCTCGCGTTCGGGCGCAGGAGCACGCTGTGCGAACCGCTCAATTCAGCCGAATCGAACCCTGGGTTCGCCGACTTCGGTGACGAGGTGCTCGTGCAGTCAGACCTGAGCCTCGTGGCGCCCGCTCCCCTGAACCGGGACACCGCCAAAAAGATCGGCAAATTCGCCGCTCGAGTATCGCATGGCGCGACAGGCGTCTGGAGGTTAACCAACAACAGCATTCGTCAGGCGTTGGATGCGGGCTGTAGCGCGGAGTCGATCCGCGATTGGCTTATGGAGCATTCGGCCACCGACGTTCCGGCGGTGGCGCTGCAGTTGATCGACGACGTAGCCAGAACCCACGGAAAGATCCGGGTCGCGGCCATCAACTGCGCTATCCAGGTGGACGACGAGGACGTACTCGTCACGATTTTGAACCACCAGAAGTCTGCAGAGCTTGGGCTGCTGAAGCTCGGGCCGACAGTTCTTGGCGCAACTGCCGAACCGGAAGAGGTGGTCGGGCTGCTACGCGAGATCGGATTAGCCCCAGTGCCAACGTCGTCGGCAGGCGTCCACTACACACCGGCACCGCCGAGAGCACCCGCATCCTTGACCGAGGGCCGCCTGACGTCGAGCCTCTCTAGAGCCAGGCGAAATCTACCAGACCCGAAAATTCTTGCCCAGCGCTTGACCGAGACGGAGGGCCCGCTGCCCGCGACCGAATTGCGCAACCGACTGGACGCCGCTCAAGCGGCCGACTCCTGGGTGGAGCTGGAGTATGTGGATCAGGCGGGCGTCTCGCATAGGGCCGAAGCCAGGATATTGTTGGTTTCCGAAGAGCTAGTGAGCATCGTAGAAAAATCGGTGGGCAGGAAGATGCTGCAAATATCAAGAATCAGCCGAGTTTCGGCCTAAAAGTAACAAATCAGCATCAAAATATCGGCAAAACTCACCAGCTGATTTGACCAGAGAGAAATTTCCATTAGCTTAAAAAGATTTACAATTAATCCCCATCCCTTCCAAACGTTCTGCAAATCGGCAAAAATAGAGCCATGTCGACCAATATTCATTCAGCTATCAGCCTTCGCTTAGCCATGCTCGGTTTCCAGCTAAACACGCTGGATAAGGACGAGCTGGCGCTAATTGAACCGCTCATTGCCCGTCAGCGCGAGATGGGCCGACGTATGGCCGACCACCTCTCGCCTGTAGATAAGCGCATTCAAGATTTCGTGGATTCCTACCTTTCCGACGTGGACATCCACCCGCAGATTCCCCGCCGCACCCTGGTGCTAGATCAGCCCGGCCTAGCGCGCGAACTCAGCCTCCCGCGCGGCGGCGACGAGTTTCACTCCGAGCAGGTCGCCAGCTACCGCCTGCGCAACGGCGTGCTGCACAACCCGAAGAACGACCGCCGCACCACCGCCGGCGTCTTCCACATCGCCGAGGGCGGCTCGCCCATTCCGGACGACAAGATCATCGTCGCCAAGCACGTCTTCGCTAAGCTCCTCGAGTTGGCATTCCAGCCGCCCGTCGAGGACATGATGCTTCCCTACAGCGCCAACGAGGAAGACCCTGCGGGCTGCTTCGTTTCGCTGTACCTGCGTCCGCTCGTCGTGCCCGCGGTTCCCGGTTCGCACGAGAAGACGATGGAAACCAGGTTCATCGCCCCTGGCGGCCTGGTCTGCAACCTCGACTTCGTCGAAGGCATCTTCGGTAACGCTGGCGACCCAGATCTGCCCGAGAATGACGCCGCTCTCGACCCACAGAACTGGTCGGGCCACACCGGCTGCGTCATCCTCGCGCCGCACCTAACAAAGGTCACCAAGAAGAGCTTGGGCATGCCGCACTACGACGACGCCACCGAGCGTCAGCGTCGCGACGGCCAGTGCTACAAGAACGACACCGACCTCTACAACGACGGCAAGGCGTTCAAGGTTTGCATCCGCGACGAGCGCGGCGTGATCTTGACCATCGTCGCCGACAACTACTTCGGCTACTGCAAGAAGGAAGTCAAGACGCAGCTTTCCTACTCCGCCAACCTGCTCGGTTGCGCCGAGGAGGAGCACTCCGGCGGCGCCCGCGTCTACCCGGCCTACAACCTGGGGCATGAGCACCACGACAAGTTCACTCCCGAGGATTACACGCTGAAGGAGATCGTCGAGCGCGACCCGCAGCGTTTCGAAATGCAGCAGGGCGGCTGGGCGCGTGACCGTCAGAACCACGACTTCGTTCTGGTTCCGGGCGGCGCAGAGTTCTCCATGCGCGATCAGCTGATCACCTGGAAAGATATCAACGGCGCAAAGCAGGAGCTAAAACTGCTTGCCGGCAAGACCTACTTCCTGCCAAACGGCTACCGCGTCTACATGAAGGCCCGCGATTCGGACTCCAGGCAGTGGCAGCTGTTCGGCATCTCGCCGCTTTCCACCGACTGCCACAAACCGGCGACGGTTTCCGGCGGTGGCAAGTCTGAGATCTCCAAGTCGCTGCTTGACGCGTTCGTCTCCGGCACCGCTTACACCGCAGATCCGGAAAAGGACATGGACGCGGTCCAGGAACTGCTGGAGCGTGACTACTCGAACCGCTTCGCCGATCCCAAGCAAAACGGTGAGGACCACCGCCCAATCCTCTCCGAGGAGCGCTCGCTCGGTTCCGTCATCAAACTGCTGACCCCGTCGAGCATCTTCAACGACGAGTACAACGATTTCCTGAACTCGATTCCGAGCCACATCAAGGAACTGGTGTTCACGGTCAAGCGCCACTACGAGCCGGAATGGGGCGACGACTGGCGCAAGCACTTCGGCGCGGGCGTCATCAACGGCCGCGAAGGCAACGCGCTTCGGCTGGACGACGAGCGAATCATCGTTAACATGCTTCGCGTCGGCTTCGACACCGACGGCTCCTGGCGCTTGTTCAGCCTGCGTCCGGACTTCTCTCCGGCCGTAAAGGTGCAGACTGAGGACGACATCACCGCCTCGACGGTTGCCCCCGCCTACCGCCCGGCGACTAGGGACTTCGACAACCAGGACAACCTGCCCCGCAAGTACGTCAAGAACTGCGAGCACCTGCTGTTCCAGCGTCCCGACGACGCGGTGGTTCGCGGCTACGACAAGCAGGCCGAATACGACCTGTCGCAGCCCGGCACGTTCATCTCGAACTTCGAGGCGCTCACCTACGAAGATGCCCTCGAGATCCTCGAGAACCCGCAGCACTTCAGCGAGTACACCAAGCCGATGCAGGACCTGATCCGCAGCGTCGTCGACGCCGGCCCCGACGCAGAGCCCGAGTTCTGGACCTGCTCGGACATGTCCCGCGTGCTGCAGAACGGCACCCGCTCGAAGAACCCGCGCTACCTGCAGGAGCGCCCCGACGTCGCCAACCCGGAGGCCACCGAAGCCGCCCACCTGGCGAGTTCCATTGCCCGCAAGGTCAGCGTCGATGAGTTCGCTCCCCTGCCGGTGGACATCGTGGCTGCTGGCCGCCGCAACAACCCGGCCGAGCCAGGCGTGCCGCCGTTGTGTGTCTACAACCCGCTGCACTACATGGAACTGCCAGAGCTGTTCATGGAGTTCATCTCGTCGATGACAGGCAAGTCGCCGTCCACGACGGGCGCTGGTTCCGAGGGCGCGCTGACGAAGGCACCGTTCAACTCGATGTTGCCGATCGTTGACCTCAACAACGCCCTGCTGAGCTATGCGCTGACCGGCTATGACGGCTGGCTGAGCTCCGCCGGTTACATCGGCCCGAAGGTTCAGGTTGCCCACGACATTTCGATGCTGGTACCCGAGCTGTTCAGCCGCATGCGTCCTGACGAGCGCAAGGCGAAAAACCTGATTGAGGGCGGTTACCTCGAGAAGCTCGAAGACTTCGACCACAACGGCGAGCGTGTGCTGGCCAGCAGGCTCGGCTACCGCATGAACATGCGCTTCTCAACCACGTACTTTGGGCGCATCTTCCTGCACCCGAACGTCGTGTTTACCGAGGAGATGCTCAAGCCGGAGCTGCAAGACATGGACACCTTCGCCGAATCGATGAAGGTCATCGTTGCCACGCACAAACGCGTCGCGCAGTCGTACTTCAACGACGGTGGCATCGAGCTCGCTTGCCCGCCGCTCAAGGGTCTGCTGGAGATCATGGCCAACGGCGAGACCGCCGAAGGCTGGAAGCTCTCCAGCCCCGAGTTCCGCGACCTGTTCAAGCGCGAGACGATCCTCGCCAGCGACTGGTACCGCGAACGCCTGGTGGCCAAGCAGAGCCAGGAGGTCGCGCACCTGCAGGAGAGCCTGGCTCACCTGCACGAGTTCGTGGAGAACCCGCACAACGAACACGCCACTGAGCGTCTCGGGTTGAACAAGCGCATCTCCGATCTGGAGGCCGAGCTCGAGCACAAGAAGTCCGATAAGCGCATCGAGCAGCTTGTTGGAACCATCGGCAGGCAGGTGCGTTTCCACTAGCCCGCTAAACTGGTAGACATGCCGGACGCCACGCAATCGAACCCCACCAGGCAAGATTTCGTGGCGTCCGGCTTTTACTATGCCCCCGAGAAAAAGCCGTCACGGGCAGCGATCCGTGGGGCACTGATCGTCCTGCTCGCGGTATTTCTTTCCGCGGGCGCAACATTCTGGCTGTTTGGCCCGCGTCCCACGACGATCCGCACGGGCGCTCAGCCCTCGCAGGTGCTGCCGGCGGAAATACCGACCGACCCGACGGTCAGAAACCCGCACAGCATCGCGGTGACCCCCGCTATGGCCGTCGGGGTTGTTTACGTTTCTGCCGATCTGCCCACCAAGATTTCCAGTGGCACTGGCCTGGTGCTTAGTGACGACGGCATCGTCTCCACCAACTATCACGTCGTGCG
This sequence comes from Propionimicrobium sp. BV2F7, assembly GCF_000510445.1. NCBI lineage: Bacteria > Bacillati > Actinomycetota > Actinomycetes > Propionibacteriales > Propionibacteriaceae > Propionimicrobium > Propionimicrobium sp. BV2F7. The sequence continues at coordinate 96,616 of NZ_AZIS01000005.1, read as the reverse complement.
CCAGACGACTAACATCCGTGTTCGATCGGCGGAAGACGGACGCACGTACTCAGCTGATGTGCTCGGTTACAACCGATACGAGGACGTCGCGATTCTTAAACTCCGCGGGGCGTCTGGTTTGAGAACAATCGTCGCCGGCGAGGAGCCGTACGTCGGCGATCAGATGATCAGCGTGGGTAATTCGCGCGGCGGCGGTGTGCTGCATGCCACCGGCGGCGTCCTGTTGGACAAGAATTCGTCTGTGAACGTCGAATCGAGTTTCGGTGGCTTCGGCACCGACGAGCTGACTGGCCTGTACGGCATGTCGACGGCTGCAGTTCCGGGCTATTCCGGCGGTCCGACGTTCAATTTGAACATGCAGGTGATCGGAATGACGACCGCCGGCACCGAGGAAGACGAGAACATCGAGGATCGACGCAGCTTTGCCCTGCCCATCAACCGGGTCCGCGAGATCGCCACCCAGGTGCAGGCGGGCAACGAGGACGAGAAGCTGCGAGTCGGCAGGCCCGCGTACCTAGGTGTCGCTTTGAGCTCCGAGAATCTGCCGGTCGTCACGCAAGTGATTCCCGGCACCCCAGCGGACAACGCCGGCCTGCAGATCGGCGACAAGATCGTCGAAATGAACGGGAAAGCGGCGCTAAACGCCAAGGATTTACTGCAGACGATTGCCGCCGCAAACCCAGGAGACCAGGCGGAGCTGACCGTTGAGCGGGCGGACAAAAAGATTCAGATTACGGTTAGCCTGACCGAGAGCCCGGTTAACTAGCAGACGATATTAGTCGTCCACTCCGCGGGCGATTAGGGCATCCCCCATGTCGCCCGCGGAGTGGATTGCAGATACTAAAAGGGGCGTCGCGAATGCCCTGATGCTCTTCAAGTTTCCGCGAGCGATCTGGGCCTCGCGTACCTGCCTTGCGAGCCCCGCGACTAGCGGGACGCATCTAATGCCAAGCGCCATCGCCAGGCCGATTCGCTCAGGATCGACGCCGAAGCGACGAAGCGGGCGAGAAAATCTGACGACGGTTTCGACCATGTCTAAAGTTTTCGTGGTCAGGGTCACCAACGCGGCCGCAAGCACTAGCGCACAGATTGAGGCGACGACACCAACCGACCAGGCAAAATCCCTGGCTATCCAGTTCGCCACAAGCATAAACGCCAGAATCAAGACCATCGGCCTAATCTGACGCCAGACGGTTTTCATTTTGAATCCGCAACCGAAATAGAGAACCACGACGAGCGCAAGAAGCACCAGGGCCAACCACCAGATTCGGATGACCAGCCACATCACCACGGCCAGAACGAAGAGCCCAACCAGCTTTGCGCCCGCCGGCAGCCTGTGCAAGAAGCTGTGCCCGGGACGGTAAATGCCGAGTTCGTTCACCAGTTGGCCTCGGCTTCTTCGTCGGCAGCGAGCTGCGATTCCATCAGTTCTCGATACTTTGTGAGCGCATCTGCCGGCTTACCGTCGGCGAATATTCGCCCGCCCTCGAAGACGAGCACCCGATCGAAATCTACGAGTTGATCGAGGTGGTGCGTCACCAGAACTACGCGCTGCTCCAGCCTCGAAATGACCCGTTTGATTCGAGCCGCATTACGGATGTCGAGCAGTGTGGTTGGCTCGTCCATCACGATCAGTTGCGGCTCGGTGACCAGCACGGCGGCCAGGGCAAGCAGCTGCTTCTGACCGCCGGACATCAGTTGTGCTGGATGGTCGCCGTAGCCGTCCAATCCAAAATGGGAGAGGACGTCGTGGACGCGCTGCGCCTTCTGAGCCTTCGAAAGTTTGAGTTTGCGCAGGCTGAACGCGACGTCCTCAGCAACGGTGGGCATGATGATCTGCGCATCCGGGGAGGTGAACAAGAACCCCACCTGACGGCGAACCTGGCTGGCCTGTTTGACGGTGTCGAAACCGTCGACAGTGACAGTGCCCTCGCTCGGCGCGATAAGACCGTTCAGCAGCCTCGCGAAGGTGGATTTGCCCGAGCCATTGTGCCCGACTATTCCGATGCGCTGCTCGTCCAGGCGCACATTTATATTGTCCAGGACGAGGCGTTCGCTAGCCGGGTAACGATGGCTTACGTTGCTGACTTCGATCAATTGTTGGCTTTCACGGGCATCAGGTCCGGCACGGCTCGGTGCACGCCAACCGCGATCAGCGCGGCCAAAACGGCCTTGATCGCGTCACCAGGCAGGAATGGCAGGTTGGCGAGGACGGCGGCGGAAAGCGCCATCTTGCCAACAGCCATCATACCGGCGATGCCGAACAGGTAGAGGGCCAGGCTGCCGAGCACGTTGATGACGATTCCGACCCATGTCCTGTACGGACGGCCGACGCGATAAGTGGCGTAACCGATGAGCCCGGCGATGACGATCCAGCCGACGAAGAAGCCGCAGCTCGGGCCGATCAGTGCCCCGATTCCGCCTCTCCCGCCGGACAGAAGCGGCAGACCGACGCCGGTGAGCAGCAGAAACAACGCCATGGACAGCACGCCGCGCTTGGGGCCGAGGACCGCTCCCGCGAGGACCATGCCAAGAGACTGTGCGGTGACGGGGACCGGGCCGACCGGAATCGGCGGGATTAGGCCGAGAGCGGCGGTGACGCCGGCGAAAACCGCGATCAACGCAAGATCGCGAGCGCCGATAGCGGGCGCAGTTTTAGCTTCAGACATTGTTTTCCTTTCAAAAACCAATCACAGCCTAACACCGTTAGGGAGATGCAAGACAAGCCCATTTAGGGGTGAGAAGCGGAAAACCTGGACAAAATTTCACGACGGAAAGAAACTAATTTCGCTAACTGAAAACTCGTTAACGAATATCGGTAGGCATTTCTAACGAAAATACGACCGTCGAACTACAACAAACATTTTTATTACTTAACTAGACCCCCCATCCACCCGAAAATCTTCCTGGAGTATCATGCAAATCTGGCCGTAACTATGCCTAAGGGTGTACGCTAACGGCATGGACGCACAAGTCATTGCCCGGTGGCAGTTCGGAATTACGACTGTCTACCACTTCTTCTTTGTGCCCGTAACCATCGGCATGACATGGCTCGTCGCCGTGCTCGAAACCATGTGGGTACGCACAAAAAACGAGGAGTGGCTGAGGCTCACGAAATTTTTCAGCAAGTTATTCTTGATCAACTTCGCGGCAGGCGTTGTGACAGGAATCGTGCAGGAGTTCCAGTTCGGCATGAACTGGTCTGAATACTCCCGCTTCGTCGGCGACATCTTCGGCGCACCGCTCGCGCTTGAGGCACTGATCGCCTTCTTCCTCGAATCAACGATGATCGGCGTTTGGATCTTCGGCTGGGACAAGCTTTCGCCGAAGGTACACAACTTCGTCATGTACCTGGTCGCTGCTGCATCGAGCATCTCCGCGATCTGGATTCTGGCCGCGAACTCCTGGATGCAGAACCCGGTCGGCGCCACCTTCAACAACGGTCGCGCTGAGCTAACCGACTTCACCGCGTTGCTCACCAACCCCTTCTTCTTGGGCACGTTCCCGCACGTCATCGGCGCATCGTTCATGATCGCCGGCGGCATTCTGCTGGGCATTTCGGGCTGGAAGATGGCCAAGCTCGCCAAGATCCGCAACCAGGCCAACGCCTCTGGCACCGCGGCACTCCCGGCAGAGCACGAGACTTGGCGCAAGACCGCCAAGATCGGCGCCTGGGTTGTTCTGGTCGCATCGATCCTCACCGCGCTGTCGGGCCACGTACAGGCTCAGGTTGAGGCCAACTACCAACCGATGAAGCTCGCCGCATCCGAGGGTCTGGTCGAAACCAAGACCAACGCGCCGTTCTCCATCATCGGCATCTACACGCAAGACCGCGTGGACGGCACCACCAAGGTGAAGGAAGTCTTCAGCCTCGACGTGCCGTACGTGCTGAGCTTCCTGGCCACCAACGACCCGACCGCCGAGGTCAAGGGCATCACCGACCTGACCGCTCAGTTCAAGGAGTCCGGCTACTACGCGGCTGACAACACCCGCAACCAGTTGCAGGAAAAGTACGCTGACGCACTCGACACCTCGACTGTTGACCCCGTCCCGAACGTCATGGCTAGCTACTACAGCTTCCGACTCATGATGGTCGGCCTGCTGGGTGCGGTCGTTTCGATCTGGGCTCTAGTCGCACTGCGCAAGAACCGTCCTACCCCCACGGGCAAGCTGTGGAAGGCCTCGATGGTCGCAATGCCATTCCTTCCGCTGGTCGCCAGCTCGTTCGGTTGGATCCTGATGGAGATGGGACGTCAGCCGTGGATCGTCTACGGCGTGCTACCCACCTACACGGCCGTTTCGCCTAACGTGAGCGCAGGGGCGGTGCTGTTCAGCACGATCCTCTACACGCTGGTTTACGGCGTCATCGCCGTTGTGGTGCTGAAGCTGTTCTTCAGGGTCATCGGAAAGGGGCTGCCGGAAGTCAAGCATCCACAGCGGGCCCAAGAAGATGACGAAACCGTCTACTTCGCGTACTGATCGGAAGATAAACAATGAGTGATCCAACATTTCTGATGATTCTCTGGTTCATCCTGATTGCCGTACTGTGGGTCGGTTTCTTCTTCTTCGAAGGCTTCGACTTCGGCGTCGCGATGCTCTACCCCGTGATCGGCAAACACCCGACCGAGCGCAGGGTAATGGTTAACTCGATCGGCCCGACCTGGGACGGCAACGAGGTTTGGCTGCTCACCGCTGGTGGCGCAACCTTCGCGGCGTTCCCCGGCTGGTACGCATCGTTGTTCAGCGGCCTATACCTGCCGCTGTTCCTTGTCCTGCTTGGCCTGATCATCCGCGGCATCTCCTTCGAGTACCGCGCGATGTACCCCGACGATCGCTGGCGCGACACCTTCGACTGGTGCGGTACCATCGGCTCGTTCATCGTCACGCTAGTATTCGGCGTCGGCTTCGCCAACTTCTTCATCGGCATGCCGGTTGCCGGCAACCCGCCGCACATGACGCAGAGCTTCCTCAGCCTGTTCTCGCCGTTCGCACTGCTCGGCGGTGTCATGCTGGTCGTTCTGTTCACCATTCACGGCGCGGTCTTCCTGTCGCTGAAGACCAAGGGCATCGTCCACGAGAAGGCTGTCGGCTACACCGACAAGATGGGCTGGGTGGCAGTTGCGCTACTGGCTCTGTTCGTCATCTGCGGCAACGTGTTCTACCCCGCCTCGGACAACCCGTGGATTGAGGGCTGGGGCGCCATCGCTTGCTGGGCAGTTGGCATCGTCTCGGTGCTGGCGCTGGTTGGCGCAATGCTCGCCCACAAGGCTCGTCGCGAAGGCTGGGCATTCACCTGCACCGGCCTGACCACTGCGACGCTGTTCGCGATGGTCTTCGTGAAGATGTACGGTACTCTCGGCTTCATCTCGGGAGCCGAGGGCACGCTGGATCTGACGGTGGCTGCTAGTTCCCCGAAGACCCTGCAGCTCATGAGCATCTTCGCAGCGATCATGGTTCCGATTGTTCTGGCGTACATCTGCTGGACGTACTACGTATTCCGTAAGCGCCTCAGCGTCGAACATATGCCGCCGGAGCCAAGCGCAGAGACCCACGAGCCCGCTCGTGCCCTCTAAACACAATTTAAAAAATCCAAATAAAAGATAAAATAACGGCATAATGCCTGCGCCACTAGACAAGCGGCTGGTGCAACGCGCAACGGCGACCAGGAATTTCCTGGTCGCCGTTGCGCTTACCGGCATCGGCACATCGCTATTAGTAATTGTTCAAGCCTGGCTGATCGCAAAAGCGGTTGGCGGCTCATTCGACCGAGCCCAAGAGGGCCTGCCCGGGATGCTCCCAGGCATCGCTAAGTACGCGGGCCTGTTGATTTTGGTCTTCGCCGCACGAGGCGTCCTGAGCTGGCTCGACTCCTGGCTCGGCCACCGAGCCAGCGCCAAAGTGAAGTCACAGCTTCGTCGAGACATCATGGCGGCCCGGCTTTCCCGCCCGGCCGACTCGTCCACCCCATCCGGAACCCTGATCACGCTGCTGACCAAGGAGTTGGACGCGCTCGACGGCTACTTCGCCAAATACCTCCCCCAGCTCGCCAAGGCTGCGACCATCCCGATCATCGTCGTCGCGGTCATTTTGCTGGCGGACTGGCAGTCCGCGGTGATCTGCGTCGTAACAGTGCCGCTAATTCCGATCATGATGGCGCTGATCGGCTGGAAGACTCAAGACCAGGTGAATCGCCGCTTCAAAGTTCAGTCACGCTTGGCTAACCACTTCGCCGATCTGGTTTCCGGGCTGCAGACGCTGCAGGTCTTCGGGCGCGCCAAGGCGCAGATCAAGGGCCTGAAGGTCTCCGAAGACGCCAGCAGAAAAGAGACGATGAAAACTCTCCGCCTGGCATTCCTATCGTCCGGCGTGCTGGAGCTGCTGGCTACTCTATCTGTGGCTTTGGTAGCGGTGACCATCGGCTTCCGCGTCGTCTACGGACACGTAGACCTCACCACTTCCCTATTCGTCCTCGTGCTGGCCCCCGAGGTGTTTTTGCCCGTCCGCATGGTTGGCCAGCTGTTCCACGACTCGGCAAATGGCACGGCAGCGGCCAACGCGGCGCTCAACTACATAGAGCACGCTGAAAGTGGGCTCGGATCTGGCACCCAGGCTCCAGCAAGCCTGACCAGCGCGAAGATCGTCTTTGACGAGGTCACGATGCGCTACCCAAATGCAGATGAGGATTCCCTCACCAGCTTCTCCATGACGCTTCGCCCTGGCGAGGTGACCGCCATGGTCGGCCGCTCCGGAGGCGGCAAAACCACCACGCTCTCGCTTTTATTAGGCTTCGAGCAGCCAACTTCCGGACAAATAACTGTTGACGACACTCCCCTGTCTCAGCTTAACCTGGGCGCCTGGCGCGAGCAGATCGCTTACGTGGCCCAAGAGCCGGGAATGGTCAACGGCACGATCGCCGACAACATCAGGCTCGGGGATCCCGAAGCAACAGAAGAGCAGATGCGTTCCGCGCTAGACCGCAGTGGGGGCGAGTTGCTCGATCTGTCTCGCCATGTCGGTGACGACGCCGAAGGTTTGTCCGCGGGCGAGCGGCGACGGGTTGCGATGGCCAGAGCCCTGCTGCGCATCGAATTGGGCGGAGCGAACCTGCTGGTGCTGGACGAACCCACCGCGGGCCTCGACCAGAAGACGGAAGCCAGAGTTGTCGACTCGCTGCGTTCCAGCGGTGTTGGCGCCCTGATCGTCACACACCGAGACGCCATTTTGAATCTCGCCGACCAGGTGATTGAGGTCGGGCACAAGCAAGCGACGGAGGCAAAATGAGCGCCACAAACTCTGCGGGACAAAACGTCCTACAGTTCGTCACCGGCCTGCTTAAGAAGATCCCGAAGGGACGCGGCCGCTTCGCGCTGGCACTAGTGCTGGCTGCCGGAGCCACCGCCTCATCCATCTCGCTGATGGCGGTTTCCGCCTGGCTGCTGAGCCGCGCGGCAGAGCACCCGCCGGTGCTGTATCTGCTCGCGGCAGCCGTCGGTGTGAGGTTCTTCGGAATCGCCCGTGGCGTGCTGCGCTACATCGAGCGCCTGGTCAGCCACGACCTAGCGCTTCGGATGCAGGGTAGCCTGCGCCAGATCGTCTACTCCAAGCTCGCCCGCACCACCACGCTCGGCGGTCGCCACGGCGACCTGCTCGTTCGCGTCACCGCGGACGTCGAGGCCATCATGGACCTAATCGTTCGAGTGGCTCTACCGTTCTGTTCGGCTTCCTTCGTGCTGATCGGAACCAGCGTCGCGCTGGGTCTTTTCAACCCGCTTTTCGGCATAGTGCTGCTGATTTGCTCGATCTTCTCCGGCATCGTGGTGCCTTGGCTCGCCCAGCGGGCAACGCTTGCCGCAGACCGGGCTGCCGTGCCGATGCGCGGAGAGATGGGCAACCAGGTGCGAGAGATCGCTCGCTGCGCCGCAGACCTGACCGCTTACGGACGCGGCGAAGAGGCGTTAGCGAAGCTCGAGCGTTCGGACGCCAAGCTGACCGAGGCCGAGGGCCGGGGCGCCTGGACGCAGGGCGTCGCCGGAGGATTCCAGTTGCTCGCCACGGGCATCGCGGTGGCGGCTGCGCTGCTGATTGGCGGGCAGGCCGTCGCCGACGGCACACTGCTGGCTCGCGATCTGGCGGTTCTAGCGCTGACACCGCTTGCTCTGCACGAGTCGTTTGCGGACCTAGCGAAGGCCGGGCAGACCCTGACCCGTGCGAAGAACTCGTTGGCTCGCGTGCTGGACGTCTTGGAGGCAGAAAACATTGGTGTCGGCGACCGCGACTTCGATTCCGACGACGACCGAGAGGGCCTCAAACTCAAGGATTTGGCCGTGGGCTGGCCCGATGACGCGACGCTACTTTCCGACATCAACCTGACCATTGAACCGGGCCAGAAGGTGGCAATCACGGGCCCGTCGGGCCTGGGCAAGACCACCCTAGCCGCCACCGTCATGGGGCTGATTCCGGCTCACGAGGGCAGCATCGAGGCGCCCGAACGCATCTCGTACCTGGCGCAGGATTCACACATCTTTGCCACCACGCTGGCCGAAAACGTCAAAATCGGTAACCGGGACGCAACCGACGAACAGGTAAAAACCGCGCTGGAACGCGCGGGGTTAGACCTGAGCCCGAAGCGGATCGTTGGAGAGGAGGGCGCTACCCTATCCGGCGGCGAGGCGCAGCGCGTCGCGCTGGCCAGGATTTTGGTTGCCGAGCCTAAGGCGTCGCTGGTCATTCTGGACGAACCGACCGAGCACCTCGACCACGAGACCGCCACCAAGCTGCTCGACGACCTGTTTCGCGAGCTTTCCGATTCGACGCTGCTGGTCATCACCCACGACGAGGACATGATTGAGCGCTGCGAGCGCGAGGTCTCGCTCCTGACCTGGGCAGGAAACGCCCTGCGTCGTTAGTTAATTGAGCCTAAGTTTTAGTTGGGTACTCTGGAACGGGCACGGCTAAAAGGATTGGTAGATATGGCAAGAACCCTTGGAATCATCGGTGCCGGAAAGCTCGGCATGGCTGTCGGCAAAGCTGCCGCGGACGGCGGCTGGAACGTCATTTTTAACGACGTCGCCGACCCGATCTCCGTCGAGATGATGCTGAAAAACATGATTCCACAGGCGAAGATGTCCACCTGCGCGGGCCTCGCAAACCAGGCGGACGTGGTCATGCTGGCTCTGCCCATTAGCCAGTCCGGCAAGCTCAACTATGAGCTGCTGGACGACGCGATCGTGCTCGACGCGATGAACGATTGGGCCCCCGAGGGCCTAGAGGTGGCAAGCGGCACCAGCGAGACCGTGGCCGAGCGCAACCCCAAGATGCACATCGCGAAGTCCATTAACCACCTCAGCTACCACGACTATTCGTCCGATCCTCGCCCCAAGGGCGCGCCGGACCGTCGCGCGATGGTGGTGGCCACCGACTTCCCGGACGCCGCCGAAGTTATCAGCGAACTCGTCGACGACATGGGCTTCGACCCGGTGGTAACACCATTTGCTAACAACCGGATGTTGGAGATGGGCGGGCCGATCTTCGGCGTTCGCCTGAGCGAGGCCGAAATGAGAGAAATCTTGGCCACCTAGCCAGCTTAAAAACCCGGCCTGGCTAACAACAAAATGTCGCTAGTAGCCACGCATTAGATGCTCGATAGGCATTTTGTAACTACTTTGTAAAAAGAAGTGACAAAATTACACACAAATTACAACATTTTCTTGGTTGTGTAGTTTTTGCAATTTGTTGTAACTTCGCTTGCGTTCCTCCACCTTCATAGCCGCAGATAGCTAATCAACCAGTTGGAGACCGTCCTGTTGAAGAAATCGACGATCACGCCGATGAACAGGCTCATTATCAGCGTCCCGACGCCGACGGAGCTGAGGGATAAATCGAAACGCAGGATGATCAGGGCAATAAGCGCGGAAATAACGTCCTGCCCGATCCGGAACGTGCGGTAGCTGACGTTCTTGAACTTCCTGGTGAGCACGGGGGCTAGCCCGTCGGCAGCGCCTTGGCCGATGTCCGTGCTGATGTAGATGGACAGCCCCAGGCAATACAGCGTCAGGCCGATGACCAGATGCACGAGCATCCCGCCAAGCGAATACTCGAACGTGTAAAAGCCCTCCAGCACGTCCAGGAAAACGGTGACGAACACCCCAAAAAGCAAGGCGTTCATGAGCGTGCCCAGGCCGAAGATTTTGCGGTCGAACGGAATGATCAATATCAGCATGACCAGGTTGATTATCGGAGAGAGCACGGCCAGCGAAAGGCCGGTCACCTCGGTGACACTCTGCTGTAGGGCCGTGAACGGGTCCACGCCCGTCTTGCCGTGCAGGCAAATGGCCGTGCCCAAAGAGACAATCATTACGCCGACGAAGCACAACACGATTCGTCGCAGGGGAGAGTTAGGCCGCCAAGTCCACTGCTTTGGGTCCCTGATGAGCTCCAGCATCGCTACTACCAACTAGTTAGAAGATTTTTGCCTATAAAAGACTAGGCCTTGGGCGCACAGTTATGCCAAGCCCCGCCGTGTTTAGCGCGAGGTTCGCCGCCGCTCGCCTGCGGCTGGCACTTCGGGCACCAGTACAAGTTGCGACCCGCATAAAGCTCGAGCTGGATGGGTTCGCCGCAAACCAGGCACTCCTGCCCCGCCCTGCGGTAGACGTAGACCTCGCCGCCGTGTTCGTCGACGCGCGGATCCCTGTGTTGTTCCTCGGGAGAGTGCTCGGGATCGACGGTGTCGATCTGGCCGGTGAGAACGTCTGCGCGCATTAGAGCAGCGAGGTCGGCCCAAATCGAATCGAAGACCTCGCGGGACAGCTTGTTGGCGGGCAGTTTCGGGTCGACGCCGTGACGGAACAGCACCTCCGCGCGATAGATGTTGCCAACGCCGGCGAACACGCCCTGATCCATCAGGAGCTGGGCAATTGTGCGCTTGGCGTTGTGCACCTTCTTCCAGGCCCGCTCGGGATCTGCGTCGTCGCGCAGCGGGTCGGGGCCGGATTTCGCAATTACCGCGAGCTTCTCCTCCGGCGTGATCAGCCTGCACCACTGCGGGCCGCGCAGCTCGGCACCGATCTTGGAGTCGGCGATGAGCAGCCGCAAAGTGTCGTAGTTTTCGATCTGCGAAAGCGGCTTGAACCTGAATTTTCCGATCAGCCCCAGGTGAATCCACACGCACTGGCGCGCCTCGAAATTGATAAACAGGTGCTTGCCGACGGCGTCGGCGTCCTCTAGAACGGTGCCGTCGAGAATGGCTGCAGCGTCTGCGAAACGACCCTGCGGGGACGACACGCGCACCTGTTTACCGCCGAATTTGTCGGTAAGCTCTCGGGCCAATTTGTGAATCACGTGTCCTTCAGGCATGACTCCAAGCCTATTCCACGACGCAACGCTGAAAAGCCGTGCAACCGGATGCCCATTACCGGCTTCGCGGCACAATTGATTCATGACTCGTGCATGGTTCGATATTTCCGCCGGAGTTGCCGGAGACATGCTGCTGGGCAGCCTCATCGATGCTGGAGTAAGCCTAGACAAGATCCAGAAAGTGCTCGACGAGCTGATCCCGAATTCAGTCAGGTTCAGCCAGGCGACGGTAAACCGTGGCGGGCAGAGATCAGTGAAGATCACCGTTGAGCGCCTCGCCGAGGATCCCCCGCACAGAAGCTGGGCGTCGATCAGGAAGCTGCTGAGCGAATCGACGATCCCCGAAGCAACCCGCGAGATGGCGCTGAAGGTTTTCGCCCGACTGGCCGAGGCGGAGGGGCACGTGCACGGGGTCTCCCCCGACGAGGTGCACTTCCACGAGGTGGGCGCGCTGGACTCCATCGCTGACGTAGTCGGCGTCTGCGAGGGGCTGCGGCTGCTGGGCGTCAGCGAGGTTTCCGCCTCTCAGGTGGCGCTTGGCAGCGGAAGAATTTTGGCTGCCCACGGCAACATCCCGGTCCCCGCACCCGCCGTCGCGCAGCTCGCGCTCGGTTGGCCCTCCTCGGCTGGCCCGTCCGGAGAAGGTTGGCATTCGCACGACGGCCACTCTCACGATCATTCTCATGACGAGCACGAAAGCCACGAGCACACGCACTCCCACGGTTCACACACGCACTCTCATCACCACGATCTGCCGCACGACGAGCCGGCCCCGGTTACCACTCCGGGCGCTGTCGGGGAGCTGGCCACGCCCACCGGTCTGGCGGTGATCCGCGCGCTTGCCGAGTGCTGCGAAAAGCTACCACTAATGACGACCAGCGCCATCGGCATCGGCGCCGGCGGCAAGGACTTCGCCGGGCACCCTAACGTCGTTCGGGTGCTGATCGGCGAGACCTTCCAGGCCGCGCAGAGCGAGCAGGTCACCGAGCTGGCGGCGAACGTCGACGATCAGAACCCGCAGCTTTGGCCCGGCATCATGGACGCGCTCTTCGACGCCGGCGCGCTGGACGCCTGGCTGACCCCGATTTTGATGAAGAAGGGCCGGCCCGCGCACACCGTCCACGCGCTCTGCAGGCCCGCGGACGCCGAGGCGATCTCCGACGTCCTGCTAAGCCAGACCTCCACGCTCGGCGTCAGGTTCAACCAGCTGGAGCGTTTTGTCTTGGATCGTTCGTGGCACGACGTCGAGGTGGGCGGGCAAGAAATTTCGGTCAAGGTGGCAAGCAGAGCAGGCCAGATACTGCACGCCACGCCCGAGTTCGAGTCGCTCGCCGAAGCCGCTAGGAAGTCCGGAAAAACGCAGGCGGAGATGGTGCAACTGGCGCAGGCGAGCATCGTCGAGGCGGGGCTAGTTGCGGGAAACCCCGTTCCAGAATCGAAGTGACCGAAACGTTGAACGAAAAACTGAACTGGCATCTGAGCAGCATCGAGCGCACCGACGCTGAAGCGGTCACGGCTAGGCTGAACGGCTACAAAAAGCTGGGCGTGGCCTATTCCGGTGGCGTCGATTCGGCGCTGCTGCTGGCGATCGCTGTGCACGCGCTGGGTGCCGAAAATGTGGTGGCCGTCACCGCCGATTCGGGGCTGCTGCCCCGCAGCGAGCTGGAACTCGCCCGTCGCACGGCCGAGCAGATCGGCGCTCGGATGGTGGAATTCAAGACCAACGAGCTCGTCAACCCCAATTTCGTGGCCAACGACGCCGACCGCTGCTACGTGTGCAAGAACGCCATGTTCACCCTCGTCGACGACGAGCTGGTGGCGAAGCTCGACCTCGACGCGGTTGCCTACGGCGAGAACTCCGACGACACGCTAGCCCCGGACAGGCCGGGCGCGCGGGCTGCAGCCGAGCACAAGGTGCTGCGTCCGCTAGCCGACGCCGGGCTAACCAAAGAGCGGGTCCGCGGGCTGGCCAGGGCAATCGGGCTAAGCGTTGCGGACAAGCCGTCGGCGCCCTGCCTGGCGACGAGAATCCCACACGGCACACCGATCACGGAAGAAAAACTTCGCCAGATCGAGGCCGCAGAGGAGGCAGTCTACGCGGCCGGTTTCAGCGACTGCCGGGTGCGTCACCACGAGGAAATTGCGCGAGTCGAGGTGCCCCTAGACGAATTCCACCTGCTCGCAGACGAGAAGATTCGCGCGGGGCTCGTCGAGGGCGTCAAAAAAGCGGGGTTCAGGTACGTGACACTAGACCTTTCGGGCATGCAGCGCGGGGCGTTCACCATGCAAATTTTGAGGGAGAAGAAATGAGCGACGACGATATCGCCGACCTCGACTGGCAAAGGGCCGATCGCCGGGGATACCCCGAGGCCGTCTACTGCGAGGGTAAATCTGTCGAGCAGGTTCGCGAGATCGCGCAGCGGGTGGCCGAGAAGCCCGACGTGGTGACGATCTTCACCCGCGCAGAAGACGAACGCGCCGAGGCCATCAAGGAGGTGCTGCCCGACGCCTTCCACGATGAGGTTGCGCGTTTCTTGGCCTGGCCGCCCAGGCGTCCCGAACCCACCGGCAAGCTGGTGGTTGTGGCATGTGCCGGCACGTCCGACCTACCGGTTGCCCGCGAGGCCCTGCTGACCGCCCGCCACCTCGGGCGTCCCGCCGAACTGGTGGTGGACGTCGGCATCGCCGGGCTGCACAGAACGCTCTCGAAGCTGGACGTCTTCCGCAAGGCCGGGGCGATCGTCGTCGCCGCAGGCATGGACGGCGCGCTACCCGGACTGATCGCGGGGCTGGTTTCCTGCCCTGTGGTGGCCGTGCCGACGTCGGTTGGTTACGGCGCCAGCTTCGGCGGCGTCTCCGCGCTATTGACGATGCTGAACGCCTGCGCGCCGGGCGTCGGCGTCGTCAACATAGACAACGGCTACGGAGCAGGTCACCTTGCCGCCCAGATCGCTGCCCCGTAAATCAGCCGGAACAAAAAAGCTCGTAGTCGAACCTTTTGGTTCCCGTTAATTTTTCTGAAGGCTACGCCGTTAACGCGCCAAGGGGAACGACATGAACATTGGACGGTAGCGTGTAGCCAAATTCGGTCCCCGTCACCACGGCCAAAAAGGCGGGTTCGCCGAGCTTTTCCGTGTCGATTCTTTGATCCCGCAGTTTAATCAGATTTGCCTCGGCTTGTTCCACCATCGACTGGCCAAGCTTAACTTCTATTCCCGCCCAGCCTCCGTCAGCAAGCTCAATAATGATGTCTACTTCTAACCCGGATTCGTCTCGATAATGATAGACAGTGCCACGCCTTGCCTCTGCGTAAACTCTGATGTCTCGAACAACCATAGACTCGAAAACCTGGCCAAAAAATTCGGGATCTCTAGCAAGACGCTCGGCATTAATTCTCAATGCTGCACACGCTATAGAGGGATCGACAAAGTGCAGCTTCGGCTGTTTCCGCAACCTGGTCCTAGAGCGCAAACTAGCCGCCCAAGCATATTGCTCCTCGAAAATGAAGATTCTTTCAAGCGCATCCAGGTACTTACGCACGGTTCCGGCATCAACGTGGTGGCCGTCAGAAGCCATATCGCGCGCGAGTTTAGCTGCGTTAGTCTCACTAGAAATATTTCTTGCGATGCTGATTAGCAGACGTTCAATGCCTTTAGGGTCATGCCTAACCCCAACGGCCAACGGTAAATCAACGGCAGCTATATCGCTGCAATAGGACGAGACGAAATCTAAAGCCGCTTCGCTACTAAGCCCGAGCAGGCCTGGCCATCCACCACGAACCGCCAATTTGGCTAAATCACGGTAGCTCAATTGGCTACGCACACCAGTAAGTTGCTCCTGATTGTCTAGCTCGTTCAAAGAGACCTGGCGGCTTGATTCCCCAGACTCCGCAAGGGTCATCGGTCGCATCCTGATTCTTCCGATTCTTCCAGCCCCAGAGTGCCGTCGAACGTCATCAGTTGGTGTGGCCGATCCCGAAAGAATGAATTGTCCAGTTTCTTGTCTAGCATCGATCTCGTGGCGCATCGAATTCCATATGGAGGGCTCCAACTGCCACTCATCTATGAGTCTAGGCGCCTCGCCGGCTAATACACCCGCCGGGTCCAATTCAGCTAATTTTGCTGACGCCGGTTCGTCTAACCTAATACTCGATTTGGCGTGGTGCAGCCCTGTTGACGTCTTTCCGCAAGCCCTTGACCCCTCAATAATGACGCCGCCAAGCGCGGAAAGAACTTGGTCAAGACGCTGGTCTAAACATCTCGGGAGGTAACTCACGCAACCAAAATACCAACTTTTACGGACTTTCTACACCTACTTTTGCGGAATTTTTGTACCAGCTTTTGCGGTTTTTGATTGAGTTATCGAGCCTTCCGACGGCGAGCCGACCTAGCCAATTCGTCGGCACAGTGGATTTCTCCACCCTAAAGGCGTGGATTTCTCCACTCTTGTGGGGCTCATTGCTCCAATAGCCAAAATTAGAGGGACCCAAAAAGCTCGCAGTCGAACCTTTTGGTTCCCGTTAATTTATTTTTGCTGATTTATAAGACGAAGCCACCAGACCAAGGCAACACCACAGGATGTGTAGCGGAAAATAAATCTAGTCCACTTCCCCAAAAGGGAATTACCCCCACCGCTACCCTCAAAGCCTATTGAAACACTTCAATCGTCAACATATGCTGACGATGTGAGTGAAGCAGCCCAAGCCGAAATAGCAAAACGTTTGCGCGCAGCTCGCGCCATGCGCATAGAGGCCGAGCGTCTAATCAAGTATCAAGTCGAGCAGGCGGTAGCCGTCGGCATGAGCTGGAGCGAGATAGCCGAATGTCTCGACGTCACCAAGCAAGCTGCCCACAGAAAGTACTCGAAGGGCATTTCAAGACGAACAAGGAAACCAGAATGAAACCGACCTCCACCCAATACTTGCAGCTCATCCAAAACTCCAGCCACGAGGCGCACGCGACATGGCGCCAAGAGATCACCAACACCGATTTGCTACTAGCAATTTTAGCTAGCGGCTCCGTAGCGACCAGAGTGTGTGCAATTCACGGTTTAACCCTAGGCTCAGCCCGCAGAGCACAGCAGAAAGCCCGAGAAGATCAGCTAGCTTCGATAGACGCCAGGGCTGCCGCAATTCCACGACGCAACATTCGAGATGCCGGCTTCGATTCCTCACAGTTAGCCTTATCAACGGCATGTGAAAAAACCATTAAAGCGAAATTTTCTGGAAACGACTACCAATGCGCTCTCGCAGCCCACCTTTTAGCAAATGATTCTGACTGCCAAGAAATAGCGTCGCTCGCGGGAGTAGATCCCGAAAAGCTCACCACCAAATTGATTAACGCCAGAAGCGAGCCCTTCATTACGCGCAAAAAAGGAACATTGCAAATCAACTTATTTTTGCCTGCCCGCGCAGTGGAATGTTTCGAGATCTTCACAAGCCAAAAATTTGCTCAACAAAATCTAAGCAACTCAGAAAAAGCGGCACCGAGATGGAAGCTAATCCAACCGAAGGTGGGCTTTTTGACTGCAAGTTGGCAATCTTCTGAGAACATCGACGAACGCTTCGCCGGCAGCTTCAAAGAAGCAGAAGCGGGCGCTACTGCTGAAATATCGCACGTCCACGCAAACGAAAATCTTCTGCGCAAGGTGGTTAATAAGATTTCTCCGGTAGGCATAATTACGCTCCTAAACCAGGCCTACTACATGGCAGATGCTGTCGCTAGACCGAATCCGCGGATCGCGGTCCCGTAAATCAGCCGGAACCAAAAAGCTCGTAGTCGGACTTTCCGGTTCCCACTAACCCAAAAACAAATAACGGGAACCGAAAAGCTCGTAGTCGAACCTTTTGGTTCCCGTTAATCAACTCTTATGGGCCAAGGACAGTCAGCGAAACCACCAGAACACCGTCACTGCGACGATACGAAACACCTGTAGGGGTAATGACGACAAGCGCACTCGGCTGGCGAGCTATTTTTGCCGACACGCGGAGCAAGTTAGCTGCGGCAGCATCAACATTTTCTTCACCAAGCTTCACTTCAAAACCGATCCATCTGCCGTCAGCATTTTCGACAACGGCGTCGATCTCGTCCCTGCCCTTGGTATCACGAAAGTGGAAGACGCCACGCGCCCCCGCAGCCTGCGCGTAGACACGCAGATCGTGAATCACCTGAGACTCGAAAAGGAAACCAAGCGTGTTCAAATCGAGAAGCAACCGCTCCGTACCAGCATTCAGTAGTGCCGCAGCAAGCGATGGATCAGCCAGATGGCGCACCGGCGCCTGTGCCGCGGTGGTTTTAGAGCGCAACTTCGGAGACCAAGCCGGCTGGTCTTCAACCAGATACATTCGTGACGCAAAATCGTGCAGTTCACCCGCTGCAGTCGCGGAAACAGACGCAGAAAACTCGTCCTGCATTCTACGGTTTATAGCTGAAAAACTGGCCGGCTGAGCCACCAACCCAGCCAAAGCATTGAGGTAAGCGCGAAATCTTCTCGGGTCTCGGCGCATACCGGCGACGTCAGGAAAATCGTGTTCTGCAATATCGTCTATATATGAGCCAGCCTGCGCTTGAGCATCGGAAGCTTCGAGACCCAGCCATCCTGGCCACCCTCCGCTGACGATCCTGTTTACGACCTCACCAAACCCCAGCTGAGATTCAGCTATGGGAACGCTCTGGTCTTTAAAAAGCGAACCAAGACCAACCTGGCCACTCGAGTGGCCCGACTCGAAAAAGCTCATCGTTCTAAGCAGGACGCGCCTGAACCGGCCGGCCCCCGAATGCCTGAACGGATCATCTTCAGGAGCAGCAGAACCGGTCAGCAAAAACTGTCCAGGCCTCCTGCGTTCATCAACCTCGCGACGGACTGCGTTCCATATCCCCTGAACTAACTGCCACTCGTCAATGAGCCTAGGAGTATCGCCACTCAAGGCCGTCTCGGGTTGTGTAGCGGCGAGTGCGGCTCTTGCGTCACCAGCGTCGAGACGGATTTCCGACGCCGCAAATTGACGTGCCGTCTCGGTCTTTCCACACGCTCTTGTGCCGCGAATCTCAACGGCGCCACTGCTGCGTAAGGCCTGTTCGACGAGGCTATCCGCAACACGCGGCAAGTAGCTTTTCATAACCCAAACAATACCAAATAGTACGGATTTCTCCACCCCGAAGGTATGGATTTCTCCACTATTCACATGGTCATTTCTCCACCACTGAACAGCCGGAACCAAAAAGCTCGTAGTCGGACTTTCCGGTTCCCACTAACCCAAAAATAAATAACGGGAACCAAAAAGCTCGTAGCTGAGCCTTTTGGTTCCCATTAAATTTTTACGCATTGGACGGGTTGAACCCGCGCAGCCGCAGACTGTTCGTCACCACGAAGACCGAGCTGAACGCCATGGCTGCGCCGGCGATCATCGGGTTCAGGTAGCCCAGCGCGGCGATCGGGATGGCCAGGACGTTATATCCGAACGCCCACACCAGGTTTCCGATGATCGTGCGCTGTGTGCGCCGCGACAGCTTTATCGCGTCGACGGCCAGCTCTAGGTCGTGACGCATCAGCGTCAAATCGCTGGCCGCAATCGCCGCATCGGTTCCGCCATCCATCGAGATGCCCAGGTCGGCCTGGGCGAGGGCGGCCGCGTCGTTGACGCCGTCGCCGACCATGGCCACGTGATCGCCGGAGTCCTGCAGCGCCTTTATGACGTCGAACTTGTCGCCGGGCAGCACCTGGGCGCGCACCTCGTCGACGCCAACCTCACCCGCGACCCGCTCGGCGGTGGCCTGGCCGTCGCCGGTGAGCATGACGGTCTTCAACCCCATCCGCTTCAGCTCATCGATGGCCTTCACCGAGCCGTCGGCAACCTCGTCCGAGACGCCGATGACACCCAGCACGCGGGAATCGTGAGCCACAAAAACCAGCGAAGCGCCGCGCTGGGCAAACTCGTCGGCTTGCGCCTGAAGCGAAGCGTCCGCAACCAGGCCAAGGTCTAACATAAAAGCCGCGTTGCCGGCGGCTGCGGTCTTGCCGTCAACCAGGCTGCGCACTCCCCTGCCCGGCACGTCGGTCAGCTCGTCGGCGTGTTTACCCTCGCCGGCCTTGGCGACGATCGCCTTGGCGATCGGGTGACTCGAACCGGACTCCAGCGCGGCGGCTAGTTTCATCAGCTCGGACTGAGCAACGCCGTCGGCGGCGCTCACGCCCGAAACGGCCATGACGCCGGTGGTGATGGTGCCGGTCTTGTCGAGCACGATGGTGGTGACCTTGCGGGCCTCTTCCAGCGCCTGCGGGCCACGAATCAGAATGCCCAGCCTGGAGCCGCGCAGCGAACCGGCCAGCAACGCTGTCGGGGTAGCCAGACCGAGAGCGCATGGGCAGCTGATAATCAGCACGGAAACGGCTGACGCGATCGCGAACGATGCGTCGGCACCATTCAGCAGCCAAACGATCAGGGTCAGCAGGGAAAGCCCGATCACGATGGGGACGAACACCCCGGAGATCTTGTTCGCCAGATCCTGCGTGGCAGACTTGCCCGTCTGAGCAACCTCTACGAGGTGGGCGATCTGGGCTAGCTGAGTGTCAGAGCCGACTGCCGTAGCCCGCACGACCAGCCTGCCGGAAGCGTTGACCGCAGAACCGACAACCTTGGAGCCAGGCCGCACCTCAACGGGCACGGATTCGCCGGTGATCACCGAGTTATCCACTGCGGAAACGCCGGAGACGACCTCGCCGTCGGTGGCCACCTGCTCGCCGGGCTTGACGACGAACTCGTCGCCGACGTTGAGCGCCTCGATGGGCACGACCACCTGCTTGCCGTCGCGTACCACCGTCACGGCCTTCGCGCCGACGTCCATCAGCGCGCGCAGCGCGTCGGACGCATCCTGACGCGAGCGGGCCTCGATGTAGCGCCCGAGCAAGATGAACATGATGATGGCCGCGGACGCCTCGAAGTAGATGTTCTGCAGCGCGTGGTCACGGCTGAGCGAGAGCGTCCACTCGTGCTTCATGCCGATCATGCCGGCCCCGCCGAAGACCAGCGCGTAAAGCGAGAACAGGTAAGACGAAAATGTACCCAGAGAAATCAGCGTGTCCATCGTCGTGGCGCCGTGACGCAAGTTGACCAGCGCGGAGCGGTGAAACCCGAGCCCACACCAGAAGACGACGGGCGTCGCCAGCGCCAGCGCAGCCCACTGCCAGCCGGGGAACTGCAGCACCGGCACCATAGAGATGGCGACCAGCGGCACGCCGAGCATCACGGCAACGATCAGGCGGCGTCGGATTTGCGCAGCCCTATCGAGGGGCTTGGCGTCCGGATCGGGGATGCGCGCGTCGTACCCGGTTTTCTGCACGACGCCGATTAGGTCGTCAACCCCAACACCCACGGACGTCACCACGTGCGCCCGCTCAGTGGCGTAGTTGACCGACGCCTGGACGCCATCCATTTTGTTTAGTTTCTTTTGAATCCGGGCCGCGCAAGATGCGCACGTCATGCCGGAGACTTCAAGGTCGATGACTTTGTAATCCTCCGCCGCCATTTATCCTCCTGGTTTTAACTGTTCGCGCGCCTATTCAGGCGAGCTCGACGGTGTAGTCGCCGGCTTCGTCAACGGCTTCCTTGATTGCTTCGAAATCGATCTCGGACTCGGAAGTGACGGCCATCTTGCCGCCCTCGAGCTGAACGTCCACATCTGTGACGCCATCGATCTCGGAGACCTCGCTGGTGACCGCGTTGACGCAGTGGCCGCAGGTCATGCCGGTGATTTTGTAGTTGGTGATCATTGGGTTCCTTTCGTTTCGCCGGGCGGTAATAGCCGACGTTTCATCTACGGACGAGCCGCGCTATTGCGTCGTTAACTTCGGCCAGCTTGATTTGCGCTTCTTCGCCGCCTTCTTTCGCCGCGTTCACGACGCAGTGGCTGAGGTGGTCGTCAAGCAGGGCCAGCGCCAGCGATTGCAGCGCGCCGGTTGCTGCGGAAATTTGAATCAAGACGTCGATGCAGTATTTGTCCTCGTTAATCATGCGCTCGAGACCCTTCAGCTGGCCTTGGACGCGCTTGAGCCGTTTGAGGTGAGCTTCTTTGGTGCCTGAATAGCCGGGCACGACCTTGCAGTCTTCGCAGCAGGCGTCTTGTTTCGCTATATTTTCCACACTTAAAACAATACCCCCTGGGGGTATGGGGTCAAGAGGCCGGGGAAACTTTTTCTATAGGCACAAGGAAGTGTCGCCCTATAGCACACCCCTAGATCGCTTATCCACACCCCCTGGGTAAAAGATGGTTTTTTGGACACCTCAGCCCTTTCTGAGACACTTCCTCGGCGTGTCGGGCAAATTATGAAATTTAAGGTTGAAATTTTTTCCACCTCGCGCATAATACCTAGTCGCAGCGGGTTTCAGTGCCAAAAAATCTTTTGTTCGATTATCAGTGCACATGTTTATCCACTGAAGCTTGAGCGCGGCTTCCACAACCACCCACAGCTATCCACACCCCCTGTGGATAACTCGTGTTGAAAGTTGTTTATTTGGGCGTTACGGTGGCTCAGACTCAAAAAACCGCTGGTCCGCGGGCCGCCATTTTTTGTCGTCCCCTTCTGCCAGAATGGGTTTTGCGAGTCGGAAGGAGGGCGGGCATGTACGAGATGCCAATTGACGAGGCGTACCCCGATCAGGGCGCGGAACCACCCGCAACCGCCCTGGAGCGCACCCCTCCCCAAGACAACACAGCGGAGCAGGCAGTCCTCGGCGCGATGCTAACCAGCAAGGACGCCATCGCCGACGTCCTCGAGAAGGTTAAGCCAGGAGACTTCTACAAGCCGGCCCACGAGCTAATTTTCGACGCCATCATCGATCTTTACAGTCGCGGCGAGCCCGCAGACGCCGTCACGGTCGCCGCAGAGCTCGAGAAGAAGGGCGAGCTGACCCGCGCTGGCGACTACACGTATCTTGCAGACCTGCTCGCGAGCATCTCCGTGGCGGCCAACGCAGGCTACTACGCCCAGATCGTCCACGACAAGGCGGTGCTTCGTCGCCTGGTCGACGCGTCCATCAAGATCGCCCAGCTGGGCTACCAGGGCGCCGGCGAGGTGGACAAAATCGTCGACGAGGCCCAGCAGACCATTTATAAGGTCACCGACGGCACGGGCTCGGAAGACTACAAGCCGCTGAAAGATTTGTTGGAGCCCACCTTCGACGAGATCGAGGCACTCAACTCACACTCCGATGTCATGACGGGCGTGCCCACGGGTTTCGCCGAACTCGACGAGCTGACCAACGGCCTACACGCCGGTCAAATGATCATCATCGCCGCTCGCCCTGCAATGGGTAAATCGACGCTCGGGCTTGACATCGCCAGGTCTGCCGCAATCAAGAACAAGCTGACCACCGCGTTCTTCAGCCTCGAAATGAGCCAGATGGAGATCGTCATGAGGCTGCTATCCGCCGAAGCCAGCGTGCAGCTAAAGCGCATCCGCAACGGCGGCATGACCAACGAGGACTGGGATCGCCTGCAGCGCAAACTCGGAGCAATCGAGGACGCTCCCTTATTCATCGACGACTCCCCCAACCTGACGATGATGGAGATCCGCGCGAAGGCGCGCCGCCTAAAGCAGCGCCACGACCTCAAACTGGTGATCATCGACTACATGCAGCTGATGAGCTCAGGCAGACGCGTCGAAAGCCGTCAGCTTGAAGTCTCGGAGTTCAGCCGTCAGATCAAACTGCTCGCTAAAGAGCTAGAGATACCGGTCATCGCGCTCAGCCAGCTGAACCGTGGCCCGGAAATGCGTCAAGACCGCAAACCGATGCTCAGCGACCTGCGCGAGTCTGGTTCTTTGGAGCAGGATGCCGACATCGTCTTGCTTTTACACCGCGAGGACGCCTACGACAGGGATTCGCCGCGCGTCGGCGAGGCCGACATGATCGTGGCGAAAAACCGTAACGGCCCCACAAGCACAATTGTCACCAGCTTCCAGGGCCACCTGAGCCGTTTCGTGGATATGCCGCACTAGTTTTGTGGACACCCCACAGTTAGATGCCCGAAGCATTGTTTCTTAAGGCAGTCGACTAACAAGCTACGGTTAAGTAACCTACGTTTTAGTAGGTTGCTACATCTAGGAGCTTTAGTGACGGTTTCGACAACATGCCCGCAGCTACCCGAGCAGGCGGTAAGCGCATCGGCAGAGCTATTTCAGCTACTGACGGCCGACGGCGAGCGCAACAGCGACCAAGCGATCGGCTACGCCGGCAGCCTCGATCAGGCCAGAGAACTGCTCGAGAAGATGTCTCTGATCCGTCGATTCGACCTCGAGGCCACCGTGGCTCAGCGTAAAGGCCAGATCGGCCTATGGGCTCCCCTGCAGGGCCAAGAGGCGATCCAGGTTGGAGTTTGGTCCGCGCTGACCAACAAGGACCACGTTTTCCCAAGCCACCGCGAGCACGGCGTCGGGATGCTGATGGGCCTGCCCGTCGAGCACGTCCTAGCAATTTTCAAAGGCGCGGAGATGGGCGATTGGGACGCCGAAGAGCTGCGCTTCCACTACTACTCGATGGTTATCGGCGCGCACACGCTGCACGGCGTCGGGTACGCGATGGCGCAGGCGAAAGAAAACCCCGGCTCGCCTGGCGCGTCGATCGTCTTCCACGGCGATGGAGCAATCAGCGAGGGCGACGTCAACGAGGCGTACATCTTCGCCGCGAGCTACAAGGCGCCGACGGTTTTCGTGTGCGTCAACAATCAGTGGGCGATCAGCGAACCGGTTTCCAGGCAGTCACGCACACCGCTTTATCAGCGCGCGTGGGGCTTCGGCATTCCGAGCGTTCGCGTCGACGGCAACGACGTGCTCGCCATGCAGACCGCAACAGACTGGGCGCTGGCGAGGGCGCACGCCGGCGAGGGGCCGAGCTTCATCGAGGCGTACACCTACCGCATGGGCGCGCACACCACAAGCGATGACCCGACGAAATACCGCAATGACGAGGACTCCCAGAGCTGGGAGCCCAAAGACCCGATTAAAAGAGTGCAGCTTTGGTTGCGTCATGAGAACGCCTGGAGCGACGAAGACCAGCAGCGCCTCGACGCTCGCTGCGACGAGTTCGCCGAAACCGTCCGCCAGGCCGTCCTGGAAATCGAGGCGCCGAAGCTGCCCGAAATGTTCGACCGCGTCTACGTCGAACAGACCGAAAATCTGCGCGCGCAGCAAGCCGAAACCGCGCTCAGCGCAACCGACGATGTGGAGGTCGACAAGTGAGCGACATTCAACGCTTGACCCTGGCGAAAGCCATCAACGCGGGCCTGCGCAAGGCGATGACCGACGACGAAAAAGTTCTTCTTTACGGCGAGGATATCGGCAAGCTGGGCGGCGTGTTCCGCGTCACCGAGCACCTGCAGGCCGAGTTCGGCGCCGAGCGCGTCATGGATTCCCCGCTGTCGGAGGCCGGCTTGGTCGGCACGGCGATCGGCATGGCTATGCGTGGCCTAAAGCCCGTCGTCGAGCTGCAGTTCGATGGTTTCGTCTTCCCCGGTTTTGACCAGATAACCCAGCAGCTGGCGAAGCTGCGCTTCCGCAGCCAAGGCAGGGTGAATCTGCCCGTCGTCGTTCGATTCCCGTACGGCGGCAACATCGGCAGCATCGAGAATCACTCCGAATCCGTCGAGGGCTACTTCGCGCATACACCCGGGCTCAAGGTACTGACGCCCGCCACACCCGACGACGGCTACTGGATGATCCAGCAGGCCATCGCGTCGCCGGACCCGGTGATTTTCATGGAGCCGAAGCGTCGCTACCACGTACGCGGCGAGGTGGACGCCGAGGCGCCGCGCCTAGAAATGACGGAGGCGGACGTCGCCCGCGAAGGCACCGACGTCACGCTCCTTGCCTGGGGCCCCACCGTCAGCGTCTGCCAGGAGGCCGCAGACAAGGCGGCCGAGAATGGGCGCAGCGTCGAAGTGCTCAACCTGCGCAGCCTCTCCCCGCTCGACCTGCACACCATCTGCACGAGCGTCGAGAAGACGTCTCGGGCGATCGTCGTCCACGAGGCCTACCGCACATACGGGCCGGGCGCCGAGCTTGCCGCGACCTTGCAGGAACGCCTGTTTTACACGCTGGAATCGCCGATTCTGCGGGTCACCGGTTACGACACGCCCTACCCGCCAAGTAACGTTGAGGGTGAGTGGCTGCCCAACGCGCAGCGCATCTTGGCCGCCATCGACGAGACGATGAATTTCTAGGAGCCCCACATGTTTCAGTTCAAACTGCCCGACCCCGGCGAGGGGCTGCAGGAAGCAGACATCACGCAGTGGCTGGTCAAGGAGGGCGACGAGGTTAAGGTCAATGACGTTCTCGTCGAGATCGAAACCGCAAAATCCCTGGTCGAGCTGCCCAGCCCCGTCGAGGGAAAGATTTCTCGCCTGCTTGCCGAGGTAGGCCAGACTGTTGACGTCGGCACGGTCATCGTTGAGATCGACGACGGCAGCGGCGCTGGACCCGCCGAGGAAAAGGAGCCAGAACCGGAGGTCAAGAAGGCTCCCGAGGCGCCAGACGAACCCAGTCACAAGGTCAACGTGACGCCGACAGGTAAGGTGCTCGCCAAGCCGCTGGTGCGCAGGCTTGCCCGCGACCTCGGCGTGGACATATTCACCGTCCACCCCACCGGCCCGCACGGCTCGGTTTCGCGCGCCGACGTCGAGCTGGCCGCAGGCATCGGCAAGAGCGAGTTTTATGCCCCCGAGCCGCAGCGTGTGGTGCCGGGTGCGCCGATCCTTGACGGGCGTCGAGTGCCTATCAAGGGTGTGCGCAAGGCCACGGCCGCCAACCTGCGCGATTCAATCACGCGCCACATTCATGTCACCGAGTACAACACCATCGACGTTTCGGCCACCAAGGAGTTAGTCACCACACTTCGTGCCCGCCGCGAGTTCCGCGATCTGCACGTCTCTAGCCTGCTGATCTACGCCAAGGCGGTTTGCCTAGCAATGCGCAACCACCCCGAGATGAATGCGTCTTGGGACTCGGCCTCCGGCGAGGTCGTTTATCACGACGACGTCAACCTCGGCATCGCCGCCGCTACCCCGCGCGGGCTGCTCGTTCCGGTCATTAAGGCCGCGGACAAGATGACGCTCGTTCAGCTGGCGAGCGCGCTGACACACACCATCGATATTTCGCGTTCCGGCAGGCTGCAGCCCGCCGACTACACTGGCGGCACGTTCACCATCACCAACGTGGGTGTCTTCGGCATCGACACGGGCACACCGATCATCAACGGTTCCGAGTCCGCGATCCTGGCCATGGGCGCCATCAAGCGCAAACCGTGGGTGATTGGTGAAGGCCCCACCGAGCAGATCGTCCCCCGCTGGGTGACGACGCTGGCTCTCGGCTTCGACCACCAGCTGATCGACGGCGAGCAGGGCTCACAGTTCCTAGCCGACGTCAGCGAAGTCCTAGAGAACCCGCGCCTGGCGCTGCTGTACTAGACCGCCATTCTCCAGTACGGGTGTGGTTGGTCTGGCAGCTCCCACTAGTGGTTAGTCTGGCAGTTCCCGGAGGCTGTGTGATTCGGGTCTTTGCGTCACTGGCAACGTGTCTCCGCTCCTCACCAAGCGCAAAGGCGCTTGGTGTTCTCGCTCTCGCCACGCCTTTATGTTCCTTTAAAGACCCGAACTCCCACAACCTCTTACTCTTAACGAGTCACCGAAATTAATGCGGCAAGAAAGGTTCGACTACGAACTTTTTCGTCCTCGTTAATCCGTCAGATTTTATCAGGAACCGAAAAGTCCGTCCTCGAGCTTTTCGGTTCCCACTAATTTCAAAATGAAAGCAAATAGCCCAGCGGCTCGTCTAAGAACCACTGGGCTACCGCTAATTGTTGATTAAATTATTCGGCGACGATCACGTGGAGCGTACGGGGGCCGTGGACGCCCTCGACTCGGCTCAACTCGATGTCGGAAGTGGCGGACGGGCCCGCAACGAAGGTGATCGGCTGACCGTCGTCGACGGACGGCTTCAGACGAGCTATCGCCTCCGGGGTGTTCGAGACCACCTGGTCGGCGCGAACCACGCAGATGTGGGCGTCGGGAACCAGCGTCAAGGCGCGACGGCCCTGGTCTGGACGGTGATCCATGGCGAATGTTCCGGTGTTGGCGACACCAACCGCGGCGGCGGTCACGACGGCGTCGATCTCGTTCAACTCACGGGCGGTCAGGTTGTCGTCTTCGCGGACATCGAAGCCAGCGTCGACGATCGCCTTGCGCCAAGACTCCTCCAGGCCGGAAGGCAGGATGACGGACTTGGCGTCGATATCCTTCAGGTGCTTGACAAGAGTCGCGGGCAGATCGGCATTCTTCACGCGCTCGACGTCGGCCTTGTAGTCGGCGACCAGCTCGAGGAAGTAGTCGATCATGTCGCCCTCGATCGGAGTCGGCTGCTTGTAGCGCCACTCGATCTTGGTTTCCTCGGGGTTGTCGTCTTTAACATCGACGAGAGCCTTGCGGATGCGGCCCAGGATCTCTTCCTTAGCGGAGATGCTCATTACTTGCCTCCTTTTTTGCGCTGATCCCAGATGGTGCGTGCCGAACGCTTTGGCAGCATCGGGACGTCCCTGGCGCGCAGCCAACGGCTGACACCCGGAATCGGCCAGTTACCGATCTTCTTGAAGAAGGGACTCATGATGTGGCCCGCCATGCCGGACAGCTTGCCGGCCAGGCCGAGGCGCCAGCCCTTGCCCATCACCCAGCCACCTGCACGCATCAGGTTCGGCTCGACGTGGGTTCCATAGCCGGGCTCGGAACGCTTGACGTCGACGACCTTCTTGCGCAGGTGAACGAGGATGTCGGTGAACGGAATCTTCACCGGGCAGGCGTCGTTGCAGGCGCCACACAGCGTGGACGCGAACGGCAGCGAACGGTCGACGGTGGACTCCATGCCGCGGATCTGCGGGTTGAGGATGGCGCCGATCGGGCCCGGGTAAACCGAACCGTAAGCGTGGCCGCCGACCTTCTCGTAAACCGGGCAGATGTTCAGGCAAGCCGAGCAGCGGATGCAACGCAGCGCCTTTCGGCCCAGCGGGTCCTTAAGGACGTTGGTGCGGCCGTTATCGATGAGGATGATGTGCACATCCTTCGGGCCGTCGCCCTCCTTGCTGCCTGTCCAGACGGTGCCGTACGGTGCCATGCGCTCGCCGGTGGAGGAACGCGGCAGCGACTGCAGGAACACCTCGAGATCCTGGAACGTCGGCAAGATCTTCTCGATACCAACCAACGAGATCAGGGTCTCGGGCAGGGTCAGGTTCATGCGGCCGTTGCCCTCAGATTCTACGACGACCAGCGAACCGGTCTCGGCGATCGCGAAGTTGGCGCCGGAAATGCCGACCTTGGTGCGCATGAACTTCTCGCGCAGGTGGACGCGGGCGGCGTTAGCCAGCTCGACCGGATTGTCGGTGACATCCGACGGGCATGGCGTGCCGTACTGGCCCATCTCGCGCAGGAAGATCTCGCGCACCTCGGAGCGGTTGCGGTGAATAGCCGGAACCAGCACGTGACTAGGGCGATCATGGCCGAGCTGAACGATCAGCTCCGCCAGGTCAGTCTCCCAAGCAGCGATGCGCTCCTTCTCCAGTGCCTCGTTGAGGTCGGTCTCCTGGGTGACCATGGACTTAACCTTGGTGACCTCCGTCTCGCCGGTTGCCTTAACCAGGTCGATGGCGATGCGGTTGGCCTCTTCGGCGTCGCGTGCCCAGTGGACGGTGGCGCCTGCCGCGGTGGCGTTCTTTTCAAACTCCAGCAGGTACTTGTCGAGGTGACGAGCCACGCGGTCCTTTATGTCGGAACCCGCCTGGCGGATCTCCTGCCAGTTGTCCAGCTCGCCGGTCACACGGATTCGCTTGTTGCGAATGGTGTGGGTGGCGTGGTGCAGGTTCTTGCGCTGAGTGTCGTTCTTCAACTCGCGAACAGCGGCTTTCGGGAAGGCCGGCGAGTCGATCAGATCGCCCTCCGGCGGAGCCGGGGTTAGGCGTTCAACTTCTGTGCTTGTCATGCTGTCCTCCCTGCGGCCGCGGTCTCGTTCTGCACGAGCAGATCGACCATGTGGATTGTCTTGACCGGCATCTTTTCGCGGTGCATGACGCCACCAAAGTTCAGCAGACAAGCGTTGTCCAGGCTGGTGACGTACTCTGCACCGGTCTCGACAACGTGGCGGGCCTTGTCTTTAGCCATGGCGATCGAGATGTCCGGGTTCTTCAGGCTGAAGGTGCCGCCGAAGCCACAGCACTGGGCCATGTCCTCGACCTCCACGTACTCCAGGCCTTTAACGCCCTTGAGCAGCTTGAGCGGGGCGTCGCCCACCTTAGCAATGCGCATCGAGTGGCAGGATGCGTGGTAGGTCACCTTGTGCGGGAAGTATGCCCCGACGTCGGTGGTGCCCAGCTCGTTGACGATGAACTCGCTGATGTCGTAGACACGCTTGCTCAGTTCCTTAGCGCGCGCGGCCATGCGTTCGTCGCCCGCGTCGTGAGCCAGCATCTCGTGCTGCTCGCGTACGGAACCTACGCAGGAGCCCGACGGGCCGACGATGTAGTCGTAGTCCTCGAATGCGTCAAGGAACGTTTTCACCGATGGCAGTGCCCGGTCGAAGTAACCGGTGTTTGTAAACATCTGTCCACAACAGGTCTGTTCCTTGGGGAAGACCACCCGGCAGCCCAACCGCTCGAGCAGGGTTGCCATGTTATCGACGGTCTTCGGGAACATGATGTCGCTGACACATGTGGCGAAGATAGCAACAGTTTTCTGTGCGGTATCGCCCACTGTGCTTGTCATCATTTACCTCCCTATATTTTTCAAAAATTAACCAACATTAGGAATCATCCAGCCCAGAACGGGCAGGGACTGCAGCCCGGCAAGCAGGCAGAGCACGACGAGCAGGCCAATGGCCCACGGAAGCGCCTTGCGCAACAGGACAGACTCTTCGCCCACCATGTTTACGCCGCCGGTGGCGATGGCCAGGGTTTGCGGGCTGATCATCTTGCCAACAGCACCGCCGACGGTGTTGGTGGCGACGAGCAGAGCGGGGTTGACGCCGATCTGCGTTGCAGCGGTGTGCTGCAGGTTGGCAAACAGCGCGGTTGCCGAGGTGCCCGAACCGGTGACGGCGGTGCCGATCCAGCCGAGGATCGGGGCCAGGAACGGGAAGACAGCGCCGGCGCCGGCAATCCAGGTGCCAATGGTCAGCGTCTGGCCGGACAGATTCATCACGTAGGCCAGCGCGAGCACCGAGCCGATGGTCAGGAACGTCCAGCGCAGCTTGTACAGCTGGGTGCTGAACACCTTGAAGATCTCCCCGAGGCTCATGCGGTAGCAAAGGCCGATAACGATGGCGGTGATCAGGAGGATCGTGCCCGGTGAACTAAGCCACGTGAACGAGTAGGTCGTGGACGAGGACGGGGTGCC
Organism: Propionimicrobium sp. BV2F7; assembly: GCF_000510445.1. Taxonomy (NCBI): domain Bacteria; kingdom Bacillati; phylum Actinomycetota; class Actinomycetes; order Propionibacteriales; family Propionibacteriaceae; genus Propionimicrobium; species Propionimicrobium sp. BV2F7. The sequence goes on along the minus strand of NZ_AZIS01000005.1, from coordinate 65,840 downwards.
GGTCGCGGTCATGACGAGGTTCTGCTCGCCATCCCACAGCAGCGGCCAATGAATCTTGATGTTGGTCGCGGCAAGGGCTTTCTTGACTACCGGAACCATCTGGGTGACGACGAAAACCACCACGATCAGCACGTACGGGAACAGCGCCCAGCCGATCTGCTTGCCGGTGACCTTCTCGGTGGTTTCCGGTGGTTCGCTGCCGGTGAGTCGCAACGCGGCCTCGTTTGTGCCGGCTGGCTTCCAGAACTTCAGCAGCAGGACGCCTGCGGCGAGGCTGATCAGCGCGGGAACCATGTTCACCAGCCCGGGCGACAGCACCTGAGCGGCACCCAGCGTGCAAACCGAGTAGGTCAGACCGACCACGAGGGCCAGCGGCCAGACCTGCTTCAGGCCCTTGGCGCCGTCCATGATGATCAGCAGGAGCAGCGGAACGATCCAGACCAGGACGCTGGTCTGGCGGCTAACTGTGATGGACAGCTGCTGGGCAGCCATGTCGGTGAGGTTTGCACCGGTGAGCAGTGGAGTCGCCATCGCGCCGTAGGGAACGGCAAAGGTGTTGCCGACCAGGACGGTGAGCGCCGCCTTCCAAGGCTTGAAGCCCACCGCGACGAGCATGACGCCACAGATCGCAACCGGGGCGCCGAAGCCCGCGAGGGCCTCGAGCAGCGCGCAGAAGCTGAACGCGATGAATATGCCCAGCACGCGCGGGTCGGGCGAGATGACATTGAACGTCTTCATCAGGTCGTCGTGGTGACCGGAGGCCACCGTCAACTCGAATAGGAAAATAGCGCACAGTACGATCCAGGTGATCGGGAAGACGCCGAATATGCCGCCCTCGAACGCCGAAGATATCGCCATGCCCGCGGGCATTTTGAACGCCAGGACGGCAACCAGCAGGGCAACGCCCACGCCAATAAGGCCAGCCCAGTGCGCCTTCATACGCAGCACGCCAAGTAGGAAGAACACTGCCAGTAGCGGCAACAGTGCCACTATCGCTGAAAGCCAAAGGCTGCCAAGCGGTGCGATGTCAGGTTGAAAAACCATAGATACCACCTATCAGGTTAGGTCTTTTCCGCCTCGAGATTGATCGCCTATTGATCCGCCTCGAGGACTACAAGAGTAAGTCCGAGGTTATAGATGAACGATACCTAAGTTGGCCTCAACAGGCTACAAAGGTATGCCTTTCACAGTATAAGCGCCTCACGACTACGCATGACACATGACTTCAGCTTTAGGAAAGTCTTTCCGCAAAAAAAGGGCAAAACCCGGTCGGGAACGCCCTTCCCGACCGGGTTTTTAAAAGGAAAAAATTACCTTCCGTACACCCGTTTTGCCTGCTCCAGGCCGGAGATGTATCCGGCACGGGCGTATGCGTCCGCCTCTTCACCGTGCGGCGACAAAAGCATCCCGCGAGCGGTGTCCAGATCTACCCTGCGCACCTCGAGCCAACGTCCCAGACCCTCGATGAGCTGGCTAGCGTAGGCAACGCCGTGACGCACGAGCGCCGCGGTGGTCATCACCACGTCCGCACCGGAAAGGATGTACTTGACGACGTCGTCGGACGTTTCGACTCCGCCGCTGCCCGCAAGCGAGCAGTCCACCTCGCCGCGCAGCGCGGAGATCCACGCCCTCGGCAGCTTGCCTTCGTTCGGAGTGCTCAGCTCGAAGCCGGGATGATATTCCAGCCTGTCCAGTTCGACGTCCGGGCCGAGCCAGCGGTTGAACAGCACTAGGCCGTCCGCGCCGGCGGCGCTCAGGCGCTTGGCGAGGTGACCGAAGCTCGAGAAATACGGCATCATCTTCATGGCGACGGGCACGTCAACCTGATTCTTAACCGATTCGAGGATGCGCAGCTGAGCGTCCTCGACCTCGCGCGGGTCGCGGACGCTTCCCGGCACGAAGTACACATTCAGCTCGATTGCCGAGGCACCGGCGTCGACCATGCGCTTGCTGATGTCGCTGGAGTCTCCCGAGATCGGGGTGTTCAGGCTGGCGATCAGCGGAACGTCGATCACCGAAGACGCCCGCTGAATCAGCTTTAGGTAGTTGTGCACCAGACCGGACTCGTTTGACGGCTCGGTCGGGAAGTAGCTAAGCGCCTCGGCAAAACTTTCTGCGTGCACCTCCATCTCGGCAGTCGCACGAGCCTGCTCGAGTTTGACCTGTTCCTCGAACAGCGAGAACAGCACCACTGCCCCGACGCCCGCATCAGCCATCGCCTGGATATCCTCGACGTGCTGGCTCAGCGGGCCGGCCGAAGCTACCAACGGTGCCGGTAGCTCCAGGCCCATGTAATTGGTGGTCAGATCGACGTCCGGCTTGACTGCCTGTTCCCGCACCTGCTCAGCCGGCAGCACCTGGTCGGTGGTGTTGTCGCCCAGTTCAGACTTGCGCCTGGCAGATTCCATTGCGGCCTTTAGCGCCTCTGGATCGAATGCCATCATCGTCTCCTTAATCATTCAGTGTCGGCTGATTTGCGGGCATCGCGGGAGAACATCTCCGGCGGACGCTGGGCAGCGGACTCGTATTCGGCGTATCTACGGATCACCTGTTCTTGGGCGATCTCCAGCAGGCGGTTCGCCTCTTCGGGGTCGGAGGCCTCGAGCATCTTGAAGCGCAGCTCCGTCTTGCGGTATTCGCGCAGCGGAATGCTCGGACGCATCGAGTCGAGCAGGAACGGGTTCTTACCTTCCTCGCGAAGCACCGGATTGAAGCGCATCAGCGGCCAGTGCCCCGAGGCGACGGCCTTATGTTGCTGCTCCAGGCCTTTGCGCAGGTTGTATCCGTGGCTGATGCAGTGGCTGTAGGCGATGATCAGGGACGGGCCGTCGTAGGCCTCCGCCTCTCGGAACGCCTTCAAGGTCTGCTCAGGGTCAGCACCCATCGCGACTCGAGCCACGTAAACGTGCCCATAAGCGACGGCCTGCATCGCCATGTCTTTCTTGCCGGTGGTTTTGCCTGCGGTTGCGAACTTGGCGACCGCACCAGTCGGGGTCGACTTAGACGCCTGACCACCCGTGTTCGAGTAGACCTCGGTGTCGAGCACCAGGATGTTGACGTTACGCCCGCTAGCCAGGACGTGGTCGACGCCAGCGGAACCAATGTCATATGCCCAACCGTCGCCACCGACGATCCAGACGGATCGACGCAGCAGGTTGTCTGCCACGGAAAGCAGGTCTTTGAGGTTGCGACGAGTGTCTTCTTCCAGCACTGGGCTGCACGACAGCTCTTCAAGCATCTTGACCAGACGCTGTTCGCGACGGTACTGGTTGCGCAGCTCGTGCATAGTGCGCTGCGGCGCGTAAAGCAGCTCGTCGACCAGCTGGTCGTCGTTAATCAGACCACGCACCTGCTCGAGCCTGGTGCGAGCCAGGTCAGTGTGCAGGTCGGCGGCGAGCCTCATGCCCAGGCCGAATTCGGCGTTGTCCTCGAACAGCGAGTTGCTCCAGGCCGGGCCGCGTCCGTCGTCGCCCTTCGCCCAAGGCGTGGTGGGCAGGTTGCCGCCGTAAATCGACGAACAACCGGTGGCGTTGGCCACCTGCAGACGGTCACCGAACAGCTGGGTGAGCAGCTTCAGGTACGGCGTCTCGCCACAGCCGGCGCACGCACCCGAGAATTCGAACAGCGGGGTCAGGAACTGGGTGCCGCGCACGGTACCGAAGTTCACGCGGCTGCGTCGCGGCCTGGGCAGCGACTCGAAGAACTTGACGTTCGCACGCTGCTCGTCGCGCTCCAGCACTGTCTCGAGGTTGATCGCCTTGCGGTCCGGCTTGCCGATGGGACGAACCGGGCAGGCCTCGACGCACAGGCCACAACCCGTGCAGTCCTCGGCGTAAACCTGCAGCGTGTAGCGAGTGTCGGGCAGACCTGCGGCGTTCAGCGGAATCGACTCGAAGCTATCGGGTGCGCCCTCCAGCTTCTCGGGCGAGTAGTACTTCGCGCGCAGCACGCCGTGCGGGCAGACGAACGCGCAGTTACCGCACTGGATGCAGTTCTCTTCGTCCCACACCGCGATGATGTCGGAGACGTTGCGCTTCTCGTACTGCGTCGTGCCGGACGGATAAGTGCCGTCCACCGGCAGCGCGCTGACGGGCAGCGAATCGCCATCGTCGACGAGCATCTTGGCGGTGACTTCCTTGACGAATTCAGGGGCGTTGTCGGGAACCGGCTTCAGGTAGCCCTTGTCGCTCGTCACCTGTGCAGGCACCTCAATCTTGTGCAGATGCTCAAGCGCCTTGTCGACGGCAGCGTGGTTCATGTCGACGATCTTCTGCGACTTACGCAGGTACGTCTTGGTGATCGAGTCCTTGATCTTCTTGATCGCCACATCGGGCTCGAGCACGCCGGAAATCGCGAAGTAGCAGGTCTGCAGCACGGTGTTCGTGCGGCCACCCAAGCCAACCGAACGGGCCACCTCGTTTGCGTTGATCGCGTACAGCTCGATGTCCAAGTCGATGATCTTGCGCTGCATCGGGGCAGGCAGGTGATCCCAAACCTGGTCGGTGTCGAACGGGCAGTTGATGAGCAGCACCGTGTTTTTGCGGGCGAAAGCCAGCACGTCGATGCGCTCCAGAATGCTCCAGTGGTGGCAGCCGATGAAGCCCGCCTTATTAACCAGGTATGGCGCCTTGATCGGGTCCGGCCCGAACCGCAGGTGGCTCGTGGTGCGCGAACCAGACTTCTTCGAGTCGTAGACGAAGTAGCCCTGCGCGTACGTGCCCGGCTCGGAACCGAGGATCTTGATGGTGTTCTTGTTGGCACCGACGGTGCCGTCGGAACCCATGCCGTAGAACACTGCTCGCTTAGTCTCGGCGTCTTCCAGGTCGATGCTCGGGTCGTAATCCAGCGAGAGCAGCGTCACGTCGTCGTTGATGCCGATGGTGAAGCGCGGACGCGGGTTCTCCTTGGCCAGCTCGTCGAAGATGCCGACGGCCATTGCCGGGGTGAAGTCCTTGCTGGACAAGCCGTAGCGGCCGCCGATGACGCGCGGCATCTGGTCACGCTCGCCCGCACTGACAGCTTGAGAAAGCGCGGTGTTGACGTCCAAAAACAGCGGCTCGCCCTCGGAGCCGGGCTCCTTGGTGCGGTCGAGAACGGCAACTTTGCGGACGCTCTTCGGCAGCTTTTCGACGATTTGCTCGCTCGGGAACGGACGGAACAAGCGCACGATCAGCATGCCGGTCTTGCGGCCGGACTCGTTGAGGCGTTGGACCGCCTGCTCCACTACTTCTGAGCCGGAACCCATGATGACGACGACCTCTTCGGCGTTCGGATCGCCAATGTAGTCGACCAGGTGGTACTGGCGTCCGGTCATCTCGGCGAACTCGTCCATTACCTCCTGGACGATCTTCGCGGCTTCGATGTAGTACTTGTTGGACGCTTCGCGGCCCTGGAAGTAAACGTCACCGTTCTGCGCGGTGCCCCTAATAAATGGGTGCGCCGGGCTCAACGCACGGGAGCGGTGTTCGCGCACCAGGTCGTCGGTGATCAGCTTGGCGAGCTGCTCGTCACTCAACTTGATGCAGGTGTTCAGCTCGTGGCTAGTGCGGAAGCCGTCGAAGAAGTGCAGGAACGGCACGCGAGAACGCATTGCGGCAGCCTGCGCGATCAGCGCATTGTCGTGGCACTCCTGAACCGAGTTGGAGGCCAGCATCGCCCAACCGGTTTGGCGCACGGCCATGACGTCTTGGTGATCGCCGAAGATCGACAGGCCCTGGGCCGCCAGCGAACGCGCGGCTACGTGCATAACGGTTGATGTCAGCTCGCCGGCGATCTTGTACATGTTCGGGATCATCAGCAGCAGACCCTGCGACGCGGTGAACGTCGTAGCCATGGCGCCAGCCTGCAGTGCGCCGTGGTAGGCACCTGCGGCGCCGCCCTCGGACTGCATCTCCATGACGTGCGGCACCTGGCCCCAGATGTTTGGTCGGTCCTTGGCCGACCACTCGTCGGCCAGCTCTGCCATCGGCGAGCTAGGCGTAATCGGGTAGATGGAGCAGAGCTCGTTGATGCGGAACGCTACGTCAGCGGTGGCGGTGTTGCCGTCCATGATGACGTAATCGGTGTTCGCGCTGGCAACCTCCGGCTGGCCGGTGTCCGGGTCTTCTTGGCCAATAGAATTTTTTACGCTCATTTAATTCTCCGGAATCATCTCGATGGCGTGCACCGGGCACTGCTCGTAGCAGGTTGCGCAGCCAGTACATTTGTCGTAGTCAAAGCGGTAACGGTGACCCTTGCCGAGCTTGATGACGGCGTCTTCGGGGCAGGAACCGAGGCAGCCGTCACACTCGAAGCAGTTACCGCAAGAAAGGCAGCGGCGGGCCTCGAAGTGCGCCTGCTCCTCGGTCAGGCTGCCGACGACCTCACCGAAGCCCATGCGTTCTTTGGTGCCAAGCTCGGGCTGAATGGTGCGCGGGTGGTCACCGAAATACCACAGGTGCAGGTCATCGAATTCGACGACGGGGTGCTTCACCTTGACGTAGCGGTCTTCGTTCTTCAGCCAGGCGTCGATCATCTTGGCGGCCTTCTTGCCGTGGCCGGTGCCAACAGTGACGGTTCGCTGACTTGGGACGGCGTCGCCACCGGCGAAGATGCCGGGCACGGAGGTCATCAGCGTGACGGGGTTCACCTTTAGGGTGTCGCCGTCGAAGTCGAGGCCGTCGATGTTGTGCAGGAACGCAGTGTCGGAAACCTGTCCGAGCGCCATGATGACGGTGTCCGCGGGCAGCTTCTCAAATTTGCCGGTGCCGTGCGGGCGGCCGTCCTCGTCGAGCTCCATGACCTCGACCATGACGTCGTCGGCCACCTCGCTGATGGTTCGCAACCAGTGCACCTGGACGCCCTCGCGTTCGGCCTCCTCGAGCTCCTCGCGGTGAGCAGGCATGTGCTCTTCGTTGCGTCGGTAGATGATGACGGCCTCTTCAGCGCCCATGCGACGGGCGGTACGGGCAGCGTCCATTGCGGTGTTACCGCCACCATAAACAGCGACCCGGCGACCGATCCTGGGTTTCTCGCCACTGGCCACATCACGCAGGAAGTCGACGGCGTCCACCATCTTTTCCGCATCCATGCTCGGAATATCGACGCGCTTGGACAGGTGAGCACCTACCGCGATAAACGACGCGTCGAAGTTGCCCGCGCTCTGCTCGGCCTGCAGGTCCGTTACGGTGTGGTTCAGGTGGATCTTGATGCCCAGGTTCTTGAGGCGCTCGACTTCGGCGTCGACAATCTCGCGAGGCAGACGGTAGGCCGGGATGCCGTAACGCATCATGCCACCGACCTTCTCACCGGAGTCGAAAATCTCGACCTCGTGGCCGAGCCTGGCCAGGTGGTAGGCGGCCGAAAGACCGGATGGGCCGGCACCGACGACCATCACTCGCTTACCCGTGTGCGTCACAGGCTTCTGGAACGTCCAGCCACGCTCGATGGCCAGGTCTCCCAGATAGCGCTCGACGGAATGGATAGAGACCGAAGAATCGAGGTCTGCACGGTTGCACGCGGTTTCGCAGGGGTGGTAGCAAACGCGTCCGTGAATGGCCGGGAAGGGGTTGTCGCGCACCAGCTGGCGCCACGCGGCCTCTTCTTTACCTTCTTTAATAAGGCGCAGCCACTCTTGGATGTTCTCGCCGGCGGGGCAGGCATTGTTACAAGGTGGCAGCAGGTCTACGTAAATCGGGATCTGCGTGCGAACTGGGCCGATTTTCGACGTGCCCAAAGCCAGGTCTGGAACCGCAGTCACGTCTGTGCGCTGCGTCACCTCGTTTGCAAGTTCACTCATTTTGCTCCGCTCTAAAACTTCTTCTGAAACCCCCTTGTTAGGCACTTTTGCAGGTGCGATGCGAGGGTCATCCAGCAGATTCAGAGTACACCGCTAGACAGACAGAAAATATAACTTGAGTAGCAGTTGCAGCAAGGGAAAACTATTACTTAGGTCTAGTGAACCTATAAACAAAACGGATTCATTTCCTATATTTCGGTTATGTAATCATCTAACAAGCAATTGTCTGCAATCATTCATTCGCCATAGGCAACAATTCCGACGATGACTTGCACACATATAGGTGAAGTTGCCAGAACTGATCTGAACTATGGCCAAGCTCAAACAGGTATTCATGTAGGATCGCCACGTGAATAACATTTCATCAGACCACGAAACCCGCGGCATATCGCATAGCGCCACCAGCGCAGACGACGCGCACCGCGGCGAGATCATGTCTCGCGTAGGCCGATATGGAGTAACCAGCGGTTACGTGAATACCAAAGGCGATTGGATCAAGACACCAACAAAGACGTTAGAGCTAGTCGCAAACAGGTTTGATACTTCCGTACCGCTAGACAACGAAAACGGCCCGCTGGTATGCAGCCCGGGTCGCTACCACCCAGAACTCTATGGAACGCTAATCCTAGAGAACGGGCATCACTACCGTGCCGAAGGCCTGGTGGACATGCCCGGATACCACATTCTTTACAACGACGCCGGCGTCCGCCGCTTCGTCATCTGCACGCCTGAAAAAATTCAGACCCCACAGCGTAGTTGGGGTTGGCAGATTCAGCTTTATTCGGCACGCTCCCGCTCTTCTTGGGGCATCGGTGATTTCCGCGACCTCGCGCTGATCTGCCGCATCGCCGCCATGCAGGGCGCGAGCTGCGTGCAGGTCTCGCCAGTCCACGCCATCGGCCCGACCGAGCACCCGCAGGCATCGCCATACTCGCCCGCGTCCAGGATCTTCCTGAACGTCCTACACATCGCACCGGGCGACGTCCTCGGCGCCGAGCATGTAGACCTGACCGACCTCGCGGAGGCAGGCTGCAAGCTAAACAAGGAACGCATGATCGACCGTGCAGCCGTCTGGAAGCTGAAGCGCGAGGCGCTGCTGCGCATCTGGAAGGCCGTCCGAAACGACCCGAACATCGAGCGAGACGCCTGGTTCGAGCAGTGGGGCAAGAAGCTTTCCGACTTCTCCACCTGGTCCGCCATCGCCGAAAAGTACGGCACCGACTGGCGCAAATGGCCGAAGGAATACCAGAATATTTCCTCCGACGCGGTTGCCGAATTCGTCAACGAGAACTCCGACCTCATCGATTTCCACAGCTGGATGCAGTGGGTTGCCCACGTCCAGTACGCTGCCGCTTGCCGCGAGGGTGTAGACGTCATCGCGGACCTGGCCGTTGGTTCCGACTCGGCCTCCCAAGACGCCTGGATCAATCAGGACATCCTCGAGTTCGACTTCGAGATCGGCGCTCCCCCGGATAGCCACAACATCGAGGGTCAGCGCTGGGGCTTGCCGCCGTTCAACCCGCAGAAGCTCGCGGAGGTGGATTTCAAGCCGTTCATCGATATGGTTCGCGCCACCCTGCGCGACGCCGGCGCGATGCGCATCGACCACGTCATGCAGCTCTGGCGCCTCTACTGGGTGCCGGTTTCCGGCAGCGCGGCCGACGGCGTCTACATCCACTACCCGGTGGACGCCATGCTTGCCATCATCAGGCTGGAATGCTACCGCCAGAACAGCTGGGTTGTTGGCGAGGACATGGGCACCGTAGCGGGCGGCGTGCGCGAGACGATGGAAGAAATCGGCATGCTGGGTAACCGCTCCGCAATGCGCACCCCGGTTCGCGAGTTCCCGACCCTGGGAGTGGGCACCAGCTCCACACACGACCAAGTGACGGTCGCCGGCCTAGCAACCGGTTTCGACGTCTCCGAGCTGAAGCGCATCGGCAAGAGCGCAGACTGGGCGCAGGTCGAGAGCACCCGCCAGGTGCTATGCGAGATGGCTCACGTCGACCCGACGAAGCCGCTCAACCAGATCACCCGCGACGACGTCCAGTCGATGATCATCGAGCGCTACCGGATGCTGCGCGACGCACCGAGCCGAGTCGTCCTGCTCAACCTGGACGATGCTGCCAGCGTCAAGGAGCGTCCGAATATGCCCGGCACCATCGACCAGTACCCGAACTGGCGCATCGCGCTGCCCCGCCCGGTGGACGACATCATGACGTCGTCGCTTGCCGACGAGCTGGTCAGCGTCATCGAGCAGGGACGCAAGCTAGATAAATAAGTTAGAAAAAGTATCGGGCCGCAAGATTCTTGCGGCCCGATACTTTTTGCCCCAAATTAACTCTTCATAAGGTTGGGAGTGGTTGGGATATCGCGCTAGGCTTGACGGAGTCGACACGAGTCGACGACGAGACGCTTGCGAAGCCGGTGAGAACCCGGCGCTGTCCCGCAACGGTATCTGCGCGCGGCGCGCAGTTAGCCCGGTCGCCAAGCCGATCGTCCCCACAGCGAAACACCCTCGAGGTTAGGGTGGCTAGGAGATTTAGTGAATTTTCCACGGCTACTTGGCATTGGCGTCGGCCCGGGGGATCCCGATTTAATTACTGTCAAAGCATTGAAGGCGCTGCGCAATTGCGACGTCATTCTTGTGCCATCCACCGAAGCTAGCGGCAGCAATGCCGGGCGCGCGGAGACCATCATCACGGCTGCTTCCCCCGAGATGGCCGAGAAGATCGTGCGCGTGCCGTTCACGATGAAAGACCCAACAGGCGTCACCACCCGCAGAATGACCAACTGGCAGACGTCCGCGGCCGTGGCCATCGAACAGTTCGAGGCGGGCGCCAAGCAGATCGGTTTCGCGACCATCGGCGACCCTTCTGTGTATTCCACGTTCAGCTATCTTGTTGCCAGCGTGCGCGAGAAGATAGAGGTTGAGGTGGAGGTCATCCCCGGCATCACGGCGATGCAGGCGCTCGCGGCCGCCTCGAAGACCCCGCTTTGCGAGGGCGACGAAGTGCTGGCGCTCGTGCCGCTGAAGAAAGGCATCGACCAGCTCGTCGAGGTTTCCGAGGTGGCCGACACCTGCGTGGTTTACAAGGCCGGACGCCACTTCGCCGCGCTGAAAGAGCACCTGAACGAGGTGGGCGAGGACGCCGTCGTCGGCAGCAATGTTGGGCTGCCCGAAGAAGAAATTTCATTGGTCAGCGAGCTGGATGAGGCGCCGTACTTCACCAGCGTTTTGTGGCCGCCGAAGCGCAACGGACTAGGAGAACGACTGTGACTGGCAAGGTAGTTTTCGTCGGTGCGGGCCCGGGTGCCCCCGACTTGATCACGGTGCGCGGCGCCGAGACCATCGCGAACGCGGACATCATCATTTGGGCGTCGTCGCTGGTTAACCCCGAGGTCGTCGCCCGCCACAAGGAGGGCGCAGAGCTGATTGATTCGGCCTCCGCGTCCCTGGAGGACATACTCCCCTACTACGAGCGCGCTCGCGACGAGGGTATTCTGGTTGCTCGCGTTCACACCGGAGACCCCTCCATATATGGCGCAACCGCAGAGCAGCGCCAGGTTCTCGACGAGATGGGCGTGCCCTACGAGACTATCCCGGGCGTATCCGCGTTTTCTGCTGCTGCGGCGATGAGCGACGTCGAGATCACCCTGCCCGAGGTTTCGCAGTCGCTTATCCTGACCCGTCTGGAGGGTGGCCGCACCCCGATGCCGCCGAAGGAAAATGTCCGCGACTTCGCCTCGCACGGCACGACGATGGCGCTTTACCTTTCGGCAGCACGTTCGAAACAACTCCAGGAGGAGTTACTGGCCGGCGGCTACCCCGAGGATACCCCGGTGATTATCGGCTACCAGGTCACCTGGCCCGACCAGTTCATGGTTCGCTGCAAGCTTTCCGAGCTCGAGTCGACTATGAAGGCCCACAAGCTGTGGAAGCACACGGTCATTTTGGTTGGCCCCGCCCTCAGTGAGGAGCGCATGGTTAAACGCTCGCACCTCTACCACCCCGGTTTCAGACACGAATACCGCCCTGCGGACCCGAAGGCCGCAGCGGATCTGCGCGATAAGGGCGCAGAGGCGCTCTGAGCCCGCCGCGCGAAAGGACAACACATGATTACCGTTTACGGATTCATCGCCGAGCCCTCCGAAGAGCTTCGTAGGGACGCCGCAGACGCCGACCTGGTGGTGGGCGGTAGGCGTCACCTGGACGCGCTAGGCGTCGAAGAGGACAAGCGCGTCGTGCTCGGACGCATCGCCCCGGCGATCGACGAGATGAAGAAGGACCTCAACCGAAAGATCGTCGTGGTTGCTTCCGGCGACCCGCTGTTTTACGGAGTCGTGCGACGCATCCGTGCCGCCGGCCTAAAGGTCCGGGTTGTGCCGGTCGTCACCAGCCTGCAGATGGCTTTCGCTGCCGTCGGGCTGCCGTGGGACGACGCCTTGCTGGTTTCCGCACACGGCAACGACCCGGTGCCCGCCTTCGACGCCTGCCGGCGGCACCCGAAGGTCGGCATTCTGACCGACCCGAAGAACACACTGCCACAGATCGTCGAGGCCACCGCGGGCTTGGGCAAGACCTACGTGCTGGCCGAGAAGCTTGGCAACGCCGATGAACAAATCCGCGTCATGAACGAGGCGGAGGCCCGAATGGTCACTGACATCACCTCGCCGAACGTCGTCCTGGTGCTCGACCACCACCCCGATGAGCCAGAAGCTCTCGGCGAACAACACCCCATCGTCGGTGGCTTCGACGCCGTACCGCAGATCTAGGAGAACAATTGAGCGACAAAATCATTGGCCAGGTAGCCACCTCGCCCGCAGCGCAGGCCCGGGCTGCCCAACTCGACGAGGTACTAGGCGAAACCAAGCACTACTTCGGCAAGTCCGGCGAAGGTCTGCGCACTGCTTGGGAAGAATGCGATCTGATCATCAGCCATCTGGCGCTCGGCGCGACCACCAGGCTGATCGCCGATCTGCTGAAGAGCAAGAAGACTGATCCGGCCGTCGTCGTGGTTGACGAGGCCGGGAAATTCGCTATTCCGCTGGTCGGCGGACACGTGGGCGGGGCGAACGAGCTGGCCCGCAAGATCGCCGAGGGCATCGGCGCGGTCGCAACCGTCACCACCGCAACCGATGGCAGGGACATCCCCGGACTGGACACGCTCGGCTGGGCCACCACTGGCGATCTCGCCGGCGTCACCCGTGGCATGTTGGACGGTGAGCCGGTCGAGCTGGTCCGGGGCGGCTGGCCGCTACCCGCGCTGCCCGAGAACGTCAACGAGCCTGGCGTTCCACGCGTCGAGCGTCGCGGCACCCACGTCAAGGAGCTGCCCGTTGCACCGGCCAAGTTCCGCATTTTGGTTACCGATTCCAACCAGGTCCCCGACGATCTGCCGACCGTGGCGATCCACCCGAAGTCGCTGGTGCTTGGCATGGGCTGCAACCGAGGCACCGACGTCGCCGAGATCCGCGAGCTAGCCACCCGAGTTCTTGAAGAAAACAACCTTTCACTGTCTTCAGTCACCGCGCTGACCAGCGTCGACGCCAAAGACGACGAGCAGGGCTTCATCGATTTCGCGGCCGAGCTGGGCGTGCCGTTCGTCACGTTCAGCGCCGACGAGCTAGCCAAGGTCGAGACGCCGAATCAGTCGCAGCACGCGCTCGAGGCGGTCGGCACCGGCTCGGTTTCGGAGGCCTCCGCGCTGTCCTACCTGCCCAGCCACGTCGCCGGCTCCGAGCTGATCATCGACAAGCAGAAGACCCCGAACGTCACCGTCGCGGTGGCCAGGCTCAAGCCGATGGGACGCCTGAGCGTCGTCGGCCTCGGCCCCGGTGCAGACGACCTGCTGACCCCGCGCGCCAAGAACACGCTTCGCGCCAGCGCGGTCGTCGTGGGTTACCGTCCGTATGTCGCGCAGATCCGCCACATGCTTCGCCCCGGCACCGACGTCATCTCAACCGGCATGGGCAGTGAAGAAGCACGCATCGCTATGGCCATCGAGAAAGCACGCGAGGGACGCGAAGTTTCCATCGTCTGCTCCGGCGACCCGGCGATCTACGCTATGGCCTCCCCCACCCTCGAGTTGGGTACCGAGGGCATCGACGTTAGCGTCGTGCCCGGCGTAACCGCTGAGCTGGCGGCATCGTCGATTCTGGGCGCGTTCCTCGGCCACGACCACGTCACCCTCTCGCTTTCCGACCTGCACACGTCGTGGGACAACATCGAGAAGCGACTCAAGGCGGCCTCCGAGGGCGACTTCGTCGTCGCGCTGTATAACCCCCGTAGCCATAAGCGAGTCGAGCACCTGCCGCGCGCGCTCGAAATCCTGGGCTGGAACCGGCCCGAAACCACGCCCGTCGCCGTCGTGCAGAACGCAACCCGGCCCGGCGAAAACTACCGCGTGGCGACGCTGGCAGACTTCGACCCCGAGTGGGTGGACATGCGCTCCATCGTGCTCGTCGGGTCGTCAACCACCCGACTGGTCAAGACGGGACGAAACAAGGAAGTTGTTGTCACGCCACGCGATTACAAGTGGCTCGAAGAAGAAACCAAATAACCGAAGGGAAGAACTATGACTGCACTAGTAATTGCAGCTCACGGAACTCGAATCGAAGAGGGCCAGCAGCAGTGCCGCGCGCTGATCGACCGCGTCCGCAGGATGCTGCCGGACGTCCGCGTTCTTGATTGCTACGTCGAGCTGGACGAGCCGACCATCGCCGAAGCCGTTACCGATGCGCTCGAAACCGACGCCGACAAGTCCGCTGTCGTCGTTCCGCTGATGATCGGCACCGGCAGCCACGTCGAGGAGGACATTCCTGAGGGCTTCGGTGCTGGCATCGAGACCGTGGCCGGTTCGCGCGTCACTTATGCGCCGCATCTTGGGCCGGATCCGAGGATGATCTCCGCTGTCTGCCAGCGCATTTCCGCTGCCGCAGCCGACTGGTCTGACGACGAAATCAGCGTTGTGTTCCTTGGCCGCGGCACCAGTCTGACTACGCCAAACGCCGATCACGCGCGCCTTGGCCGCGTCCTGCTGGAGAAGGGCGGCTACGCCGACCTGACTAACGCCTATATTCAAGTGACGCACCCGAACCTGACCGAGGGCCTACAGCAGGCCTACGACAAGGGCGGACGCAAGATCGTCGTCATGCCGCACTTCCTGTTCCACGGCCGGCTAGAAAACTGGACCCACAAGCAGGCTAACGAGTGGGTCGCCGCTCACCCCGACGCCGAGGTTCGCGTTGCCGACGTCATCGGCGATTGTGATGAGCTGGCCCAGGTTGTCGTCGATCGGTTCCGCGACGCATCCGGCAAGCTCTCCGACCACGGCGCCCCACAGGTCTACCTGGCCGGCCTGGTTCTTGCCGGACGCAAAGTGGTTCTGGCCGGTGGCGGCCACGTCGCCGCCCGCCGCATCGAGAAGCTGATTGATTCCGGCGCTGACATCACCGTCGTCGCACCATCTTTCGACGAGCGAATCAAGTCTCTCGGCGAGCTGGGCAAGCTGAAGCTCGTCGAACGCGAGGTAACCGAGGCGGATCTGGACGACGCCTGGTACGCCATGGCGCTCACAAACAAGCCCGAGGTAAACGAGCAGGTTGCGGCCTGGGCGGAGGCTCGACGCGTGTTCTGCGTCCGCGGCGACGACGCCAGCGGCGGCACCGCCTGGACCCCGGCCACCGGCGCCGCTAACGGCCTGCTGGTGGGTGTCGTGGGCGGCCAAGATCCGCACCGCACCGCGCACGCCCGCACGGCATCCGTGGCGACAATTCGTCGCGAGTTCTAAAAAAATTGGAGCGGTAGTGAAGAAAATCAGTTTGATCGGCATCGGCTCCGGCGACCCGGACTGGGTGACGCAGGCAGCCGTGAAGGCCATCGAGGAGCTGGACGTGCTCTTCGTCGTCATCAAGGAGAACAATCTGGACGAGCTGGTGGACATCCGCAAGCACATCCTTGCCGAGCACCGGACGACGCCGATCAAACTGGTTGAGCTACAAGACCCACCGCGCCCATGGCAGACCACGCCCGACTACAAAAAGGCCGTGGCCACTTGGCGAGCGCAGCGCTTGGAAAGCTGGTCGAAGGCCGTCGACGAGAACCTCCCCGACGGTCAGGTTGGCGGCTTCCTGGTGTGGGGCGACCCGAGCCTCTACGAGTCGACGCTGGCCATCGTCAAGCGCATGATCGCGGCCTCCGATGATGACTTCGAGCTGAACGTCATTCCCGGCATCAGTTGCGTCCTGGCGTTGGCGGCCGCGTTCCAGATTCCGCTGAACAGACAGGGCAAGTCGGTTTCGATCTCCCCTGCTCGCCCTCTTGCCAAGGGCATCCCCGATTACATCGACGACGTCGTAGTGATGCTCGACGGCAAACAGACGTTCAGCCTGATCGACCCCGAAGGTTTCGACATTTATTGGGCCGCCTACCTCGGCACGCCCGACCAGATCCTGATCTCCGGCGACCTGGCGACCGTGCGCGACGAGATCCTCGCCACCCGCAAAGCCGCCGCCGAACGCAAAGGCTGGATGTTCGACACCTACCTTCTTCGACGTCGATAGCCGCAAGTTTTCAATCAACCGGGACCTGTAAATCTGGTCCCGGTTTTTTAGTTTCGCGGTAACCGGCCTGGCTGGGTACCGTAGTTTAATGGCTGGCCTGGCTACCCCTTACGCCGTCGAAAAATAGCGGGAACAAAAAAATTCGTACTCGGACCTTTTGGTTCCTTTTAATTTCCGACGCATTAGAGAGAACCGAAAAGCTCGTACTCGGACCTTTTGGTTCCCGCTAACTTGAGAAGATTTAGCGGGTGCATAAAAGCTCGAATACGGACTTTTCCGTCCCTGCTGTTTCTGGTGACGTGGTGGTTTACCTGGATGGTTCCTGATGGCTACCCAAACCCGATGTGACGCGGTGGTTAGTCTGGTAGCTTCTCGGCGGTTGTAGGATTCGGGTCTTTGCGTCACAGGCGACGTAAAGACCCGAATTCTGTAACCGTCGAACATGAGCTTCAGGTGGGATAGGTTGGTCTCGTGAACCGCTGGTACCTTTACGACGAGTTGATCGCAGGAATCGCTACGGACGAAACGGTCCGGGAATATTCGGTCGGGCCTAGCTGGACGTATGTGAGAACAGAGTCGAGTATTGGTCTTGCGATGACGCAAGACAGCCCCACCAGGCCTGGGGTCTGCGAGAAGTCCGACCTCGTCGGGATGCCTCTCGGCGAGGCTGCAGAACTGGTGAAGAGCTGGCATAGCCGCGAGGCCGCGTTCGGGATGGCAGCGATTAACGCGTTCTACAACAACCCAGCCCAGAGTCAAGAAATAGCTGTGGGTTCTCGGGTGGAGACGGTGGCTGACGTCGATTCGTTCGAGCTGTACCGTCCGGAATTGGCTGGCAAGAAGGTGGCTGTAATCGGGCGCTTCCCCGGCATTGAGGAGCGCCTGGATAACTGCGAGTTGGCGGTCATCGAGCGTCAGCCTAGGCGCGGCGATTACCCCGATTCGGCGTGCGAATACCTGCTGCCAGAGGCGGATTACGTGTTCGCTACGGGCAGCACTTTTGTCAATAGGACGGCGACCAGGCTGCTCGAGTTAGGCAGGAATGCCAAGTTCGTGTTCGTGGGGCCGTCTACTCCGCTGGCGAGCTGTTTGTTCGGCCACGGTGTTTTCGGGCTGTGCGGCTTCGTCTCGACGGATCCGAAAAGCACGCAGCTTTCGATGCGTGGGGTCGGCGCGGCCAAAAGATTCGGCGAGGCCACGATGATCAATTTGAGGAGAAAGAAATGACGATTCGGGTTCCGGTTGAAGAGTTGGGCGTCCAGCTGGCTAAGTACGGCATTGGCACGCTGATCCCTGCGAAGCTGACGGATTACGCCAGGGTGCACACCGTCGTCGCACGGATGGACGGCGACCGGGTGATCGTGCCGGCGTCGATGGCCAGGAATGCGGCCAAGGTTTTGGACGCAGACCGCCGTGTGACGCTGGTGTTTTCGCCGTACAATCCGCGCGGCTACACGCTGCTGATTGACGGCCTGGCCACGATGATCGAAGACCCGCAGCCCGCCGAAGATTGGCAGATTGCGGGGCCGCACCGCCCGGAGACGGTGCACGTCGATGCCCAGCCTGGCTATCTGGCGATCGAGGTGGAGTCCGCCATGCTGCACAGGCCCCACGAGCTCTCGCCGAAGGAATAAACAACGGGAACGGAAAAGCCCGTAGTCGAGCTTTTTCGTTCCCGTTAATTCGTTTTCGGTTATCCGGAACCAAATGGTTCGACGTCGAACCTTTTCGTGCCCGGTATCGCTAGATCTTCAGGTCTAGGCCAGCGACCGCGCCAATGATGGTGATGGACGGCGGGGTCACCGCCTCACGGGTAGCCACGTTTACTATCTCGTCGACGCGGGCACGAATCGTGTGCTGCTTATCGGTGGCGGCCGACGAAACCACAGCGGCGGGGGTGTCCGGAGCCAGGCCGCTGTCCAGCAGCTTCTTGACGATGTCTGGCAGGTATTTCACGCCCATCAGGATCACGATGGTGGTGTTGGTCTTGGCGAGCGCAGACCAGTTGACGGTGCAGCGCTCGTCGTCGGGACGCACGTGGCCGGCAACGATGGTGACGCCCTGCGAAAGCCCACGGTGCGTGACGGGGATGCCCGCCAGCTCGGGGGCCGCCACGGACGAAGTGACGCCAGGAATGACCTTGACCGGCACCCCAGCCTCGGCGAGCGCAATAGCCTCCTCGCCGCCGCGTCCAAAAACGAACGAGTCGCCGCCCTTGAACCGCACCACACGCTTGCCGTCGCGGGCGTAGTCGATGAGCATCTGGTTGGTGGTCTCCTGCGGGGTGTGGGCGCCGCGCGGAATCTTGCCAACGTTGACGCATTCGGCGTCGAGGCCATCCAACAGAGCAGTGGGCGCGAGCCTGTCGTAGAGGATGACGTCGGCACCCAGCAGCGCGCGCATGCCAGCGACGGTGATCAGCTCTGGGTCGCCGGGGCCGCCCCCAACTAGCACTACGGTGCCGGGTTCGATAACAGCGGGTTCAATGGCACTCGACATTAGTTCTCTCCTTAAAAACCTTGAGCCTCCATTATTGCCGAATAGCTTGCAATTATGAACTTTGCAGTAGCCTGTTTTTTGTGATTCGCGAACCGCAGCTTTCGATCGAAGAGATAGATGCCTTGGGCATCGTCCCCGGCTTGCCCGATGAGGCGTTCGAGCACGACGGCCTGATCACCAAACGGCACCAGCGCGCCACCGCGTTCGCGTTCCTGCGTCCGGCACCCGGCAAGTTGATGTGGGACGTCGGCACGGGCTCCGGAGCCATGGCTATCGAGTGGTGCCGCGCGGCCAAGGATGCACGCGCGATCGGCGTCGAGCAGAAGCCCGAGCGGGCCGCCAGGGCAAGACGCAACGGCGAACGCTTGGCTCCCGGCCACTTCGAGGTCGTGGAGGGCCCTGCTGACGTGGTCATTGATACGCTGCCCGCTCCGGACGCCATCTTCATCGGCGGCGGCGCCAGCCAGAAGGTGGTCGAGGGCTGTTGGGACGCGCTCGCAGAGGACGGCCGCCTGGTGGTGCACGCCGTCACCGTCGAAACCGAGGTTGTGCTCGCCAACATGAACGAGTCCCACGGCGGCCAACTGTCGCGCATCAGCGTCGAAATCTCCAACCCGCTGGGTTCGTTTAGGGGCTTCGTGCCGTATCGTCCTGTGACGCAGTGGGCAGTGCAGAAATGATTGATTACACAGCGGCGGCTCCGCGCGCAAAGGGACTACCGAAACCGGCACCGAAGGCCCAGCCGGGCCAGAAGATCGCGGTGGTTTCGCCGTCTTTTGCGGCCCCCGGCTACGGCCCCGAGGTCCACGAACAAGCCATGCATCGCCTGGTCGAGCTGACGGGCTTGGAGGTTAAGGAATACCCGACTACCCGAGTCATCGGGTCGTCGCCGCAAGATCGAGCCCGCGACCTGAACGACGCATTCGCCGACCCCGAGATCGGTGCGGTCATGGCAACCATCGGCGGCAGCGACCAGATCACGGTGATACCTCACGTAGACCAAAGCCTGATCGCGTCCAGCCCGAAACCCTTCATCGGTTATTCCGACAACACCCACCTGCACAACCTGTTGTGGAATCTGGGCGTTTGCAGCTTTTACGGCGGCTCGACCCAGGTGCATATCGGCGCCGGCCCAGCCATCGACGATGTGCACGCGGCTAGCCTACTCGCGGCCGTGCGCGACGGCGGCGAGCTAGAACTCACCAATCCCCCGCTTAGCGAAGACTACGGATTCGACTGGAAAGAAGAGCGCTCGTTGACCGAAACGGGCGTGCGCAGGCCTGCGGAGCCGTGGACTTGGTCCGGTCCCACCAAAACCGTTGCGGCGCAGACTTGGGGCGGTTGCGTCCAGGTTATTCAAGAGATCATCTGGGCCGGGCGCTTCACAAATTTTGACCTGCTAGACGGCAAGATCCTGATTTTGGAGGGTTCGGAAGACATCATCGAACCCATCGCATACGCCGACTTCATGAGGGCGATTGGCGAACGCGGATTGCTGTCCCGGATCGCCGGCCTGGTGGTTTCCCGTTTCCCCGCGACGAGCTTCACCTTCAACCCCAGCGAGGAAGATCAGGCGGCGTACCGCCGTTCCATTCGAGACATCAGCCACGGCGTCATGGAAAAGTACGGCCCGCAGGCCGTGGTCTGCGTCGGCCCACCCTTCGGGCACACCCGTCCGCAGTGGATCGTGCCGTACGGCGGAAAGATGCGCATGGATCGCGCTTCAGAAAAATTGTTCGCTAGCTACGACTAGCTACGTCGCCAGGCTTCTAGCGCAGCGACCATCTCGTCCATGTCGACTGGCCTGCTGCCAAGCTCTAGACGGCGAGATAATTGAAGTTGCCAGGGCTGCAGCAGATGCGCGCGGTTTAGCAATTCGTGATCGGAGAGCATGTCGACGATCGGCCCCTGATGGATCTTGCCTTCACAAACGATTGCTGCCTCGTCGGCCCAGGCAAGCGCAAAATCCACCTCATGGGTAGCCAGAACAATAGAAGTGCCAAGGGCGTGCAGCCTGCTCAACAGGTCGCGGATCTGCTCGATACCCACACGGTCTAGACCCGCGGTTGGCTCGTCCAACAGCAGGACGTCCGGGCGCATCGCCACCGCGCCCGCAATAGTGACGCGCTTTCGCTCGCCGTAGCTGAGCTGATGCGTGGGACGCTTGGCAAGATGCTCGATGCCGAGCTCCTCAACCACCTCGTTCACCCTGGCCAGCGCCTCATCCTCGCTTAGCCCGAGGTTGAGGGGGCCGAAAGCGATGTCCTGGGTGACGTCCGCGGAGAAAAGTTGATCGTCCGGGTCTTGAAGCACCATCTGCACCTTGCGACGGTGGTCGCGCAGCGCGTTCTTGCCGTACTTCAACACCTGACCGTCGAGCTTGACCGCGCCAGAATCTGGCTTGTGAGCGCCGGTCAGGCAACGCATCAGGGTCGTCTTTCCGCAGCCGTTGGCGCCGAGCAGCGCGACCCGGCAGCCGGACTCGAAGTGAACGTTCGCCTCGTCCAAAACGCGACGTCCGTTCAGGTATGAAGCGATCAAATTCTCTGCCGCTAACACGTTACTTCTCCTAGAGCAGATCGATCGGCTGGAATGACGCCCGCAGCATGACGAGTCAGACCAATCCAGGAGATCAAATCAGCGTAAAGCATATCGCCACCAGCCAGATTCCGGCAATCAAACCGAGGGTGCCGAACACCCATTTCTTAGAAAGCGGAGGCTGATGAACGAGCGTCACTAGATCGCCATCAATACCACGCGCCTCGAGGCCCTCCGAGAGACGTTCGGCCCTGCTCCAGGACCGCGTCATCAGCGAGCCGACGAGCGTGGAATAGTTTTGGATCTGACGCCTACGTGCACCCTTACCCATGGGTGCATCGCCAAGCCGAGCGGCCTGCGCCTGATGCAAAGTCAGAAACGAGTCGAGCAGCACAAAAAGCAGCCTGTAGGTTAGGGACGCAACTTCTACAAGCACGGCTGGCAAGCCAAGTTTTCTGAACCAAGCAAGAAGATCGACCATCGGTGTGGTCGTCGCAAGCAGCAGGACGCTCAACGTGGCGGAAACCGAGCGGGCGAAAACCGTCAGCCCGGCTGCAATAGATTCATGACTGATCGACAAAAGCCACCAATGCCAAATCACATTATCGGGCGAAGAGCCCAACTGGATTCCGACGGAGATCGAACCGATCAGGATGAAAGCGAATGGTGCGGTGAACGCCAGCGCCAGGGTACGGGGAGGTATTTTTGCGAACCCCAGCGCCAGCGTTACCGCTGAAATAGCCACGAGAATTGTGGTCGGCCAGACGGGTGCGGTCAGTGCGGTGGCCACGAGCCCTAAGCTGAGCAGAACTTTCTGACCGACCGAGACTCCGCGCCAGGGAGCAGCCCAGGCAGCGTCGTCAAGGGCTATCATTTGCTACTCTTCGGAACTCGCAGTGTCAGCGCCTGGGGTGAGCAGTCCCCTGGCGCCGCCGTTAGTAGCAGCACCCTTCGTGGCTGACGCGGGGGTCAGCTCCTCGGCGGCCTTCTTGCGGCCGCGCAGGTTACCCAGCGCGAAACCGGCAATGCCAGCACCGAGAGCGGCCTGCAGAGCAAACAGACCAGACTCGATCTCGCCGGAACCCGGCTCGAAGATCGGGGAGAACCAGGGCTCGTAGCCCGATTCCTCGATCTGCTCGGTTACGACGGAGTCGGTGCCACCGAAGGCCTCGCCCTCCTCGGAACCTTCCTTCGGGGCGACCGAGAATGAGATAACGAAAATAACGATGACTGCGGCAATCAGGCCAAGGTTGATCCAAATGTTCTTCGACTTCTTAGACATTTGCTGCCTCCTTAACCTGCGGCTTGATCAGACCACGCTTTTCCAGCTCCGGGCGTGCGACGTTAACCAGGAAGCGGAACAGCAGAACGCCGATGAAGCCCTCTGCTAGTGCGAGCGGAATCTGGGTGACGGCAAACGTCGCCAGGAACTTGGTCAGTGCGCCACCGAAACCGGAGACCGGGTCCGGGTGGGCGATGGCCAGCTGAATCGAAGTGACGCAGTACGTGGAGAAGTCTGCCATCACCATGGCGGCGAAGATGCCAACCGAGGTGCCCAGCGGACGAAGAAGCTTGTAGAAGGCGTAGCCGATCCACGGGCCGGCGATAGCCATGCTGAATGTGTTAGCGCCAAGCGTCGTGATGCCGCCGTGCGCCAGGAGCAGAGCCTGGAACAGCAGAACGACCGCACCCAAGAACGCCATGACCGGCGGGCGGAACAGCACCGCGCCAACGCCGGTGCCCGTCGGGTGCGAGCTAGAGCCCGTCACCGACGGCAGTTTGATCGCGCTCAACACGAAAGTGAAAGCGCCAGCAACTGCCAGCAGAAGCTTGTTGGTGGTGGACTTGCGAGCTTCCTTAATGCAGGCCCTCGCCCCGTAAATAACGAATGGTGCAGCAGCCACATACCAGGCTACGCAGTGACTCGCCGGTAAAAATCCTTCGGCGATATGCATAATCTCTCCTTCATGAGATATCGCGTCCCATTTACAATAGGTGCTGCAAGGGCGAGTATCTGACTCTCGAAGGCGAACCTTCGTACACAGTGGCGCGACCGTGCCGGAATTACCCGGCTTCCTCGTGCCTTACAACATATGAAAGCCTATACCAAGAGAATTCTTTTGGACAGGAGTACCCAATGGAAACCACCAAATACGAATACATAATTGACGGCGCGGAAATTTATGAGAAATCGTTCTCAATTATTCGCGAGGAGGCGGATTTGAGCCGTTTTCCAAAAGATGTGGCCAACGTCGCCGTGCGAATGATCCACGCCGCCGCCGACACCAACCTGCCCGAGCTCATCGATTTCACGCCCGGTGTCGTCCAGGCATGCAGAGACGCCCTTTGGAGCGGTGCACCGATATTCTGTGACTCAACCATGACCGCAACCGGCATCATCCGCTCGCGCCTGCCCAAGAACAACGAAGTGATCTGCTACCTCAAGGATCCCCGCCTGCCCGAACTGGCGAAGAAGCTGGGCACCACCAAGACGGCGGCCGCCGTCGATCTTTGGGCCGAACGCCTGGAGGGTGCGGTCGTCGCCATCGGCAACGCCCCCACCGCACTGTTCCGTCTGTTGGAGATCGTCCGGGACACCGGTGTGAAACCTGCGGGCGTCATCGGAATTCCGGTTGGTTTCGTAGGTGCCGCTGAGTCCAAGCAGGCGCTGGTCGACAACCCGTACGGTCTGGAATACCTGGTGGTTAGTGGACGCAGGGGCGGATCCGCGATGGCGGTTTCCGCGGTGAACGCGATCGCCTCCACCGACGAGCGCACCAACCAGGTCAAGCGCTAAATTTATCGGGTGCATGAAACCGAGCAGACGACGGTTTCACGCACCCGATAATTTCAATTACGCCAATAACGGACTAGCCACCTTCGGGAATTCTCTAAGTATTTGTTTATTCATCGTCACCAAACGAACACCTAAACTTTTTGCCACTGCAACAAATTCGCAGTCGTAAGCGCGGCACGTACTGTTCTCGGCCAACTCAAGAACATCGTTGCTGGGAACCAAAAATTCATTTTTGTGAAGCAATTCTTCCGCCATTTTCTGCACCCGCCGAGATTGTGCAGAAGACAAAAGCCCTTTACGGACGTAACCCACGAGAATGTTCCTGAACTCGCTCTTCCACAGCACGGGAGCTGCCCACTCGCTATCTTCCAGCAACAAATTCCCTGCCGACTCACTAAACTCGCCCGGAAGAAAAAGGTAGGCAAGAATATTCGTATCGACGACTATCATGGCCGCCCGGCCCTCTTCAGTTGATCGATTTCTTCGGCTTCGAACGAACCACCGATCTCAACCCTTAAATCCTTCACTCGCTGATAAAAGACGTCGGCGTTAATTTTTCTAGGACGCGTAGCTATATCAATGAGATGTATAGCCTGGGCGTTAATAGAGCGCATCTCTTCATCAGCCTGCCGCTTCAGACGTTCGTAGACATCATCTGGGACATTCTTGAGTGTAATACTAGGCATTTTAACCACCCCTTGGAACCATTTTAACACCATAATGGTTGCAGCTAAATTTGTAGGTGAGCTTCGTCGGATGAAGGCCAAGAACTTTAGGGGGAATACACGAGGGTGCCGCTCCAGCAATCTTGGCTCAGCTAAACAACAAAGATGCGCCCCGAGGGGCGCATCTTTGTTGTTTAGTAGCCGATCGACTTCAGGTATTCGCGGGAATCCCTCAGGCAGTCGTAGACGTCACGTCCATAGAGCATGTCTTGCTCGATGAACAGGAAGTCAGCCCCTGCCTTCTCGGCAGCCGGCAGCAGCTCCGGCCAGTTCATGTTGCCCTGGCCAACCTCAGCAAACTGCACGATATTCAGGAACATCTCAAAGCCGCGCTCGATATCGCCATTACTCATCAGGTCGACAGCCTCCTGCGGCAACGGAACCACGCGGTAGTCCTTGACGTGGATCAGCCTGCACACGCCCGAATACTCCTTGAGCATGTCCAGCGGAGCCATGCCACCGCGGTGCACCCAGTGCAAATCCACCTCGAACTCCAGGCTCGGTGCGACGCGTCGCACGATGTCGAAGATACGTTCGCCGTCGAACTTAACCAGATCGACGTGGTGGTTGTGATAGCACAGCGTGATGCCGTCTTCCTTGAGCTTTTTCGCCCACGGCTCCACCTCCGCGGCCCAAGCCTCGCAGGCCTCCTTGGAAACCATCGCGGTGAACGGCATCATGCCTATGCGCAGGTAGCGGCAATCCAGGCGACGGCAGTCGGCGACGATCTTGTCGTAATCCGGATCCAGCGCATCGCCGGTGGTGGTTGGGCCCGCCTTCAAGCCGACCGATAAGGCACCGACCTGAACGCCTAGCTCCTTGATGCCGCGCTCCAGATCTGCAGTGTTCTTCTCGTCCATCGGGATCTGCGAAACCTCGACGGCGTGCAGATCCATCTCGGCAATCTTCTGCAGGACGGCGAACATGCCCTTTTCGGCAACCTCGTCCTTGAGCATCATCATTTGAACGCCAAGTACAGCCATTTCCTAACCTCCTAGCTCCAGCCGCTCTAGGAGCGGGTATCGAACTTGCCCTCTTGCTCGATGCGCTTGTTCAGCTCGGCCAGATAGGCCTCCTCGTCGAAGTTGACCATGTCCACTTCCTTGCCGGTCCAAGAGGACAGGTGAATCGCGTTGGCCAGGCGCACGCCGTTGATGCCGTCCGAACCCGGAGCCAGCAGCTCGGCACCGTTGAGAACTGCGTCTGCGAAGTTCTTCATGACGTCGCAGTGCTGCTCGCCCCAAACCGAGCCGTAGTCGCGCTCCTCGACCGTCTGCACCTCGGAGACGTCCAGCTCGCCCTTGAACAGCTTGCCTACCTCCTCCATGCCGAGGCTCTTGCTCCACTTTTGCTCGGGCTCGGCCAGGCGGGTGATGGTGAGCTTGTGGGAATCCTCGACGAGGATGCGGCCCTTGTCGCAGAGGATCTCCAGGCGGTCGGTGCCGAACATGTCGTGGGTGCAGGTGATGAACGTGCCGGTAGCGCCGTTGCCGAAGTCGACGAGCGCGTTGACCTCGTCCTCAACCGCAATGTCGCGCTTGAAACCGTACTGGCACTTCGCGAAGACGCTCTTCGGGATGCCGCAGATCCACTGCCACAGATCAAGCTGATGTGGCGCCTGGTTGACAAGGACGCCGCCGCCCTCGCCACCCCAGGTTGCCCGCCACTCGGATTGGTTGTAGTAACCCTGCGGACGCCACCAGTTGGTGATCAGCCACGAGGTGTGACGCAGCGCGCCGAGCTCACCAGAATCAAGGATAGCCTTGATGTCCTTGTAGAGCTGATTGGTGCGCTGATTGAAGAACACGCCGAACACCAAATCGGGCTTGGTCTGGGCAAAGTCGATGACCTCTCTTGCCTGCTTGGTGTAGACGCCCAGCGGCTTCTCCAGCAGCGCGTGCACGCCATGGTCGAGCGCGTAGATGCCCATCTCCGGGTGCAGGTAATGCGGAACCGTGGTGACGACCGCATCAACCTCGCCCGAATCCACCATTTCTTTATAGTCGGTGTAGAAGGGCACGCCGTACTTGTCAGCGAGTGTCTTCTTCGACTCGTCGACATCGCAGATGCCAGCGATCTCCATGTTGGGGACGCGACCGTCGTCGATGAACTGCGCGTACATTCCGCCTTCGGCTCCAACGCCGATGATTCCTAGGCGAACCTTTTCAGCCATATTTTCTCCTTGTTCGTTTTAGTTGTGCGCAGCCATCTCTGGCGATTGCGCATAGATTTCTTTGATAATCCGCAGTGATTCCATTGCCTCGCGTGGGCCAATCCAGAATGGTTCTGGGGCGTCCAGGCTTTCGTAGAAGTCCCTGATGAATACTTCGTGGGAAACTCCCCAGTACGCCCGCCCGCTGCTGGGTGCTTTGCGTTCTGGGTACGTGGTCAAAGAGCCGTCTTCGCCGTAGATGGTCAGCCCGTCCCGAATGACCGCACGGCCTTTCGTACCGATGATCTCGATCTCGACGGGATGATCAATTGGCGGGGTCAGAGTGGCGTAGAACGAGCTCTGCACGCCGCTTTCGTGCGTCAAGAACGCGCTCGCGGTGTCCTCCACCTCGATGACGTCGGCAAATTTCAGGGTCTGGGCGCGCCCCCTCAGCTTGGTGACGGGCCCCAGGAACCACTGCAGCAAGTCGAGAGTGTGCAGCGCCTGATTGATGAGGACGCCACCACCAGACCCCTGCCAGGTGCCACGCCATAACCTGCGCTCGTAGTAGGCCAGCGAGCGGGTCCAGACCACCTGCGCGAACCCGCCTGTGATGTCGCCCAGAAGACCCTCGTCGAGCACCCGGCGCATCTGCTGACTAGAAACGTTGTAGCGGTTTTGCAAGCAGACGCCAATCTTCGCGTTGGAATTGTCAGCCGCGTCGATGATGCGCTGGCCGTCGGCGATCGTGTGGGCGAGCGGCTTTTCCATGATGACGTTCACGCCCGCTTCTAGGCAGGCAACCACCGTGTCAGCGTGGTCGAAGTGCGGGGTCGTAACGTGCACCACGTCGAAGTTTTGCTTGTCAGAAAGCAACTCCTCGACGCTCGAATAGCCTTTGGCGCCAGTCCTTTCGACGGCCGCAGCAAGCCGATTAGGGTCGGTGTCGCACACGGCCACCAGTTTGATGTAGTCGATGGCGTCGAACGCCTCTAAATGGATTGTGGAGACGTCGCCGCAACCGATTAGTGCGGCTCTTAGTTCCATTCGATTCCCTGCTCCTTAAAGATGCCGGTCAGGGCTTCGTATGCCTTCGTCCACAGCTCGGGGCCGCACAAGCCACCGAACGCGTCGAACTGGCCGAGGTGCGGCTCGATGGAGAAGAAACCGTTGTAGCCGTCCTCGTTCAGCGCGGCAACGACTTCGCGCACTTGGCCGTCACCCTCCCCGCAGGGTACGACCTCTTCGACACCGAGCTTCATTGTGTCGGCCTTGGCGTCTTTGCAGTGGATATAGTCGGTGTAGGGGCGAACTTGTTCGAAGGCCTCGTCGAACGGCTTTACGTGACACTGCACGTAGTTGGCTGGGTCGAAGATTGCGCGGTAGTTGGGCGAATCTATGCTGGTGATCAGGTCGATGACCCGACGCGGAATGTCACCATAAATGTCTTTCTCGTTTTCATGCAGCATGGTTACGCCGCTGGCCTCGGCGAGCTTTACCATCTCGCGAGTTCGCGAAAGCACCTCATCGCGGTAGCTATCCGGGTCTTCGCCGTCGGGCATGAAGAACGAGAACATGCGGATGTAGGGCGCGCCGAAGAACTTTGCAACCTCGACCGAATGTGCAGCACGCTTTAGGTGATCTTCGAACGGGTCGGTGATCTTAATCTTGCCGATATCGGAGCCGACAGCCGAAAGCTTAATGCCGTTGTCATCTAGCATTTTCTTCGCTTTTTCAAGCTCGCCGTCACGAAGGTCCAAAACCTTGGTTCCCCATGCGCTGCGGAACTCGACGTGCTTGATATTCAACTTATTGAGCATCTCGATCTGTTCTGCAAGATCATGGGCGATTTCATCAGCGAAACCACTTAGCGTGAAAGACATTTTCTCTCCTTTATTTAAAAGTACATTTCGAATTAATGGTTTTGTGCCCGGTGGGTAAGAAAACGCAAGTGCCCGCAGCGTTAATATCTGCGGGCACTTGACATACGAAACTTCCTTCTTAAATTATTTAGCGGTTCGCTAGCGGATCTTCGGGATGCGTTTGTCCTTCACGCCTGGCGTGCAGGATTTCCACGTTACGCGCAACCATCTTCTTCTTCAGCGGGTAGAGGAAGAAGAGCACTGCTGCAACGATCAGACAGCCTACGCCTGGAAGGATGTGTGCCAGCGTGTAGATGCCGTTGATCGCTTCTTGGCTTTGCGGGGCTTGCGCCTTTGCTGCAGCCGCGTCAAACCCAATCCAGCCGAGGGCCGCACCCAGCAGCCAGCCGGCAAGAGCCTGGCCGAGCTTGCGTGCCCAGGAATATACGGCGTACACGGTGCCGTCGTCGCGTTCGCCGGTTTGGACATCCTGCAGGTCGATTACGTCGGTGATGAAGGCCCAAACCAGGTAGTTGAAGACGTTAATGCAGAACATCGCGACGGCGTAGAAGGCCATCCACAGCCACGGGTTTTCGACCTTAAGGAAGAAGGCCAGCAGCAACACGCCGCCGCCAACCAGCATTGCAACGGCTCCAGATTCGGCCTTGCCGAACTTCTTGCCCAATATCGGGGCCAACACAACCAGCAGCAGACCTGGCGCGATGCCGACTAGGTTAGTCGGAGACTGGAGCTTGCCGTCGCCAAACCAGTAGAGACACAGGTAACCAAGAATGCCCATCAGGAACATCATCGAAACGAGCAGGAACAAAGCGGCAAGAACCAGGGTGAGCAGGCCCCGGTTGCGTACCAGAGATGCGAGCATCTGACCGATGCCCGTTCCGCCCTCAGACTTGTTCTTGGTGACGGAGATCACTCGCTCCTCGACGTTTACGTAGCACAGGCCGTAGCAGATGACCGCAAGAACCGAGCAAATAACAGCAGCAATCGTCATTCGGGGGCCAGAGAGAACCGACATCTCTTTTCCGGCCTCGTCGATGATGGTGATGTAAACCACCAGAGGCATTATCGTGCTGATTGCTATCGAGGCCAGGTTAGCTCCTGTGGAACGGAAAACCGACAGCTTGGACCGGTCGTCCGGGTCTTCCGAGATGACCGAAGACATCGACCCGTATGGGATGTTGATCCCGGTGTAGCAGATCGAGCCCCACAGGAAGTAGGTCACGCACATCCACAACAGCTTCGAGCCGTAGCCCTCCCAGCTAGCAACGAAAGACATGTACATCATCGCCGAGGCCAGCGCCACCGGGATAGCCATGAACATTATCCAGCGCTTGAACTTGTAGCCGGGGCGCTTCAACGGGAGACGGTCAACGATGATGCCCATGCCGACGTCAGTAAAGGCGTCTAGAATGCGGGCACTCAAAAAAAGTAAACCAACGTGGGCCGGATTGATACCCACCACGTTGGTGTAGAACAGCATGAAGAAGGTCGACTGCAGGATGAATGTGAAGTCGTTGCCGAAGTCACCGAACATGTAGCCGAAGCAGTCTCTAAGCGAGAATGGCCGCTTATTGTTTAAGGTCGGATGGGACGTTTGTGTCATTGTTTGCTCCTTTGCAAACAGAAAATGGCGATTTTTTATTCGAATTTTGTTTGGCTTTAACCCGAAGTTGTAACGATTTACCTAAATCCTGAAACAGATTTCAGCAATGTTTGTAAACACAATCACTCGGCATATATTTACGGCGCTCTTCCGATTAATGCTAGAAAAATACCCGATTACAGATCGTTAATCTCTTTGTTGCCGGTTCTTTCTTTCCCAATCCCAAATCGTCGGTTTTTAGCGCGGTTCATGCTCAACTAGATAGCATTTTTGAAAAATAAAACGCGCCCCACAATGTGGGGCGCGTTAATCAAGATGTGCTTACTTTTGCTTCAGCCACTCGTTTCCGGCCAGCGAATCTAGCTTGGTCAGGTCCAGGTCCGACTTGATGTCGGTCTTGGGAGCCAGGCCGAAGTGCTCCATCGCCATGCGAATGTACTCCGCGCCCTCCACGTTTAGCGGTCCAGAGCACCACATCGCGTAAGGCAGGTTGACGTAGCGCTTCTCCTTCACCGCCTTCAGGTTCTTGGAGGCCGGGTTGGATTCGAGAGCCTGAATCTTTTCCTCGATGGTCTGCGGCGGGTAGTCGACGAAGAAGATGATGTCAGGATCAGCGGAAGCTAGACGCTCCCAGCTGACCTTCGTCCAGGTGTCATCGACGTCTTCAAGGACGTTCTTAATGCCCGCAGAATCCATCATTGCCTGCGGGGCGCCGAACTTGCCGCTAGATAAAACGGTGTCGGAAGCGGAGTCGAAGAGGAAAGCAGTCGGCTTCTTGTCCGGCTGCGGCAGCTTCTCGATCTCTTCGCGACGCTTGGTGATCTCGTCGGCAACCTTGTCGGCCTTGGCCTTGTTGCCGGTCATCGCACCGATATTGCGAATATCAGCATCCAGAGCTTCCCACGGGCTCATGGTGCCACGCTGGCTGCCTTCACCAGTGCGGCAAGCCTCGCTGAGCGTGTAGGTGAGGTAGCCCCGCTTCGCCAGAGAATCGGGATCGGTGCCCTTTTCATCACTGAAGCCGTAGCCATAGCCGGCGAAAACCACCTGCGGGTCGGCAGCAACGATGTTCTCAAGGTTCATGTACTCGGGCGAAACCTGGTTTAGGCCATTGATGACGTCCTCACCGTACTTGAGCTTCAAGACGCCCTCGTCACGCTTCAAGCTAGTGACCGCTGTGAGCTGGTCCTTGGCGCCAGCAGCCAGAGCGATGGAGATGATGTTGCCGTCGTTAGCCATCAGCTTGGTGACGGGAACCGTGTACTCCACCTTTTTGCCACAGTTTTCCAGGGTGAGCTTGCCAGCCTCGGCGCTAGAGTCGCCGCTACCGGAGGTGCTAGCTCCGCCACAGCCGGTGGCGAGCAGCGTTAGGCCCAGCGCCAGCGCCGGGAGACCTTTCCGCATTTTCATTTTTCTTCCTTTCCTTTGCTAATCAGCAGATGTGTTTCATGCGTCACAGGGTTGGGCGCCTGAATGGCCTCAACCCTGAAAGCTTCGTCCATAAGTTGGGTGTTGATGACGTCTTTCGGTTCGCCAAACGCGATCATCGAGCCGGCGTGCATGACTGCAACCATGTCGAAGTTGCGCAGCACTAGATCGAGGTCGTGGATAGCTGCGACGACAGTGCATTCGAGGGTGGTCAGCAGTTTCAGGAGCTTCAGCTGCCAAGCGATATCCAAGTGGTTAGTCGGCTCGTCGAGCATGAAGATCGGGGAACCCTGCGCCAGGCCACGCGCGATCATCGCCCTACGACGTTCACCGCCAGACAGGTGATCGCAGGCAGAATCGATGCGATCGTCCAGGCCCACCTGAGCGAGCGCGCTGACCACGATGTCCCTATCCTTGTGGACGTCCACCGACCAGGGCGCGCGGTGCGGAATCCTGCCCAGGTTGACCATCTCGCCTAGGGTTAGGGCCGCCGGCGGGCTTTCCTCCTGACCGACGAAAGAGATAATTCGGGCGCGCGTCTTCGGGGCGTACGCGGTGACGTCCCGCTCGCCGATCCGGACTATGCCCTCCACTGCCGGGTTGATGCCCGCGAGCGCGCGAAGCAGCGTCGACTTGCCAGCACCGTTCGTGCCCACCAGCGCCAGCTTGGTGCCGTAGGGCACGTCGAAGCTGACGTGCTTGACGGCGACGTAACCGCCGACCGCGGCAGCCACGCCACGGACGCTGATGAAGCAGCGTTTCCTCAGATAATCTTCGTCTTGGATCTTTTCCAGGTCTACCTTGCTCATGCGTCCCTACTTCCGAACGCGTAGCTGCGCCGGCCCATCAAGAACAGGAACAGCGGAGCTCCGACAACACCAGTAACCACGCCGAGTGGCATTTCCTGAGGCCTGGCGACGACTCGCGAAATGACGTCAACCCAAAGCAGGAAGACCGCACCACCAGCCGCGCACACAGGCAACATCCGTTTATGGAGAGCGCCGACGATCATCCTGGATGCGTGCGGAATGATGAGGCCGACAAAGCCGATACCACCTGCAACAGCAACCAGCACACCAATCAGCACGCTGGACCCGATGAACAGGCCGTTGCGCATAGCACCAACCCGTATGCCCAGGGCTGCCGCAGTTGAAGGACCGGTCATCAGGGCGTCCATCCAAGAAGAAATTAGCATCAGCGCTACCAAAGAAATCGCTACGGCGACGACCGGCACGATCAGCTTTTCCCAGGTGGCGCCAGCAACCGAACCGAGCATCCAGAACATCACGGAGTTAGCCGCGCGATTGTCATCGGAAAGAAAGACCATGAAGGAGGCAAGCGCGCTAAATGCCGACGACATCACGACACCCGCGAGCACCATCCTCAGCGGCGTCAGGCCGCCTTGGGCTTGGGCGATGAAATAAACCGCGGCGCTAGCCGTGATCGCACCCACCATCGCGCCTAGCGAAAGAGCGTAGACACCGACGCTGCTGAACACGCCGAGGACGATTACCGCGGTGGCGCCGACGGAAGCACCCGACGAGATGCCCAGCAAGTACGGGTCTGCGAGCGGATTTTGGACGAGCGTCTGCATTGCCGCGCCCGCGATCGCTAGCCCCGCCCCCACCAACAGCGAAAGCAAAGCCCTGGGTAGACGCAATTCCCAAATGATCGTGTCGAACGGCGATGTTGTCGCTGTACCGGTTAATCGTGCCTTGACGATTTCGAAGACGTCTTCGACGGGAACTTTTTCTGCCCCAAGCGTCAGCGAGAAGAGCGCACTGACTATGGCTACTATCACTAAAGCAACGACGATTGGCGCGACCGGCAGCCTACGAAATTTTTTCGCCATCGCTACCCGCAATTCAAGGTTGTGCGCAGGAACAAAGATTTACGGTCGCCAAAAGAGTTATGACCCATTTTCCTTCCAAGTTTCTGGCCCTTTTCGCGAGGGCGTTAACCAAGAACGAATTGAAAGGTTTTCGGACTCAGGATCCATCAATTTCGGCGCCTTCCCGGTTTCCCAGTGGCTTCGTGCCGAATCGTCTCCATCACCGCTGCGCGTCAGTCTCGGATTCTCACCGATGTTCCCTGCCATCAATTAATTAGGTGATACTCAATTCGCTTGCTAGCAAAGTAACACTTCCGTAGTGGGACGGCAAGCAAATCCATGTTTTGGCATTGTTTTGCCCAAGGATTTAGGACGAAAAGTGTCATTGTGTCATTTTTGGCTCGTAGACGAGCCAAAGTTGACTCAAAAAATAAGTTTTTTACTTCTGCAAAGGTTTCACACAACGTCAGGGCCTAGGGCGGGGCAAGACGGGCAACCATTATCACCGGAATGTTCAGCTGCGAAGATGAAACGAGGGCGCCACAGGAATCATCCGGTAGCGCCCTCGTCTTTTCAGTAAATAAATTGGTTACCCAGAAACATGCTGCGCCGTCTTGCGGCTAATAGGAGCTAAAGCTTCATATATCTCTAGATAGCGTTTGTGGTAGAACTCGTACTCGCTTGTGGCTTCAGGGTTTGGCTCGATCGAATCGGCCATAGTCACCATCGCCTTTGCAGCACTGCCAATATCATCGTGCAAGCCGGCACCTATTGACGCAAGAATCGAACATCCCATAAGCGGGCCCTCAGTGTTCTTCGGGAACAACATTGGAACGCCCGTCACGTCAGCATGCATTTGCATCCAGAATCTTGATTTCGTCGGGCCACCAGATACGACGACCTTTACCGGGTCGAATCCCTTTTCCCGGAATGTGTCGAAAATTGTCTTAGTTCCGTAACAAACAGACTCTAAGACTGCCCGATACAAATGACCTTCTCCGTGAGAAAGAGTCAACCCTGTAAACGCGCCACGAGAGTAGGGGTTAGAGAATGGCGAACGGTTGCCTTGGAAGTGATCGAGCGCGATTACACCATCACATCCGATAGGGATTTCTTTTGCCAAGTCATTCAGGTAGTTATACAAACTGGCAGAGTCGTCACCGTGCTTGTGGGCCTCAACGGTGAACTTATGCGTAAACCAGTTATTCACAGAACCGGAAGAAATCTGGCCTGCCTCGACCGTGTACTGTCCAGGGATAATCGCATCAAAGTACGCTCCCCAAATCCCCTGGGAATAGATTGCCTGATCGGTCTGGCCAAGCATAACGTGTGAGGATCCTGTGATCAGAGCCAAAGATCCTTCATCCACAACGCCTAGACCAATAGCCCCAACGTGCGCATCGATGCCGCCCATAGTGACTGGTATTCCAGCTTTAAGGCCCAGTTCACTAGCTGCCTTGGAGCTAAGCTCGCCAACTACCTCGCCCATCTTCAAAACAGACGGAGGAAGTTTCCTTAACGCGTCAGGGATTCCTGCCTTTGCATAAAGGTTAGTAGGCCAACCCGACCAGTTGGAATCGTAGAAATACTTACAGGTAGCCGTACAAATCGACATCGCCCACTCTCCGGTGAGCTTGAAGTTCATCCAGTCAATACAGTCGGCGAATACCTCAGCCTTCTCGTATACCTCTGGCTCATTCTTGGAGAGCCACATCAGCTTCGGGATGCCCCATTCAGCGGAGACAGTCTGCATACCAGCGTACTTAAGTGCAGGATCGCCAGTATTCGTTAGCTTCTCTGCCTCGTCAGCTGCCCTAACATCCATCCAAAGCAATGCAGGCCTTAAGGGTTCGCCGTCCTTATCGCAAGCGACAACAGTGGCGGAAGTACCATCGACGGCGATACCGCAGATTTGTTCAGCCGAGACAGTTTCAAGCAATTCGGCCAACGAGCCTTTCAAGCCACCCCACCAGTCTTGAGGGTTTTGTTCAGCCCAAGCCGGCCTTGGGGTGTATGTCTCTACAGCAACTGAAGCCGTAGCGATCATTTCGCCCTCTGGGGTAACAGCAGCAACCCTTACTCCACCCGTTCCTACGTCTATGCCTAGTAATAATTGATCAGTCATTTTTTAACCTCGTTGTTAATAGATAATTGGTTTATTTTCCTAGAACCGCGCGAGAGCTAGACAGGCCGAGCCTATTGGCGCCCGCATTAATCATCTTTTCGGCTGTTTCTGCATCTCTAATTCCACCCGATGCTTTCACACCCATTTCTTTGCCGACCGTTTCGCGCATTAATTTCACAGCTTCTACGCTTGCGCCACCGGCTTTGTGGAAACCTGTAGAAGTCTTTACAAAATCCGCATTTGCTTTCTTAGCGCATTTACAAACTTCAACAATTTCCTCATCTGTTAATACAGCGGATTCAATAATGACTTTGAGAACTACATCGTTGGGCAAAGCATCACGCACCGCCTTAATGTCGGAAGTGACGTATTCCCAATCGTGTTCCTTGGCTTTTCCGACATTGATCACCATGTCGATTTCATTTGCGCCATTTTCGGCCGCTTTTTTAGCCTCAAGAGCCTTCACCTCGCTGATGTGCGCTCCGCTGGGGAAGCCACATACAGCAGCGACTTTTAGCGTTTCCGGTACGGTAATTGGAAGCATACTGGGCGAAACACATACCGAATAAGTTCCAAGTTCGACGGCCTCATCGATAATTTTTTTTACATCTTCTGCGGTGGCTTCTGGTGCCAACAGAGTGTGGTCAATTAAATTTGCGGGTACTCCGGACATTATTACCTCTCAGATAAAACTTGTTTAGCCGTATTTTCGTCTGTGATTAAAGTGGTCATAAAACCACCTTTTAAAGCTGCACGAGTTATTGAAGCTTTATTCTCACCAACGGCTACAGCAATTGATTTTTTTATTTTCTTCAGCGCCTCCAAATCGACGCCTATCGTCCTGGATTCGAGTTCTTCGCTAACTATTTCCCCGACGCCGTTAATGAAACGACCGAGGATATCCCCGACTCCGCCTTTTGCTCTTAGCCGAGTCACTTCATTTTTAGTAATGCACCCTGATTCGACTAAAACTGAGTCGAACCTCAGCGCACCAAGAGAAAAAATAGCTACGTCTGCTTGACGCCCCATTCCTAGAACATCAGCAACCACAGGATCAGCGCGAAGAGCTGATGCAAGTGAAGGTTTTGAAACTACTGCAGGGCTGGGCAGCCCTCTAGCTTTCCCGTTTGATTTTTGCGCAAAGCCCAGTATCGTCTCCTGCACCGATTGAGCGGCCGATAAGGTGGCGACCCCTCCATTTAGTTGAACGACCATAGGGTCTACGGCCCAACCTTCTTCGAGTTGCTTTGCTACTCTCCACAAGGTCCTGCCCCATGAGACTCCAACTAATTGAGGCATCGGGCGTAAATTAGCTAGATACTTTGCAGTCTGGTTGGCTACGGCAGTTACGGTGTCGTCGAGCTTAAGACGATTTCTCACGACTATTGTTTCAGTAAGTGAAAACCGCTTAGCGAATTCTTTCTCAAGCTCTTCAACACGTGCGTAAGGATCAATGATCTCTATAGACACGTAGCCCTCTTCATAGGCTTCTTGCAGTAGACGCCGGACTGTCCACCTTGAACAGCCCAACGTCTCTGCAATTCGGGATGTTGATTCTCGCTCAAGAAAATAAAGCCTTCCAGCCTTCAAGACCTGCTCTCTGCGAAATTCGCTGGGAAGCTTCATAACTATTATTTACGAGTCTTTTCGGGCATGAAGATCACTTTGGAGCTGTGAATTTCACGGTTGTACATCTTCTTGATGGTTTCCGCCACAGCATCAAGTCCCAATTCGTGCGTAATCATGAATTCCCACTTGAGGTCTCCAGAGTGAAGCTTCTGCACCGTAGTTCGCCATTCATGGCCAGGGAACGGAGCAGAGAAGGAGTTCCAGGATCCTAAGATTCCGCCTTCAAGTCTCATCAAGCGCGCCCAGCTTGCATCGGAAATAGTGATGTCTGCGTTCGGGATACCGATTAGGACTACTTCACCATGGCGCGCCATGACAGAAACTGCCAGGTCGGGCACAACTCGCGCTCCAGAGGTTTCGATGATGACGTCATAGCCACCGCCGATGTCACCTAGCTCCTTCCAATCGCTAACAGCCTTGTCAGCGCCTGCTTCCAGAGCTAACGGAATCTTTTCCTTCGTAACGTCGATAGACACTACCTCTGAAGCACCCATCAGACGAGCCCATTGGATAGCAAACAGACCGATCGGGCCACCGCCACCAGAAACAGCAACACGAGATCCAATAGTAAGCTTCGTGCGAAGAATAGCGTGCAGCGCGATAGCTGCGGGATCAACCATGGCTGCTGCTCGCAGATCCAGATCTTCAGGCACCTTCAACAATAGATCTGCCGGCCCGCAGACGTAATCTGCATAGGCACCATCACGACGCGAACCGTAGTAATCGTAGTCTTCACAAAGCGAGAAGTGGCCCTGCTGGCAAGGCCCACACTTGAAGCACGGAAGCATCGGTGGGACGGTCACATGATCTCCTGCCTTAACGGAAGTGACTCCTTCGCCAACCT
Source organism: Propionimicrobium sp. BV2F7 (assembly GCF_000510445.1). NCBI lineage: Bacteria > Bacillati > Actinomycetota > Actinomycetes > Propionibacteriales > Propionibacteriaceae > Propionimicrobium > Propionimicrobium sp. BV2F7. The sequence goes on along the minus strand of NZ_AZIS01000005.1, from coordinate 27,444 downwards.
CCTCTACGACGGCGGAAAATTCGTGGCCAGTAATTAGCGGAAGCTTGTGTGGGCCCTTCTTGTACATACGGTCAAGGTCTGAACCGCAAACGCCACAAGCAGCGACCTTCAGTAGTGCCTCACCGGGACCGGGCTTCGGGGCTTCGACTTCTTCTAGCCTGATGTCGTCGACACCATGCATAACAACTGCATTCATTTTCGACACGTTTTGTCCTCCTAAACGTTTCTGCAAGCTTCATTGCTTGTTCGTAACACGTTAGGCTCAGCGAATCGTTGTCCGCGTCAAATATGCGCAATCTGCACCGATGGTGCAAAGAGATTTATAGAAAAATTTGGTCTGCCGCTAGACGCGTTTGGCCAGCAAAATGAGTTTTTGGATTTCGTCGAAGTTGTCGCACACCGTCACGCCGTCGGGCGGGGCCGGACGGGCGACCATGATCACCGGAATGTTCAGCTTGGCAGCGGCGTCGAGTTTGGCAGCAGTGGCGTCGCCGCCGGAATCCTTGCTGACAATCGCTCGCACTTTTTCGGTCTTCATCAGCTCGAGCTCGTCGTCGAGGCTGAACGGGCCGCGCCTAGCGAGCACCCGCCAGCCATCCGGGATCGGGTCGCCGCGCCACTCAGCGACTCTGGCCAGCGCGCGCGGCACGTCGTGATAGAACTTAACGGGCTGGCGGCCGACGGTGAGCAGCACCACCCCGTCGATCTTCGCCGCTTCGCGTGCGGCTTCCTCGTGGCTCGAAACCCACGTCCACCCCATGGCATCTGGGCGCGCTAACCAGCCAGGCCGCGAATACCTAATCACGGGCACGCCAGTTTCGGCGCCTGCGGCAGCGGCATTCTTGGTCATCGTCTCGGCGAAGGGGTGGGTGGCGTCGACGATGACGGAAATGTGCTCGTCGCGCAGATAATCAGCCAGGCCCTCTGCGCCACCGAAACCGCCGACGCGGTCGCCCTTTGCCGCCTTCGTGCGGCCGGCTACGGACTCGATGACCTCGGTTTCTGGCAATAAACGAAGCTGAGCGGCAAGCGAACGTGAGTCCGCGGTGCCGCCCAGCAACAGAATCTTCATGAACCGAATACTAGCCAGTAATCGCCTTCACCGATTCCCTGGCCGGCAGCGCGGCGTTAATCGCGCTGACCGAATCCTTCGCGTCCCCGAACAACATGTAGGTGTTGTCGTTGAAGAACAGCGGGTTCTCGACGCCGGCGTAGCCCGGCTTCATGGAACGCTTGAAGACGATGACCTTCTTGGCGTCCCAAACCTTCAGCACAGGCATGCCGGAGATCGGCGAGCCTGGCTCCATGGCTGCGGGGTTGACGGTGTCGTTAGCGCCGATCACCAGTGCCACGTCGGTCTGGTCGAAGTCGTCGTTCACCTCGTCCATCTCGAACACGATGTCGTAGGGCACGTGGGCCTCGGCGAGGAGCACGTTCATGTGGCCGGGAAGACGACCTGCGACGGGGTGAATCGCGAACTTCACGTCCACGCCCTTGTCGGTGAGCTTCTTGGCCAGTTCAGCAACCGGGTACTGCGCCTGGGCAACCGCCATGCCGTACCCGGGAGCAATGGTGACGGTGGAGGCATCCTCGAGCTGACTGGCCAACTCGTCGACGGTGATCTCCTGGATCTCGCCCTGTTCGCCGTCAGCCTTCTTGGCCGCAGCCTGCCCGAAACCACCAAGAATGACGGAGACGAACGAACGGTTCATTGCCTTGCACATGATGTAGCTGAGGATGGCACCGGAAGCACCAACCAGCGCGCCGGTGACGATCAGCACCGGAATACCCAGGCTGAAACCGCTGAACGCGGCCGCAAAACCGGAGTAGCTGTTCAGCATCGAGATGACGACCGGCATGTCCGCGCCGCCGATGGCAGCTACCAGGTGGAAGCCGAGGAACAGGCTCATGAGGGTCAGCAGAATTAGCGGCAGCCAAGCCAGGCCCGTAGTGGTGTTCTGGAACCAGACACCGCAGCCGATAATACCCACCAGCAGAGCCAGGTTAATCAGATTACGACCCGGCAGCGTCAATGGCTTGCTAGGCAGCTTCTCGGCAAGCTTGCCCCACGCCACGATCGAACCTGTGAACGTAACAGCACCGATGAAGACGCCGATCCAAACCTCAGCCATGTGGAAACCGAAGTTATCGATCGCCACGCCGTCGTTGAGCATGTCGCGGTGCTCGATGAAGACGTTGAAGCCGATCAGCACGGCGGCCAGGCCGACAAACGAGTGCAGCTGAGCAATCAACTGCGGCATGCCCGTCATCTCGACCTTCATTGCCTTGATGACGCCGATGACCGCACCAGCGATAACGGCGATCAGCAGCATGATGATCGGGGCCAAACCAAGACGCCCCATGAAGGCGGGCATGGTCTCGTGCCAGTTTTCGCTGTGCCAGCGCTCGGGCGCTGCGGCAGCGACGATCGTCGCGATGCAAGCCAAAAGCATACCGAGAACGCCGAACGCGTTGCCGCGCTTGGAGGTCTCGAACTTGCTTAAGCCGGCCAGCGCGAAAATGAATAGCAGGCCGGAAACAATAAATGTTGCGTTTACGAAATTAGCTAACATGTCAGCCCCTCTTGAACATCTTGAGCATGCGCTGGGTGACGGTGAAGCCACCGAAAATGTTGATCGAAGCAATCAACACTGCGAATGCGGCCAGGATCTTGACGACCCAGTTATCGTTTGCCAGCTGGGCGATCGCACCGACGATGATGATGCCCGAAATAGCGTTCGTCACGCTCATCAGCGGAGTGTGCAGCGCGCTCGTCACGTTCCAGACCACGTAGTAGCCGCAGACCAGGGCCAGCACGAAAATACTGAACAGCGAGACGAACGAGCCGGGCGCGAACGTCAACGCAGCGATGGCCAGCACGCTGAGCACACCGACGATCGCCACGGAGAACCACCACGGTTTCGGCTGTTTGATTTCCTCAACCTCGGTGCTGTGCTCCGGTTCCTTCACCGGGGCGACGGGCGCCGCGGAAACCTGAATCGGGGGCGGCGGGAAGGTAATTTCTCCGTCGCGGGTCACCGTCATGTTGCGGATGACCTCGTCGGAGAAATCGATGACGAACTGGCCGTCCTTCTCGGGCGTGGTCAGCTTGAACAGATTAACGATGTTGGTGCCGTACAGCTGGCTAGACTGGCCGGGCAGACGGCTGGGCATGTCGGTGTAGCCGATGATCGTCACGCCGTTATCAGTGACGTATTTTTCGCCCGGGCGAGTCAGCTCGCAGTTGCCGCCGCCGAGGGCCGCCAGGTCGACGATAACCGATCCCGGCTTCATGGCCTCGACCATCTCGGCGGTGATCAGCTTCGGGCTAGGCTTGCCGGGGATGGCTGCCGTGGTGACGATGACGTCGGTGTCCGGGGCCTGCGACATGTACAGTTCCGCAGCGCGGGTGTTGTAGTCGTCGCTGGTTTCCTTTGCGTATCCGTCGGTGCTAACCGACTGGTCGTCCTCACCGGAACGAACCTTGAGGAATGTCGCACCCATCGATTCCACCTGCTCGGCGGTCTCGGGACGAACGTCAGTGGCGTAGACGTCGGCGCCCATCGAGTTGGCGGCGCCAATCGCGGCTAGACCCGCCACGCCAGTTCCGATGACGAAAACCTTGGCAGGCGGCACCTTGCCGGCTGCCGTCACCTGGCCGCCGAAAGTGCGGCCAAATTCGTAGGACGCCTCGACGATCGCGCGGTAACCCGAAATATTCGCCGTGGAGCTGAGCGCGTCCATCGACTGGGCGCGCGAAATTCGCGGCACCATGTCCATGGCGAGGCCCGTGATTTTGCGCTCGTTTAGCGCCTCCAGCAGCTCCGGATTTTGCCGCGGGGACAGGAACGTCACGAGGATGGAACCCGCGGTCATCGCGTTCAGCTCCTCGAGGCTGGGCTGGTTAACTGCAATTACAATGTCGCTCGACCACGCCTGCCGTCCGTCACCGATCAATGCGCCTGCTTCTTCGTAGGCGTGATCCGGCAGCGCAGAACGCTCTCCGGCGCCTGCCTCTACGAGAACCTCGTAGCCAAGCTTGACCAGTTGAGTAACGGTTTTAGGAGTGGCGGCAACTCTATTTTCGCCGGGCAATGATTCCCGGGGCACGCCTATTCTCATGACCATTAGCCTATTGCATTTGTGCAAGGTTAGGCCGCGAGGTCCGCCGGTATTCCGTAACTTGCCTTCTCATAGGTCTGCGAGATGAAACCGGCGCGTCGCGATCTGCGGTCAATTGACTCTAGATACTACGCTGTGAATGACGCTTTTTGCCGATATTCAGGAGCCGCCATGTCTACCACCAGATCCACAGGGTCTAACAGCTGGGACAACGAAGAGACCCGCCGCATTTGGCCGGACGACGACAAGACCTCGGCCTACCGATTGGACGACGAGCCCACCCGCGTGGTCGACTCGGGCAACGAGCCAACTCAGGTAGTCGGCAACAACGAAGCCACCCGCGCCATCTACAGCGACGAGCCCACCCAAGCATTCGAACCGCCGCACGAGCCCACCAGGGTAATGCCCGTGCAGGACTTCCAAGAAGCGACCTACGAGACGCCGAATGTTGACTACTACCCCACTCCTCAGCCCCAGCGCGAGCCGTTCGAGGACTACGTAGCAGAGAGGTTCGGCGATGAGAATCCGGCTCCTCGGCAGACTCAACCGGACGCATACGGCGAAGACTACGAGGTCGAGTCTGAATCACCCCGAAAGAGCTTGTGGCGACGTTTCCTTCGGAATATGGGCGTAGGCATCGCGCTCAGCGCAATTTACGCGCTTTGCCTGTTCCTGGCGGCATCCCACAACGGCAACCTAGACACCACCTCGAGTTCGATCGTTGTCGGCGCGCTGACAGGTGTCGTGTGCACGATCGTTGCTAGCCTGCTGAACCTGCTGCTCAACGTGAACGGCAACATGCGCTCGTTCATCTCGTTCATCGGGCTGCTTTATGTGCTCGAGCAGTGGCTCAAGATCATCCAGACCCAGGGCTTCGGTTCCTTCCCGTTCGACGAACAGCTGACTGCCATGCTGCCCATCGGGCTGACCGTCTGCGGGCTAATCGGTGGCACCCTGGACAAACTCCTAGATCTTCTCGACACGGACCCGAACAGCAAGGTGGGCTTCGTCCTCCGCACGCTGTCGATCGTCTCTGGAATCGTCGCCATCTTTGCTGGCGTGACGGCGTTCTGCGCCTTCGGAACCCAGATCGGCGTCTACCTGACGCCGTGGGGCCAAAATTCGACGCTTCTGCCCTCCGCCGTAATGGTACTTGCGATAATTTCGGTCGGTTTGGCGCTGGCCCTGCCCAAGCTTTCGAAGATCATGAAGCTGCTGGGCTACGCCGCATTCCTTGGCTCGGTCGGCCTCGGGGTCTTCGCGATTCTGGGATACCAAACCAACCCGCTGCTCTCTCTGATTCTCAGCGCGATCAATTAGCCGAAAACAAAATTGGGGCCCAGGGCCCCAATTTTTTGTCTACCTTCAGGCTGGTTACTGGTCTGGAGCCAGGCGCCCCTTGTCCATCCGCCAGACGTTGTCGGCTGCGCGAACAGCCGCATCGTCGTGTGTGACGACCAGCACGCCCGTGCCCTGTTCGGCCTGCTCCTTTAGAACGCCCAAGACGATCTCGGTGCTTTCGGCGTCCAGGTCTCCGGTGGGCTCGTCGCAGATGAGCGCCTCGGGATGGTTCATCAGCGCGCGGGCCAGCCCGATCCTGCGCATTTCACCGCCGGACAGTTCCCTAGGGAACGCCTGCGAAAGCGCCGCGACGTCCACTTTCTCGAGCAGCTGAAGAGCACGATCGAAGAGTTTTTCATCGCGCTTTCGCCAGTCTTTGTCCATGACCGCCGGCAGAATGACGTTGTCCAGCACGTTCAGGCTGCCAATGAGCGTCATGCGCTGCGGCACGAAGCCGAGGGTCCGGTTGCGCAGCTTCGAGAGCTGCGCGTCCTTCAACTCGTGAACGTTTTTGCCCTCTACCGTGACCGTCCCGCTGGTGGGTTTGAGCAGCCCGGCGACGAGGTTCAAGAACGTCGTTTTACCGTTACCACTTCGCCCGACAATCGCAGTGAAATCGCCCTCGCCGAGGGTGAAGTTGACGTCGTCGACGGCAGCGAACGGTATCGCCCTGCGAACGAATTTCTTGGTCAGATTCCTTGTTTCTAAAAGCACGATCAGGCCCCCGCTCGCAGCGTCAGATAGGTCTCGCCGAGCATCATTCTGGCGGTGCTAACCGCGGACGAAATCATGCACGTCACCATCGCGAACGCGAGCACGCCGAGCGCAAGCAATATCACTTGCGCCGCGCCAACTTGGGCGTAGGGCATGCCGAAGCTGCGCCCGATTAGCGTGGAGAACGAGACGGTGGTCAACGCACCCAAACCGACTCCGATCACACCGCCGAGAAGCCCGATCAGCGAGGACTCCTCTGTGACCATGGAGACCAGGTTTCGACGCGTTGCGCCCAGAATCCTCAGCGTGGCGAATTCAGCCTTTCGGGAGTTCGCCGACGAGGCGAACACGGCGATCTGCACAATCAGCCCGATAACCCAGAAGAGAATCAGGAAGATCAGCACGTAGTTGGCGATCGAGTTGATGCTCGACTTCAGCTTGGACGTCAGCGAGACGCCCGAGATCACGGACACGTCTTGAAGGTCCTTATGCTCGGTGACCTGCCGGGCCACCTCATCAAGGCTGTAGCCGTCCTGAACGTCCGCGAACACCGTCGACGCGGCCCCCTCCGGCGCTTCTTGGGCTTCCTTCTCGCCCATCTGTGCCGCGTAAGAGGTGATCAGCTTGGCCGTGTTGGGGTTCACAAAGACCGAGTTGTCCTTGTCGGTTCCGGTGCTGGCCAGTTTGGCTGCCACCGGCCATTCATGGTTGAAAAGTTTCAGCGTCTCGTCCTCGAAAGCCATGACGTTCGAACCGACGATGATCTTTCCGTCAGGCAGATTGCCGTCGTACTGTGTCTTGATCCAAGGCTCGATGATGAAGTCGGTCTTCGGATCAAACCCGACAATCTGCAGCTTAGAATCGCAGCAGCTTGCCTCCAGCGAAGAGATATAAAACTGCTGAGTCGCTCGCTTCACGCCTGGCATCTTCTGCACGGTGCTGAAGACGTCGTGCGAGAAATAGAAAGTGCTCGGCTCCCCTGCCGAGATAACAGCTTCCGCCTGGTGAAGAGACTGAGCGGGCACCAACATCAGGTCGGCACCGAGTCGTTGCCGCACGCTCTCCAGACCGGAATTCAGGTTCGTCAGCAGCAGAGAGCCGGCGAAAGTGCCGAAAGAAAGGATCGCGACGACAACGACGAGCATGGCGGTGCGGAATGGGTTGCGTTTCAGGTTCCGCGACGGCAAGGCGCCGACTGTGATGTGTGGTGTGTGAGGCACGGCTAGTTGCTCGCCTCGGTCTTGTTCAGCCCGTTGGTGCGGATGTCCGAGCCCACCGAGATCAGCGCAAAGATCATGAGCAGCACGCTAACCACGATCAGGAACGGCTGGGTGGTCGAGTGGCAGTGCATTTCGGGCATCTTGCACGGGCCGATCAGGAAGGTAGCGACGCCGATCTCGAGGCCACCGAGCAGGAATGCGGCGATAGCCAGGACGATGCGCGCGCTCGCATTCAGCACCAACGCGAAGATTCCGAGCAGTGCGATGACGATGCCCACACCGAGCGAGGCCTGTGCCATCCAGTGGCACTTCATCGGTTTGTCCATCACTTCACAAACCTTGACGAAAGTCTGCGGGCCAATAGCGATCAGCAGCCCAAAAACGATTGACGGCAGAGCCGAAAACAACCTGCTTTTCATCGGTAAACCTTTCCAGATATTAGTAACGCTCGCGTTAGTTTAATAAGGCTACCCTAATTCATGCAAGGTTTTAGCAAATAAAAAGAACGCCCCGACCTGCCAAGGATACGCGTCTCGGCCGGTCGGGACGGCTATTTAATTAATCCTAGTTTTCGACGTCGTCATCAACCCAGTCAAAGGTCTTTGTGACGGCCTTCTTCCAGTTACGGAACAGGCGCTCATTTTCTTCGTGGTCAGCCTTCGGGGACCAGCGCTTGGCCTCCTGCCAGTTGTCAATGACGTCCTGCTCGCCGTTCCAGAATCCGGTGGCGATGCCAGCCGCGTACGCAGCACCGAGTGCGGTGGTCTCTGCAACGACGGGGCAAACAACGTCCACATCGAGTTGGTCTGCCTGGAACTGCATGAGCAGATCGTTGTTGGTCATGCCGCCGTCGACGCGAAGCTCCTTCAGCTTCTTACCAGAGTCGGCCTCCATGGCCTCCAACACCTCGCGGGTCTGGTAGGCGGTGGCCTCCAGAACTGCGCGGGCGATGTGACCGCGGTTGACGTAACGGGTCAGGCCAGCAATCACGCCGCGAGCGTCGGAGCGCCAGTACGGCGCAAACAGGCCGGAAAACGCCGGTACGAAGTAGCAGCCACCGTTGTCCTCCACGGTGCTTGCCAACTTCTCAACCTCGGGGGCCGAATCGAACATGCGCAGGTTGTCGCGCAGCCACTGAACCAGCGAACCGGTAACGGCAATCGAACCTTCGAGCGCGTAGACCGGCTTCTGGTCACCAATCTTGTACAGGACGGTGGTGATCAAGCCGTTCTCCGACGGTGTCGGTTCGTTGCCGGTATTGATCAGCGTGAAGCAGCCGGTGCCATAGGTGTTCTTCGCCATGCCAGGAGTGAAACAGGCCTGGCCGAAGGTAGCCGCCTGCTGGTCACCCAAGATGCCCGCGATCGGAGTGTCGATCAGCAGGCTAGAGCGCATGCCGTAGCCGTAAATCTCAGAGGAAGAACGAATCTCCGGAAGCATCTGCATTGGAATGTCGAAGAACTTGCACATTCCTTCGTCCCACTGCAGGGTCTTCAGGTCCATCAACATGGTGCGGGACGCGTTGGTCACGTCGGTGACGTGCACGCCGCCGTTGACGCCGCCGGTCATGTTCCAGACCAGCCAGGTATCCGGAGTGCCGAATAGCAGGTCGCCGGCTTCGGCCTTCTCGCGTGCACCCTCGACGTTGTTGAGGATCCACTCGATCTTGGTTGCGGACGGGTAAACCGAAATCGGCTCACCGGTGATCTCGCGGAACTGGTCCTGCCCACCATCATCGATGAGCTCCTGGCAGCGCCTGGTTGCACGGGCATCCTGCCAGACGATCGCGTTGTAGACCGGCTCACCAGTGTTCTTATCCCAAACGATGGTGGTCTCGCGCTGGTTGGTGATGCCGACGCCAGCCAGCACGTGACGGTTGATGTCGGCCTTACCGAGAGCCTCACCAACAACCTCGCGGGTGTTGTGCCAGATTTCCATCGGGTCGTGTTCCACCCAGCCAGCGTGCGGGTAGATCTGCTCGTGTTCCTTCTGTCCAACCGAAACGATGCGTCCACTGTGGTCAAAAACTATTGCTCGAGAGCTTGTCGTGCCCTGGTCAATAGCCAGAACATACTTCTTTTCAGTCACCGTGCCTCCTTGCAAGGTATCTTTCAAGTTTTGGCCCCAAGGGGAAAACTCACCCGCTGCCGTGCGGGCAAAAATATCCTACCTTACAAAGCAAGTACTGTACGTACGAACAAACGAACCAGACTTAGCAGATTTAAAGGAATTAAAATAATTAATTATTCTCTAATTCAATTAGTGCCACCTAAGTAATTAGCGAATATTCGAAATCGCTTTTCATTTCGACCCATTTGTCATTACTTAGGTGGCACTAAATTGGTGAAACAATGTGCAGTTTTACGCGTGAATTATACCCTTTACCCCTTTTTTGGATTTAGCACCAGCCATCTCCTTTTTATGGGTGACACTGTTTATTAACAAATACAAAAAATACGAGGAAGTGTGATGAAAAAACTGCAAGCCGACGTTGTGGTTATCGGCGGCGGTTCTACCGGAGTTGGAGTTGTGCGCGACGTAGCCATGCGCGGTTACTCCACAATCCTGGTCGAACGTGCCGACCTTGGCCAGGGCACGACGTCACGATTCCACGGTCTTCTGCACTCCGGCGGACGCTACGTCGTCTCCGACCCAATCTCCGCACGCGAATGCGCCGAAGAAAATGCAATTTTGCGCAAGATCCAGGCCCACGCAGTAGAGCCCACCGGTGGTTTCTTCGTCTCGCTGAAAGGCGACGACCCCGAATTCCCCGACAAGTTCGTCGCTGGCGCCGCGGAAGCAAACATGCCTTGCCAGGAGATCTCTCCCGAAGAGGCGCTGCGTCGCGAGCCCCGCCTGAACCCCAACCTGAACCGCGTCTTCGAAGTTGAAGATGGCTCGGTTGACGGCTGGCAGCTCGTTTGGACGGCAGCCCGATCCGCAGAAATGTACGGCGCAAAGATCCTGACTTACACCAAGGTCACAGGGCTGGAGAAGGAAGGCGACCGCGTTTCGGCCGTCATCGCCGAGGACCGCAAGACCGGCGAAACCATCAGCATCGAAACCGACTTCGTGCTCAACTGCGCAGGCCCATGGGCCGGCCAGATCGCCGACATGGCTGGCTGCCACCCCGTTGAGGTGATTCCCGGTCGCGGCATCATGATCGCCATGAACCACCGCCTGGTAAACACCGTCATCAACCGCTGCATCACCCCTGCAGACGGCGATATCCTGGTTCCGGCGCACACCGTTTCGATCATCGGCACCACCGACGTCAAAGTGGACGACCCGGACAAACTCGAGATCCCCGAGAACGAGGTTCAGCAGATGCTGGACGCCGGCGAGGAACTCGTCCCCGGCTTCCGTCACGCCCGCGCGGTCCACGCCTGGGTTGGCGCTCGCCCGCTGATCAAGGACGACCGAGTCGACTCCTCCGACACCCGCCACATGAGCCGCGGCATGGCCGTCCTCGACCACGAGCAGCGTGACGGCATCAAGGGCCTCATGACCATCGGTGGCGGAAAGCTAACCACCTACCGCCTGATGGCCGAGCACATCGTCGACGCCATGGAGCGCGTCACCGGAAACCAGCACCCCTGCCGCACCGCTGAAGAGCCGGTGCCGGGCAGCGAAGACAAGAGGCTGTACTCGGTGCGCCACCGCCTGGAACACCGCGAGGAAAACTGGCAGGCAGACCAGGTGCTCTGTGAATGCGAGCAGATTTCCACCTCTGATCTCGAGCGCGAGATTCAGGAGGGCCCGGAAAACCCGTCGATGGACGACCTGCGTCGCAGGCTGCGCATCGGCATGGGCCCCTGCCAGGGTGGCATCTGCGCCAACCGCTTCGCAGGCGCAATGTGCAATAGGGGTTACGCGGACGCCGACGGCGCCACCGCGCTGCTGCAGCGTTTCCTGCGTAACCGCTGGATTGGTCTGTGGCCACTTATTTACGGACAGCAGGTCCGCCAAACCGCACTCGATTACTGGATGACTTCGGGCACGCTAGATGTTAACCATCTTCCTGCCCCTGAGAAGGTGGTGTTATGAGCCGCACAATTGTTATTGGTTCCGGGCTCGCCGGACTTTCCGCAGCGATTCGTCTGGCGGAGCAGGGCGTGCCGACCACGCTCGTCACGTTCGGTAACGGCGGCCTGCAGCTTTCGCAGGGCACCGTCGATATTCTGGGTTACGCACCCGAGCGCGTCGACGATCCGATCGCCGCGATCGATTCACTTCCGGAGAAGCACCCGTACCGAATCCTGGGCGCGCAGGCCGTCGAGGAATCCACCAAGTGGATTGCCAACATCTTCGGCCCGGAGCTGATCGAGGGCGACCCGCACAGCAACTACTTGGTTCCTACCGCGATCGGCGCTCTTCGCCCGTCCGCCTACGTCATGCCCAGCATGGCTGCCGGCGACGCCCGCAAGGTGCGCAGCTACGCGGTTGTCGGCATCAAGCAGATCAAGGACTTCCAGACCTCGATGGTTGCCGGCAACATCGCCCGCACCGAAACCCCGGATGGCGGCAAGTACGTCACCTCCGAAACCTTGATGAGCCTCGAGCCCCGTCCGGGCGAGAAGGATCCCACGTCCTACACCTACGCCAGGGCCATGAAGGACCCGCAGCTGGTTAACGCATTCGCCGCAGAGTTGAAGCGCGTGGCGGGCGAGGGTGACGTCGTCCTGGTTCCCCCGGTCCTTTCTTACGCCGGAGTCGCCAAGCAGGTTTCTGAGCTGGTTGGCCGTCCGGTTGCCGAGTCGATCATGCAGCCCCCGGCTGCGCCTGGTCGCCTGATGCAGGAGTACCTGGTTGCATATGCCAAGTCGCACGGTGTTCGTTACATGCTCGACGCCAAGGTCACCGGCCTGAACGCCGAGGGCGGCCGCGTCAAGAGCGTGAAAGTCGAGCTGGCCGGTCACGAGCGGGTCATCGAGGCCGACGCTGTCATTTACGCACCGGGCGGTTTCGAGTCGGGCGCGCTGAACATGGATTCGCACCGAAACATCACCGAGACCGTGTTCGGCCTGCCGCTGAGCGAGCACAATGGCGAAGACCTGATCACCCACAAGCAAGACGAGCCGCAGCCGCTGTTCGAGGTCGGTGTGCGCGTCGACGAGACGATGCGCGTGCTGGACGAATCCGGAAAGGCCGTTTACGACAATTTCTACGCCGCAGGCGGTTTGCTTGCCGGCGCACAGCGGTGGGACGAGAAGTCCGGCGACGGCATCGCCGTTGCTTCCGGCAAGCGCGCCGCTGAGCAGGTAGGAGAGAGCAAATGAGCAGAGCTGAGACCGCGCAGAAGATGCGCGAGAGGCTAAACAACGAAATCAGGCGTGCCAGCCTGGATAACTGCGTCAAGTGCAACATCTGTGAGGCCACTTGTCCGGTGCTCGAGGCCACCCCGCTGTTCGGCGGCCCGAAGTACTCCGGCCCGCAGGCAGAGCGCTACCGCGACGGCATTTCGGTGGACGGCTCCATCGATTACTGCTCCAGCTGTGGCACCTGCTCGGTGGTTTGCCCGCAGGGCGTGCAGGTCTCCGAGATCATCTCGCTGGCCAAGGCTGTTCAGAAGGCGCAGAACGGTGTTCCCGTCCGCGACCGCCTGATCACCAATACCGTCCTGATGGGTCAGGTCATGACCCCGGTCGCCCCGATCGCTAACGCCGCGCTGAAGTTCAAGCCGCTGCGTAAGATCATGGAGGCCGTCGTTGGCATTCACGAGGATGCCCCGATGCCCACCGCGCAGACCCAGAGCCTGCAGGGCTGGTTGAAGAAGCGCAAGGGACCGGCCGTTAAGGGTTCGCGTGGCAAGGTCGTGTTCTTCCACGGCTGTGCCGGTGGCTATTTCGAGACCGAGGCCGTAAAGTGCGCGATCCAGGTTCTGGAGTACATCGGCTACGAGGTCATCGTGCCGAAGCAGGGTTGCTGTGGCCTTGCTCAGCAGTCCAACGGTCTTTACGAGGACGCCGAGAAGTCGGTCAAGAAGCTGGCCCGCCAGCTGCGCGACGCAGCAGGCATCACTCCTGACGACGGCGACGTGCCGATCATCTCTACCGCGGGTAGCTGTGGCGGAATGCTCAAGCACGAGGCTCGTAACTACCTTGGCATTCGCGATGACGAGGCCGTCAACAACGTTCGCGAGCGCGTCCGCGACATCAGCGAGTTCCTGATGGAGCTCTACGACGCAGGCGAGGTCGAATTCGACTTCGAGCCGCTGAATATGAAGGTTCCCTACCACCAGCCGTGCCAGGTTCGCAGCCAGGGCATGGGCTCCCCCGCGGCCGACCTGATGCGCCTGATTCCGGGCCTCGAGGTCGTCGAGTCGGGACGCTCCTGCTGTGGCATCGCCGGCACCTACGGCCTGAAGAAGGAAAAGTTCGAGGTGGCCCAGAAGGTCGGTAAGCCGCTGTTTGACATGGTCCAGGAGACCGCTGTCGACTCCAAGATTGCCGTCTGCGACACCGAGACCTGCCGCTGGCAAATCCAGAAGGGCTCCGGCGTTAAGACGGTTCACCCGATTGTCCTGGTGCACAAGGCTCTCGGCCTTGGCTGGACAGCCGACGAGAACAAGTAAGCATTAGATAGATAAATGCGGTGAGATCCACTTGGATCTCACCGCATTTATTTTTGGTGGTGCTTTTTATCCGACTACGGATGAAAAGCACCACGCTAAGTTAAGAAACGACTTTGACCTCTATGCCTTGGTCCCTCAGGTCAGCCACGATTTCTTTTGGCGTCTTGGAGTCGGTGATAATCACGTCGAATTCGGTTACCGGGCACACCTTGTAGAGGGCCGCCTTCTGGAACTTGGTCGAGTCCACCAGAAGCAGCTTTTTGCGCGCGGAATCGATCATTGCGCGCTTTGTGCGGGCGACGTTTTCTTGCGGGTGATAGCAAAAACCGTTCGTTATTGCCGTCGAAGACATGATCACCCAGTCGACGCTCAGCCTTGAGATAGCCGCCTCAGTAAGTTCACCGAAGTAGGCGTTCGCCCACGCCTCGTACTGGCCTCCCAACATGAGCAGCCGCACGCCAGGCTGGTGACGTAGCTTCGTCGCCACGAATTCGGCGTTTGTTGCGACGGTGATCGGCTCGAAATCTATAAGGTCCTCGACCACGGGAATCGTCGAAGAAGAATCGTCGACCATGATGGATTGTCCGCGATTAAGGTATTTCTTTGCGGCGGCAGCCATCTTTTCTTTGGTCTTGTTATGGGTGCCTATGCGCACCTTGGACGCGGCTTCGTTTAGCGAGGATTCCGCGGCAAACACCTCGCCGCGTTTAAGGTTGACCAGTTGGAGCTTCTCGAGGTCGGCGACGTCGCGATAAACAGTCATCGCCGAAACCTCGAGAAGATTAGCCAACTCGTCGATGTGGCATGAACCCTCCTGCGTGACGACGGAGACAATCTTCCTGCGTCGACCTTCAGGGTCTAGGTTCATACCTGGCATCATTTACTCAATTCGTTAATTTAGGGGCGAGCAGGCAGCACAGCATTGCCGACTACGCTCTTCACGTCGTCGACCCCACCCGCCAGAATCTCAATAACAGCGTTCATTAACGGTAGCTGATCGGCGATGTCAGAGGCATGCTGATCGACAAATTTCTTTGCCAACCCGGCAGCTGGAACACCCTCGACGGTCTGCTCCAAACGAGCCATTTCTTCCAGCGCCTCCTGCGGCTTCTCGCCACGGCCGAGACGAACACCGTAGAACTTGTTGCGGCCGGAAAGGCCAGTAACCTCGAGGTCGCCAACTCCTGGCAGGCCGAAGGCGGTGGCTTCAGCAGCGCCCTGAGACTTGCCGAGGATCGACATCTCGCGAACCGCCTCGTTGAAGGTTGCGGCCTTCAGGTTGTGGTGGGGAACGCCGGTCTTCTCCTGCAGGCCGTCGGCGATGCCGAGGGCAATAGCGAAAACGTTCTTCATCGGAGCGCAGATCTCGACGCCGATCTCGTCGTCGGTGGCTTCGATGGCGTAGTTGTCGGTGCGGATGGAACGCGCATACTTGATGGCGACGTCCTTGTCCTTGCAGCCGAAGATGGTTGCGGTTGGTTCGCGGGCGGCGCACTCGTTGGCCTTAACCGGGCCGGCAACTGCAACGATCGGAGGCAGATTGTCGTACCCCTCCTCCTTCGCGATGCGACGGATGGAGTCGGGCAGCAGCAGAACATCGCCGTTGTCGAACTCGAGGAAGCCCTTCGAGGTGACCATGAGGGCTTCGGCCTTGACGATGCCTGGCAGCGCCATCTTGGTGACCTTCTCAACACCAACAGACGCCACCGAAAGGATGACGGTGTCGGCTCCGTCGAGAGCCTCTTCCAGCTGATCAGAACGGTAAAGCTTGACGCCCTCGGCCAGCGGCTCATTGGTGCGTGGGTGGTTCTCGCCCTTCTCGACGGCATCAAGTAGGTGGTCGTCGAGCCAGGTTCCCCAGAGTCGGACCTCCCAGCCGGCGTCGGCCAGCGGGGTGCAGATGGCGGAGCCCATGGCCCCCGCGCCTAGAACTGTGATTACAGACATATTTCCTTCTTCCAGTTGTTTTTAAAGCTCGGCCTTGGGCGATTCCGGTCGAGTCGATGGGTACTTGAGAGTCAGGTCGTAGAGCTCCTCGAAGACGTCCTTCAGCTTCGGGTAGAGCTGGCGCTGAACGTGCGCTACGTCCTTGTACTGGGCGTGCTTGTCCATGTCCGGCTCGACAGTTTCACCGTACTGCGCCATCTTCTTTGCGGTGGCTGCGACGTCGTGCTCGCCGTAGATACCGGTCGATGCCATTGCCAGAACTGCTGCACCGAGTGCGGAGATCTCGTCCTGGGCACAAACGGTGATCGGCAGCGCGGTGGTGTCGGCCATGATCTGGCGCCACAGCATCGAACGGGTGCCGCCGCCCATCGCGCGCAGGCCGGTGAGCTTGACGCCCGTGCCGGCCTCGACTGAGTCGAGGTTGAGACGCATCTCGAAGCCGATGGACTCCAGGATGGAGCGGTACATGTGGGCGCGGGAGTGCGTGCCCCTCCAGCCGACGACGGCGCCGCGGGCAACCGAATCCCAGTAGGGCGACTGCACGGCGTTCCAGTACGGCAGGGTCACCAGGCCTTCGCAGCCCGGCGGGATGTGGCTGGCTGCCTCGTCGAGCGCCGGGTCGGGCTCGCCCAGCAGCTTCGGGTCGCCCAGGGTCTCACGGAACCAGCCTGCCAGGTAGGAGCCGGACGACTGCAGCACCTCGAACACGTAGTTGCCGGGGATGCCGGAGACGTGGGTGCGGAATACCTTGTCGTACTTGTAGACGGGTGAATCGACACCGGCGTTCACCGCGGTACCCAAGTTCAGGAACCCTATCTCTGGGTCGACCGCAGCGGCACCGATGCCTGCTGCCTGGCCGTCGCCGAGGCCCGCGATAACCGGAACCTCCTTGATGCCCCACTCGTCTGCGAGTTCCGTGCGCAGCGTGCCCATCTCGTATGACGGCTCAACCAGTTCGGCCATCTGCTCGCGCTTGACGCCAGCGATGTCGAGAAGTTCGTCCGCCCAGTCGCGCTTCTGAATGTCGAACAGGCCCAGGGAGTCGGCGGCAGCCTGCGAGCTGACGGGACGACCGGTGAGCATCCAAGCGATGTAGCCGTGGACGTCCATCACCTTGTAGGCCTTCTCGAAGACCTCGGGCTCGTTTTCCTTCACCCAAGCCATCTTGTAGATGCCGGGAGTGACGCCGGCGGGCTTGCCGGAAAGTTCGTGGATGTGGTCGTTACCGTAGTGACGGATCTGTTCGGTGGCGCGGCCGTCGAGCCAGAGAATGCCGTTGCGAAGCGGGTTGCCGTCCTTGTCGAACGGCGCGAAGGACTCGCGCTGGTGCGTAATACCGATGGCTTCGACGCGGTCGCGGTCTGCCGGCGAAAGTTCGCTGAGCACCTTGCCGATGGTTGCTCGGCTGGTTTCCCACCAGCGGGCCGGGTTGTGCTCGTACTGGTCCATGGCTGGCGTGTGCAGCTGGATGTTCTCTTTCGCCGTGTGCCAGATGTTGCCCTCGGCGTCTACGATGATGGCCTTGGTGGACGTGGTGGACGAGTCGATAGCGACTACCAGAGGCCCATCGGCCAAACGCTTGTTTTCAGTCATGCTTCCTCTTCTGTCTTCATCTTTGAATGACAACTGTTTTAAGGGGGCGTGGGAGAAGGTCGTTCTTTTCCCGCGCCGAATATGTACAAAGAATACACGAAAATAACGGCTTTTAACAATTTTTTTGTTACTTCTAACACTTTTTTTGTTAACTGCCCTTTGGCTAGGCATTACAGACCCTGACATAACATTGGGGTCATGCTGATCTTGCTCTCAGAATCCAAACGGCTGAATTTCGATCGTGACGTCGAAATCTCGCCCACCAAGCCCCGCTTCGAGGAACAAACCGACCAGCTCGTAGATGCGCTGCGCGGCTATTCGATGCCCAGCCTCGGAAAACTGATGGGCATATCTGAGGAGCTGGCCGTGCTCAACTACAACCGATTCGCAAAATTCTACGAGGCCGACCACAAGTCCGCGATCAGCGCGTTTGACGGCGACGCTTACCAGACTCTTCGCGTTGAAGACTTCAGCGCTGCAGACCTGAGCCGTGCCCAAGAGATTCTGCGCATCATGAGTGGGCTATACGGAATGCTGCGTCCCGCAGATGAGATCGTGCCGCACCGCCTCGAGCAGCACACCAAGCTTGCCGTCGGAGATGCCGATGACCTGTACGAGTTTTGGGGCGAGCGCGTCTCGAAGCAGGCCGAGTCAGATTTGGAGAAGACCGACGGCGACCACGTCTTCTTGAACCTGGCCAGCAAGGAATACTCGAGCATGTTAACGGACCCGGAATCCGAGATGGTTTCACCACGTTTCGAAGACACCACCAAGGCCGGCAAGCGTCGAGTCATCGCCTATCACGCCAAGCGGGCACGCGGAGCCATGACCGCCTGGGTGATCAAGAACGGCGTCAACAAGGTTTCCCAGTTGGCCGACTTCGACGTCGACGGCTACGAGTTCGACGAAGACAAGTCGACGCCAACCACGCCAGTCTTCTGGCGCTAGGAAACCCAACCGCTAAGAACTCTCAGCCCAACCTTCGAGCCGACTGGATATTCGCGGGCGCGGCTGGGCGCGCTAACTGTAAAGGTGCCGATCTCGGTTTCGACGTCGTAGCGGGTGCGGGCTCGCGAAAATGCGCAGTATATGACCTGCCCCGTAATGATCGACTCGTCCTCCCCTGCCGGTTCGAGCAGGATTTCTTCGGCGGGAATGTACGCGGTTGCGTCAGAGGTGGCTGAATCGGCGAATAGCTCCACCTGCCAGCGCCCGAGCTGCACACACATCCGTCCAGCCGCCGACGCTGGACCTAGCGCCCTGCAGGCGAAGATGTTATCTATGCCCATGAACGCCGCAACTAGCGCGGAGGCCGGTCGAGCGTAGATATCCCGAGCCTTTCCAAGCTGCCCAATCTGCCCGTTTTCGGTGAGCACCAGCATTCGGCTGCTCATCTCGCAGGCCTCGTCCAGGTCGTGAGTGACGAGCACGGCAGGTATCTGCAGCCGCTCGATCAACTCTAAAAAAGTTCGTTGCACGTTGTGCTTAAGCGTGGCTTCGACGTGCGCGAAGGATTCGTCCAGCAGCATGACGGCCGGGCGCTGCGCGAATAGCCTAGCCAGCGAAACCCGGCTGGCCTGCCCGCCAGAAAGCGAGTTCGGGTAGCTGTTGGCCAGGCTCATCAGGTTCATCCTTGCCAGCGACACGGCGATCTGCCCGTCACGCACCCGTTTGGGCGTGTCGGGGTCGTCCAGCACAAACCCGACGTTCTCCTCAACCGTAAGGGTGTCAAAGAGGACGGGGTCTTGGCTGGAGAGGCCGATATTCCTCTCGTTAGGCCGTAGCCCAGAGACTTCTCGGCCATCCACACGAACCGAACCTCCCGCCCGAATAAGCCCCGCGATCGCGCGAAGCAGTGTGGTTTTGCCACTGCCGGATGGGCCAACCACACACAAAAGCTGCCCTGGCTCAACGGAAAACGAGATGTCGGACACGATGTCTGCGCCGCCCTCGGGCCTGGGCACCCGAACGCCCGAAACTTCAAGACCTTTCACCTTGTTCTTACCCTTCTAGTTAAAGATCCCCAGGCAGTTTTTCCAGCCTGCCACAGCGTCACGGAGCAGACCAGCACCCCGGCCGCGACGGCAGTGACCACAAGAGAAGTCGAAAATGCCGCCTGCAAGTCCCTGCTCTCGATGGCGCTCAACAGGTTCGAGTGAATGAACGAAACGTCGACGGTACCGACGAAGATTGCCGGGGCAGAACGCGTCAATAGGAGCTGCGCGATGAGCAGAACCACGGCGAAGAAGCCACCGGCAAGTTCTCGGACAACCGTGGCGGCAGAGCGCAGCACGCCGGCTCCCGAAACGCTGGCGGCCATGCGAATTTTGCCGGCTTGGGCGAAAAGGTATGTAGCGGAAAGCAGCGAGAGTGGAAGCGCGATTGACGAGTAGGCCAGGCCGATTCCCAGCACTCCGCCACCCGGCGACCCGGCCCCCACCAGCGCGGGGAACACGTTTCTACCGAAAATCCTGATTGTTTCCCTGTGTTTTTCCGAGAGGTATAGCCCGCCGAGTGTCTGGCAAACGCAGAGCAAGCAGATAGATGCGGCCGCGCACAGTTCGATAACGGTCCTGCTCTGGACGAAGGCGACGATCAGCAGCGAGACGGCTGCGCTTGCAACCACGGCCAAAAAGATGACCAGCAGCCCCATCAGAAAGTCGCCCCGCACAACCTCGAAACGGCTCAGCCCGTTTATCAGACAAACAGCAACCACAGACGCCAGCAATACGGCGGATGCTTTGCCCGCAAGGCTGATTAGAAGCGGAAACGATCTTATCGACAGGTCGTCGTTCGCGGGCAGGCTTCCTACGAGGGCGGACGCGGGCTGACGGCGAGGCGCGTCTCGCTCAACCGCCGGCGCCAGGCCCGATATGCCGAGCTGGTGAAGCACGAGAAGCGTCAGGGCTATGGCCAGCGAGATCATCAAAAGGGCGATCGCCAAGTTTCCGCCCAGGCCGGCAAGCGCCGAGCGCAGGGCGTGTGACGCCAGATAGCTATCGGTGGACCCGAATACCAGGGTCAGCGACGGGTCTGTGAGCGCGAGCATCGCGCAGATCAACGTCGAGGTGGCAACCCCTTGAACCCAAATCGGGAAGAGTAGACGCCAGAAAACCCGATTGCTAGAAGCGCTTATTGCGGCCATCTGAATCTGTGCGCGATCGACCCGCGAGAGCATGACGGCGGTGAAGAGTGCGGCAATCGGAGCAAGGGAGATGGCATGCCCGAGCACTATGACGTGCCAAGAATACGGTGCCATCCCCATCGGCCAGCACGTCAAGGCCAGCCCGATGGTTTCAGGTGGCACGAGCAGCGGAAGACTAGCCACGACCAGCCAGAAGGGCCCTCCCGAGCACTTTGCGGCAAGCGCCGCCAACCCACCAGAAAACGACGCGATCACCCCGCCCAGCAGAGCGATAAATAGGCTACGGGCGAGCATTCCCTCGGCGTCGAGCACGTGGCGCTTCAGCATTAGGAAGCCGGCGCAGAATAATATGACGGCCGCCAAAAGCGCGACCGCTCGCCTCAACCTAGACCGAGCCACGGCGCACCTCGTCGACCCAGATCTCGGTCATCTTTTCGCGTTGAGCACCGGAAACCGCAGAGGCCGGCTGAACGATCTCCACGTTCAGGGCGGCAAGTGCGGTTTCAATATTGTTTTCGATTCTCAAGCTGGTGGCCTGCTGCCCGGAACCGACTATCCCTGCGCGCTGTCCCGAGTCGCTGACTGCGAATGAGACGAAATCGTGTGCGATTGGCTCGGCCCCAGTCAGCACAGCCACTGCCCCGATCTCGTATCCAGTTCCCTCTAAGGGATAGACCACGTTAACCGGCGCTCCCTGGTCTTTCTCAAACTTGCAGTAGGGGGCAAAGGTAACCGTGGCGTCCGCAGCCCCGACGGCCACCAGATGGGCCACCGAGGTGCCAGACATCGTGTAGGTCAAGGCGCCCGCGTCAAGGTTCTTTAGAAATTCGACGAGCTTCGCGCGGTTTTCTCCGCTCACTTCTGCCAACACCTGAAGCATCGACGCAGCCGTGCCGGACGTCAGCGGGTCTGGGAGAACGTACCTGCCGCGCCACTCGAGCGAGGCAAGGTCCGCCCATGAAGTGAGGGATTCGTCACGAACGCAAAAAGCTAAGACACCTGCGTAGACCCCGTGCCAATAGCCACGGGGGTCCACGAAACGTGACGGAATGTTACTCAGATCCGGCCGGCTGGCTTCTAGCAGACCTCGATGCTCCGCAAGCATGTAGGCCTCTGCAGGTCCGCCCAGCCAGGCGTCGAATTCGCCCGGCGCGGATTCGATTCGAGCTAGGGCCTGAGACGTCGGCATTCTAGTGACGGCCACACTGACGCCACTCTCCTTGCTGTACGCGTCGGCAACGCTTCTGCAGGATTCTTCGTTGTTAGAACAAAGTAGCCGAAGACCTGGCGAGGGGCGCAGCGAAAGCGACACCGCGAGCGCGGCAACCACAACCACCGCAACCGCGCATTTCACTGCGAAACGCCGCAGCCACTTTGACTTCATCTACACAATAATAATGGCGGGGCAATAGGTGCCCCGCCATCATTTTTAGGTTAGTTACTTAGTCGACTCCGCCGACTGGCCGTTGCTGGCGGCGCGGCGAGCCATCAGCTTGCGCTCATCCTTGCCGACGATGGCCATCAGAATGACTGCCAGCACAACGATCACCATCAGGGTGCCGTAGGTGATGTCCCAGCCCGCGTACTTGATCAGCAGGCCGACGCCGGTGGACGCCATGGACGCACCAAGCAGGTAACCGAACAGACCGGTGAAGCCTGCCGCGGTACCCGCCACGTTACGCGGCGACAGGTCGATTGCCTGCAGACCGATCAGCATGACCGGGCCATAGATGAGGCCACCGATGCAGGCGATCAGCACGTAGAAGATCCACAGCGGAGCAGTCGGGGGAAGCAGCCAATAGAAGCCGAGCGCGATGCCAACGCCGATCAGGAACACGATGCCAGCGCCACTGCGCCACCCCTTGAACACGCGGTCGGACAGCCAGCCGCAAAGCAGGGTGCCAAGGATGCCGGCGCCTTCGTAAAGAGCGAAGCCGAGGATGCCGTCCTTAACATTTGCGCCGTGGATCTGCTCGGTCAGGTAAACCGGGATCCAGTTCAGGACGCCGTAACGCAGGGCGTAGACGAACACGTTGGTGATGGCCAGCAGCACGACGATGCGGTTGGTCAGCACGTGCTTGACGACGATCGACAGCCAGGAACCCTCGATCTCTGCTGGGGCGACCTTTGCCGGATCTTTGCGGTATTCCTCGATGGCCGGCAGTCCGAGGGCCTCGGGACGGTCACGGATGAGCAGGAAGGCAATCAGCGCAACGACCAGGGCGACAATCGCCGGCACATAGAAAGCAGGAGTCCAGTCGGCCTCGTTGGTGGCCATGTGCTGCAGGCCCCAGGCAGCGAGGATGCCGACGCCGGCGCCGCCAACGTTGTGGGCGGTGTTCCAAACCGAGGTCATGGTGCCGCGTTCTCGGGTGGAGAACCAGTGCACCAGGATGCGGCCCGAAGGAGGCCAGCCCATGCCTTGGAACCAGCCGTTGATGAACATGACGGTTGCGAACAGGCCGATGGAGGCCGCGATGCCGGGGAATGCCGCGATGCACAGGTTAACTACTGCGGAAAGCGCGAGGCCCAGCGGCAGGAAGAACCGAGCGTTTGCGCGGTCGGAGAGCATCGCCATGAAGAACTTGGACAGGCCATAGGAGATCAGTACTGCGTTCGCGACGATGCCGATGCCAACGGCGTCCATGATGTCGTGCTGCTTAAGCACGGCGGCCACCAGGGAGACGTTGTTACGAATCAGGTAGAAACCTGCGTAACCAAGGAAAATGCCAATGAAGACCTGGAAGCGCATGCGCCTGTATAGGCTATCGACTTTGGATGCGGCAATTGGTTCTTTTGCTGCGGGGGCGGACAGCCAACCCAGGCTGCTTTTTGCTTTCTCAGCCATTGTTACCTTTCTTGGCGTATCACCGGCGATACGCCTAAATTGACGATGCCAAAATGCAGGTAACGCTGCCATCGACTGGGGTAACAATTGGTAACAAAGCTGTCACCAAACTTAGCTGGACGTTATTTATTCGATATTGAGACGATATCCGACCCCGCGAACCGATTCAACGACGTCAGTGATGCCCCACTTCTCGAGGCTCTTTCGCAGCCGGTAGACGGCAGTCTTAGCCATGTCGCGGCCCCCGACCGGGCTCTTGGAATGCCAGACTTCCTCCAGAAGCTCTCGGGTGTGAACGACCGCCCCTGGTTCTACAGCGAGCGCAAGCAACAGTTTCGCCTCGGTATCGGACAGTTCTATTATCTGGCCGTCGTAGGTGGTCTCGAGGGTCCTTCGGTTGATGACGAACGGCCCTGCCTTGAGCGATTCGCGTTTTTTCTCGGGCATTGTTCTGCGCACGATGGCTTGGGCGCGCAGCGCGAGTTCGCGCGGGCTGAACGGCTTAACAACGTAATCGTCGGCACCCGCTTCTAGGCCGGCGATCCGGTGGCTTTCGTCGCTGAGCGCGGTCAACAGAATGATAGGTAGGGCGCTAGTTTGACGAATGGTTCGGGTTAGCTCAATGCCGGATCCGCCCGGCAGCATTACGTCGATCACCGCGAGGTCAAAATCCCGCTTCTTCAGCCCGGCCAGGGCCTCTTGAGCGCTCTGAGCTGTGACGCATTCGAATCCTTGGGTTTGCAGCGCGAAGGAGACGATCATGAGCATCTGTTCCTCGTCGTCGACGACGAGTGCGGTGGGCTTGTCCATGCTCCTCCTTGCCGGTTGATCTTTAGAGTTTACGCTTTGTCGGGTGTGCCTTTGGGTAGCGCGATGACAATCACGGTTCCTAGGCCTGGCAGGGAGTCAACCATGATGCTTCCGCCATGGCGTTCGACGATTTGCTTTGTGACCATCATTCCGATGCCCGATCCCGGTCTCCGCGATGTTCCGGCCGCGAAGGGTTTGAATAGACGTTCTTGTTCATCCAGCGCGATGCCCGCACCGTCGTCGCTGACGGACAGAATTGCCCCGCCACCCTCCGCGTTCTCGATGCGTACGGTGATGGCTGCGTCTTTGCCTGCGTGTCGCGCGGAGTTGTTGATCAGGTTCCACACCACCTGGCGGATCATTCCTTTATCTGCCCAGATCGGCAGGATTCCGCCTCGAGCGTCCACGTAGATCGGCAGGTCTGTTATCTTACGCAGCTGTTTTGCGGCGTCTGCAACCACAGCTCGCACGTCCACTTCTTCGACGACGAGCTTGCCCGAGGGCGAGTTCAGCTTGAGGTTAGCAATGAAGTTCTCAGCAATATCAATTGCCTGCGATGAATTGTCTTGGATGGTGGCGACGAAGTTGCGCTGCGTTTCGTTCAACGGGCCTGGTGTCTCTTCTGCGAGCAGTTCGGCCGCTCCCCTGATCAGGGTCAGTGGGGTGCGCATCTCGTGGGCGATGATCGCCGGTTCTCCGGCCGAGGGGTCGACGCTTTCGCTGTCGTCTTTATTTCTCTTGGCGACGACAACCGCCAGTACAACCGCCAATACGCCCGCGACAACCCATCCAAACCACATGAATACAACTTATTAGACTTCTCTGCCACACAGAAAGCTGTTTGAGAAGCAGTCGCTTCAGCTAATAAGCAAAATGCGACTATCCCACCAGAAATCAGCTTTTTAAGTTGCTGCGCTTCACATATATTTCAAGCAATTTAAGTTTGGCGGTAGCCAAAACCGCTCACAGAAATTTTTTGGCTATTTCTGCCTGCCGTTTATGCTCGATGAGTGGCTACGACTTTCCCGAAGATTCCCAGAAGAAACCGCCCTGAGGTGCTCGCTCCTGCGGGCAACCTGAACACGTTAAAAACGGCGGTGGACTTCGGAGCCGACGCCGTCTACTGCGGTGGCCGCGAATTCGGGATGAGGGCACGAGCCAAAAATTTTTCGATGGCGGATCTGGCTGAGGGCGTCAGCTACGCTCATGATCGTGGCGCTCGGGTGTTTGTCACCTGCAATGTGCTACCGACTAATTCGGAAGTTAAAGACCTCAACGCCTACATGGCACATCTTGCTGAAATGGACGTGGACGCCCTGATCGTTTCCGACATAGGTGTGCTGATGTCAGCCAGGCAGGTGGCGCCTAACATAGAGCTACACGTCTCAACTCAGGCCGGGGTCACTAACTATCAGGCGGCGAACGCGTTCGCGGAGCTGGGCGCATCGAGGGTCGTGCTGGCCCGCGAGCTGCCGCTGGAGGCGATCCGCGATATCAGGCGTAACGTCAGCCCTAGCCTCGAGATCGAGGCGTTCGTACACGGCGCAATGTGTATGGCTTTCTCTGGGCGCTGCTTGATCTCGCAGCACACCACAGGCAGGGACGCCAACCACGGCGACTGCGCGCAGTCTTGTCGCTGGCAGTACCACGTCGTCGAGGAAAAGCGTCCTGGACAGTTCTTCCCTATTGAGACCACCGATGAAGGCACGTTCTTATTCAACTCCCAGGATATGAACATGCTTGCCCACATCGACGACGTCCTGGACGCCGGCGTCACAAGCCTAAAGATCGAGGGCAGGGCGAAGGGCGCCTATTACGTTGCAGCAACGACTAACGCGTATAAAACTGCTGTCGGTTCGTACTTGCTTCAGCGCGGATACGAAGACGAAGAAGGCAAGGAGCTGAAACGATTCATCGGAGACGTCCAGGAAGATGTGGTGCAAGTAAACTTTGATGATTGGCTGCTAGCTGAACCATACAAGGTTGCACACCGCGACTACTGCACGGGCTTCTACTATCCCGAGAGCCCCGCCAGCGAATACGTGAAGTCTGGTGGCAGCATCAACGATTGGCGATGGGTGGGCGTCGTCGAGAAGTACGACGAGACGGCCGGAAGGCTCTACCTTCATTCCAAGAACAAGATCTGCCCCGGCGACGAGGTGGAGTTCCTGTTTCCTGGCAGCCAGCCATTAAAGCTAAAAGTGCCTTTCGAAGGAATTCTTGACGAAAATGGGAACGCAGTTACTGAAATTAATAATCATGCCAAGACGTTTTCTATTCCATGTCCTGACGATATTCCTTCGGGTGCGATGATCCGCATTAAAATGAATAGAAAGCCTAGACAGCAGCGAATTTGATTGCCTAAACAATTAGCCGCATATTTTTGACGTTCTAATCAGGCACAACTAATTTTGAATAGTGAATATTGATTTCCTGAAGGATCTGGTTAAAGATCCAAGGGCTAGACGCTCTGTCCGTTCAATTATCAAGGCGGTCGAGAAACTTATCGACTCTGGTATCGGAGTGGACGATCTAAACATCACTCAGATCACTAGAGAAGCTCACGTCACCAGGCCCACCTTCTATCAGTATTTTTCGAATGTTTCTGAGGCAGTTAGGGCAACAACTGCGTATCGCCTTAATGCTATTTTCAAGGCTGCTCCCATAGCTGAAAGCGATAACCCTTGGCCAGGTTATGAGAAGTTCGTCATTCGCCCAATTATTGAGGCTCTTATTCCGCACGAAAAATTCGCAGCCTCTGTGATATCAGGCTCCAACTCAATAAAAACTTTGGAGTTACTCATAGACGGTGTAGCTGATCGCCTAAGCAGTGTTCCTGCCATCCAAGCCGCTATAGATAACCATAAAGATCTGCCCAATAGCAACTACGTGAAGATGGTCGCTGCGGGATTGGTGTGGCGAATTAAAGAGTGGCTGACAGTAGATGCACATACCAGCCGTGATGAGATCGCTGCTGAGCTAGCCGATGTTTTGAACAGGGCTTTCTCTGGAAATTAATACTGTGCGTTAAAAATTTATCCTTAAATGATTTGAGGGCGGCCAAAATATGGCTGCCCTCAAGTTATCTATAAGTCTTATGTCTTTTTATCAACGCTCTGCATTTTTAATC